>JBARKJ010000071.1:0-42936 GCA_049801375.1 Nitrospirota bacterium | reverse complement strand
GTTGCGGCAATGGCTATGAAAGCGCCCCGCAGGTCCGTTTTCCTGTATCCCCTCGCGACGGATTTTATCCGTTCCGCCTGCTCCCCGGCTATTTTCCGCATCTCCGGGGAAAGCTCCGGCGCGACGATTACCACCTCCGCCCCGGCGTCGAGGAGTGTTTTGGCCTTTCTGGCCGCGACCGCCCCTCCGCCGATTACGACGCACTTTTTGCCGGCTATTTTCAGGAATGCAGGATAGAACATGGAAGTATTGTCGCCATATTTTTTGAAATTTTATTTAAAATCTTTTTCAACCCTATCTTTATTTTTACTCCACCAGTCCATTATTAATGATTCATCATCAAGAACGTCCTCGTACGGATATCCTGTTAATGTAGAAAATGAATCGCAAGAACTTCTATAAACATTGAGATTAGGTTCATTTTCTATCGATTTTATCAGCGCTTCAAGAACTCTTTTTTCTTTACGATTCCCTAAAGCTTCAGCGGCCCTTCCTCGCATTCTCCAACCGGAATTTTTTTGAAGATCTTCTATTAAGGATTCAGTTGTTTTTTTATCATATTCTTCATGCTCTGGAATACGGCTCAGGGATCCGTAAAAAGCTTTAATCTTAAATATTTCTGCTGCTGCCGCTTGATCGCTTTTCTTATAATATATTTCTAATAATTTATAATATGCGTTTCTGTCGCCCTCGGATATCGCTTTATCTGCCAACGCTGTCAAATAATTTCTTTTCGTTAATATCTCAAGTTGGGACGATAAGTCGTTTTTTACATTTTGGATATTCCCCTGTATGTCACCAAATCTTTTAACAAATCCTTTCTCTGTTTTGTTAATGCGGGCATTTGAGACATCCAATTGCTTATTAACAAACATCGCTTTACTGGAGCTTGTAGATGCAGTGCTAAAAGCGAGGCTGGCTCTCTTTTCTGCTCTCTTGGAAATGGTAGTCGCATTCTTTAGTACTTCTTCTGCCTCTATTCTTTTATGTTTCGATTCCTGAAGCTGTTCATAGCTTGTGAACGCCTGAACTAGTGCAACTATTAAAAATATAATCGTGAAAGATTGAAGAAAGTACTGAATTATATTAATAATTAAACTCTGCCTTTTATGGCAGTGACAGCAAATTTTTGCTTGTAAATTTATTTCTTGCTTACAATACTTACATGTTTTCTGTTCTGGTTTAATGATAATATCATCCGGCTTTTCTTCCATTTTTTTATCCCCGTTTCAGAAACATTTACTCATAACCAAAATGAGTAGTCAATAAAATTTGTCGGCCTTTTTCCCGCCGACAGCCGCACGCGAGTTGACATAATCTTCCCCCTGCGCAAATAGGAATAGTTTCAGCGGCAAATTACGATACATATAGCGGGCATTTTGCGGCAAAATACGCCATTTAAGGGGGTCAGGGAGCGGTTTTGGAGACATGGGTTTTTGAAGTGGGCGCAGAGGTATTATCCCCTATTATCCCTTATTCGGGAAATACTTACGCCCCCTCGACAGCCATTTTTCGCAAGATTGCTATTTTTGCGGAATTTTTTCCGCCAGCCTCTTTTTGGCCTTCTCGGCGAACTGGTTATTCGGGTACTGCTGGTACAGAACCGCCAGCGTGTTCTTCGCGGAATCGAAATTACCCATCAGGATATAGGAATCCGCAAGGAAATAAAGCACTTTCGGCTCGTCCTTGCTCCCCGGATAGGTATCGAGTATCCCCTTGAACCTCTTTGCCGCCGCATTGTAGGAATGCTTATTGTAGTAATACGACCCGACGATGAACTCGTGCTGCGCGAGGTCAGCCTTGGCAATCCGCAGCTTCTCCTTGGCCTCATCCTCGTACGGGTTCCCAGGGAAGTCACTCAGAAGCTTCTGAAAATCCGTCACCGAGTTCGTGGCGAACGACGGGTCCCGGTCCGGCAGGTCTATCTGCTTGAAGTTGCACATCCCCACCTGGTACAGCACGTACGGCGCCGCCTTGTTTTTGGGATGAAGTTCCAGGAACCGGTTATATTCCACCTCGGCCTCGGCGTATCTGGCCTCCTCGTAATACGAATCGCCCAGGCGCACCTGCACCAGCGCGTCGTAATATTTTTCCGGGTCGTGTTCGCGTATCTCGCTGTATTTCTTGCGAGCCTCGTCGTACTTGCCCTTTGCCAAGAGGCTTTCTCCCTGCTTGAATATGTTCTCCGGCTGGTCGGCGGCGGCAGCGGCAGCAGCATCCTGGGTGCCCTTGGCGGGCCCGCCCCATTGAAATACTGTGCATGCGGGTAATGCCATAACCATAACCAACAACAGTGCCGCATAATACTTTGTTTTCATTTAGAATTATTCCTTTACCGTTACCGAAAGGATTTTGTCACCTCGCTCGATTTTTCTAACTACATCCATGCCGCTCGTCACCTGCCCGAACACGGTGTACTGCCCGTCCAGGAAGTGCTGCGGCCCGTTGCAGAGATAGAACTGGCTCCCGCTGGAACGCCTCTCCGGGTTTGCCGCGTCCCCAAGCCTCGCGGCCGCGACTGCGCCATCCTCGTGAAGCGCTTTTATCTCGGCGGGCACGGTATAATCGCTCCCTCTGGGCCCGGGCTTAATGTAGTCAGGTATTTTGCCCCCGTACGCCTTCTCCATCGCGGCTTTCTCCGGACCGCCCGTGCCGTTGCCCAGCGGGTCGCCGCCCTGTATCACGAACCCCGGCTCCACCCTGTGGAACGTCAGGCCGTCATAGAAGCCGGACTTCGCAAGCTTGATGAAGTTCTCTACGTGCTTTGGGGCGTCCTCTTTCAAGAGCTTAAGCGTAATGTCGCCCTTTTCCGTTTTTATTACCGCAACCGGGTCCTTCGCCTGAGCCGTTCCTGCAGCCAGAGTCATCATAAGTAATGTAAGTCCCACCTTTCCGATTATGCCCATCGCCGCACCTCCCGTGTGTCTGGATTAATTTCCGGCTTAGCCCATGGACGAGTTTATTGTTTCCCAGAGCCTGTCTTTCCCCTCGCCGGTGGCGGAAGAGAACTGGATTATCAGCTCCGCCGGGGCGCCAAGGCCCGCCGACAACTCTTTTATGTATTTAGCTCTCGACCCCCTTGCAATCTTGTCCGCCTTGGTCGCCACGTACGCAGTCGGAAGGGAGTTCTCAGTTAACCACCGGTTCATTATCATATCATTTTTGCCGGGCTTATGCCGGATGTCCAGAAGAAATATTATCAGCCGGAGCCGGGGAGAGTCCAGCAGATACTGCTCTATCATCTCACCCCAGGTCTCCTGTACCTTACCCGGCACCCTGGCAAAACCGAAACCCGGCAGGTCCACGAAATAGAAAGAGCCGTTTATCAGGAAGAAGTTGATCTCCCTGGTCTTGCCCGGAGTGGACGAGGTCCGGACCAGTCCCCTTCTGTTCACCATGCTGTTAATGAGCGAAGACTTCCCTACGTTGGAGCGTCCGGCGAAAGCCACCTGCGGGAGCCCGTCAACCGGCCACCCCCCCTCGTCTACCGCCGCCCTTACAAACTCAGCCGAGATAACTTTCACATCCCGCACATACCGGAGCCGCACATGCCCGAAGAGCATCCGCCGCCTCCGCCGCCCATCTTGGGCATATCAAAAGAGGACGGCATCGCCTTGCTCGAATCCGGCGAGAAGGTCGCCGAAAGAAGTTTCGTTATCTCCGTGCCATTGCACTCCGGGCAGGAAACCCCTTCGGTACCAGCGCCCATGCTCCGCATCATCGAAAATACTTTTCCGCAACCGCATTTGTACTCATATACAGGCATCTTTCTTACCTCCAGCTATACAGCCATTCATTTATTTTTGAACAAGGCCTTCACCTTCATCAACGCCCGGGCCCGGTGGCTTACCTTGTTCTTCTCGATAGGCCCCATCTCCGCGAATGTCATCTTTGCGCGCACGTAATAGAAAAGCGGGTCGTACCCAAACCCTCCCGGGCCGCGCATCTCCCTTAGTATCCGCCCGCGCACTATCCCCTTTACAGTCTTCTCCTTTATCCCGGAGCCTTCCGGCCCGGAAAGCGCCATCACGCACACGAACTGCGCGCCCCGTCCTTTGTCCGGCACATTTTTCAAAAGCCGCAGCAGTTTGAGGTTGTTCTTCCGGTCGTCCGCATCCGGGCCTGCAAACCTTGCCGAATAAACGCCCGGCGCCCCGTTCAGTGCGTCCACCGTAAGCCCTGAATCGTCCGCCAGCGCGAGCTTCCCGGTATATAGCGCAACCGCCCTGGCCTTCTTCAGCGCGTTTTCCCGGAACGTCGCACCGTCCTCCACAACTTCCGGGCAGTCCGGGAAGTCCTCAAGCGAGAGCACCCGGACGCGCGCGCCTTTCAGCATCGCCTGGATCTCGCGGAGTTTCCCTTTATTGCGTGTGGCTACAACTATATTCACGTTATAAACCGTTACCTTTTTGGTAAAAAGGTAACGCCAAAAACTTTGAAACTGGCCTTTCGGCCCGGCTTTTCTTTGTGTTACTTTCTTTTCACCCTGAAAAGAAAGTAACGGTTTAAATTCACACCCTTACTATCCACGGGGCCAGCACGTCGCCGAGCGCCTCTTTCTGCATCGCGATGAGCTCGTCTATCCCCTTGTTTGCAAGCTCTACAAGCCCGTCCATCTGCTCGCGCGTGAACGGCTCGCCTTCGGCGGTGCCCTGCAGTTCCACGAAACCGCCCCGGCCGGTGCGGACCACGTTCATGTCAACGTGGGCCTTGCTGTCTTCGACGTAGCAGAGGTCCAGCACGGGCACTCCCGCGACTACTCCGACGCTTACCGCCGCGAGGTAATCCTTCACCGGGTTCACCAGTATCGTATTCTTTGACCTGGCGTCCGTGATAGCGTCGCATAGCGCGATGAACGCGCCGGTAATGGACGCGGTGCGGGTGCCTCCGTCCGCCTGGATGACGTCGCAGTCCATGGTGAACGTGCGCTCGCCGATTACGGACAAATCCACTACCGCCCGAAGCGAGCGTCCGATAAGCCTCTGTATCTCGTGCGTCCTGCCGCCGACCTTGCCAGCAGAGGATTCACGCCTTATCCTTTGAGGCGAGGAGCGCGGGAGCATCCCGTATTCCGCGGTTAGCCAGCCGACGCCCTTGTTCCTGAGGAACGGCGGCACCTGCTCCTCGATCGTCGCGGTGCAGATTACCTTCGTGTCCCCCATCTCTATCAGCACCGAGCCGGGCGCGCCCTTCAGGTAATTTCTGGTTATCTTCGCCGGACGCATCTGGTCCAGTTTTCTTCCGTCGAATCTATTCAAAATATAAGCTCCATTCCGGTTAGCCTTCGTTTCAGTTCCACCAGCACGCGCTCCTCGTCCTTTTTATCTTTGGCCTCGAACGTCGCGGAGAGGCGGATGTACGCGCCCGCGTCGTCCCAGGGCACGGTCGAGATTAATTTTTCCCTGATTAAATATCCGGAGAAATCCTCGGCGGATTCAAAGCTCCGCCCGCCTTTTACCCCCCTGGGCGCCTTTACGTACAGATAAAAAGAGCCGCCCGGCATCTTCGCGTCGAAACCGGCAGCTTTCAGTATCTTCACAAGCGCTGTCAGCCTGCGCCTGTATTTTTCCGTTATCTCTTCCGTTATTTCAGGGTGCTCAAGTGCATAGCATCCCGCCTGCTGGATGGCCTTGAACTGCCCGGAGTCGTAGTTGTCCTTTATGTGCCCGAACGCCGATACGACCCGTTCGTTGCCCGCGACAAACGCGAGCCTCCAGCCTGTCATGTTGAACGCCTTGGACATGGAGTGTATCTCCAACCCCACGTCTTCCGCGCCCGGCGTGGAGAGAAAAGACACAGGCCGCCCCTTGTATGTGAGCGCCGCGTATGCCGCGTCGTGCACGACCACTATCTTGTTCTTACGCGCGAACTCCACTACTTCCGCGAAAAAATCCTTCGTCGCGACTGCCCCGGTCGGGTTGTTCGGGTAGTTGATATACAGGAGCTTCGCGCGTCTTCTTATCGGCGCGGGAACCTTATCCAGCCGCGGGAGAAAATTGTTCTTTTCCTCCAGTGGGAGGTGATATGACTCGCCTCCGGCATATTTCGTATGCGTGGCGAGAATGGGATATCCGGGCACGGTGACTAACGCAATGTCTCCGGGGTTTATGAACGCGTACGGAAGCATTGCCAGCGCGGGCTTGCTGCCGATGGAGTGCAGCACCTCCGTCTGCGGGTCAAGGTTTTTTACCCCGTACACCTTCTTCAGGTAGGCCGCCGCCGCATCCTTGTACTGCTGTATCCCGTTGTCCGCGTAGCCCCTGTTCTCAGGTTTTGCGGCCTCATGAGAGAGCCGCTTTACCACTCCGGGAAACGCCATCTCGTCCGGCTCGCCCACGCCCAGGTCTATTATCTCCGCGCCCGGGTTTGCGGCCAGCGCCTCGCGTTTCGCCCTCTTTATCTTCTCGAACTTGTATATCTTCGTGTCTTTCCCGAACCGGCTCCCGCCAATCCTTTCGGAGAAAAGTTTCTGAATATAACTGTCTGCCAAAGTGCCTCCAACTCCCTGAAGTTCTTAACTCTCGATGACGTTTATAAGCGAACCAATGCCGGAAATCCTTACCTCTATCTCGTCGCCTCTTTCCATCCTGCCCGTGCCAAGCGGGGTCCCGGTGGCGATAACGTCGCCCGCATACAGCGTCATCACCTGCGAGATGAACGAGACGAGGTACGCGGCCGGGAATATCAGGTTGGCGGTGGAAGAAGACTGTTTCCGCTCGCCGTTCAAGTACGCCTCGACAAGCAGGTCCCCCGGGTCTATATCGGTCTCTATCCACGGGCCGAAGGGCGCAAACCCGTCAAACGATTTGGCAAGCGTCCATTGTCCGTCCATTTTCTGGAGGTCTCGCGCGGTGACGTCGTTTATGCAGGTGTATCCCAGGACGTAGTCCAGCGCGGTGTCCTGCCGCACCCCCTTCGCGGTCTTACCTATCACCACCGCCAGCTCTGCCTCGTAATCTATGCGGTGCGTCATCATAGGGTATGGGATCGTGCCTCCCGGCTCCAGAATGGCGGACGGCGGCTTCAGGAATATCACCGGCTGTTCCGGGATGGGAAGCCCCATCTCCTCGGCGTGGTCTTTATAGTTCAGCCCGGCGCATACGATTTTGGTCGGCGCGGCAGGGGCAATAAGCTTCACGTCGGAAAGCGGAACCTGGTCCCCGTCGTTTATCATGCGCCTGACGTCCGAAATCGGCTGGACAAGCTCGCCGTCCAGTATGCCGTAGGATACCAGGTGATTTTTTAAATAGCGGACAATTTTCATATTTTATCTAATGGAACCTGTTGGGGCGAACGAACATTGAGACGACCGAGCTGGTAAATGTTGGCGAAGCCGAGCGGCCATGGCAGAAACTGTCTGAGCGAAGCGAGTTTTTCTGACATAGCGAGCAAGCCTTACATTTATCCGAAGGAGCCTCGGTGAGTGAGCCTCACAGGTTCAATAAAATTTTATTTTATTCCCAGCACGTCCTGCATATCATATAGTCCGGGTTTTCGCCCCGCGACCCACATTGCCGCGCGGACGGCCCCTCTGGCGAAGACGTCCCGCGAGGAAGCCTTATGCGTTATCTCGATGCGCTCGCCCTGTGTCCCGAATATCACGGTGTGGTCGCCCACCACGTCCCCGATGCGCAGCGCCTGGACGCCTATCTCCCCTTTTTTCCTCTCGCCGATATTGCCGTGACGGCTGTACGCCGCGACATCTTCGAGTTTCCGGCCCCGCCCGTCCGCGATTACCTGCGCCATCTTAAGCGCGGTCCCGGAAGGCGCGTCTTTTTTGTGCCGGTGGTGCGTCTCGACGATGTCAACGTCGTATTCTTCGTCCAGCACCGACGCCATGTCTTTAAGCACCTTCAAAAGCAGGTTCACGCCCACGCTCATGTTCGGCGCGAGCACTATCGGAATGAGCTTTGCGTACTCGCGCATCTGCTCTAACTGCTGTGCGCTAAAGCCGGTCGAGCCGATGACCATCGCCCTGCCCGCCGCCGAGGCGACCTTCGCGTTCTCCAGCGTCACTTCCGGGAACGTAAAGTCGATTACCACTTCGCCGCAGGTGATGATCTTCGAGAGGCCATCGGATATGGTGCAGCCTTTCTTCCCAAGGCCAAGGTAGTCGCCCACGTCCATCCCGACCAGGTCGTGACCCGGCCTCTCCGTCGCGCAGCACACGTCGGTATTGGCGTTCTCGATTAACAGTTCCAGTATCCGCCGTCCCATCCTGCCCGCGGCGCCGGTGACAATACAGTTGACCATTCACGTCTCCTATAAACCGTTACTTTCTTTTCGCGGGAAAAGAAAGTAACCAAAGAAAAGCGAAATTGTCCGGCTTTCTTTTGGTTACTTTTATTTCACCTGAAAGAAAAGTAACAAAGATTTTATATAAGTCCGTATTTCTTCATCACGTTCGTCAGCTTCTCGGTATTCGTGTCGCTCATCGGGCAGAGCGGGAGCCGGAGTTCCGGAGAGCATTTACCCATCAGACCTAATGCTGTTTTGACCGGTATCGGGTTCGTCTCGTAGAACATGGCCTGGTTCAGCGGCTGGAGCTTGTAGTGGAGCCTCCTTGCCTCAACCATATCGCCCGCGAAATATGCGTCGCAAAGCCCCGCCATATCGACTGGCGCGACGTTCGCCGTGACGGATATCACGCCCACCCCGCCGATGGAGAGAAGCGGAAGGACCGTAAAGTCGTCTCCGGAGAGGACGGATAGCTTATCCCCGCAGAGTTCGATTATCTCGGATATCTGCTGGAGGTTTGCCGTGGCCTCCTTTATCGCGACGATATTCTTTATCTGGGCGCAGCGCGCGACTGTCGCCGGGAGCATGTTGACGGAGGTCCGCCCGGGTACGTTGTATAGCACGATGGGGATGTCAACCGCGTCAGCTACCGCCTTGAAATGCCTGTACAGCCCCTCCTGCGTGGGCTTGTTGTAGTATGGCGTTATGAGGAGCGCGCCGTCCGCCCCGACTTTTTTAGCGTGCGCGGTCAGCATTATCGTCTCTTCCGTGGAGTTCGAGCCCGCGCCCGCGATTACCGGCACGCGCCCGGCGACTTTTTTGACCGTGTATTCGATAACCTGCTCGTGCTCCTCATACCCGAGGGTCGCCGACTCGCCGGTAGTGCCGCAGGGGACTATGCCGTCCGTGCCCGATGCAATATGCCATTCTATAAGCTCGCCAAGGGCGGTTTCGTCTACTTTCCCGTTCTTAAACGGCGTCACGATGGCGACTATGGAACCTTTGAACATTTTAAAAACCTCCTTCAGAGCAGCGCCCCTTCTTCGGTTACCCCCTGATATACGAAAACCGCGTCGCCTTCTAAAAAGACGCCGCCGAACTTATTGCCGTCCCAGTCGAAATATACCGTCAGGTCGCTCCCCCCCCTGGTCTTTACGCGCACCGGAGATTTAACAAGCCCCGCCGCGCCGGCGACAAGCGCTGAGGCCGTTGCGCCGGTCCCGCAGGCCAGCGTTTCCGCCTCCACGCCGCGCTCGTAAGTCCTTAGCGTCAGCTCGTCCTTGCCTCCGACCTGCGCGAAGTTCGCGTTCGTGCCCGCCGGGTCGAAAAGCTTATGATAGCGTGTGGCAGCCCCTAAGCCCGGGACGTCCGCGGATTCTATATCGTCCACAAAATACACTACATGCGGCACGCCGGTATTGATAAAGGCGGCCTTAAAATCCACTCCGCCGGCGTTTATAATAACCTCCGGACGGTAATCCGCCGGGGGGGTCAGCTGTACCTTCACGGAGGACTCCTTCACCTCCGCCCTGATTATCCCGGCCAGGGTCTCGAAACTAAGCTCTCTTCCGCCGATGCATTTCCTGTACGCGAAACGCGCGGCGCAGCGGGAGCCGTTCCCGCACATCTCAACCTGGCTTCCGTCGGAGTTGAAGAAGCGCCACTTAAAGTCCGCAGCCTCCGACTTCTCTATAAGTATAAGGCCGTCCGCCCCGATTGAAAAATGCGGCCTGCAGAGCTTCCGGACCATTTCCGGAATATCTCCCGATACCTGCCCCTGGCGGTTGTCGATTATTATGAAGTCGTTGCCGGATGCATGCATCTTGGCGAATGGAAGGCTGCCCATCTGTTATCTCAACCTCAGGCGGTGTAGCATCTTGCCGGTCAACTTGTTTACCGGGTGCCTCCTGTCCAGGAACTGGAATACCGGCGGCTTTCTTATTCCCATCTTCTCAAGCTCGCCACGGAGAGTGCGGTTATCCCGGTCCAGCGTCATCCCCTTCCTGAAGGCTATGTGCGCCTTCTTCCGGTTGCCGGCCAGCAAATATACCTTCCCGAGGTTTAAGAAAAGCTCCGAGCGGAAGAACTCCTTCTGGACCGCCTTTTCGCAAAGCAGGACCGCCTCTTTTGTCTTCCCTATGGCAAGGGCCAGGGTCAGCCCTGTATAGGACATGTACCTGGGCTCCTGCTCCCGGAGGAAAAGCGCCTGCTTGAACGCGGCGTGGGCCTCTTTTAACCTGTCTCTCTTCAGAAGGAACATCCCGGCCTTGAAAAATTCCTCCGGGTCATCATCCTGTCGGTCCCCTTCCTGGCGGGGCAGGGTCCTGTCCCTGTCTTCTCCCCAGAGGTCGTCTTTTTCTTTGTCAGACATTTTGAACCACCTTTTCCCCGGCCAGGAACTCGGGGATTTCCTCCCCCCTGACCAGCCCTTCGTAATCTTCGCGCCTCCTGACTATATAATACCTGTCTTTGTCCACCATTACCTCGGCAACCCTGGGGCGCGAGTTATAGTTGGAAGACATCGTAAATCCATACGCCCCGGCGCTCATTACCGCCAGAAGTTCGCCCTGCCCCGGCACCCGCATCGCGCGGTCTTTTGCCAGGAAATCTCCCGTCTCGCATATCGGGCCGACCACGTCCGCCGAAAAATCCGGGGCGTCCGTCGGTATGACCTGCTTTATCTCGTGATAGGCCTGGTAAAGTGTCGGCCGCACGAGGTCGTTCATACCGGCGTCCACGATTACAAAGTTCTTCTCTTCCGTGGACTTCCTGTACAATACCTTTGTGACGAGGCATCCGGCGTTCCCCGTAAGGACCCTCCCCGGCTCGAATATCAGCGTGCAGCCTAAGTCCTCCAATACCGGCCGTATGGCCTGGGCCAGCTCGGACGGCAGAGGCGGCCTCTCGTCCAGGTAGCGTATACCCAGACCCCCGCCAACGTCGATATATTTTATGCCGAAACCGGCGGATTTCAGTTCCCTTACCAGCCCGGCAGTTTTCTTGAGCGAGTCCACGAACGGCGCGGTCTCCGTGAGCTGGGAGCCGATATGCTGGTGGATGCCCACCACCTCCACGTTTGGAAGCCTCCCCGCATGCGCGTATTCGTCCATCGCCTGCTCGATTGATATGCCGAACTTGTTCTTCTTTAAACCGGTGGAGATGTACGGGTGCGTTTTCGCGTCGACGTTCGGGTTTACCCGAAGCGCGATAGGGGCCTTAACCCCCAGCCTCCCCGCCGCGGCGTCGATAACCGAAAGCTCTTCCTGAGATTCAATATTAAACATCAGGATACCGGCGTTAAGGGCGGCCTCTATCTCCGCATCCGTCTTGCCGACCCCCGCATAGACTATCCTGGACGGCTCGACTCCGGCCTTAAGCGCACGGAAAAGCTCTCCTCCAGATACCACGTCCGCCCCGCCTCCCAGCCGAGCGAAAGTCTTTACCACCGCGAGGTTCGAGTTCGCCTTCATGGCGAAACAGACTATGTGGGGGATGCCGGAGAATGCCTCGTCGAAGACGCGGAAATGCCTGGCCAGCGTGTTGTGGCTATAGACATAGACCGGCGTGCCCACTTCACGGGCTATCTTGGACAGGGGAACGCCTTCGCAGAAAAGGCCGGTGGACCGGCTTCGGGTAGAATGGGTAGACTGGCCCCCTTCCGTCTCCAGGTTCCGGTATATGAAATCGTCCATAACTCCCTTTGCTTTAAGAAATTTGTGGTCTTTTATTAAAACATATGCGGAGATAAGGGTCAAGGGAGAAAAAAAGTTTTTGACGTTACCTTTTTGCCAAAAATGTAACGAATTTAATAAATCTGCCCAGCACGAATACCGGCATCGTCAGCCAGTGCCAGGGCTTTGAAAACTTTACGAAAAGCCGCAGGTTAGATTTTATCTTGAGCTTTATCTTATACGGGCTGAACTCGCCGCCCGCGCTCATGGACACTTTATGCCAGACCTTACCTCCGGGTACGAACAGGAGTTTAAACCCCGCCTTGCTGGCCCGCAGGGAATAGTCCGCGTCCTCGGCATACATCCCGTAAGACGTATCCAGGAGCCCCACTTTATCCAGGCACTCGCGGGAGACAAGCATTGCGCAGCCCGTGACGTAATCCGTTGCCTCGACCGTGCCGTACCGCCCGGTATCCGTCTCCCTCAGGCCCCGGTGCGCCGTCAGACCCATCCAGAGCTTCACGATCCCGCCCGCGTACCAGATGGTTTCCGGCTGCCCCGGCTTCGGCGGGTAATAGTAGATCATCGGCCCCAGCACCCCGGCCTCCGGGTGCGACATAGCCACATCCACCATCTCCGACAGGAGGCGCTCGTCCACCACCGTATCGTTATTTAACAGCAGGACCCAGTCCGCGCCGTGTTCAAGGGCAAACTCTATCCCGGCATTGTTCCCGCCGGCGTACATCAGGTTCTTTTCGTTTTGCAGTACCTCAGCCTTCGGGTATTCCCTGCGGACGGCGTCCGATGACCCGTCCGATGACGCGTTATCCACCATCAGGACTTTGAAATTGGGGTAGTCCATGCGGAAAAGCGACGAAAGGCAGTCCAGCGTATCGTCCTTGCGGTTGTAATTGAGGACGATTATGTAAACGAGCGGGAATTTATTCATTTAAAGAATCCGGTAAGACGGTCTGCGGCCCGCCTTATTTATTCCCTTCCCTTGCTAATTTTTCCACGCCTTCCGCGAATGTCTCCCAGGAGAACCTGCCTCTCTCCCGGCGCACGTTATCGCGGAATTTTTCTAAACTATCCGCCTGAAAGTACGTTATCACCGCCTCCGCGAGTGCATCGGGGTCGTTCGGCGGCACTAAAAATCCCGTCTCGCCTTCCTTTACCACTTCCGGCAGGCCCCCAACACGGGTAGCTATGACCGGCAGGTCGAAGGCGAAAGCGATCTGGGTTATCCCGCTCTGAGTGGCGGAGCGGTACGGCAACACAAGGACGTCCGCGGCGGAGAAATAGTCGCCCACGGCCTCGTTCGGGATAAACTTATCCAGCACCCTCACGCTCCCTTTAAGCTGAAGCTGTTCTATCTGCTCCATGTAGCTGTCCTTGTCTTCGTAGAATTCGCCCGCCACCACCAGCGTCAAGGGCACGTCCTTTACTATCCGGGGCATAGCGTCCAGCAGGACGTGGAGTCCCTTGTATTCCCGTATGAAGCCGAAGAAAAGGATCACCGGCCCCGACACTCCCAGGGCCCGCTTCGCCTCATCCTTGTCTTTCGGATCTCCGAATACCTCGTACAGCGGGTGCGGGGTCAGGATGAATTTCGCGCCCGGCTTTAATTTCAGGAGGTCCTGTTGAACCGCCTCGGACATCACGACGAAATAATCAGTCAGGGAAAAGACGAGCTTCGTGAACAGCATGTCGCCGGGCCGCTTCTCGTGCGGGATTGCGTTATCCACGATGAGCAGAACCTTCGTCCGGCAGAGGAGCTTCGCAATCAAAAGCACCGCGAAGTAAGACGGGCCGAAAAAGGGCATCCACCACTTGAGGATTATGAGGTCCGGCTTCTCTTTTGCGATCCTTGCCCCTTCGACGAACCAGTTGAACGGGTTCAGCGGGTCGAAAAGAGGTTTCGAATCCACCTCCACCGGGCTCTTGCTTTCGTCGTCCTGAGTCTTGCCGGGGAACAGGAATTTAGGGTACTGCCGGATGAACCGGTGGAACAGGACTTCGTGGCCGCGCTTCTTGAGCGCTTTATATAGCAGCGCCAGGAACTGGGCGATACCGCCGCGCAGGGGATGGGCGGGGCCTATAAGCAGGATTTTCATGGTTTTTTCGCGAATATCGTTACCCTGTCTCCCATCCTGCCGGTAAGCAAAGTGATTATGTAGTTCGGCAAATGGAAGAGGAGTTTGCCCGCTTTTTCTATAATACTGCCGCGCAGGATAATTTTCCAGGGTTCTATTATGCCGGGCTCAACCCTGATTACCTGGAAGCCCGCCTTTTCCAGCAACAGCCGGATTTGCCCCGGCATGAACTCGTAGAGGTGGTAAGGCGGGATGGGAGAGAGCCGCTCGCGGCCCAGGAGCCGGTAAACAAACAGACCGATCCTCGAGGACAGAAGCCCTATGTTGGTGGGACAGGATATGCACAGGACGCCCCCTTTTGAAAGGACCCTGAAAACCTCCCGGATATCCGATAGCGGCGAATGCAGATGCTCCAGCACGTCTCCCATGTAGGCCGCCTGAAACGCCCCGTCCGGAAGCTTCGCGCCTTTAAGCTCGCCGCAAAAAACGTCCAGCCCCAGACCCCTGGCCTGCCCGCAGGCATCGGCGGATATTTCCACGCCTTTTACTTCGTATCCCGCCGCCTTCGCCTCTAAAAGAAATTTCCCGCCCGCGGCGCCTACCTCAAGGAGTTTTCCCGGCGGGGAAAGCGTCTTTAAGCGGTGCAACGCTTCGATCTGCTCCGGGTTGATGGCCTCTTCTTCGTAGGAGCCTTCCCTGTGGCCGCAGTGGTAATCGCTTTTAAAATACGTGCCGTCATATAGTGACGCTATCTCTTCATTTGAGGGCTTGGGGTGCACCGTGGTCAGGCCGCAGGAGAGGCATCTTACCCCCTGGATGCGCCTGCCGTTCAGGACGTAGTAATATGGCAGTTTTTTATAGGACTCGCCGCCGCATAGCCCGCAGGAGAAGCTCATTTCATCAGCCGCCGGACGGCCTGGAATGCGTCGTCAGCAGAAATTTTGTCCATGCACGTCTCAGCGCAGCTCTGCTTGAAGCAGCCTTCGCACTCAAGGCCGGGCGTGATAATCTCGCCCAGGCCGTAGAGCTCGAACTCGTGGGGGTTGAATATATTATTGAAAAGAACGAGCTTTTTGTTCAGGCCTATGGCGATGTGCATAGCCATCGTAACAGCAGTAACCACCAACTCGCACCTGTCCACCAGGCAGAAGAAATCGCTGAGCGGAAAGTAGCCGAGATATGCCGCACCAGACTCTTCTGAGAGACGGATATTTTTGACGTGCTCCTGCTCCCCGCCCAGGAACAGCGGATAATACCCCGCTTTCTTCAGCTTTTTAGCAAGGCCCGCCCAGCGATTGTCTTCCCAGAGCCTCGTGACCCATCTGCCGCCGCAGCCGGTGTTCAGACCGACGACGCGTGCGCCTTCGGGGATATCGAAGTCCGGCCTTTTCTCAGGCAGCTCCAGTATGTATTTTTCGCCGGCGAACTTGTACCCGCATATCTCGAATATCTCCTCCGGGTAGCTCTTTGTATTCGCCTTGTTCACGTCGTCCCAAAGCCCGGTTAAGTATTTGTCCCAGGAGGCTTCGTTTATGTTCCTGCACTTGCCGTCTACCATGACAAATCCCTTTTTCGCCTTCGCGTTCACCTGGTTGGCCAGCCCCACGGCCTCCAGGTCCTTGTCCAGGTTAATCAGGAGGTCGAACTCCTGGGGGAGGAGCGAGACGATGTTCGGGAGCGTGAAGCCCATCTTCCTGTCCACCATTCCCGGCAGTACGTCGGGAGAATAGGTAAGCCAGGTGATGAACGCGCGGGGGTATTCTTCCTTAAGCCTGTGCAACAGCGGGGTGGTACGGATAACGTCGCCTATCGCACCCAGTTTTATGATAAGGATCTTGAAATCGGCGGGGTCGTAAAACCGGCAGCCTTCGCAGTGGACGCCCTCTTTTTTGTGCGGACGGCAGGGTATATGGCCCAGGAAATGGCGGCAGTCGTAGTTTAGCTTCATCCTTGAATATTTATCATAACGAATCCGGAAAATAAAGAAAATTCCATAAGTTTGACTTGGAATCCTTTTAAGGATATATTGAGAAAAAATGGAATTAACATGAAAATTGTTTTTATCTCCATAATTTTAGCCGCCGTTGCCGCCATTTCGCCCCCGGCAGCCAAAGCCGCGCCGGGAGACATACTGTGGGAGGCCAGCTATTCCTCGAGGCCGGGCCTGGACAGAGACCAGGCAAATTCAGTCGCCTCCGGGCCTGGGGGAGTCGCAGCCGTCGCCGGCTTTGCAAGCGCGCCCGCCGGGAACTTCGACTACCTGACCCTGCTGTACAGTCCCACGGGCGATATGATCTGGGCAAATAAGTACGACCACTCATGGTACGACGCGGGAAAAGCCGTGGCCTTCGACGCAAGCGGCAACGTGATAGTCGCCGGATCGAGCAATAACCTGAATAACCCCCGCAACACTTATTCGGGCGCCTATTACACGGACTACAGGATAATAAAATACTCAAGGGACGGCAAGCTCCTGATGGAGGCCTCCGCCTCCGGGAGGTTGAACAAGAACGAGCCGTCTGGCATGGCGGTGGATAAGTACGGGAATATCTTCGTGACCGGCTTCGCAATGAACGCATCGGGCACTTATCCGCTTTATTATACTGTCCGGTTCAAAAAAAACGGGGATATCGCCTGGGAGAATTTCGAGGACGCGGGCGCGGAGTCGCAAGCCTCGGCCCTGGCCCTGGACCCTGACGGAAACGTGCTGGCAACGGGCTGGTACAAAGACTTTAATAGCGGGCAGTTCGGGATAAGGACTTTTCTATATGACCCCGAGGACGGAAAGACGGGCTGGCAGACGGATTTCAAGCCTCAGCTGGACAGTGTAAAGGCTTACGGGATCGCCTCGGACGACGACGGGAACTTTATCATCACCGGAGAGACGAGCGCGGAAAACGGTGCTGCCCTGACGCTGAAATATAGCCCGGACCAGCGGGTGCTCTGGGCGTCGAAGTTTACCGGCTCCGAGTATAAAAACAAGGGAAACGCCGTGGCCGTGGACACTGAGGGCCGCATATACGTCGCCGGGAGGACTTTTAAAGATGACCAGGGCGGGGACTGGCTCCTGCTGGTTTACGACAAGGACGGGAAACTTTTATTCTCCCGCACGTATCCCTTCGGGGGAGAGAGCTTTGCCTCAGGGGTAGCCCTGGAACCGGGCGGGGACCTTCTTATCGCGGGGACCATACAGCCCCCGGGGGAGACGGCGCAGTTTAAGGTCATCCGTGTAGAGGGATTGGAGTCGCTCGACAGGCCTCTAGGTGAATTTTTCGACCCTTCCGCCCCTATCCGTCTCAGGACACCCGCTATCAGCCTGCTCCGGCAGGTGGAGCTTAAGGCGCGGCGGTTCGAGCCGGGGGATCGGAAATCGCCCATCAGGGTGACGGCGACGCCGGTCGCGGGACTGGGCGATTACGAGTACCGCTTCTTCATAAGTTCAGGGGATGAATGGAAGCCGCTTAGCGGCTACAGTCCACTTAATAACGTGGTGCTCCCGGCGGAAGAAGGGCCGGGTGCAAAGGTGATGGTGCAGGTGCGTTCAGTTGGCTCCCCGCTGCCTTACGAAGCGAAGCAGGAGATTGATATAAGCGACGTATATTGAGGTGATTAAATGATTGGCGATCCATTGGCCGCTCTGATAGGACATGAAGTGGAGGCTATAGCGAACGGTATTCTCTACCGGGGGAAGCTGATAGAAGTCAGCGAGACGGAGGTATTCATCCAGGGAGAGATGGGCTGGATGCAGTTGAAGGTGGAAGAGGTGACGGAGATAAAACCGGCATAAGGGGGGATAAAAGTCGATGCTCGCGGTAATGAAAGAGAAACCGGCTCCGGGACTTGCCTTGAGGGAAGTGCCTGCCCCCGCGCTTGGAGCTGGGGAAGTCCTCGTAAAGGTACATTACGCCTCCATCTGCGGGACGGATATGCTTATCCATAACTGGGCCCCGTGGGCGGCGAACAGGATGAAGCCGCCTGTAATCATCGGGCACGAGTTCGCGGGAGAGGTAGTTGAGAACGGGCCTGGGGTGGACGGTATGCGCCCGGGCACGCGGGTATCGGCTGAATCGCATTTTTTTTGCGGTAAGTGCCCGCAGTGCCGCACCGGGAGGCCGGAGATTTGCCGCGAGCTTAAGATAATGGGCGTGGACAAAGACGGCGCTTTTGCCGAGTATGTGGCAATCCCCGCGAAGAACCTGTGGATGAACCACCCGGACATCCCCGACCAGGTAGCGACGCTTCAGGAGCCGCTTGGGAACGCCCTGGACACACTCCTGGCGGAAGACGTCGCCGGGAAAAGGATACTCATAACCGGCGCGGGGCCGATAGGCCTCATGTGCGCGGCGCTTGCCCGTGCGTGCGGGGCGTCCAGGATTATGATATCCGACCCGAACGAGTACCGGCTCTCGCTTGCCGGAACGCTTGGCGCGGACATCGTGCTGAACCCTAAGGTAACTCCGCTTCAGGGGCCCGTGCTGACGGCGACGGCGGGCGAAGGGGTCGATGTCCTGCTTGAGGTATCGGGGAATCCAGACGCGTTAACCGAGGCACTGCCCCTGGTGACGCCGGGTGGGCGGGTATCTCTTCTCGGGATTTTCAGGACGCCCGTGCCGGTTAAGCTCACGGAAGATGTGATATTCAGGAAGCTCCGGATATACGGCATCACGGGGCGCGGGATTTTTTCCACATGGCAGACGCTCAGCCGGTTACTATCGTCCCGGCGGCTCGACATATCGCAGTTAATCACGCACGAGCTTCCGCTGGAGGATTTTCAGAAAGGGTTCGATCTTATGGGAACGGGCAGATGCGGAAAGGTTTTATTTAAAATAAATGGATAAATTAAATTTTATAAAACTGGAACTGGAATCGCTCAAGGCGTCCGGGCTGTATAACGCGGTGCGGGAGATTGGCTCCGCCCAGCGCGCCTGGATATTGGCCGACGGCAGGCGCGTCCTGAACCTCTGCTCGAACAACTACCTTGCCCTTGCGGACGACCGGCGGCTTGTCGATGCCGCGAAAGAGGGTCTTGAGAGATACGGCGCGGGCCCTGCCGCAGTTCGTTCTATCGCGGGCTCACTCACACTGCACAAAGAGCTTGAGGACGACCTTGCGCACTTCAAGGACGCACCTGCGACGCTAAGCCTTCAGTCCGGCTTCATGGCCAACCTTGGCGTGATACAGGCTCTTATGACAGACGGGGACGAGATATTCTCGGACGAGCTGAACCACGCCAGCATCATCGACGGCTCCCGGCTCTCGAAGGCGAAAATAACGCGTTATGCCCATGCGGACGCAGCAGACCTGGAATCAAAGCTTTCGGCGTCCACGGCGAAAAAGAAGCTGGTGATAACGGACGGCGTGTTCAGCATGGAGGGGGACATCGCCCCGCTTGAGGACATAGTTGACGCGGCGGACAAGTTCGGCGCGATGGTCATGGTGGACGACGCGCACGGCGAGGGGGTGCTTGGGCGCGGAGGCCGGGGTATAGTGGACCACCTGGACCTTCACGGGCGGGTAGATATCGAAGTGGGGACGCTGTCCAAGGCGTTCGGCGTCGTGGGCGGATATGTCGCGGGCAGCACGGCGTTAATCGAGTACCTGCGCCAGCGCGCCCGGCCGTTCTTGTTCTCGTCCGCAACGACGGCGGCGGATGTCGCGGCATGCATCGCGGCGGTCAGGATTCTTCAGACAGACGACAGCGCGGTAAAGAGGCTCTGGGAGAATACGCAGTATTTCCAGGAGAGGGTGCGCGCGCTGGGATACGATACCGGGCGCACAAAGACGCCTATCACGCCGATAATCGTCGGAGACGCGGCGAAGGCAAAGGACCTCTCCGCGAAGCTCTTCGATGAAGACGTGTTCGCGCAGGCGATAGCTTATCCGACCGTCCCTAAAGGGCAAGCGCGGATACGGTGCATGGTCTCCGCGTCGCACTCGAAAGGGGACCTGGATTTCGCGGCTGACAAGTTAGAGAAAGCGGGGAAGGAATTGGGAATAATATAAAAACCCTTCTTTTCTTTTACGGAAAAGAAAGGAGGGGCCCCCACCGCTTATCGAGGGTAGTTTTCCGAGATTAGCGCGGGGCGGTCCAAAAGAAAACGAATCTAATTATTTATTAACTGGGCTCCGTAAGCCGCATCGGGTCGAAGACTTTTTTGAACTCCTCTTCGGAGAGGTAGCCCTTCTCGCGCGTTATTTCCGCGACGGACTTGCCCGTCTTGACCGCCTCTTTGGCCACCTCGGCGGCTTTCAGATACCCGATGTACTGGTTAAGCGCGGTGGCGATGCCCAGGCTTTTATCGACGTACTCCTGACATCTCGCTTTATTTACCGTGATGCCGTCCACGCACTTCTCGCGGAATACCTTGACGGCGTTTTTAAGTATCTCGGCACTCATGAGCAGGTTATGCGCCATCACGGGCATCATCACGTTTAATTCCAGCTGGCCCGCCTGCGCCGCCATCTCGATGGTGCGGTCGTTGCCGCATACCTGGAAGCAGACCATATCAAGCATCTCCGCCATCACCGGGTTCACCTTGCCCGGCATGATTGAAGAGCCGGGCTGGACTGCTGGCAGCGTAATCTCGCTAATGCCGGTCATCGGGCCGGAGGACAGCAGCCGGAGGTCGTTGGCGATGCGGATTAAGTCGGACGCGATATACCTTAGCGCCCCGGACGCCATGAGCACCGCGCCCTGGCTCTGCATGGAGTAAAATAAGTTCGGGCTGAGCCTCACGTCGAAGCCGGTTATCTCCTTGATATGCTTCACCGTCAGCGGCGCGTAATCTTTATGGGTGTTGATGCCCGTGCCCGCCGCGCTCCCGCCGATGCCAAGCTCCTCAAGCTCGCGGATAGCGCAGGTGAGTCTTTCGACGCCTTTTTCCACGGCAACCGCGTAGCCGGAGAACTCCTGGCCGAGGCGGATGGGGACGGCGTCCTGGAGGTGGGTGCGCGCGGACTTAAGTATCCCGTCAAACTCCCGCGCCTTCTCGTGAAGCGAGTCCGCGAGGCCGCGCAGTTCGCCGGAGAGCTCCGTGAACGCCGCTATCCCCGCGACGCGCATGGCGGTGGGGAAGACGTCGTTGGTGGACTGGGACATGTTCACATGATCGTTGGGGCTTACTTCCCCGTAGTCCCCCTTCTTTTTGCCCATCAGCTCCAGCGCCCGGTTCGCTATGACCTCGTTCGTATTCATGTTGTGCGAGGTCCCGGCGCCCGCCTGATATACGTCCACCACGAACTGGGAATCGAGCTTCCCGTCTATGACTTCGTCCGCGGCCTGGATTATTTTTTCGGCGAGCTGAGGGGTTAACTTTCCCAGCTCGCGGTTGGTCATCGCGGCGGCTTTTTTAATAACCGCCGTGGCCCAGATGAGCTTTGGCTGGGCGTGAAGCCCGGAGACCGGGAAATTTTCCACGGCGCGCTGGGTCTGCACGCCGAAGTACGCGTCCCCGGGCACCTGGAGTTCTCCCAGGGAATCCTTCTCCGTCCTGTATTCCATGCGTTTCAGGCTCCGGAATAATTTATAACGGCAGGCCGATGAAAGTCAGCGGGTTTAAGTAGTACGGCAGGGCGATAAGCGTCCCGCCCACAATGTCGTCGATGACGCTTGAGCTGGCCTTGAGGGTATCTGCCATCTCCTGCGGCCGGCTCACCTCATCCGGATAATATCCGGCGGCGGTCCCACCTTCCGGCCCGAAAAGCGCCTTCGTAAATTTCACTTCCGCCGTCGGCGCGGCTTTTTTTAGCCTCGCCTCGAATTCCTTCTGGTCGTCCTTCACCTGATACACGAACAAGGTATCGGCCGTCTCCAGGAATAACCTTTTCGCCGTGTGGACGATGGAACTGTTTACGGTACCCGGTACCACCCCGTCCGGCTCTCCGTCCAGGAGTATCGTCCCGGTATATACGGCCCTTTGGTCGCCGGGCACGGTCACGTTCAGGTCCGAGACGAACTTAAAGCCCTGGGTCTTTATCGTCACCGCCCGGTACGTCCCCGGCGGGAGGTAGACCCCGAAATCGCCGGAAGCGATGGTGCATATTTCATACGTCTTTTTGGCGTTGTCGTCGTAGAGATATATGGAGGCGTCCTGGTTGTCAGCAGGCATGGACACCTTGTCGACGGTATTTAAAAGCACCACCCTTCCGAACACCGCGGCCTGCCCCTCCGGGGCGGGCGGTATATCTTTTTTTATCGTGGCTGCGTGCTGCGCGGTGGCGCATCCGGCGAAAATCAGGGCGGCCAGCAAGGGCCAGACGAGCTTTTTCATCTTTATCTCCGCAGGTTAGGGTTTTAGAAGTTATGATATTCCATGACAGGGGCCTTGTCAATCTCAAAGCCGTAGAATGGGCATCGGAGAAAAGCCATTAAAAAACGGCTCGTTCTTTACAGTCTTTAAATTGGGTGGTATATTTAGTTTTCAACGAGTTCCACGAAGGATAGCTCTACGGTTCTGACCAGACGAGGCTATCCTTTTTTTTATTCCATTTCAGGGAGGGGACGATGAAAAAGAGGCTCCTGGCGGGGTTGGCGGCAATCTCGGCAATATTTATCATCGCGGGCGGCGCGTCGGCGGATACGGTTTCCCCGTCGAGAGCCGGCGCTATTTCGGTATCACCCCATTTAGGGTGGTTCTGGGCGGAAGGCAGCGAGCCGTATGACGCCCATTCCCTCGACCTGGGCATCGGGATAGGATATTCCTTGAACGAGGTCTTAGGGGTCGAGTTCACCTATGACAATATGGAACCGGACAGGAAAGGGCACTTCCGGGGAGGCGATAAGGATGAAGATATAAGTATCGGCAAGATCGACGGCCTGTACCACTGGAGAGCCGGGGAGAGGTTCCAGCCTTACGTGGGGTTAGGCGTCGGATTTGGCGATTATGAACATCAGGAGGTCCGATTCCTGGTAGACGCCGGGGGCGGGCTGGAATATTTCGTAATGAACAATCTCTCTGTCCGCGCCGATTCGCGGTACATCTATACGTTCAACCACTCCGTGAGCAACATGCTCACGACCTTCGGCGTAACGTATTATATCGGCGGCAAGGGCATGGGCGCTGGAAAGACTGCTGAAGCCGCTCCCGCTCCTCCAGCCCCCGCCCCGGTGGAGGCGGCGGCGGCTCCGGCCCCCGCGGCGCAGGCCAAGGGCGAGACCTGCATTCAGCTGAAGGTGAACTTCGATTTCGACAAGGCGGAGATAAAGCCGGACTTCGAAAGCGAGCTTAAACGCGTGGCGGATTTCATGCAGGCGAACCCCGAGGCGCACGCCACCATCGAGGCCTATGCGGATGCCGTCGGCTCGGAGGAATATAACCTCAAGCTGACCGACCGGCGCGCCCAGGCCGTCAAAGATTATCTGGTAAAAAATTACAGTATCAGCCCCGACAGGCTGGATATACAGGGCAGGGGGAAATCCCATCCGATAGCCACGAACCTGACCGAGGAGGGCAGGGCCGAAAACCGCCGGGCGGTGCGGGTATTCTGCTCCAACGGGAAAGAGATGGCGCCGCCGGCACCGAAACAGGTCTGCGTAGGGCTGAAGGTCATGTTCGATAGCGGCAGCGCCGAGTTCAAATCAGAGTACGAGCCGGAATTAAAGAGGGTGGCAGATTACATGAAGGAACACCCGGAAATGAGCGGGACGATCGAAGGCTACGCGGACAGTACCGGGCCGGACCAGGTTAACATGAAGCTCTCCGAGCAGAGGGCCCAGACCGTGAAGGACAGGCTGGTTAAAGATTACGGCATCTCGGCCGACAGGCTGAAGACCGAGGGCTACGGAAAAAGCCGCCCGATCGCGGACAATTCCACACCGGAAGGAAGGGCCCAGAACCGCTACGCCGTCGAGATGATATGCACCCCGGTGCCGGAGGAAAAATAGAGTAGAAGGTCCTGTCTTTAGTCCGGCTTTTCTTTGGGTACCTTTCTTTTCACCCGAAAAGAAAGGTACCTTTTTTATCTCAAGCTGAAATCCACCCTCGATGCCTTCTTCCCTTTTTCTTCCTTCGCCGTTATATCTTGAGGTTGCGCGATAAAGAGCCTGTCCGGCGTCACCTTTCCGGTTGTCATCAAGTAATCGCGCACCTTCTTCGCGCGCTGTAGCGATAGCTGTTTTAAGTCGTCCGGGGTTATCTTGATGTTCGTCAGCATCAGCTTTTCCATCTCAGGCGGCGGAAGGCCTTTCTCTATCCCCAGAAAGCCCTTCGGCTTTGGGAACGTCGCGGCTTTGTAAGCCTTCTTCAGGTACTTGTTATACTCGTCCGGCTTGATCTCCACGTTGTCCACGTCGGAAGGCTGTTCCTTCTTGCTTAGGTCCTTGAATTTCTGCTCCTTCAGCTCCCTTAAGAAGAAGACGCGGCGGAGCCCTTCCGGGTCGTGAGCCGGGTCGATGCGCCCGGTTATATCCATCTTCAGTTTCGGCCTCTCGAAGAGCGCTTTCGAAAGCGTGCTAAATTTCTTTATGTCGTTTGGGCTCAGGTCTGTCCGGCCATAATCGAACTCCGCATAACCAAGCTCCGGGCCGCCCCCGAAAAGCCTGCCGATGAGCGCGAAAGGCGCGGTCACAATCCTGTCCAAGATATGCTTGACCGCCGTCCAGATCACCCCTCCCAGGGTGAACTTCGGGTTCTTCAGGTCGCCGGACACCGGTATGTCAAGGTCTATCAGGCCGCTTCTGTCCTTCATGATCGCTATGGCGAGCTTCACCGGGTACTTCGCGGCCTTGGCCTTGGGGTTCTCCAGTTGGTCCGAGAGGTTGAACTGGTCGATCTTTATGTTGTTCGTGGCCGTGAGTTTATCCTTTACCACCAGGTACTTCAGGTTCAGGGACAGCTGGCCGCTTACAATACCGTACCCGATGTACTGCGTGGAATAAGGCGACGTCGGCGGGAGGTCCATGTTGTCGAGCCGCATGCTGATGTTCACGTAGATCGGCTTGGCGAGCGGGTTTAATTTACCGGTTATCTCCGCGGGCGCGAAATTGTTGATCTTCGTCTTTAAATCCAGGTCCGCCGTTTTGGTGGGGTCCGACGACAGGCCGGAGACGCGCCCGCCGATTTCCGCAAGCGTCATCTTATACGGGGGCTGTATATGGCTGTCGGAGAAGTCTACCTGTCCGCCCTGAAGTGTAACGGCTCCAACCGTAACCGGCCTGTCTTCCGGCCTTGCGGGGAACGGGGAGCTTTCCGCCGTTTTTTGGGCTGAAGGCGCGGATTTTTCGGCTGGAGGCGCCGGTTTGCTGCCCGAAGGAGCCTGTTTCTGCGCGACCACCACCCCCTGCAGGTTTGTGGTCCCGTCGGGGTAGATCGCTATCCGGGAGTAGAAATCTGTCAGGGATATCTGGCCCACCTTCATCAGCCAGGGGTTTACGCCGGAGTGTATGTCCGTGAAATAGAGCGAGTTCCACCCCAGGAACCGGCTCCCGTCCTTCTTCTCCACCGTATTGAAATCCCCGATGGAGAAGTCCCCGGCATAGGACGCGCCGAACCCTTTCTTTTTTGTATAGGACATGGCTACGGTCCCCTTGCCCGAGACCGTGCCGGAGGTGATGTCAATCCTCATCTTGTCCTGCAGATACGGCGTAAGCGGCGGGATGGGGGCTTCCTTCAAAAGCAGCGCGACTTTCGTGGAAAACGGCTCCGCGACTATGTTCCCTTTGGCGCTTAATTTCCCGCTCCCGCCGACTGTCAGGGAAATGTTGAAGCCGGTCTTCGTACCCCGCGCCGTACCGATGTTGTCCGCCGATAACCTTATGCCGCTCCAGCTCATCTTTACCGCCGGCGTTGTCGTTTTGTCCGTTAAGTCCACCCGGTATCCGTTCAGGGCAAGGGTTTTCACCACGACATCCCACGCTTGGCCTGGCCCCTTTTCAGCCGCGGGCGGCGCGGTTTTATGCGGCCCTTTTTGGGTAAGGGTGGTGAGGTTGAACGTCCCGTCCTTCCCGCGCAGGACGGTGATTACTGCGCCGGCCGATTCTACCTTCCCCACCGAGATCTTCTTCTGCTTCAGGTCCGCGGAAAGCCCCTTTACTTCAAGTGTCCGCACCTTCGTAAACGTCCCGTCCTTTTTCGCGAGCTTCACGTCTTTTACGAGGACGGAACCGTCCGAAAGCGTGGTATTGCCGCCCTCCCCGGAGGAATATTTAAACCCGGAGGAGGCCTGGACGTTACCGTTCGCCGTGAAAAGTATCGCCGACGCGTAATACGGCTTGTACCTGTCGATGCTTATACCGGCCGCCGTGAGTTTGCCTTCGACGGCGAGCGGCTCCGGGGTGAGGTTCCCTTCCACGCCGAAGGACTCTCCCGCGTCAGTTGTCGCCGCGAGTTTAAAGAGCGCGGGCGTGTGGGTTCCGCCGCCGTACTGTAAACCCGAGAGGTGGAAAGAAGCCGTGATGAATTTATTAAACCCGCCTGGAACGGTCCTGTCGGTGAGGTTTATCTTTCCGCCGCTAAGGGCCAATTCCCGGAGTTCCGCATGCACTTTCTTTGCTTCCTTCTCCTTGGGCTCAGGCGGCGTTTTTTCTTTTTGCTGTGGAAACAGCTTCAGGAGATTAAGCGTCCCGTCCGGCTCCCGGATTAAATTCACGCTGGGCTCATCGATGACTATTTTGTCGATTTTATAGTTATCCGCCAGTACCTCCGCGTCATCCACATAGGCCTCAGCATGGCCAAGCGCCGCCACGCTTGAGCCGTCCTCCTGGGCGATATTTATTCCGTCGAGCGAGAGCGAGCCCTGGTATGAAAGCCTGGGCGCAGTCGTCTCGGTCGCCTTGACGTAAGAGACGACGCCTTCCGCGCTGAACGTGCCGGACTTTATCGTGAACTTGTAGCCCTTCGGGATGTATTCCAAGTATTTCGGGATATCCAGGGCGTCTATTTTTACATTGAACTTCGTCTGTTCCGTCTTCTCGAACGGTTTGGTTTCGCCCCTTAGCCCGATGCGCCTGCCGTCCAGCCTTGCGGAAAACGAAGGGCGGACGTACGTTTCGGTATAATACTTGAAGTTGGAGACGAAGGGCACGGCGAGCGCTATTTTATCCATTTCGTGCGACGCCTTCTTCGGCCTGTCGTCGAAGACTATATCGCCGCCGGTGATTGTGATGTTGCCGACGTAGAAGTTAAGCGGCTTTCCCTTTTTCTTTTTTTCCGGACCCGCGGTCAGGTCGGAGAAGTTGTAGGTAAGGTCTTCGTTCCTGATTACCCGCAGGTACGGGTTTACAACCTTGAGTTCCCTTAGGACCACACCCAATTTAATGACGGAAGCGAGTTGAACGTCCGCCAGGAACTCGTCTACGGAGGCGAACCTCTGCCCGCCGCGCGGCTCGGATATGGTGATGCCGTAAACGGCCAGGCTCAGGTTGTATGGGTTAAAGGTGACCCTCTGGATGCTGACCGGCCTGTGCAGGCTTTCCTTCAGGTTCTTCTCCGCTAATGGGCGAAGTATGGCCGGCAGGGCGAAGAAGCCCGCCAGGGAATAAACCACGAAGATAGATACCAGAATAATAAGGATTTTCTGGACGGTAAAGACTTTTTCCGTCAGGCGCGGCAGCTTACCCACGTCCACTCCTTGTGCAAAAAGTTACGGCCAGTTTGCAGGAAGCGGCCCATAATTAAATTATAGCATTATTAAACAGAGTGGTAGAAGGCTGTCAGATGGCTGGGAGGATTATGGAGAATACGCTGCCTTTTCCGGGCTCGCTCTCCAGGTGCACGCGGCCCCCATGGGCTTCCGCGACGGACTTTACGATATAGAGGCCGAGACCGTTCCCCTTCGTTCCGGCCGTCCTGCGGCTTCGATAATATTTCTCGAAGATTTTCCCCTGGTCTTCAGGGGCTATTCCGGGGCCGTTGTCCTTGACGGAAAAGTTCGTCTCTTTACTGCCGGGGCCTAAGGATGCGCTGAAGGTAACCTCGCCCCCCGGCTGTGTATACATGAAGGCGTTCTGTACCAGGTTAAACAGGGCGCGCTGGAGGAATATCTTGTCCACTCTTATCAAAGGCAGCCCCGGCTCGGCCTTCACCTGAAAATGCAATTTCCTGCCCAGGGCCTGTATCGAAAAATCCCTCTCCGTTTCCTGGACCAGGTCCGCCGGGTCGCAGACCGACTCCTTCAGCGAGGACTTCACGGACTCCAGGTGCGAAAGCGTCAGGAAGTCCTGCATGATGCCGTTTATCTTCCCGCAGCTGTTCCGGATGCTTTTTATCATCTGGTGTGATTCGTGGTCTGGCCCCGCGTCCATGAGGAGCATATCGGCATATCCCAAAATCGCGGTCAGGGGCGATTTTATGTCGTGCGAGACCATCGCGAAAAGGTCCGCCTTCTGCTGCTCCAGGTTTTTCCTCTCCGAGACGTCGCGTACAATGCACGCCACTCCCCCGTCTTTCATCATCACGAGGGATATCTCCTGGGGGAAGTTGCTCCCGTCCTTTTTAGTCCCGACGCATTCCCCCTGCCACTGGCCTCTCTCGCGCAGGACTTGAAATGCATTGTTTTCAAGCCTGGCGATTTCTTCTTTAGAGTGCAGGACGTGCCAGGTCTCTCCAATCAGCTCGTCAACCGTATAGCCGTATATCTCCGCGTGGGCCCGGTTAAGGTATATGTATTTTCCGTCCGGATCGGACAGGGCCATGCCGTCCATGGAGGCTTCCATCGCGGCCAGCTGCTTTTTGATCGCCTCCTCCGCAATGACTCTGGCCCGCTCCGCGCGCCTTTTCTGGACCGCCTGTTCGACTGAATTGATTATCCTGGCGAAGTGGGCGAATCCGATTTCCTTCGTGAAATAATCGAAGGCTCCGTTCTTGAACGCCTCCCTGGCAAGCTCCTCGCAACCCTGCCCCGTAACGAAAATAAAGGGCAGGTCGCTGCCTTTGTCCCTCACGTGGAGGAGTATCTCCATCCCGTCCATGTGCGGCATCTGGTAGTCGCAGAGCACGCAGTCGACTTTATTTTTTTCAAGGTGGTCCAGGCAGTCGTCGGCCGTGTATACGCAGTCGATAATGAAGTGCTTCGCATCGACGCCGAGGCGGAGCTTCATAAACTCGCTGACTTCCTGGTCGTCGTCGACTATTAGCAGATGAATTTTATCTGGTTTTTTCATTAGCAATTATCATACGACTTATTATTCAAAATTTCAAATTAAAATTATATTAAATGAAAATAAAAACCCCGGAAGGGAATCCTTCCGGGGCCGGTATGAAAGAAGCCTTTTTTCAGGCGGACATTACGTTGCTGGCCTGGGGACCCTTGGGCCCTTCCGTCACGTCGAACTCTACCTCCTGGCCTTCCGTAAGCGTCTTGTAGCCATCCATCTTTATCGCCGAAAAATGTACGAATACGTCCTTGCCGCTCTCCGGCTCGATAAAACCATAACCCTTGCTCTCGTTAAACCACTTGACCTTTCCCCTCATAAAGCTCCTTCCTAAATATAGCCGACCCACACCAGGCCAGCCCCGGTTCGGGGCCTTAGCCCCCGTCAAAGAAAAAGCCGCGGCAACCTTTATCCGCGGCGACCTCGGCTGAAAATATAATTTATCTGAATACGGGTTGTCAATAAAATTTTTAAGCCGTTACTTTTCTTTCTGTCTTCGCTATCGCTCTGGACAGGTAAATCATCTCACGGGAAAGAAAAGTAACCAAAAGAAAGCGGGGCTGTTTAGTCCAAAAGTTTTTGGCGTTCCCTTTTTATAAAAAGGTAACGGTTTACAGCTTGTTTGCAACCAGGTTATCCACTACCGACGGGTCCGCAAGCGTCGAGGTGTCGCCCAGGTTTTCCAGTTCGCCTCCGGCAATCTTGCGGAGTATCCTCCTCATTATCTTGCCGCTCCTGGTCTTCGGAAGGCCAGGCGCGAACTGGAGCTTGTCCGGAGAGGCTATCGGCCCGATTACCGTCCTGACGTGGCCGATCAGCATCTTCTTCAGGTCGTTGGAAGGTGTGTAGCCGTCCTTGAGCGTCACGTATACGTATATGCCTTCGCCTTTGATGTCGTGCGGATAGCCGACGACCGCCGCCTCGGCGACCGCCTCGTGGGATACGAGCGCGCTCTCAACCTCCGCCGTGCCGAGCCTGTGGCCGGAGACATTGATGACGTCGTCTATGCGGCCCATCAGCCAATAGTCCCCGTCTTCGTCCACCCTGGCCCCGTCTCCGGTGAAATAAACTCCGGGGAAACGGCTGAAGTAGACGTCTTTTATCCTCTTGTTATCCGGGTCGCCCCAGGTGCCCCGAAGCATTCCCGGCCAGGGCTTTTCTATAACCAGATAGCCGCCTTCGTTCGTCTTAGCCTGCTCGCCCTTCTCGTTGACCACCTTAGGCACCACGCCCGGAAACGGCCTGTTGGCGGAGCCTGGCTTCAGGGTCATCGCGCCGGGCAGCGGCGTGATGAGTATGCCCCCGGTTTCGGTCTGCCACCAGGTGTCCACGATGGGCAGTTTCCGGGCGCCGACGTTTTTGTGATACCACATCCAGGCTTCCGGATTAATCGGTTCCCCGACGGAGCCTAAGACCCGAAGCGAGGAGAGGTCGTAGGTGCTGGGCCATTTCTCGCCTTCCTTCATGAGCGCCCTTATAGCGGTAGGCGCCGTATAGAAGATGTTTACCCCGAACTTCTCGACGATGTCCCAGAAGCGGCCCGGGTCGGGATAGGTCGGTATACCTTCGAACATCAGGCTGGTCGCGCCGTTTGACAGGGGGCCGTAGACCACATAGCTGTGCCCGGTGACCCAGCCGATATCCGCGGTGCAGAAATGTATGTCCTCTTCCTTGTAATCGAATATCCAGCGGAAGGTCATGTTCGCATAGAGCAGATAACCGCCGGTGGTATGCAGGACGCCCTTCGGTTTTCCGGTGGAGCCTGAGGTGTAGAGGATGAAAAGCGGGTCTTCCGCGTCCATCCATTCGGGCGGGCAGTAGTTGGTCACTTCCTGGCAGCATATCTCCTCATGCCACCAGGTGTCCCGGCCCGGCTCCATGTCCGTGCCCTTGCCCAGGCGGGAAACGACGATGACGCTCTTTATGGAGGGACACTCATTCAGCGCCTCGTCCGCCGCCGCCTTCAAGGGCACGTGCCTGCCGCCTCTAAAACCACCGTCAGCCGTTATCAGCAGGGAAGATTCACAATCTTGAATCCTGTCCTTCAGCGCGCTCGCGGAGAAGCCGCCGAAGACTATGCTGTGTATCGCGCCGATCCTGGCGCAGGCCAGCATGGATATGGCAAGTTCCGGTATCATCGGGAGGTAGATGGAGACCCTGTCCCCCTTTTTGACGCCCTTCTTCTTCAGGACGTTCGCGAAGCGGTTGACCTCCCTGTAAAGCTGCTGGTAGGTAAAGGTCTTGTAACTCTTGTCGTCCGCCTCCCAGATAAGCGCCGCCTTGTTGCGGTAGGAGGGGGTGTTCACGTATCTGTCCAGGCAGTTGTATGAGACGTTGAGTTTGCCGCCCTTGAACCAGTTAATAAACGGCTTCTCGAAGTCGTAGTCCAGGACCTTGTCCCATTTCTTGAACCAGACGAGGTTCTCCCCGGCCATCTCCGCCCAGAAGTCCTCCGGGTCCTCTATGGACCACTTGTAGAGCTTCTCATACTCTTCGATGCTTTTGATATGGGCGTTCTTGGCGAATTTTTCCCTGGGCGGAAACAGCAGGCTCTCGCTCTGAAAAACCTCAATCCCCTTATCAGACATCACTACCTCCGAAAAAGAAAACCGTTATGCGCGAAAAACGCGGGAACCCAGGCGACCTGTATTACCCGCTACCCCGCGTGTGCGATCCCGCCCCGGAACATGAAATATGCCGCGCCCGCAAGGCAGATGGCCGCCCAGAGGTAATCCAGCTTCAGCGGCTGTTTCATAATAAAGAACGCGAATCCGGCGAAGACAGTCATAGTGACGATCTCCTGTATGACTTTCAACTGGCCCAGGGAATAGAACTGGTAACCGATGCGGTTCGCGGGCACCTGAAGGGTGTATTCAAAGAACGCTATCCCCCAGCTTACGAGTATCGCAAAGATGAGCGGCTTTCCGCTCATGTACTTCAAGTGCCCGTACCAGGCGAAGGTCATGAAGATATTAGAAAGGATAAGAAGGAAAATCGTGGTATACATCGCGAAACACTCTTAAAGTTATCCGGGCGGAAGCCGCGAGCCGGCGGAATTGTTTGCCAGCCCCCGGACCCCGGCCCCTTATTCCCCAGCCGCCTTTTCCACGGCGGGCTCTTCCTTGTAGGTGCATTCCTTATTCGGGCAGACGATCCTGAGGCCGTCCTTCTTGCTGTATTTCTCCACTAAATATGGGCCCCCGCACTCCGGGCACTTCCTGGGGAGCGGCCTGTCCCAGGAGGCGAAGTCGCACTTGGGATAGTTACTGCACCCGTAGAAGGACTTACCCCCCTTGGTACGGCGCTCGGAGAGCTCGCCTCCGCACTTGGGGCATTTGACGCCCAGCGGGATGGGCTTGGTGGTCTTGCATCCGGGATAGGCGCTGCATGCCATGAACTTGCCGAACCGGCCGGACTTTATCACCATGGGGCTCCCGCACTTCGGGCACTTCTCGTCCGTCGTCTCGGCCGCCGGCACCTGCGAAGGCGCGCTCTCCCCGTTCTCGCCCGGAAGCTCCCTGGTGTTCTTGCATTCGGGGTAGCCGGGGCAGGCCAGGAAGCGGCCGTTTCTTCCCCACTTGATTACCATCATCTTGCCGCACTTATCGCACTCGATGTCGGTGGGCGTCTCTTCGCGCTTGACGTTCCTCATCCCCTTCTGCGCGTTAATCAGGGCCTTCTCGAAGGGGTCGTAGAACTCCCTCACCGTGTCCGTCCACTGCATCTTCCCTTCTTCTATCTCGTCCAGCTCGTCTTCCATCTTTGCCGTGAACGTGACGTTGAAGAGGTCCGGGAAGCTCTCGACCAGCAGGTCGTTGACGATAAGCCCCAGTTCGGTCGGACCGAAGGCGGTGCCTTTTTTCTCCACGTATTCGCGCTCGACGATTGTCGACATGATGGCGGCGTACGTGCTCGGACGGCCTATCCCTTTTTCCTCCAGTTCCTTGACAAGGGAAGCCTCGGTATATCTGGGCGGCGGCTGGGTGAAATGCTGGCGCGGGGTCAGCGATTCCTGCTTCAGGAGGTCTCCCGCCCTGAGCGGCGGCAGGTTCGCGGCGGCGTCACTACTGGCCTCTTCCGCCTCCTCGTCCGTTTTCGCCTCGTCCTTGCCTTCCGTATAGACCGCCATGAACCCGGGGAACTTGATAATCGAGCCGGTGGCCCTGAACACATACTTGCCGGCCTGGATATCGACGCCGGTCATGTCCAGGACGGCCGGGTTCATCTGGCTGGCCAGGAAGCGGTTCCATATGAGGCGGTAGAGCGCGAGCTGGTCTTTATCGAGGTATTGCTTGACCGATTCCGGTTCCCTGCCGACCGTGGTGGGGCGTACTGCCTCATGCGCCTCCTGCGCCTTCTTCTGGGAGGCGTAAACTGGCGGCTTCTCCGGAAGATATTCCTTGCCGTATTTGTTAGCTATTAAATCTCTGCCTTCGGCCACGGCCTCGCTCGATACGCGGGTGGAGTCCGTCCTCATGTAGGTGATAAGGCCGACCGCGCCTTCCGGGCCGATCTCCAGGCCTTCGTAAAGCTGCTGGGCGACCAGCATCGTCTTTTTCGCCGAGAACTTCAGCTTCCTGGCCGCCTCCTGCTGGAGCTTGCTGGTGGTAAAAGGCGGGACTGGATACTGTTTTTTCTCTTTCCTGTCCACCTTCGAGACGATGAAAGCCTGCCCTTTGAGATAATCTGTTATCTCCTGGGCCTCGGCCCCGGTGAATATCTCAAGCTTTTTGCCGTCCGCCTTTGCTATCTTGGCGGTAAAGGGCGGCGGGCTGTCCGCGGACAGGGCGGCGGTTATGCTCCAGTATTCCTGAGAGACGAACGCCAGTATCTCCCGCTCCCGCTCGGACACCAGCCTTAAGGCGACGGACTGCACCCTGCCGGCGGACAGACCCCTCTTCACTTTTTTCCATAGGAGGGGACTTACCTGGTATCCCACCAGCCTGTCCAGGACGCGCCTTGCCTGCTGGGCGTCCACCTTGTTCAAGTCTATCTTCCCGGGGCTCTTCATGGCTTCGGCCACGCCCCGCTTGGTAATCTCATTGAAGAGCACCCGGAAAAGCTTCTTCTGGGGCACGTTTATCTCTTCCGCGACGTGCCATGCGATGGCCTCTCCTTCGCGGTCCGGGTCAGGCGCGAGATACACTTTGTCCGCCGCCTGGGCGAGCTTCTTAAGTTCCGCGATTATCTTCGCCTTGCCCTTTATCACCTCGTACTCCGGCAGGAAGCCGTTCTCCACGTCCACGGACAGCTTCTTCTTGGGCAGGTCCCGCACATGCCCGAGGGACGCCCTGACGACATACTTGTCGCCTAAGTATTTGTTAATCGTCCTGGCCTTGGCCGGCGATTCGACTACTACTAAGTCCTTTCCCATCTATGAAATTATCCTCTTTAAGGTGTAATTGCTAAGTTCGTTACCTTTTTAGAAAAAAGGTAACGCCAAAAACTTTTAGACTGGTTTTAATTGTCCCGCTTTTCTTTGTGTTACTTTCTTTTCCCGTGAAAAGAAAGTAACGACTTTAAAACAATCAGGGGCGTCATTTGGAAGGCGCCCCCGCGGAAATCTGCTATTTATGCATATATTAGTTCAGCAGGCCCTTCAGGCCCGTTTGCGCCTGCCCGACGGGGACGTCCGACAAGAGCTTCCCCTGCGAGTACAGCACCAGACCCAGGAGCGCCTTCATCTGCTCTACCCCGAAGTCCGAGAGCTTGAGGTCCATTATCTTGTCGATTATGGCCTCGCGGAAGGAATCGTCCACTATCCCGGAACGGTTCAGCCGCATCAGGTAATCGTATGCCTGAGTGGACATGGATTCCTTCTCCCAGCGGGCCTGGACTCGCACCCCGCGGAAGCCGGGCCAGAACTCCGTCCCCTCTATTTCCTCCGCCATCGTGCCCAGGCTCTCGAACCAGGACAGGGCGTCGTCGATGTCCATGAGGTCGTATCCATCGTCCAGAAGACCTTCTATAATGCTTTTGTCCCTGGGGCCGACGGAATCGTCCTCGGCCATCTGCTTGACGATTACTGCAACAATATTAAGGAAGTCCTCTTTCATCGGCCTCAAAAAATCCTTTACTATCTCCTGGATACCCGCTTTCTGCCATCTCTTCGCGGGTACGGCGGTTATTATCAAAAATCCGGTGCCTTTTCTGGATTCTACCACAGCACCCGGCCCGCGTAAAGGTTAAATCTCTCTTACGTACCTCATTCCGGAAATCTGTCTTATTGCGCCTTTCAGCTCCATGTCCAGAAGGACCGACAATGTCTTTGAGACAGGAAAGCCGCTTTTCCCTGATATTACATCCACATGCACGGGCTCAACCGAGATATGTCCGTAGACCGCAAGCTCGTCCGCGGTCAGTGAAGGCATCGGAATAGCGGGGGCTTCTTTTTTGTCCCCGTAATCTAAGCCCAGCTCCTTTAAATATCCCTTCATGTAAGGGAGGAGGTCTTCCAGCACGTCGTCCGGCCCCGCGACCAGCTTCGCGCCTTTTTTTATAAGGGCGTTGGTGCCTTTGGAGGTGGATGAACCGACGCTGCCTGGCAGGGCGTAGACTTCCCGGCCCTGCTCCACGGAGTAAGCGGCGGTTATCAGGGAGCCGGATTTCTCCGCCGCCTCCATCACGATGACGCCCATGGATATCCCGCTGATTATGCGGTTCCTGGGCGGGAAATTGGCCCTGTCCGGGGGCGTGCCCATCGGATACTCCGTGATCACCGCCCCGTTTTCGGCAATCTTATCAAAGAGTTCGCCGTTCTCCCGCGGGTAGGTCACATCTATACCGCAGCCGAGCACGGCTATGGTCCTGCCCCCGCCCAGAATCGCGCCGTCGTGTGCCGCCGTATCGATCCCGCTCGCCCCGCCTGAAACTACCGTTACCCCTTTTCCGGCCAGTTCCCTGGCTATCTTCTTTGTCTCGGTCAGTCCGTAATGAGAGGCCTTCCTTGAGCCGACCATGGCGACCGCGACTTTATCGCCTGCGGTCAGTTCCCCTTTCACATACAGGTACGGGGGCGGGTCGTGGATTTCTTTCAGGTTTTGCGGGTAGCGGGGGTCCTGGAAAGTCACTACGGCGGCCCCCAGGGCCTTTGCCTTCTCAAGCTCGCCTGAGGCTTTCTCCCAGTCCCGGAAGTCTTTAATGGCCGTAAGGGCCTTGAGCCCCATCCCCTCGACCTGGGCAAGCTCGGCCCTGCCCGCCTTAAAGACACTCTCCGGGCTTTCAAAGCGCAGGATAAGCCTTTTGTACAGGACGCTTCCGACGCCGCCGACTATATTGAGGGCGATCCAGGGTAAAGGGTCCATGCGCCCGGATGCCGTATCGACGTCCGGGGTTTCACCTGGGAAACCGCTACGCACTCCCGGCCCGGTTTGCGCGCTACCTGGAATAGTTCACCCTGAAGCCGACCTGCAGAGGCTCGTCGGACCTTACGATCTTCGCCGCCGAGGTATTTCCCCTGACCGATATGACCTGTATCCGTCCCACCTCTACCTCCGGCAGGACCGTCTCCTTCTTTTTCAGGAGGCCGTCGCCTTTTTCCACCACCCCGCCCGAACGCGTCACGACGAACGAATCTCCGGGGAGGACGCCGTCCAGCGCGCCTTTATCGATGTATAATATATCGGTCTCGCCGCTGTCCTTCCGGTCGCCTTTCACCGCGGCGACATACCCGGACAGGCCCTCGGCTTTCGGGTTCGGCGGGACCGGCTCGTAAACGACCAGCGGGTCCTGGTACGGGAAGAGAAGGTCCGTGGACTTGACGTCCTCAAACGCCTTCGAGATGCTGCCGACCATGAACCCGTCCCTCGGCCCTTCGATATCCAGGATTCCCGTTACCGTGACCAGCGTGCCTAAAAGCTGCTCCGTCTCGGGGTTCTTTATTTCGCCCGCGTACCTGCCGATGATGAAACGGTCGCCCGGCTGCACTCCGTCCGCCTTAACGTACACCTCGTCCATCATGCCGTAGAGGTCGCGGGGCGCCGGGCTACCCTCAATCGGACGGGTCTCGGCATGGTTTTCTTCCAGGAAGCCGGCGCTGAGTATCGCCAGGGCGTTCGCCACCGGCTGACGCTCCTCCGGATGGGGGATAGTGATTATGTGCCCTTCCGAGACCGGAGGCAGAGTCGGCCTAAGATTGCCCTTCTCCACGAAAGGTTTTTCCCCTTCAGTAACCGCCCCGGCGGGAGGAGCTTCTTCAGTCTGTGCGCGCGGCGCTATGGTGACACCCGGCGGCAGTTTAATAACCTGACCGGGGAATATCAAGTCCGGGTCGTGTATGAACGGGTTGTCCTTCCATATCCTGGGCCATGCGAAAGGGTCGGAAAGCCGGCGCTTCGATATGTCCCAGAGCGTGTCCCCTTTCTTGATGGTATAAGTCCCCCCGACTGCCGCCTGGCCGTCGGCGGCCTGTTCTTCCTGGGCGAACGCAGGGGTCAGTACTAGAAAAACCGCAAAAAACAATGCCGTTAACAGGAGTCTTTTTTTCATTAGAAAATACTCTCCTTGCCTATTGGCTCTTGGACTTCTCGAGCTCCTGGCTCGCCTCTTTGGCGCCTTCGCTGTAAGGGTAATTGTCCATTACGCGGGTAAAGCTCTCTTTCGCCTTGTCCGGTTCTCCTAAAAGCTGGTACGCGACACCCATCTTGTAAAGGGCGTCCGGCACCCTGTCGGCGAGCGGGTATTCGTCCACGACACCCTGGTACTGCTTTACGGCGCCGCTGTAGTCCTTCCGGGCGAAAGCAATCTCTCCCAGCATGAACATGGCGTCGTCCGAGAGCTTGTCGTTCGGATAGCTCTTAAGGAATGCGTTGAACCCGGTTTCGGCCTTGTCGTAATCTCCGGAACTATAAGAAGCCATCGCTTCTTTGTAGGCCCGGTCTGCGGCCAGCATGCCTTTTGTCGGCTGTGGGGCTGTCGGGGCTGTCGGCTCCGGCGAGGCCGAAGCGGAGGACGCACCCGGAGCGGACTCCGCGCCGGGGGCGGACGTCGCGCCCGGGGCACCTGGTTCCGGGGGTATCGGCTGCGGCGCGGCCGGAGTTGCGGAGGAGTTCAGGGCGCGCACCTGGCCTTCCACCTTGTCCATGCGGTCCTCTATGCCCGCCAGGCGCTTGTCCATCTCCTGGAGCTTGTCCTGCACCTGGCTCTGCGAGGTATTGCCTTCTTCCTGGTACCTGGCCTTCGTTACCTGTTTCTGGACCTCGGTGAACTGCTTCTCCAGCACCATGATGTCGCTTCGCATCGGCTCAAGGTCCTGCTGGGTCGCGAAGCAGCCGGTCAAGGAAAAGACTAAGACCAGAAGCGATAGCCCTATGACTGCGCGGGCGGAGTTCCTGCGGGCAATCTTCATTCTTTAAGTCCCTCCCTGTAATTTGGAGATGCCAACGGCAATTTTTTGATATTTTTAATAAGGTTAATAGATAGCCCAACGGCAAGGGACTTGTCAAGGAAAAAGGAGGTTAGTTTTCTTTAATGATTTATAAAATCCAGTGTCTTTCCTTGGCGAAGTATTTGATTATGGTCCCGGCGTTATTGAGGCGGGAGAGCCGCATGTTCCTTTGTTTTATGCCTTCAGGGTCGCCGGTCGGAAACTTCTCGTTCCTGACGAGTACCATTACCCTCTGAACGCCCGCCATCAGTTTCTTCAAGGTCTCGCGGTCGAACTTCTTTAAATATACGGGGTTCACAAAGACGTATCCGTCCGCGATGTCCTTCGCCACCGCCTCCAGGTTCTTTCCCCTCAGGAAACTTTCGCTCATAGAAGCCTATTCCCCGGTGGGCACGGCCCTGCTCCTCGCCCCGGCGACCTGGCCCGTCACGGCGAATATAAGCGAGAGGGGGATGTACCAGAAGGATATGCCCAATCCTAGCCTCAGCATTATAAGAAACGGTATGGACGCGTGAATATACAGGAACCACAGTGCGGAGAACTTCCTGACCGGCTTCCGGAGATATCCCAGCGGGAGGTTCGAGAAAAAGGCAATGCCTACGAGAATTATCACCCTGTCGGCGAATGGGATACTTCGTATAAGGGTTATAAAAGCCATGCGTTATAATATAATTTTTAAAGGCGCCGGTCAAGCCTTAGAAAAACATTTCTCCGCTTAAGAACTGCCGGGTCAGCTCTTCCCTGGGCTCGTTAAAAAACCCGTCGGCCTCCCCAAATTCTATCAGTCGTCCTTTAAATAGGAAATATACCCGGTCGGAGAGCCGCCGGGCCTGGAAAAGGTTATGCGTGACGAGCGCCACGGCAACGCCTTCGTCTTTCATCCTGAGCGTGAGGCGCTCCATAAGCTGGCCGCCTTCCGGGTCCAGGTTCGAGAAAGGCTCGTCCAAAAAAACCACCTCGGCCTGAAGCGCGTACGCGCGTACCATGGCCGCCCGCTGTGCCTCTCCCCCGGAAAGGGTTTTAGCCCCTGCACCCGCCAGGTGGGACAGCCCGCCCAGTTCGAGAGCTTCCTCCGCCCTTGCCTTTATCTCTGCGTCCGACAAGTTTCTGAACTTAAGCCCGTAGGCGATATTTTTATAAAGCGTCGTATTGAAAAGAAGCGGGGCCTGGGCCACGCAGGTCAGCCTTCTCCTTAAGGGCATGCCGAACGCTACGGGACTCCCGCCGTCGTCATATTCCACCGCACCGCCGTCCGGCTTCACAAGATATGAGGCGATTTTTAGAAGCGTGCTCTTCCCGCTGCCGTTCGGCCCGATTATGCAGGTGATTTTGCCGGGCGGGAAATAGAAGTCCGAGGGTTCGAGAATTGTCCTCCCGCCGTAAGACTTGTAGACCCCCTTTAAATGGCAGGTAAGGCTCATGGCGCGAATCCCCTCATCTGCCCAAGCCGGAGTAGCGCGTTCACGATGAAGGCAAGGGTCAGCAGGACGATGCCCAGCGCTATCGCCATGTCAAAAGTCCCCTTCTGCGTCTCCAGCAGTATCGCCGTCGTCATTACCCTGGTGTAGCCCGCGATATTGCCGCCCACCATAAGCACCGCGCCGACCTCGGCCATCGCCCTGCCGAAGCCTGCGATTACCGCGGAATAAATTCCCAGCTTCGCCTCGAATGCCACACGCATCTCTATTTTAAAAGGCGGCGCCCCTAAAAGTATCGCTGTCTCCCGGACAGCGGGGCTGACTGAAGACACGGCGGACCACGTCAGGGCTGCGACTACCGGGAACACGACCAGCGCCTGTGCGATGACCATCGCGGAAGGGGTAAATAAAAGCTCGAGTGAGCCAAGCGGGCCGCTACGGGAGAGGAAGAGATAGACAACCAGCCCCGCGACCACGGGCGGCAGGCCCATGAAGGTATTGAAGAGGGTTACTACTACCCCCCTGCCGGGGAAATCCCTCAGTGCCAGAAACGTCCCGGCAGGGATGCCAATTGCTGAGGCGGCGATTACCGCGGCGCCGGATACCTTGAGCGACAGGAAGATTACGGAGTATAAGTCCGGGTCGAGCGAAAGGATCAGATGAACGGCGTTATAGATCCCTTTTATGATATCGCCCATCCGTTACTTCGCGGCGTCCGGGAAAAAGAGTTTTGTGCCGGTTTTGTCCTCGTAGTTTCCTATCACCTTCTGCCCGTCCGGTCCCGTAATGAAGTCTATGAAATCCATCGCCTCCCTGTAATGGGTGTGGGGGAATTTCTTCGGGTTTACGGCAATCGTCCCGTACTGGTTGAACAGGCCGGGGTCGCCCTGGTACAGAAGCGTCGTATATTTCAGCCTGTCTAAAAGGGTGCGGTAAGTGGAGCGGTCGGAGATGGTGTACGCCTGCTTCTCGTCCGCTATCCGAAGCGTCTCTTCCATGCCCTGTCCCACGGAGAGATAGTTCTTCACGGGCACTGCCAGCCCCGCCGCCTTCCAGAGCAGCTTCTCCCTGGCTTCGGTGCCGGACTCGTCCCCCCTGGATACGAAGACGGACCCGGAGGCGGCGATTTTTTTGAAGGCGTCTGCGCCGCTCTTCGCTGACTTCACCCCCGCCGGGTCGTCCTTCGGCCCGGTGATAATGAAGTCGTTATACATCACGTTGCGCCTGTCCACCCCGTAGCCCGCTTTGACGAAGGCGTCCTCCTTCACCCTGTCGTGCACCAGCAGGAGGTCCGCGTCGCCCCTTTTTGCTATCTCGATGGCCTTTCCCGTGCCTACCGCGACGACATGTATCCGCACGTCCTTCAGTTTAGTCCATTTATAATATGCCGGGATAAGCACCTTGAAAAGGCCCGTGTTCTCCGTCGAGGTCGTGGAGGCGAGCACGATGTTGGTCTCGGCCCGCGCAGCATGGGCGGGCATTAACAGCGCCGCAAACATTATGAGCAGTACAAGCTTCGATAAAAGGCGCATTATAGTACCTCCGTTTAAAACTTTATCTGCAATATCGTCGTGAACAGGTTGTGCGATATCAGGTCTATCGGCTCTATCGAAGCCTTCCTGAGCCCCGCGTCCGCATGTATCATCTCGTAGTCCAGCATCAGCCGCGCGTAGTTATTGAAGTAGTAGTTCGCGCCCACCGTCGTGCGGTATCTGCCATGGCCTTCAACGTTGGTGTTTACCGTTGGTTGCGTGACAGCGCCCTTTTTAAAGACGCTGGCAAAGTGCCAAGCAGGCCCGTCCTCGTCCTCGTTCATGGTGTCGTAGCGCACGAGGGGCTCAAGGCCGTTAAGGTAGCGCCCGAAGCCCTGCAGTCCTTCTATCCTGTATGCCGCCAGGGCATACCACCCGGCGGTATGCACCGTGCGGTTACCTGTAAAGCTTGAGAGCGTATCGCCGCTGGGCACGACGGGTATCGAGGTGACTGAACCCGGCGCGGTGTTGGACGCGGTGCCCGTGACGCTCGCGTAGCTGTAAAACTTGGTATAGTACTGCCTGTTCCAGAGGTACTCGCCCCTGAGCTTCAAGCCGCTAAGGAACGGCGGGATATACTCGGCCTCGGCGGCCCAGCTGTCGTGGTATTTATTGACGGCGGGGCCGGTGCTGGGCGTTACGTGCGTCTTGCCCCCATAGAGAGAGCCGCCGATGTTAAGGCCTTCCACAAGCGGATTGATTGTGCCCCTGAACACGAGGTCTTTCTGGTTGTTGTCGTCCGGCAGGTTGTATCCCGTGCCGTTCACGAGCGCCACCGCCCACTGCGCGCCGAGCGGCAGGCCTGAGACGTCCGTCTTGAAGTTCCAGGAAGCCATGACGCCTATGTCCCTGAGAAGCACGTGCGCGAGGTTCGTGACCATGGAGCGGTTAATCGTGGGGTTGTCCGATAGCGACTCCACGCCCTCCAGCCCGAAGGGGGTCTTAAACTGGCCGAGGGTTATCCTGGTGTACGGTATGTAATCGGTCCAGCCATAGGCGTCCCGGAGTATGCTCCTGCCGCCGCTGGTCGAGCTTGACGTGTTGAGGTCTACCGCCGGCTCAATCGAGACCCGCGCGCCCACCTTCGGGCCTACGCCGAAATCCAAAACGAGCCTTGCCCGCCTGAGGAAGAACTGGCTCCCCGCCGTCGGGGAAAAGCCGGTAGTCGGAGGTACACTATAGGAGAAGCCCGCGTCGTCGTTTAAATAGCCGGCCTGCAGGTAGCCGCCGATTTTCAGCTTTACAATATCCCCGGACACTCTGGCGAAATTGTCTTCGACACTTGTCAGCGCGCCATTGAGCGGCCTTTCAGCACCGCCAGCGGGGGATGCCGAGGCAACGGGGGCTGGCGCGGGAGCCGTTGCGGCAACCGGCGCGGGCGCGGTTGCGGTCTCCGCCACGGGGACGGCCACGGGTGCGGGGTTGGTTGCGACTGCGGGGACGGCCGCGGGAGCGTTAGTTGCAGGGACTTCCGCTGAGAGCCTGTTGTAGTCCTCCTCGCTTAATACCCC
>JBARKJ010000070.1:0-11485 GCA_049801375.1 Nitrospirota bacterium | reverse complement strand
CTTGGCCTCTTTCCCCCGAACGGCGTCCGCTATGGCCTTCGTATGGGCGGGGGTGGAGCCGCAGCAGGAGCCGATCAATTTCACTCCCAGGCCTACGAATTTCCCGGCCCAATCGCCAAGCTCCTCCGGCGATGCCGGATAGATGGTCTTGCCGTCCACAAGCTTCGGAAGCCCCGCGTTCGGCTGAAACAGCAGGTCCACCGTTGCGGCGGCGGCCATTATCTTTGCCGCCTCGTAGATGCCTTCCGGCCCAAGAGAGCAGTTCGCACCGACGAAGTCCGCACCGGCCGCCTCCAGCACCGCGACCGCCACGTCCGGCGGCGTCCCGAGAAGCGTCCGGAGGTCCTGCTGGAATGTCATCGTGATGGCGACCGGAAGCTTCGATGCCGCCTTTGCCGCTATCACGGCGCACCGGGCCTCCTTTAAATCGGACATCGTCTCAATAAGCAGGAAATCCGCCCCGGCTTCGGCCAGCGCCTTTGCCTGCTCGTAGAAATTGGCGTAGGCATCGTCGAACGACAGCTCGCCCACCGGCTCCAGGAACTTACCCGTCGGCCCCATGTCACCCGCGATGAATACCGGCGTGGCGCCGGGGCCTCGCTCCCTGCAATATGAATCAACCGCGTCCCTGGCCGCACTTACCGCCGCGCGTGATACTTCGGCTACTTTATCCCCCAGACCATACTCGGCAAGCTTAATCCGGCTCCCGCCGAAGGTGTTGGTGGTCAGGACATCCGCCCCGGCCATAGCATACTGGAGATGAATTTTAGTAACGATATCCGGTCGTTCCAGGTTCATAGACTCAGGACATGCCCCGGGCTTAAGCCCCGATTCCTGGAGCATGGTCCCCATCGCGCCGTCAAGGACTAAAATACGGCCGGAAGAGCCCCCTAACGCATTGATAAATCCTATTTTATTCAAACCCCCTCGCAAACTGAAAAAACCAAAGGATGATAAGTATTTGAAGTGAGAATGATACTATAAAAAAGGGGGCGTTGCAATAAGAAAAGACTTGAGATTAAAAGTGAAAAGGCTTATTATGAAAGGCGGAATCTTGGTTTTTATAAGCAGTGCAGGAGCGGTTATTAAAGATGGGCGACGACTATAAAAGTTCCATAAAGAAGAAGATGCTTGCGGGGCTCTTCGTGACTTTCCCGCTGGTGCTGAGCATACTCGCCGTGGTCTGGCTGTTCAAGATTCTAGACGGCATACTTGGAGGAGAAATCTACAAACTGCTGGGGCGCGAGTACCCCGGGCTGGGGCTTATCCTTTCGCTCCTGGTCATCTATACCTTCGGTACCTTAGCCACTACCGTCCTCGGAAAAAAGATACTGGACAGGTTCGAGCATTTCATGCTCCGTCTGCCGGTTTTCAAAAGCTTCTACAGCACATTCAAGCAGTTAGGCGATGCGTTTTCGCCGGAGAACCGCTCCGCATTCAAGAAGTTCGTCATAGTGCAATATCCGCGCGAGGGGGTGCATTCGTTCGGTTTTCTCACGAAAGAGTGCAGCATCCTGAACAGCGACGGGGAAAAGGAATGTCACTATACGGTTTATATCCCCACTAACAACCTCTACCTCGGGGACGTGAGGCTATTCAAAAAGGACCAGGTAATCCTGACGGACATCAGCATTGAAGAGGGGATAAAGATCCTGCTTTCGGCTGGAATAGCCGCGCCGAGCCTCATTATCAGGGAAGATATGACTCATATAACCCATGTTATAAAAGCTCCCCCCGTATCCGCCGCGCCCGCCGTTCCCAATGTCCCCGAAACGTCCCCATCAGTTACTCCCGCCATTGGGCAGGCCTCCGCAGTCCTCAAGGGAGAATCCGAGTGAAGGACCTCTACTGCGTAATCCTGGCCGCAGGGCTTGGGACGAGGATGAAGTCATCGCTTGCGAAGGTCCTGCACCCGGTGGCCGGCCGTCCAATGCTGATGTACACCCTGGACAACGTCCTCGCGCTTAAGCCCGTAAAGACTGCTGTCGTGGTGGGACATCAGGCGGATAGGGTAAAGGCTCTCTTGCCGCCGGGCGTTGTGCCCGCTTTCCAGAAGGAGCAGAAGGGTACGGCGCATGCCGCCTCTGTCGGCCTTGGCAGGCTCGGCGCGGCCAGTGGAACAAAGGGAGGGGCCAAAGGGGGGGCCAGCGAGGGGGCAGGCAACACGCTTCTTCTGGTGTCAGGCGACACCCCGCTCCTAGGCCACGAGACTCTGAAGGGGCTGATCTCATACCATAAACGAAAAAAGGCGGATATAACCGTCCTTACCGCTTTCTTAGACGACCCCTCGGGCTACGGCAGGATAGTGCGGGAAGGCGGGATAATAAAAAAGATAGTCGAGCAGAAGGACGCGACGCCTTCCGAGCGGGATATATGCGAAATAAACTCCGGTACGTACTGCTTCGATATCGCAAGCCTTAAAAAAGCGCTCAGTTTAGTGCGGTCCGAAAACGCCCAGGGGGAGTTCTACCTGACTGACGTGATAGAGATAGTGCAAAAAAACGGCGGAAAGGTGGCGGGGCTTCCGGTGGACGACCCGATGGTTGCAATGGGGGTGAACTCGCGGACTGATCTGGCCGTGGCCGAGAAGGAAATCAGGAAAAAAATAAACCGGCGCCTCATGGGCTCCGGCGTAACGATGACAGACCCGGAAAGCACTTATATTTCCGCCGATGTAAAAATAGGACCGGACACCATTATCCATCCCGGCAACCATATCACGGGCAATACCTCAATAGGCTCCGGGTGCGTCCTGATGCCGGGTAACATCATCTCCGGGAGCGTAATCGGCGGGGGAGTCAAGGTCAAGGGCTATTCGGTTATCGAGGACTCAAGGATCTCCGAACGGGCTGAAGTGGGTCCGTTCGCGCACCTCCGGCCTGGAAGCGTAGTCGGGGCCGAGGCGCGTGTGGGCAATTTCGTGGAGCTTAAAAAAGCTGAGATCGGCGAGGGGACGAAGGCGTCGCACCTGTCGTACCTGGGCGATGCGGTTATCGGCAGGAACGTCAACATCGGCGCCGGGACCATCACCTGCAACTACGACGGATTCTCCAAGTTCAAGACGGTCATAGGCGACGACGTGTTCGTGGGAAGCGACACCCAGTTCATCGCCCCGGTGAATATCGGCAACGGGGCATTGATAGCGGCGGGCAGCACGATAACCAAGGACGTGCCGGACAATGCTCTGGCGCTTTCAAGAGCGCCGCAGATGAACCGGGAAAACTGGGCGAAAGAGAACCGGTCCCGGAAGTTTAAGCAAAAAAAATAGTATCGCTTTCTTTTGCTTCTTTTCTTTCCCGCGAGATGATTTACCTGTCCAGAGCGATAGCGAAGACAGAAAGAAAAGAAGGGAATTGGAACTTATGTGCGGAATTGTCGGATACATCGGCGGGCAGAACGCGGTCCCCATACTGATTGACGGCCTCAAGAGGCTCGAGTACCGGGGATACGACTCCGCCGGCATCGCCTTCTTTCAGGACGGGAAGCTTGGCGTACGCAGAAGCGTCGGGAAGCTAAGGAACCTCGAGGCGGCTATACAGGGCGAGCTTCTATACTCGAACCTCGGTATCGGCCACACCCGCTGGGCGACCCATGGCAGGCCCTCTGAGGAAAACGCCCACCCGCACAGGTCCGGAAAATTCGTCGTGGTGCATAACGGCATTATCGAAAACTACGTACAGCTTAAGGAAAAGCTCGCCGAGAAGGGGCATGTCTTTACGTCGGAGACGGATACAGAGGTCATCGCCCATTTAATTGAAGATTTTGCAAAGAAAGGCATGAGCCTTGTAAAGGCGACCCGGAAGGCGCTCTCCGAGCTTAAAGGGGCATACGCCATAGGCGTGGTGGCCGAGGACGAGCCTGATATCCTTGTCGCGGCGCGGGCGGGCTGTCCCTTAGTGATAGGAATGGGCAGGCAGGAATATTTCATAGCGTCGGACCTCCCGCCGATCCTGAACTATACGAAAGAAGCGATTTTCTTAGACGACTTCGAGATGGCGGTCCTCTCCCGCGAGGGCGTGCAGGTGACGGACCTTAAAGGCAGGCACAAAGAAAAAGAGATATCAAGGGTGCTCTGGAACCCGGTGATGGCGGAGAAGGGCGGCTACAAGCACTTCATGCTGAAGGAGATTTACGAGCAGCCTAGGGCGATTACGGACACCTTCCGCGGCAGGATATCTCCGGAGACGGGGAGCGTTTACCTGGAGGAAATGGGCATTCCCGAGGCCCAGCTGAAAAAGATAAAGAAGGTAACGCTTGTGGCCTGCGGGACCTCGTGGCATGCCTGCCTCATCGGCAAGACCATGCTGGAGGAGCTGGCCCGGATACCCTGCGAGGTGGATATCGCAAGCGAGTTCCGCTACCGTCAGCCGATAATCGATAAATCCACCCTGCTTATCGCGATTACCCAATCCGGCGAGACGGCGGACACGCTGGCCGCGATGAGGGAGGCCGCCAAAAAGGGGATCAAGACTGTCGCGATATGCAATGTCGTCGGGAGCACCGCGGCGAGGGAAGCCGACGGCGTGGTATATACCCATGCCGGGCCGGAAATCGGCGTGGCGTCCACTAAGGCATTCACCGCCCAGTTGACCGCACTCTTTCTGCTCGCGCTTCATTTCGGCAAGTCGCGCGGGAACTTGAGCGACGAGCAGATGAAGGGGTACCTGGACGAACTGGTGAAGATACCCTCGAAGGCGGAGAAGCTCCTTTTAGATACGGAAGAGGGAATAAAAAAACTGGCCAAGGAATTTTTCAGGAATACCGATTTCCTTTACCTCGGGCGCGGGTACAGCTATCCGGTAGCTTTGGAGGGCGCGCTCAAGCTGAAAGAAATTTCGTATATCCATGCGGAGGGCTATCCCGCCGGAGAGATGAAGCACGGCCCGATAGCGCTGATAGACGAGAAGATGCCCGTGGTGGTGCTCGCGCCGAAGGACCCGGTATACGAGAAGGTGTCTTCCAATATCGAGGAAGTGCGCTCGCGCGGCGGGAAGGTCATAGCGTTCGTCACTGACGGCGACAGGTGTCTGAATACAAAAGCGGACTACCTGTTCTGCGTGCCGGAGACGATTCCCAGCCTCTCCCCGATATTGATGACGATACCTCTACAGCTTTTGGCGTACCATATTGCGGTGCTCCGGGGGAGCGACGTGGACCAGCCCAGAAATCTGGCTAAGAGCGTGACTGTCGAATAAATAGTTTAAAAGTTTTTGGCGCTACCTTTTTTACTAAAAGGTAGCAAAGGTTTTTTTATTGGCTTTTCAGGAAGGCGGCAGTATGATGAAGGCCTTAGGCGACCTAAACAAAGAGCAGAGGGAAGCGGTAACCCAATGTGAAGGCCCCCTGCTGATTTTAGCGGGCGCCGGAAGCGGCAAGACCAGGACCATTACCTACAGGATCGCATACCTCATAAAGAAAATCGGGGTGCAGCCCGGGGAGGTGTTCGCGGTCACATTCACGAACAAGGCGGCCAGAGAGATGCTGGCGAGGGTCGAGGAGCTTCTTGGCCGCTCCGCACGCGGGATGTGGGTATCCACGTTCCATTCCGCGTGCGCAAGGATACTCCGCGAGGACATTGGCCTCCTGGGCTACCCGAAGAACTTCACGATCGCGGACGCGGCGGATTCGCTGGCGCTCCTGAAATCCTGCATGAACGACCTGGGGATAAGCGACAGGCTTTTCTCCCCCCGCCAGGTGGCGGCCAAAATAAGCTCGCTTAAGACCGCCATCACCACCCCGGAGGATTTTGCCGGCGCGGCTCAGCAGTTTGGTTTCGAGTCCAAGGTGGCGAAGATTTACCCGCTCTATCAGGAACGCATGAAGAACTCCGGCGTGCTTGATTTCGACGACCTCCTGATGCTGACCGTGCAGCTCCTTAAGGGGCACCGCAAGATCCTGAACAAATACCACGACACATTCCGATATATCATGGTGGACGAGTATCAGGACACCAATACCGCCCAATACAAGATGATAAAGCTCCTTGCCGGGAAGAACAGGAATATCTGCGTGGTCGGGGACGACGACCAGTCCATATACGGCTGGCGCGGCGCGGACATCCGGAATATACTGGATTTCGAGAAAGACTATCCCGACGCGAAGGTCGTAAAGCTGGAGCAGAACTACCGCTCCACCCAAGGGATACTGGACGCGGCGTGGTCCCTGGTCTGCAATAACCCGGGACGGCGGCCAAAGAAACTGTGGACTGAACTTGGCCGCGGCGACAAGGCGGAACACGTCCGGGTAATGGACGAGGAAGCGGAGGCGTCCGGCATCGCAAAAGAGATTTCCAAGCAGATAAAGGAGGGCCGCTCGCTAAAGGATTTCGCCGTCCTCTACCGCACGAACACCCAGTCCCGCACCATAGAAGAGGCGTTCCGCAGGGAAGGGATACCTTACGTCGTCGTTGGCGGGATGAAGTTCTATGACCGCAAGGAGGTCAAGGACCTTATAACCTACCTGAAAGTGGTCTCCAACCCGAAAGACTCCGTCAGCCTTAAGCGGATCATAAACACCCCGCCAAGGGGCATCGGCGAGGCGACCATGAAGAAGGCGATGGAGTCCGGCGCTTATCAGAGCCTGCCGCTTATCGATAACCTGCACAGGCTGGTTCAGGACGAGGGTATGGGTACGGGCCCGAGGCGGAGGATAAGCGACTTCCTGACGGTCCTTTCCGAACTGGCGGAAATGAAGGCGGAGCACGGCCCGGCATATCTGCTTGAAAAAGTCCTGACCAAAACGAGATACCTGGAGCACCTGCGCGAGAGTTTAGGCGCCGAAGCCCAGGGGAAGATCGACAACATAAAAGAGGTCCTGTCGTCCATCAAGCAGTTCGAGGAGGAATCGCCAGACCCCTCTCTTGAGGCTTATCTTTCGCAGGTCTCGCTCATCACGGACTGGGACAGCGCCAAGGCGTCGAGCGAAGCCGTAACGCTTATGACCCTGCACCTCAGCAAGGGCCTCGAATTCCCGGTAGTTTTCATCGCGGGGATGGAGGAGGGGCTTATCCCGCACGCACAGTCGAAGTGCGACGAACGGGAGATGGAAGAGGAGCGCAGGCTCCTTTACGTGGGGATGACGCGGGCGAAGAAAAAACTCTACCTGTTTTCGTCCGTGACGAGGAGGCTCGCCGGATTGACCCAGTCGAACAGGCCGTCCCGGTTCCTGGACGAGATACCGGCGGAACTGATCCACTGCCGCAAAATGGGCGCATCCGCAAGGAGGAACCTGGAAACCCATACGTTTTCAACTCATACGTTCGCGGCAATGCCTTGCGCGATCGAAGAGAAGCAGGCCCACAACCCGTTCAAGAGCGGCTGTCAGGTGCGCCATCCGATGTGGGGTTGCGGTGTAATCGAGAAGTCCGAGGGCAGGGGAGAATGTCAGAAATTGACGGTGCTTTTCGCAAGCGTCGGCAAGAAGAAGCTCCTTGCGAAGGCGGCAAACCTTAAATTGGCTTAAATCGCGCGCGGGCATCCCCCGGCGCCGATAAAACAAAAATGCCCGCTTTTGCGGGCATTTTTTATATCAGACAATTTCATTCCCCAAAAAACGGGAACCCGGCGGCTTTAAGAATTTGAATTTGCGTTCAGTATCGACGGGTTTTTCCAGGGCTTATAGCTCTTATTCAGGCCGTCCGTGAAGGACGCCACCGTCTTTTCCTGCATGGCCTGCGTCAGCATCCTCCTGAGGTTGTCCTTCTGGGCCCGGAACTCTTTTTCGTCGAATTCTTTTTTCTGGCTTGCAAGCTGGGCCTTGTAATAATTCCTCAGCTCGTCGTCCGTAACGTAAACCGAATCCTTCACCATGTTCCGGAGCTTATCCGCAAGCATCTCATCCATGATATGGTGCTCGTATAATGCCGGCGTCATCCCGCTTGCCTGGAGCGCCTGGACGTAGCGAGACTGGTCAAATCTACCACTTTCGTCCTGAAAAGATTTATTCGCCGTAACGGCATCGGAAAGCTCCTGGTCCGTTACGGTAAGACCTTGTTTCTGTGCCTCATCCACGAGCAGCTTCTGGTCCACCAGGGCGTCGATCGTCCTCTTGTTTAAATCCAGCCTCTTCAGGACTTCGTCGGGGATATTACCCTTGTACAGGTTCCGGTAGAACTCCTGCATCCGGTCCAGGGCGTCCTGGTACTGGGTCATCGTTATCTTTTCCTTCCCCACCTTCGCAGCGTAGTCCGTTACCTCTTCTTTCCCCAGCATCCATCCGCCCGTCACGACGAACGTGAGTGTAACGACCGCGAGAAGTATCTTGATTAGCACCGGGTGCCGGTGGATAAGCTCAATCATGTTTGATAACTCCTAAGTTTAAAAAGTTTTTGGCGTACCTTTTTCCAAAAAGGCGGCGGTCTTTTATAAAAAGAGAATACTAACGGAAAAACGCTTTTGAATCAAGCGTTTTTTCCTGGACGGGTAAAATGTCCCGAGCGCCCGCCGGACTTCTCTATCAGGCGTATATCCGTAATCTCCATCCCCCGGTCCACCGCCTTACACATATCGTATATTGTAAGGGCCGCGACTGTCACTGCCGTCAGGGCTTCCATTTCGACGCCGGTACGCGCCGTCACCTTCGCCTCCGCTCTTATCTCCACCGCGCTGCCCTTCTCGTCCAGCTCGAAGTCCACTGTTACCTTCTCCAGCGGCAGTGGATGGCAGAGCGGTATCAGCCCGGACGTCTTTTTTGCCGCCATAATGCCCGCAATGCGCGCAACCTCCAAAACATCTCCCTTCGCGGCCCCTTTGTCCTTTATCAGCCTGAAGGTCTCCGCCGCCATCAGCACCCGGCCTGATGCCACGGCTACCCGTTCCGTCACGTCCTTCCCGGATACGTCCACCATCCGAGACGCCCCCTTTTCGTCGAAATGAGTCAGGTCAGACATTTTACCCCCCGATACTGCTCATGGTGCGGCGGTATTTGTCTTTTGCGCCGTCGGCGATGGAATGGCCTCCCGGCTTCACGGAGAGCGCTACCGCTATAAGGCGTGAAAGCTCCGCGTCGTCGCATCCCGTCCTGAGCGGGGTCTTCAAATCTATCTCCGTCTCCGAAAAAAGACAGGGACGAATTTTCCCGTCCGCCGTCAGCCTTAGCCTGTTGCAACTCCCGCAGAAGTGGTTGGAGAGCGGGCTTATGAAGCCCAATACCCCCTTCGCGCCGGGGAGCCGGTAAAGCCTCGCTGGGCCCGCATTCGCCCATTGCCTCCCCTTTTCCCCTTGTTCCACGGGGATAAGCTCGCCCAGGGCGGAGATTTGCTCCATTATCTCGCCTTCCGTCATCACCTTCGAGTCTTCCCACATCGCGCGGTGGCCGATAGGCATGAACTCGATGAACCGGACGTGGTAGGGCTTCAGGAGGGTCAGGCGTGCGAACTCAAGGACTTCCTCATCGTTAAAGCCCTTAATCGCCACGACGTTTATCTTTATAGGGTCAAAACCCGCCTCTTCCGCCTGACGTATACCTTCCAGGACGTCTCCAAGCTCCCCGCCCCTGGTGATTTCCCGGAACTTGTCCGGGTCAAGCGAGTCGAGGCTTACGTTTATCCTATTAAGTCCGGCATCCGCCAATTCCCGGGCCATCCGTCCAAGCAGGATTCCGTTGGTCGTAAGGGAGAGGTCCTCTATCCCCGGTATGGCGGCGATCTCCCGCACCAGGTTTGCTACGCCTTTTCTGACGAGAGGCTCTCCTCCCGTGAGGCGCACTTTTCTTATGCCCTCTTCCGCCGCTACCTTTACTATCCGCACTATCTCCTCGTACCGGAGGATAGCCTCGTGGGACAGCCTGGGCACGCCAGCCGAAGGCATGCAATATACGCAACGGAGGTTACACCTGTCCGTTATGGAGATGCGGAGGTATTCTATATTCCTGTTAACCCTGTCGATCATCATATTTTTTCGCCTTCTCAAGCTATTTTAAGTCCAAAAATGTTTCAAAGCAAGAAGTTTGGGATTAATTTTTATTGACATGCCCCGGCCCGAGGATATAAACTTCCGCACGTTATTTTTCGATCTATGGAAACCTGTGCCTCAAAGCTTGTGATGGATACGGAAAGCCCTGAAATAGTCTCGCCCAAAAATACCGGGAAAATTTCCAGCGTCTGCTACCTCCTCTATGCCGCCGGATGCCTGGCCCTGGGAGTTCTCTCCCTCAGGGACCTTCTCGGGGGATATGCCTGGACTTTTGCGGTCCCCCTGTCCAGCGTTATGGCCATAGGTTTCAAGGGGGGCGGCCTTTCGGCATACTTCGCCCTTATACTATCCGTCCTTGGTTTTGCCGTCTCGATCTATTCCGCCGGCTACACCAGGCATTCCGAAGCCCCCTGGACCTCCGTCCTGCTTTTCGGAATCTTTCTGGCCTCCATGTACGCCGTGTTCTTTTCGGCGAATATCCCGGCATTTCTCATCTCCTGGGAGACGATGTCCCTGGCCAGCTATTTCCTGGTCGTCTCGGATACCGAAAACCAGGAAGCGGCGCGCGCCGGGCTCTTCTACGGCGTCATGACCCATGTCGGCACGGCGTTCATCATAGCCGCGTTCATGGTCATGTACCTTGCCACCGGTTCGCTTGAGTTCGCCGCCATCAAGGCCGGTCTCCAGGGCTCCGGCACCTTAAGGTCCGTCATCTTCGTCCTCTCGCTCATCGGGTTCGGGACGAAGGCTGGAATAATCCCTCTGCATACCTGGCTCCCCAGGGCACATCCCGCGGCTCCGTCCAACGTCTCCGCTCTCATGTCCGGCGTTATGATAAAGTCCGGCATATACGGCATCCTTTTTGTCTCGCTGGACGTCCTTGGCGGGCTTGGCGGGGGCGGAAGTCTCTGGTGGGGAGTTGTAGTGCTTTGCGCCGGGGCTGTCTCATCGGTTATGGGAATCATGTACGCCCTGATGGAGCGCGATATAAAGCGGCTTCTGGCGTACAGCAGCGTGGAGAACGTCGGAATTATCCTTTTGGGGATCGGCGGTTCTATTATTTTTTCCGTCAACGGCCTGCCCGCGCTTGCCGGCTTATCCCTTGCCGCGGCGCTCTACCACACCTTAAACCACGCAGTATTCAAGGGCCTGCTCTTCATGGGAGCGGGCTCTGCCGTGCATGCGATGGGTACGAAGAACATGGAGAAGATGGGCGGGCTGATAAAGCGGATGCCGTGGACCGCGCTTTTCTTCCTGACCGGTTCTGTGGCGATATGCGCGCTTCCGCCGTTCAATGGGTTCGTGAGCGAATGGCTCACGTTCCAGTCCCTCGTCCTGGGTATCAAGACCTCTATCGTCCTCACTAAGACGTTCATGCTCCTTGCCGGGGCCGCGCTCGCCCTGACCGGGGCGCTTGCCGCATCGAGCTTTGTCAAGGCGTTCGGGATATCCTTCCTGGGTGTTCCAAGGAGCCGTGAAGCCGAAGACGCCCATGAGGCGTCGTTTACAATGCTTTTCGGGATGGGCTTTTTGTCCATTTTGTGCCTGCTCCTGGGTATCTTCCCCGGGTACGT
>JBARKJ010000069.1:0-5663 GCA_049801375.1 Nitrospirota bacterium | reverse complement strand
CCCGGCTTATACAGACGAGCCGGGCGTGGATAAGAAATCGAAGACGGCGACATACGGCGCCATGAAACTTTACATAGACAACTGGCGCTGGAGCGGAGTGCCATTTTACATGCGCTCCGGGAAAAGGCTCCCAGCCGGGAAAGCGGAGATAGCCATAACATATAGGGCAGTACCGCATTTGATGTTCGCCCACCTCCTGCCGGACAGGATAGACCCGAGCAACCTCGTGCTGCGGGTCCAGCCGGACGAGGGCATAAGCCTCCAGTTCCAGACCAAAATGCCGGAATCACGCGCCTGTCTTCAGCCGGTACTGATGGACTTCAAATATGAGAAGGTCTTCCTGCTGGACGCATACGAGAGGGTACTCCTGGACATTATGACGGGCGACCAGATGCTCTTTGTAAGCGGGGAGATAGAGGAGCTGACCTGGGGACTCCTCACCCCGGTGATTGAGCGGCTGGAGGGGATGGCTGGCGGCTTCAACTTCCCTAACTACGCCGCCGGTTCAAGCGGGCCGAAAGAGGCGGAGGAGCTGATGGCGCGGGACGGGCGGCAGTGGCGCGGGCTGTAAATCATCCCACTGCTATCCTGTCTTCCGAACCGTGATGCAGGCCCACCATCAATGTAAGATGCTCCCTTAACTGCCTCGTCAGGAGATAGTTCTGGCGCACGTACTCCCTCGCAATCCTCCCCATCTCCTCCCGTTTTTCCCTGTTCAGGAGGAGGTAGCGGATGCGAAGGGCCGCCCCTTCGGGCGTGGTTACCAGAAAGCCCGTGTGGTGGTCCACTACCTGTATCCTGATGCCGCCGGTGTTGCCGCCGATTACAGGCTTCCCCTTCCATAGCCCCTCGGTCACTGTAAGCCCGAAGCCTTCCCGTATGGATTTCTGCACCACGATGTCCGCCATGCGCTGAAGTGCATTGATGGTCCGGTGCGCGTCCGCGGGCAGAAGCAGGACGTGCACGTCCGGGTCGTCTCCGGCGGCCTCCTGCACTTCATGGAGCACCGCTTCCCCTTCCGGGTCGTCCGAGGCGCCTCCGCCCGCCAGGACGAGCTGAAGGCTAGGTGCGAACTTCTTTGCCAGCCGGTATGCCTTTATCACCCCGACCGGGTCCTTGAACCTGTCGAAACGGGAGATCTGCACGATAATCGGTCGTGTGCGGTCCAGGCTGAACATCTCCGCCACGCGGTCCAGTTCCTCTTCAGGCAGGTCCACGTTCTTTTCGGAGAGCGGGTCTATGGACGGCGGGATGATGTACTGGGGATGCGGCAGGGTCTGCGAGAACTCGGCCAGCGAGAAAACGCTCGTATCGTACTGGGCCACGAACCTCCGGAGGTAGTTCCATACCGGCCTGTACGGCTGGGACGCGTCTATATGGCAGCGCCATATCCACTTCCCCTTGCGGTTCGGAAAGTATTTGATAAGCGGCGCGGGCTGGGGGTCGTGTATAAAGACGACGTCCGCATCTTCCAGCGTGGCTCTCATCCTGTCGGCGTTCTGCTGGTTAGTTTTCTCGAACTCCTTGAGGAGCCTCTCCGGGATCACTACCGGATTCCCCTGCAATGCGTTATGAAAGCCTTTGGTGCACTGGTAAAAATCCTTTTCGCCGGTGATCACTTCCCATACGGAATCAAAGCCCAGTTCCTGCTGGAGCGGGATGAGCCGGTAAAGTATTTCGGCGACACCGCCGCCTTCGCGGGTCGAGTTGACATGCACCACCTTCATCCCTTTCAAGGAAGACGAGAGCTGCCTTAAATGGGAGATGGTATCCTCGCCCACCACTTTCGCGTATGCGTCAAGCAGCCCGCTCATCTTGCCCCTCCCCTGAAAAATAACCGTTAAAGATGTTCACTATTTTTTCCTTCAGTTCGGTCAGCGGGATGAAGTACGGGTCCAGTCCCGCAAGCCGGTCGATAAGCGGCCTGAATTCGTCGCCGTATTCCATCAGCCACTCGCGGAAGTCGTCCACGCGGTCTTTCGTCCTTCGGCGCGCGTCCACGAAATGGAAGAAGAATGACGAGGGGGTCATAAGAGGCGCGGCGGTGATAAGCTGGGACGGGTGTTCTATGCTCACGTCGGTATCGAATATCACTATCTGGGAGCGGATGAACATGAACGGCCTGTCCGCATGTGAGAGCCTCAGCTTCTCGCTCTCCTCCAGCCTGTCCGAGGTCACTTCCACCACTTGCTGCCTTAAGTCCTCCAGGTCATCGAAATCGGTCGGGTCTATAACGGATAGCCTTTCCGCCAGCGCTTCGTCATGGAGACCGTGCGCGCTCCTGGCCCAGTTCGCGAAGTCGTTGTTGTACTCCCGGATTTCGAATGCGGGCCTCAGCAGTTCTCCCCAGAAATGGTAATAGATGCTCCCTGGATGCACCGTCATGAGATTGTCCCGGAGTTCCCTTAAGTTATGCGCACGAACGCCGGTCGCGATGGCGGCCAGCGCGCAGTCTTTTATTGCGAATGCCATTCTCACTCTCCTTTAAGTTTATGCCGTCCCCAGGCGACTTTAAGCCCGTCATTAATAATTATACCCAATTTTTTTAGCTTGCGCCGGATGCCGGCAGGCCGCATCTGGGTTCCTTTGACGCCGCATTACCGGGGTGTTAGACTTTTTTTAAAGAGGAGGGTAAAATTCATGCCAGATGGTAAGGGAGGCCGCGCGGATGCCGGGCGTAGAAACCGCCGGGTTCCGGCAGGCGGCGTAAATATTTTCGTCGGGACATCGGGCTGGAACTACAAGCACTGGAAGGGCCCTTTTTATCCTGCTGGCATAAAGGACCGGGAGATGCTGGAGTTTTACGGACACTCTTTCTCCACGGTCGAGTTGAACAACTCGTTTTATCACCTGCCGCTTGAGAAGAGCGTCGATAACTGGCGGGACTCCGTGCCGGATAATTTCATTTTCGCCGTAAAGGCCAGCCGGTTCATAACCCACATAAAAAGGCTGAAGGACTGCGAAGAGCCGGTGAAGAACCTGCTGGACAGGATGGGGCGTCTGGATAAGAAACTTGGCCCGATACTGTTCCAGACCCCGCCGGGGCTCAAGTTCGACCCCGGCAAACTTAAAGAGTTCATTTCGGTCCTGCCCGGGAAATTCCGCTACGTCTTCGAGTTCAGGAACCCGGGCTGGGTGAACGAGGAGACCTTTAAAATCCTCGCCGATAAAAAGATGACCTTCTGCGTTTACGATTTCAACGGTTATTTTGCCCCCTGGGAGATTACGTCGGACCTGGTGTACTTCCGCCTGCACGGCCCGGCGGGAAAATACGCCGGCTCATATCCCGACAGCCTCCTCGGTGAACTTACGGCGGCTTTCAGAAAATACGCGCGGGAAGGGCGAGCGGTCTTCTGCTATTTCGACAACGACTATGCGGGCAATGCCGCTTTAAACGCGCTGACGCTTAAAGGTTTTATCGAGAGGGCCGAGTCCCGTGCGGCCTAAGACGCCGGGACCAGCACGGCCACCGGAAAATCGCGGAGCGCGTCCTCCAGCGCAATCCATGGCTTTTCTTCCCTGATAAATATCCCGACCGTCGCACCCGTTAAAATATTTCGATATTCCTTCACAGGTTCCAAGGGCGCCTCCACGTACGTTTTCGCCCAGACGCCCGCGCCGATTGGCGGGTCCTGTATCTCAGTCAGGGCGTTAAAAAGACGCGGCGCGATGACGACGGCACAGGCCTCTGCAAGCGTCCTGGCGAACGCGCAGACGTGGCTTGCTCTCGGCCCTTCAGCGTTAAGCTTAATGTAATCCCCCTCTTTAAAGAGCAATTCATGCTCGCGTCTCAATGACAATACGCGCCAGGTTAAATACATTTTGATCCTGCCGTCCTCCATATGCGATATAACCTCCCGCAGGCCTTCAAGCGTCCTGTCCGACTCCGCGAAAAGTTTGCTAAGGCCGTCCAGCATCTCACGGCGCTTTCCGTAGTCCACCTGCCTCCTGTTGTCCGGGTCCACCAGATTAAAATTCCATATCTCGTCGCCCTGATATATATCCGGCATTCCGGGGCAGGTGAATTTCAGAAGCGACTGCGAGAGGCTGTTATACATCCCCAGCCGGGAGATTTTCTTATGAAACTGGATGAAATCCTCGACGAAAATATTCTTTCTCTCCCGGTCCAGCGCGTACCTCACGAAATCCACGAGCGCCTGCTCGTAGTCCGGGTTCGGGTTTATCCAGCTCATGTGCACCTTCGCCTCGCGCGCCGCTTTTATCATATACGCCGAAACACGCTCCCCGAACCCCGTCGTCTCGCCCTCGTCCGGGGCCGGCCCGGGGCCGGCTTCGCCAAGCGGCCACGCCCCCACCAGCGTCTGGTAGAACATATACTCGTCGTCCCTGCTGGGGGCCAATTTCCCGTCCACCTTCCTCTTCCCCTTTTCGTTCAGCTTGCTCCACCGGGTTACCCGGTCCCGCCACTCGGCGGAAAGCTCGGTCAGCGCCATGAGGCGCATCCGCACGTCCGCGCTCCGTTTGCTGTCGTGCGTGGAAGTCGAAAGCATTGAATGGGGAAGCCGCTTAGCCCTCTCCACGTTCGCATGGTGGAACGCCTGCACCGAGACTCCGAAACGCGCCGGGTCGCCTCCCACTTCGTTCAGCGAGATTAAGCGGTTATATATATAAAATGCGGTGTCTTCCAGTCCCTTGGCCATAACGGGGCTGGTGAACTGCTGAAGCTTCATCACGAACCGGGCCGCCGACTCCTGAAAATATTCGGTCCTTTCTCCCGCGTGTTCGGACAGCATCACGTCCCTTAAGAAATCGAACACGCTCACGTCCGCCGTCCTGGTGCGCTTCCTTGCCAGGTTCACCGCCCAGTCCGCGTGCATCCTGTCTTCCTGGGTTATGACTGGCCCGCTGATATAGGTGCGGTAAACGGGGAAGCAGGCGGCAGTCTCCTTTATGGCGTCCCGGAGGTTATTCAAAGTGAAGTCGCGGGTATGCCTGTCGGATTCGGATATCCGGGAGAGCAGGCTGGCCAGCACGTTAAGCTCGGAAGCGAGCGCCACCTTCATGATGAGTTTCTTGCGCTCGTACATGAGCATGTCCCAGTCTATGTTATGACCTATGAAACGGGCATAGACGCGGTCCAGCTTCTTCTCGGCGTCCTGGTTTACGAATATCCCGTCAACTAAGCGCATGAAGTCGTAACCGGTCGTCCCATGGACCGGCCAGTCCTCGGGCAGGTGTTCATGCCCTGCCAGAATTTTTTCCGCCACGACGTATAGAGCCTTTCCTCCGTTTTCTTCCATGAGCATCCCGCCCAGCTCCGGCCCCCCCGCCGAGGCGGTCTTGGTTTCCGCGACCTTAGCCTGAAGCCGCTGAAAATATTCCAGGGGGTTTTGAAGCCCGTCCGGGTGGTCCACCCGAAGGCCCTGCACCTTCCCCTCGGCGATGAGCTTCAGGACCAGCTCATGGGTCTTTTCGAAAACCTGGATGTTTTCCGTGCATAGCCCAGCCAGGTCGTTTATGTCGAAAAACCTGCGGTAGTTTATCTCATCGGACGCGACCCTCCAGTAGGCAAGGCGGTAAGCCTGCTTCTCCAGCAGTTCGTGCAGCAGGTCGAAGCTCGAAGACCTCTCCGCAGAGCCTTCGTATTCCCGCATGTTCGCCTCGATGAACGAAGCGATTTCGGCGGAGGAAGAATAAACCCC
>JBARKJ010000068.1:0-12119 GCA_049801375.1 Nitrospirota bacterium | reverse complement strand
GAGAGGTCCGGATTTTTTTTCAGGTTCTCGCCGATGACAAAGAAAGTGGCCTTTACCCCGTACTCAGAAAGGACATCCAGTACCTGCGCCGTAGAGGGGGCCGTCGGCCCGTCGTCGAAGCTCAGGGCTATAGATTTTTCGCCCGGGTTCCCCCGCCAGTAAACCTTTCCGAAAACACGGCTCCGCATGGAGGTCATGCCACGGACGGACAGGATTATCCACAAGAGCAAAAGTGCCGCCAAGGCGCAGTTTACGGCTTGTATATTCCAGAGGAAGTTCAGGCAGAGCAGAAGCAGGATGACGGAGGCGGCCCGGAAGAGCATCGCGTTATTTCTCGAAAAGGCCGAGCTGGGACATCCTGTTCTCCGGGAAGGCTATCGGGTAATCTCCGTTGAAGCATGCGGTGCAGAACTTGTTCAGGGACTCCGGTATTATGCCCAGCAGACCTTCAAGGCTCAGGTATCCAAGCGAGTCCGCGGTCAGGTAGCGCCTTATCTCTTCGACGCTATGGGACGATGCGATGAGTTCCTGCCTCGTGGGCGTGTCTATGCCGTAAAAGCAAGGGTGGGTCGTGGGCGGAGAGCTGATGCGCATGTGGACTTCTTTCGCGCCGGCCTTGCGCACCATCTTAACTAACTTGCGGCTTGTCGTCCCGCGCACTATGGAATCGTCCACCAGTATGACGCGCTTCCCTTCAAGGAGCTTTCGCACCGGGTTCAGTTTTATCTTCACGCCGAAATGCCGGATGCTCTGCCTGGGCTCGATGAACGTGCGGCCCACGTAGTGGTTGCGGATAAGGCCCATATCAAAATGTATCCCCGCCTCCTCGGCGTAGCCAAGCGCCGCGGGCACGCCGGAGTCCGGCACCGGCACGACCAGGTCAGCATCCACCGGGTACTCCTGCGCAAGCTTCTTTCCCATCATCTTGCGGATGTAGTTCACGTTCTCCCCGAAGATGTAGCTGTCCGGGCGAGAGAAGTAAATATATTCGAAGATGCAGCAGGACTGCCGCGCCTCCGGGAACGGGTGGAAAGACTTGATCCCGTCCTTGTTTATTATGACCATTTCGCCCGGCTCTATGTCGCGGATGTACTCCGCTTCGATCAAGTCGAGCGCGCAGGTTTCCGATGAGAGCACGTAGGCGTCGTCCAGAATACCCAGGCAGAGCGGTCTGAACCCGTTCGGGTCCCTGATGCCTATCATCTCCTGTTCGGAGAGTATGAGGAGCGAGTATGCCCCTTCCACCCTCTTGAGAGCGTCCACCGCGCGCGTGCCCAGGTTGCCGGACTTGGAATGCGCTATCAAGTGGACGATAAGCTCGCTGTCCACGGAGGTATGGAATATGGAGCCGTACGCTTCAAGCTCGTCCTTGATGGCCCCGTAGTTGGTGAGGTTGCCGTTATGGGCGATGGCCAGAGAGCCAAGCGCGTAGTTGACGAGGAGCGGCTGGACGTTCTCCACTATGCGGCTTCCGCCGGTGGTGGAATAGCGGTTATGCCCGATTGCGGAGGAGCCTTTCAGCTTCTGTATCCTGTCCTCGGAAAATATATCCGATACCAGGCCCAGGCCCTTTTCGACCCGCAGGATTTCGCCGTCGGACGATACGATGCCCGCGCCTTCCTGGCCCCTGTGCTGTAGGGCGTACAGGCCGAGATAGACAAGGTTTGAGGCCTCGGGGTGGCCGAAGACGCCGAATACTCCGCACTCGTCATGGAATCTGTCGTTCATTTTACTTCCTCAACATTTTTGGAATAGCTTCCCGCCATATTTCCTTCAGCCGCGCCACCGGCTGGTTGATCAATTCTTCGTTCCCGGACTTTATCACCAGTCTGCTTCCGCCGACTTTGCCTATGGCCGCGCATGGAACATCATGCCGTGACATTATCTCCACGATTTTCTTGGCGTCCACAGGCGCAGCGCTTAGGATTATCCTCGACTGGCTCTCTCCGAAAAGGAGCGCGTCCTTCCTGATGTCGCTCTCGACCGCTATTTCGCAGCCGGCGGGTTCCGCCTCACCCTTAAAACAGCACTCGGCGAGCGCGACGGCCAGGCCGCCATCGGCGCAGTCGTGTGCTGATTTCACAATCCGAGCGTCTATCGCCTCAAGTACAGCGTCCTGAAGCGCCTTCTCGGTATCAAGGTCGATATCCGGCGGCAGGCCCTTCTGCAGGCCGTGGACTACCCGCAGGTATTCCGTCCCGCCAAGTTCTTCCTTGTTCTCGCCGAGAAGTATTATAACGTCGCCGTCATCCTTGAAGTACTGCGTCGTCGCCTTCGTTACGTCGTCCATCAGGCCCACCATCCCTATCACGGGTGTCGGGTATATCCCCATGCCCTTCGTCTCGTTGTAGAAGCTGACGTTCCCGGAAACCACCGGCGTTCCAAGCTTCTCGGCGGCAAGCGACATGCCTTCCAGCGCCTCCTTGAACTGCCACATGGTTTCGGGCTTCTCTGGATTTCCGAAATTAAGGCAGTCTGTTAATGCAAGCGGCTTTGCGCCGGAGCAGACTACGTTCCTCGCGGACTCGCAGACGGCTATCGCGCCGCCGACTTTTGGATGCAGGAAGCAGTAAAGCGAATTGCAATCGACCGACATCGCGAGCGCTTTGCTCGTCCCCTTTATCCTGACGACACCTGCGTCCGAGCCGGGATAGACGATGGTGTTCGTGCGGACCATGTGGTCGTACTGCCGGTAAATCCAGCTCTTATCAGCGATCGTCGGAGAATCCAGAAGCATTTCCAGAACTTCGTTTAAATCTGTCGGCATAGGCAGAAGGTCGAGGTTTAAGTCCTGTATGCTGTCCTGGTACAAGGGCCGGGCCGATGGTCTGTCGTAAACAGGCGCCTCGTCGGCTATGGCCTTTGCGGGTATCTCCGCTACGACTGATCCGCCGTCTTTTACGCGCAACATGCCGTCTGCCGTCACATGGCCGATAGTCACCGCTTCGAGGTCCCATTTCTTGAAAATGTCCTCGACTTCTTTTTGCATGCCCTCTTTCGCGACGATTAACATCCGCTCCTGGGACTCGGAGAGCATCAGCTCATACGGTATCATCCCCTCCTCGCGCCGGGGGACCAGCGAGAGGTCCATCTCCATCCCGGAGCCGCCGCGAGAGGCCATCTCGCAGGAAGACGAGGTAAGCCCCGCCGCGCCCATGTCCTGGATGCCGATTATCAGGTCCTTGCTCATCAGCTCAAGACAGGCTTCGAGCAATAGTTTTTCGGTGAACGGGTCGCCCACCTGCACCGTCGGGCGCTTCTCCTCCGTGCCTTCGGAGAATTCCTCGGACGCCATGGTCGCGCCGTGTATGCCATCCCTGCCGGTCTTGGAGCCGACGTAAATCACCGGGTTCCCGACTCCGGAGGCCGTACCGTAGAATATCCTATCCGTCTTCGCAATGCCCAGCGTGAACGCATTGACCAGGTTATTGCCGTTGTATATCTCGTTGAAGTATGTCTCGCCCGCGATGGTCGGGATGCCCATGCAGTTGCCGTACCCGGCTATGCCCGCGACGACGCCGTCTATGAGAAACTGGTTCTTTGGCACGGAAAGCTCCCCGAAGCGGAGCGAGTCCATGTTCGCGATAGGCCTCGCGCCCATCGTGAATACGTCCCTGAGTATCCCGCCCACGCCCGTCGCCGCGCCCTGATACGGCTCGATGAACGATGGGTGGTTGTGCGACTCCATTTTGAATACCGCCGCGAGCCCCTCGCCGATGTCGATTACGCCCGCGTTCTCGCCCGGCCCCTGTATCACCCACGGGGCCTTCGTCGGGAAGCGGCCGAGGTGCTTACGGGAGGACTTATACGAGCAGTGCTCGCTCCACATGACGGAGAATATCCCAAGCTCCGTATAGGTCGGCGTCCTGCCAAGTATCTTTAGTACCCGCCCGTATTCCTCTGTCGAAAGCCCGTGCGAGGCGACAAGTTCCGGCGTGATTTCAGGTTCTTTTTTTATCTTTGTATCAGCCATTATTTCCTTCTCATTTTACAGGCGGTATCCCAACGGCTTATTTTTTCAAATTAATCTGAATGTAATCCGGCAACTTGCACGAGTTCTTGAATATCGCCACGTGCGAGAGCATGGATGCGAGAATATTTTTGCCGTCGGTATTGCCGAGTATCGCCTCGGACGCGCGTTCCGGGTGCGGCATCAGGCCCATGACGTTTCTGGATTCGTTGCAAATGCCTGCGATGTTGTGCGCGGAACCGTTCGGGTTCGCTTCCTTAGTGATGTTCCCGTCCTTGTCGCAGTACCGCAGCACCACCTGGCCGTTCTCCTCCAGCCTCGCCAGCGTCTCGTCGTCCGCGAAGTAATTGCCTTCGGCGTGCGCTATGGGGATGCGCAGCACGTCCGCCTTATTGCAGCAGCGGGTGAACGGCGTCTGCTCGTTCTCCACCTTGACGTATATGTCCTTGCAGATGAACTTAAGCGATTCGTTTCTGAGCATCGCGCCCGGCAGCAGCCCGGCTTCGAGCAGTATCTGGAAACCGTTGCAGATGCCTATCACGAGCCCGCCGCCTTTTGCGAATCCCTCCACCGCCTTCATGACGGGGGAGAAGCGGGCGATGGCGCCGGTGCGGAGATAGTCGCCGTAGGAGAACCCGCCGGGTATTATCACGCCGTCGTATTTCTCTTTGAACGACTCTTCCTTGTGCCAGATGAAATCGACCTCCTGCCCCAGGACATGCTTCATCGTGTGGTAGCAGTCGTGGTCGCAGTTGCTGCCGGGGAAAACGAGGACGGCAAATCTCATGAAAAACCTCCAGGACCAGGGTTCAGGGATCAGGGTTTAAGCAAAATTTCTTTATGCCTATCCCTGGCCCTGACTGCTGCCCTAATCTATTTTATAGCTGTAATCTTCTATCACCGTATTGGCCAGGAGCTTCTCGCACATCTCCTTCAACTGGGCCTCTGCCTTTGCCTTGTCCGTCTCGTCGAGCTTCACCTCGACGTACTTGCCAAGCCGCACGTCCTGCACGTTCCCGTAGCCAAGCGAGGCGAGCGAGTGCTGGACGGCCTTTCCCTGCGGGTCCAGGACCCCTTTCTTCAGTGTAACGAAAACTTTCGCGTTCATCATAATAGGAAAATCCTCACTTTTCGTGTGAAATCTTTTGTAACGAACAATACTGTTGAAATACTTTCTTTTTCTCGTAAAAAAGAATCTCTTCTTTTCCAATTTTATTTAATTCTTTTTTAGCTATATCCGCAGATTTTTTTTCTAAAATATATGATAGCAATACTTCAAATTTTTCTTTTTGAATTTCCAAAAAATCTTTTTCTACTTCCGGCGTTTGAGGATATTTTCCTTTCCTCTGCCCCTCCGATAGATGCCTATGAAATGATTTGTTAGCCGTTTTCGCAAGCGCTTTTGATTCATTTATAGCGGCATACCAATCCGGATGAATAATTTTATAGTAATCTCTCATGGATTGTTTATTGAAATGAACTTGATAAAAAGACCCTTTATATCTAATTTTTGAAGATACCCTTATAGAATCAGTGTCAATCGTATCTACAAAAACAAGGTCTTTCCCATCTGTAGCTAATTCCCATTTTATATCCCATAGAAAAAGACTTAGTTTTTCGAAGAATTCTTTCACCAAAAAAGACCCAAGTATAATTTGTTTTGCCAGCCTTAAAAAGGTTTCTCCATCAATTCCGCTGATATATAAAGCTTCCTGCAAACTTAGACTACGGTCTTCAGGCTCATATTTAGTCGTAAAATCAATGATCGGATTATCAAATATCTGCCAGGCTTTCATTTCCTTTTTTAATCCAAGCTCTTTAAGATATTTCTTTTGATCATCGGCATTCAAAGATTTAAATTTTGTGAAAATCGAAGAACCAGGCGTTACTCCGAATCTCACGATATTTTCAAGTGGAATTACAAAATTGCTTGAAACATGCTGGGCATGATAATCCCATAGGTTATTTGAAGCATGTTCAAGTCTTGCGGGCTTGTGAACCTGATACCTTTTAACTAATATATAGTTTGAAATCTGTTTGGGGAAAGTTTTTTTAAATATCTTTCCGGACTCGGCGTCAATCATGCCTAAGTGATGTGTTTTCGCCCCGTGTTCGACGAAGTCATTCAGAACGTCACTTAAGTATTCAAAATACTTTTTATTTAATTTTTTCTCTAAAACGTCTCTAACATTTTTCCAGGCATCCGGCGAAGTAATTAAAGAAAATATTTTGTGCCTGAATGCGGCCCTGCATTTGTCGCTGCTATCTATTGAAAATATCGTTCCGACATCAAAAACAGATCCTCCCGACGTGGTTTCACAAACCATTGCACCGGGCTTTTCTTTTAAAAAATACAACCTTTGAACAGACCCCACATAATCAGGCTGCCTTGCTATTTCTTTTATATTTATCCTGTCGGGATTCATAAGTTTGCTCCGAGATGGTTTCCCAATTTTTTCCGTTTTGCTATGCATTGCCGACCTGGGGCATATCCGCATTCTGGAGATAAATTTTCCGCACGGGCATGGAGAACTTTATCCCGGCCGCCCGGAACTGTTTGTTTATGGCGGTATTAAGCGCGTCCTGCACCGTTACCTTCACGCCTAAATTCGGGACCGCGTACGCGAGCATGAAGTTCAGGCCGTGTTCTCCGTGCTCCAGGAAAAACACCTGCGGCCCATTTATTTCCGGCACTTCTGTGGCCGCGGACAAAAGGGCGGCCCTTACCTGGCTTACGTCGCTTGTGTAATCCACCTGCACATTTACATTCCCGACGACGCTGTACTCCCGGTTCGAATAGTTCAGGACGACGTTTTCCGCCAGCTTCGTGTTCGGTATTATAAGTATGGAGTTGTCCAGCATCATCATCCTCGTGCTGCGGATGCCTATTTCGACGATGTCGCCGACCTTGCCGTCCACTTCTATACGGTCGCCTATGCGGAACGGCCTGTCGAGCACGATAGTGAAACCGGAAATCATGTTGGAGAGCGTCTCTTTCGCGGCAAGGCCCACCGCCAGGGAGGAGACGCCCAGCGCGGTAACCAGCGACGCGATGTTGTAGCTGAAATGGTCCAGCACCACGATAAGGCCGGAGACTGCCGCGAAGACTTTTACCAGCTTTTTAAGCAGAGGTATTATCGATTTTCCGACGCCCTCGTTGCCTTGGGCGGAAGCGTTCTGCCCGTACCATTCGAGGATGGCGCCTATCACGTCATACGAAACCTTTACTACAAGGGCGACTGCGATTATGAATACCGCGTTGTCCGCTATCTTTAAAAGACCGCCGCCGGGAAAGTCGGCGGAGAGCCTGCTAACCGAGATATATGCGCCCCAAAGGAGTATCATGCCGAAGGCGGGCTTTTTCACCACGGCCAGTATCTTGTCGTCCAGCGTGGTGGCAGTCTTTTCGGTTATTCTTTTTGCGATGTGGTTGAGGAGGAAGATAACGGCCTTGCCGCCGACGAAAAAACACGCCAGGATTGCAACGGAAATGCCTATATCCTTTACCATATCGCTAAAACTCATTCCTTACTTTCTCCCGAAGACCCGGCGGAATATCGTGTCTACGTTCTTCGTATGGTACGCAAGCGAGAAGCAATCCTCCAGCTCCTTTTTGGTAAGCTTCACATCCTTGTCTTTCAACAGGAGCGCTTTGAAGTCCTTCCCGGCCTCCCAAACCTGCATGGCGTTTTTCTGGACTATCCTGTACGCGTCTTCGCGGCTGGTCCCCTTGTCCACGAGGGCCAGCAGGACGCGCTGTGAGTTCACCAGCCCCTTCATCTTGTTCAGGTTAGCCAGCATGTTCTCCGGGTAGACGAGCAGGTTCTTTATGACGCCGGTAAAACGCTTCAGCATGTAATCGACGAGTATCGTGCTGTCAGGCAGTATGACGCGCTCCACCGAAGAATGGCTGATGTCGCGCTCGTGCCAGAGGGCGATGTTCTCATATGCCGCGAGCATGTTGCCCCGGATAACCCTTGCAAGGCCTGAGATGTTCTCGGAAGCGATTGGGTTACGCTTGTGGGGCATCGCCGAAGAGCCTTTCTGGCCCTTGGAGAAATACTCCTCCGCCTCATAGACCTCTGTCCGCTGGAGGTGGCGTATCTCTATGGAAAACTTATCTAACGACGACGCGACCAGCGCAAGGACCGACATATACTGCGCGTGGCGGTCCCTCTGCAGTACCTGCGTGGACACCGGCGCGGGTTTTAGGCCGGCCTTTTTGCAGACGTACTCCTCCACAAACGGATCGATATTCGCGAAGGTCCCGACCGCCCCGGAGACCTTACCGTATGCCGCGATATCCCTCGCCTCCTGCATCCGGTGAAGGTTCCGCTTCATCTCGTCGTACCAGAGCGCCATCTTCAGGCCGAAAGTCACCGGCTCGGCATGGATGCCGTGGGAGCGGCCTATCATCACGGTGTCCTTATGCTCGTAAGCGCGAGCTTTAAGGACATCCAGCAGGTCTCCGATGTCTTTTATTATTATGTCCGCCGCCTCTTTCATCTGGATGGCAAGCGCGGTGTCCAGGACGTCCGAGGAGGTGAGGCCAATGTGGATGAAGCGGGAGTCCGGGCCGACGTACTCGGCCACGTTGGTAAGGAAGGCGATAACGTCGTGCTTCACCTCGCGCTCTATCTCGTCTACGCGCGCGGGGTCGAAGTCCGCCTTTTTCTTTATATTAGAGAGAGCGCCAGGCGGCACCTTGCCCAGCTTCGCCCAGGCCTCGCATGCAAGCGTCTCGACAAGCAGCCATTTCCTGTACTTGTTTTCCTGCGACCAGACCGCGGCCATCTCCGGACGTGAATATCTTTCGATCAACTTTTGTCCCTTTGCGGTTAAGTGGAACTTTCCTTCCGGGCGCTCTTCGCTATCTTGTCCAGGACGCCGTTTATGAACGTCGCGGACTCCTCAAGGCTGAATTTTTTGGCTATCTCTATCGCCTCGTTTATCGTGACGTTCACCGGGATGTCCAAGAAATAGCAGAGCTCGCAGGTCGCGAACCGGAGGATGTTCCTGTCTATCGTGGAGAGCCTGTCGAGGGTCCAGTTTTCAAGGTGCCCCGTTATCAGGCGGTTTATTTCGTCCTGGTGTTTCTCAGTGTTCTGGACAAGTATGAGCGCGTAGTCGGTGTCCTCGTCCCTGCCCCCGAATTCATCGAAGAACTGCGACATCGCCTCGCGGCTGCTCTGCTCGCCTGAGACGTCCAATTTGTACAGGAACTGGAGCGCAAGCTCCCGTGCCTTGCGGCGGCTTCCCATTAACCCTTCTTCAATTGTTTAAAGAGATTCGTCATCTCTATCGCGGCGACGGCGGCGTCAAAACCCTTGTTGCCGGACTTGGCCCCGGCGCGTTCTATAGCCTGCTCAATCGAGTCCGTGGTAAGCACCCCGAATATCACGGGCATCCCGGCCTCCATCCCGACCGACGCCACGCCCTTGGAGACTTCCGCGCTGACATAATCGAAATGCGGAGTCGCCCCGCGTATTACAGCGCCGAGGCAGATTATGGCGTCGTATTTCCCCGCTTGAGCAGCGATCTTCGCGGCCACCGGTATCTCGAACGCGCCCGGCACCCGGACGACAGTTACGTCGTTGTCCTTCGCGCCGTTTCTGATAAGGCCGTCCAACGCGCCGTCCAAAAGCCTTGAAGTGATAAAGTCGTTGAACCGAGCGGCGATGATGCAGAATTTCAGCCCCTCGGCGTTCAGATTTCCCTGTACCTGTTTAGGCATTCCATCCTCCCTAGGAGTGGGTCAGGGGTCAGGAATCAGGGGTCGGAAAAAAATTGCCGGCCCCCGACGGCTGTCCCTGCTTTTATACGTTCTCCAGTATATGTCCCATCTTGTGCTTCTTAGTCTTCAGGTACTTCAGGTTGTTCGACTGCGCGGGTATCTCGAGCGGCACCCTGCCCGTCACTTTAAGGCCATAGCCTTCCAGGCCGACTAGCTTCCGGGGGTTGTTGGTCATCAGGCGCATCTTCTTGACGCCCAGGTCCACGAGTATCTGCGCGCCGATGCCGTAATCCCGGAGGTCGGCCTTGAAGCCCAGCTCGAGGTTCGCCTCCACGGTGTCCATGCCCTTGTCCTGGAGTTCGTAGGCGCGGAGCTTGTTAACAAGCCCTATACCCCTTCCCTCCTGGCGCATGTACAGGATAACACCCTTGCCTTCCTTGTCTATAATCTGCATCGCCTTGTGGAGCTGGTCCCCGCAGTCGCACCGTAGCGAATGCAGGACGTCGCCGGTCAGGCATTCCGAGTGCACGCGCACAAGCACGTCGTCGGTCGGTCTTATATCCCCCTTCACCAGGGCAAGGTGATTATAGTCATCGACTTCGTTTTCATATGCTATGGCGATAAACTCGCCGTATTCGGTGGGGAGCTTGGTGACCGCGGCCCTCTTTACGAACGATTCCCGGCGCATCCGGTACTCGATTAAGGATTTTATGGTGACCATCTTCAGCCCGTGCTCTTTTGCGAAAACGGCAAGCTCCGGGACCCTGGACATCGTCCCGTCCTCGTTCATTATCTCGCAGATGACCCCGGCTGGAACAAGACCGGCGATACGGGCCAGGTCCACGGAACCTTCCGTCTGCCCGGCGCGCTTCAGCACACCGCCGTTCTGGGCGCGGAGCGGGAATATGTGGCCGGGGCGGGCCAGGTCCTCCGCCTTACAGTCCTCGCGGACCGCGGTCAGTATGGTCGTGGCCCTGTCACCAGCGGATATGCCCGTCGAGACGCCTTTTTTGGCCTCGATGGATACCGTGAACGCGGTGCCGAACTGGGAGGTATTCTTGGAGGACATCATGGGGAGCTGGAGTTCTTCGATCTTGTCCACGGTCAGGGAAAGGCATATCAGTCCGCGCCCGTATTTCGCCATGAAATTTATAGCTTCCGGGGTCACCTTTTCCGCCGCCATCGTAAGGTCGCCCTCGTTCTCCCTGTCCTCGTCGTCAACAAGGATTACCATTTTACCGTCGCGGATATCGGCTACGGCGTCCTCGATACTGTCGAACTTGTGCTTGCTCCGGGTCATAAATCCTTCCAAGTATAAGGGAATTAAGTTTTGGGGAAGAGAAATTATAACAACTTCGGTGAGTTATGTAAAGAAGAAAAAAGCTTAGCCCTTCGCCTCGATGAGCGTGTACGCCATGTGTGTCACGTGCGTGTTTATCCTCTCCAGATTAGAGAGGATATCCAGATGTATCGCGCTGGTCTCGAAAGACTCCTTCAGCCCATGCTTGAGCCTTTCGATATGTGCGGTTCTATACTCCTTTTCCAGCGCCTCCATCCTCTCCTTGTTCTTCATCACCCTGTCGGCCAGGTCCAGGTCGTTTGCCGTAAAGGCGGCCACGGCGGTCTGGAAGTTCTCGGCCACCTTCCGGTGGAAGTCATTTATCTCCGCATGGCCTTCCTTCGAGAAGCTGAGGCCGTTTTTCACCTTTTTCCTGGCCAGGGCCATGATGTTCTTGTCGATAGTGTCGCCGATGTTCTCCAGGTCGGAAGTAATCGATATTATTGAAAGTTCCCGCCTGGCCTGCTCCTCCGTCAGCGATGCGGGGATCTTTGCCAGATAGAACCTTATCCCCCGGTCGAGTTTGTCCACACGGTCGTCCGTCTCCTCTATGCCCGCGATGAAACCCTCGTCCTCCAGTTCAAAAGCTTTCGGCACGTTCACGAGCATGTCCTGGACTATATCCGCCATCCGGAGCGTCTCCCGCGCCGCCTGGGACAGCGCGAGCGGCGGCGTGGTCAGCACGGCTTCGTCCAGGAATTTTGGGCCGAAAATCTTCTCATCCCGTTTACCCTGTACGGTCTTTTGCAGGAATTTTGCCGTAAGCCCTGAAAACGGCAGGAAAAGAAGCGCTAACGCGACGTTGAAGAACGTATGGGCGTTGGCAATCTGCCGTACGAGGTTACCGGAGGTATGCTGCACCAGGTTAGCTAACGGGCCCATCAGCGGGAAGAATATCGCTACGCCTATCACCTTGAAAAACGTATGCGCATATGCGACTCTTTTGCCCTCCGTAGTGCCGGTAAAGCCTATAAATATGGCGGTGGCGCAGGTGCCAAGATTTGCGCCTAAGATAATCGGAAGGGCCTGGTTTAAATCAAGAAGACCCTGGGTCGCCAGGCTCAGCGCGACGCCGA
>JBARKJ010000067.1:0-5788 GCA_049801375.1 Nitrospirota bacterium | reverse complement strand
CGGAACGTGTCCGCCGCCGCAAGGATCACCTTCTTGCCTTCGGATTTAAATTTCGCCGAGAGCTTTCCGATTGTGGTGGTCTTGCCTGTCCCGTTCACGCCGACGAAGAGGTATACTGAGAGGGTCTTCTCGCCGCCCCGGAACGTTCCGGCGTCGCCCCGCAATATATCCCTTACCCTCTCCTTTATCTCCTTCTTGACGAGCGGCGCGAACGCGTTGGTAAGCCCCTCGCGCTGAAGTTTCTCCTTAACGTTTTTAACGATCACGCCCGCGGTCTCCGCGCCCAGGTCGGCAGATATCAGCACCTCTTCAAGGTCGTCTAAGAGTGCCGCGTCTATCTCTGTCTTGCCGTAGACGGCTTTCTCTATCCCGCCGACGAAATTGTCGCGGGTCTTGGCAAGGCCTGATTTAAGTTTGTCGAAAAAACCCAAGAGAACCCTCCCTCACTTGCAAGTTTTCCCCGCCCCGTTTACCAGCTGGTACGGGTTGTCGGAGCCGTGCGGGTCGTGGCAGCCGCACCCGGGGCGGCTTATCATTTCTTTTTCGTCATGACACATCGTGCAGAGCTGGGGGACTTTTGCCGCCAGTACGAACTTATGCTCCCCAGTCTGTTTGTGGCAAGACCCGCAGTCCTGCACGGCTACCGGCCCGTGCACGAATTTCTTGTCGAGCATCCCCCGGTGGCATTTCCCGGTGATGCACTTTCCCGTCTCGTCCGCAGGAGCCGCATTAACGAAAAAAAGGCAGACTGCGAATAACGCTGCCCATATAAGGATAACTCGCATCCAAGCCCCTTTAAAACCGCGCCGCTACACGAACAGCAGGAATATGAACAGCGTGACAAGCCCCCCCAGAAGCGCGCCGAAAACGACCTCCCTCGCCGTATGTATCTTGAGCGCGATGCGGCTGTGGGCGACCATTGCCGCCATTACCAGAACAAGCCCCGCGACGAGGGCGTTCGACGTTAAGAAAAGCGTAATAACGAATATCGAGGACGCCGTGGCCGCATGCCCGCTGGGCATCCCTCCCATCAGGGGAGAGCCCCGTCCGATAAACGCCTTGGCCATGATCACCAAAATGACCACGACTATCAACGCCATGAAGGCCACGTTTTCCCTGGCGATCTTGACCTCGCCAACCCCTGCCCTCACTACCTGCGCGACATGAGGGTACAGGATGAGGAAGCCTATCACCAGTGCGCCGAACGAGGCTATGAATACCGCTCCGGCGGCGGTGTCCTTCGCTACCTTGGCGGCCGGATGAAACTCCTCGGAGATTAAGTCCACTATCGACTCGATCGCTGTATTTATCACCTCGGTTACCAGGACTATGACGACGGCCAGGGAGAGCGCGATGAAGGATGCCGTGTCCAGGCCGAAAAAAAGCGCCAGCACGATGACCAGCGCGGCGGCCGTGAAATGAAGCCGCATATGTTTTTGCGTCCTGGTAGCGTATAGTATTCCCTCTATCGCCAGGTTCGCGCTCTGATACCAGCTCTGGGGCTTTACCTTTTCTTTATGGATATTAGAAGCTCCCTTTGTTTTTTCTCCATCCTGAGCTGAGCTAGCCTGCCCTTTTCGTGGTCGTAGCCCATGATGTGCAGGATGCCGTGCGTTAGCAGGGTGAGCAGCTCCTCTTCGTAAGAGTGTCCGGCTTCCCCGGCCTGGGCAAGCGCCCTCGGCGCGGAGATAACCACATCCCCCAGGACGAGCGGAGCGTCTTCCGGCTGCGCCAGTCCGTCCCCTTCCAGCATGGAAAAAGACAGGACGTCCGTAGTGCTGTCTATACCCCGCCATTCCCGGTTCAGGCGGCGCATCTTCCTGTCGCCTGTAATCAGGATGGAAAGCTCAGCGTCTGGGCATCCCAGGGACGACAGGGCTTTCAGGGCTGCCTGCCTCAGCATGCCAGTCGGAACTTTTATGCTCTTCTGTGAATTTGCCGTTTTGACCGGCAAGTTTCCTCCCTCCGGACGGGATCCCCAGACCAGGGTAGTCTACCCTGTGGTGGTAAATCCCGGAGAGGAGCTGGTTAAAGCTCCTGGTTATGGCGGTCAGGTCCTTCAGCGTCAGGTCGCACTCGGTAAGCTGCCCGTCCACGAAGAACCGCCCGATTATCTTGTCCACCAGCGCGGAAATCCTTGCCGGGGTCGGCTCCTCAAGAACTCTCGACGCCGCCTCCACCGCATCGGCCAGCATCACTATAGCCGCGACCTTCGTCTGCGGGCGCGGGCCGGGATAGCGGTAGTCGTCTTCACTCACCGAGGCCCCTTCGGAGCTTCTGGCTTTTTCATAGAAGAAGCTCATCAGGGCGTTTCCGTGGTGCTGCTGTATTACGTCCGAAATCTGCGGCGGGAGGTTGTGCTCCTTCGCCAGTTCGTATCCGTCCTTCACGTGCGAAGAGATAATAAGACTGCTCATGGACGGGGTAAGCCGGTCGTGGCGGTTTTCGCCCTTCGCCTGGTTCTCTATGAAATATTCCGGCTTTTTTATCTTCCCGATGTCGTGGTAATACGACGCCACGCGGGCCAGCAGCGGGTTTTCGCCCACGGATTCAGCCGCCGCCTCGGCTAAGCTTCCGATAATGACGCTGTGGTGGTAAGTGCCCGGCGCGGCCATCATAAGCTGCTTCAGGAGCGGGCGGTTCAGGTCGCTGTATTCGAGCAGGCTTATGTCCGTGACCGTTTTGAACATGGACTCCAAAAGGGGCAGGATACCTGAGACCAGTATTGCGGAGAGGAAGCCGCTGGTTACTCCCGCCACGAGGTCATATAGCGCCGCGCGGGTAAAAAGCACGTGCTGGTAGAGGTCGAGGCACAAGATGGATGCCACGTTTGCCAGTGCCACGAAGAGCCCAGCCCGCAAAAGCGCAGAGCGCTGCGTGCACCGCAGCAACGAGAAGCTGGCGATGACGCTCCCCATGAAGGTATAGAAGCCGAACATGAGCTGATGCCCGATGAGGAGCCCTCCGAAAATGCTCATCACGATGGACATCACGATGCCCAGGTGGATGTCGAACAAAAGCGTGGCGAGCATGGCGGCTGTGGATATGGGGACGGCATAGAAGCCCGCGCGCCTGCCGACCCTCGGGAGGTTCCCGGTGAAGGTGGAAAACACCTCCGCCGAAACGCGGCTTATCGCGACGGCGCCGACGAGGATGACGCATATGAGCGCGAGCTTCTGGAGGTCATGGGTAATGCTCCTCTTGTAGCGGCGCATGTCCCTGTACAGGACATATATCGGCATGGAAACTACCAGGAGAAGCCCCACTATAGTCTGGAGGCTGTCGAGCGGAGACATCATAGCCAGTTCGGAATAGTCTATCAGAAGGACCGACAGGGCGATTACAAGCAATCCGCCCATTACGGCCTTCTTCACCCTCTCGGAGTGGAGGCGCTTCACCGCCGGCCGGTTCTGTTTCTGTATGGAAAGGGGCTTCGCTTCCTGCTTCCGAAGAGTTACGCCTACCCTTGCGCGCTCCCCCTTAAGGGCGGCCATTTTTTTCCTCGTAGCTTTGGTATGCCCTGACTATCTGCTGGACCAGCCTGTGCCTGACCACGTCTTTTTCGGAGAACCGCACGAACTCTATCCCCTTGACCTCTTTGAGAATCTTGATAACCTCTATAAGTCCGGACCCTTTTTCCACCGGCAGGTCCACCTGGGTAATGTCCCCGGTGATTACCGCCTTGGAGCCGAAACCCATCCTGGTCAGGAACATCTTCATCTGCTCGGACGTGGTGTTCTGGGCCTCGTCCAGGATTATGAAGGAATCGTTCAACGTGCGTCCGCGCATGAAGGCGAGCGGCGCAACCTCTATCGTCCCACGTTCCATTAAGCGGGCCGCTTTTTCCGGGTCCATCATGTCGTAAAGCGCGTCGTAGAGCGGCCTTAAGTACGGGTGTACCTTCTCGTACAGGTCGCCCGGCAGGAAGCCGAGCTTCTCACCCGCCTCGACGGCCGGACGCGCAAGAATAATCCGGTTGACCTCTTTTTTCATCAGCGCGGCGACCGCCGCCGCCATCGCGAGGTATGTCTTCCCGGTGCCGGCGGGGCCTATGCCGAAGACTATGTCGTGGGTCCTGATGGCTTCCACGTACGTCTTCTGGTTTTCGGTCTTCGGGCTTATATGTTTTTTGTTGTGGCCGATAAGCACGGTATCGGAGAATATTTCCTTGATGTCCGTGCCGGCGTCGGCCTCGTACGCCCGCATCGCCAGTTTGACGTCGTCCAGTTTCAGCGTATAGCCGCTCCCGACGAGCCCCGCCAGGTCCTTTATCAGCTTTTCGGCGGTCAAGACCGCGGGCTCCTCGCCCTCTATGGAAAGCTTGTTCCCCCTGGCCTTGATGTCAACGCCTGAGGTGTCTTCTATATACCGGAGGTTCTTGTCGAACTCCCCGTACAGGACCTTCAGGTCCTCCTCGGCCTCTATCAGAAGTTCCTTTTTCGTAGCGCTATCCTCCTGCCTTTAGTACATCCTCTGCCGTGCCATATCCTATAAAGACCTTCCCCTGGCCATCCCCTCGAGGCGCTCTATGCGCTCCCCGATAGGCGGGTGTGTCGAGAAGAGCTTCGCAATCCCCCGCGCCGAGAAGGGGTTCACGATAAACATGTTAGCCGTCGCGGGGTTAGCGGCCATCGGTATCCTCTCGGTCCCCATCTCCAGTTTCCGAAGCGCGTTCGCCAGGTAGAGCGGGTTGCCGCAGAGCCTCGCCCCGCTCTCGTCCGCCATATACTCCCTGGAGCGCGAGATGGCAAGTTGTATGAGCATTGCCGCGATAGGCGCGAAAATCATCATGGCTATCGCCGCGACGGGGTTTCCGTCTCTGTCGTCTCTGCCTCCGAAGAATATAGCGAACCGCGAGAGCATCGTGATTGCCGCCGCCATTACCGACGCGATGGTGCTGACCAATATATCCCTGTGCTGGACATGAGACAGCTCGTGCGCCATGACGCCTTCGAGCTCCTGCCTGCTAAGCAGCCTCAATATCCCTTCCGTCGCGGCGACGGCGGCGTGGTCCGGGTTCCTGCCGGTAGCGAATGCGTTGGGGGAGTCGTCCGGTATGATATACACTTTCGGCATGGGCATGCCCGCCTTCTGGACAAGCCCGCGCACAACGGAGTAAAGCTCCGGGGCTTCCGTTTCCGTAACCGGCTGTGCCCGGTACATCCTTAGGACTATTTTATCGGAGAACCAGTAGCTGAAGACGTTCATGACGAGGGCGAAGATGAAGAATCCGAACATCCCCCTCGCACCGCCGACGGCCTCGCCGATCAGGACCAGGAGGACCGTAAGCGCCGCCATCAGCATCGCCGTCCTTAACTTGTACATTTTGCTTTATCACCTCCAGGGCAAACGCAAACTATTCCTGCTAATATTCTATCAGAAATGCGGTTTTTTTCCACGAAAATCAGCCGTTACTACTTCCTTTTCAGCCGCTCCGCGGCCAGTTTCGCCGCATCCGAATCGGGGAATTTTTTCAAGACCTCTGCATATGCCGCCTTCGCCTCCGGCGGTCGATTCAAGGCGTCCAGGGTATAGCCTTTCTTAACCAGCGCATCGGCCACCTTGGAACTGTCCGGATAATTTTTTATAACCTTTTCGAACTCAGGCAGGGCATCGTCATACTTTTTCATGGAATAGAGCGATTCGCCTATCCAGAACTGGGCGTTCCCGGCAAATTCCGCATCCGGAAAATCCTTCAGATACTCCCGGAATTCGCTTACCGCAATCTCGTAATTTCCGTTTATATAGTCGTTGTAGGCCTGATGATACATCTGGTTCGGGTCCGGAG
>JBARKJ010000066.1:0-7652 GCA_049801375.1 Nitrospirota bacterium | reverse complement strand
GCGCTTGCGCCGCTCGTGAAGGCGGGCCTTGTGGAGCTGGACAGCATCGTCGTGGACTCGCACTCCGGCGTATCCGGCGCGGGTCGAACCCCGGCGCAGGCATACCACTTCCCGGAGGCGAACGAGGCTCTGACAGCGTACAAGGTGGGCGTGCACAGGCACACCCCGGAGATAGAACAGGAACTCTCCGCGCTGGCCGGTAAGGATATGCTTGTCCAGTTCACGCCGCACTTAGCGCCCATGAACCGCGGTATACTGACGACGGCCTATGCGAAGATAAACAAGTTCGCGTCCACCGAGCAACTGGCGGTGCTGTATGCGAAGTTCTACAAGAAGGAATTTTTTGTACGCGTGCTGGGGCCGGGCGCGTATCCGAACGTGAACGCCGTGAAAGGCTCCAACTTCTGCGACATCGGGGTTTATTCCGACCCGCGCACGGGCAGGGCGGTAGTCGTCTCCGCGATCGATAACCTCGTGAAGGGCGCGGCGGGCCAAGCCGTGCAGAACATGAATATCATGATGGGCTGGGACGAGACGCTGGGCCTGAAAAACCTGGGGATGTTCCCATGAAAGAAATCAAAAAATATACCGTACCCGGTTTCAAGTTTGGCGCGGTAGAGGCCGCGATAAAGAAGCCGGGCCGCCTCGACCTGGCGCTTATCTATTCGGAAGTCCCGGCCACCCCTGCGGCGGTGTTCACGAAAAACAAAGTGAAGGCCGCCCCGGTGCTGCTGGACATGGAGGTGCTGAAGGGCCGCACCGTCCGGGCCATTGTCGCGAACAGCGGGAACGCAAACGCCTGCAACGGCGTCAAGGGTTTGCAGGACGCACTGAAGACCGCGCACTTAACCGGAGAGGCATTGGGTATCAACACCTCGGACGTATTCGTCGCATCCACTGGAGTCATCGGGGCCAACCTCCCGATGGACAGGATGGCCGCCGGCATAAAACTTCTGCCCGCCGCCCTGAAAGAAGACGGCCTCCCGGACGCGGCGAAGGCCATTATGACGACCGATACCTTCCCCAAGATTTACGGCGTGTCGGAGAAAATCGGCGGCACGGAAATAAGGATTGCGGGTATAGCCAAAGGCTCCGGGATGATAAACCCGGACATGGCCACGATGCTCTCGTTCATAATAACGGACGCGGCGGTGGAAAAGCGCGCCCTCTCTGCGGCGCTTAAGGAAGGCGTCGATAATTCCTTCAACTGCGTCACCGTGGACGGAGACACCTCGACCAACGATACCGTTATAATACTCGCGAACGGCATGGCGGGAAATAAACCGATAAGCCTTAACGGTGCGGAATACGGACAGTTTAAAAAAACGCTGGGCGCGGTATTGCTCGCGCTTGCGAAGATGGTGGCGAAAGACGGCGAGGGGGCCACGAAGCTTGTGGAGGTGATAGTCACCGGCGCGGCGAATCCTGCTGACGCCAAAAAAGCGGCCAAGGCCGTTTCCAACTCCCCGCTGGTGAAGACCGCGCTATTCGCAGAGGACGCGAACTGGGGACGCATCGCCTGCGCCGCCGGTTATTCAGGAGCTGAAATGGACCCGGAAAAGTTGGAGATATGGTTCGATAAAGTGGCGCTAGTAAAAAACGGAGTTGGTCTGGGTCCGAAAGCGGAAGAAAAGGCGTCGCAGGTGCTGAAAAAAAAGGAATTCAAAATAACCGTGAAGCTCGGCGCCGGGGATGCGTCCGCGCGCGTATTCACGACGGATTTGAGCTACGAATACGTCAAGATAAACGCAGGGTATAGAAGTTGAAGTTACAGGAATTCCTCGAAGTATTCCCCGACTTTCAAAAAATGCCGGAGCGCGTGGCGGAGGAAATCCTCAAGGCCGGACGCCGCATGACTGTCCCGCCAGGGCATTACGTTTATTCCGAAGGCGACTTCTGCCAGGCGTTCATTTTCCTCATCTCCGGCGAAGTCCGGGTATTCAAGATGGCGGAGAGCGGGCGGGAGATAACGCTCTACGAGTTGGGGGCGGGAGACACATGCATCATCAACGCGTCCTGCATCCTCTCCGGCATCCCGACCCCTGCCTTCGCCGTTACCCTGAATGAGTGCGACGCCCTTCTGCTGCCCGCTCCGGAGTTCCGGAGGCTGACCGGGGAGCACGAGGAACTGAGGGAATATATCTTCAAGGTCCTGGGCCAGAACCTCTCGAACGTGATGGCGCTGGTGGAAGAGGTCGCGTTCAAGCATATGGACGAGAGGCTTATCGAATACCTGGAGGATAAATCCGAATCCGGAAGACTCTCCGCCACCCACCAGAAGATTGCCGCCGACCTGGGCACCTCAAGGGAGGTCATAAGCCGCCTGCTGAAGGACCTGGAGAGAAAAGGGCGGGTCTCGCTGTCCCGGAACTTAATAAAGCTTCTTCCTTAATCCTTTTTGTGACTTATATCACAGACGCCCCACAAAAAGCCCTGTAAAATGCGCCACATAACTTAATTATGGAGGTGCAGCATGAACAAAAACATCGGCGGCGTCGAGAGAATCCTCAGGGTACTCATTGGCTTAGGCATAATTTCGCTCGGGTTTGTCGGGCCTAAATCCCCCTGGGCCTTCCTGGGCGCTGTCCCCCTGTTGACCGGCCTTATCGGCTGGTGCCCGCCCTACGCCATCTTCGGCCTGTCCACCTGCCGCAAGTGCAAGCAGGGCTAGGGCGCCAAAGACATCTAAAGACAATGTTGTCAGCTTACGGCCAGGGGTTTTCCCTGGCCGTTTTTTTGCCGTCCGATTATTTATTCCAGCCCGCCTTCTTTAAAAATTTCTTGACTAATACATCTCAAATCTGGTAAATTTTATTAGCACTCTATATCGCTGAGTGCTAAAGAGGCTCAGGCGACGTTAAGTAGCGAGATTAATTCGGAAAGGAGGGGGAGATAAAAGGCCATGGAATTAAACGAGAGAAGCAGGGAAATCCTGAAAGCCATTATCCAGAGCTATATTTCCACGGCTGAGCCGGTAGGCTCCAGGACCGTCACAAAACGCTATAATCTGGGCATCTCCCCCGCCACCGTCAGGAATATCATGTCGGACCTGGAGGAGCTTGGTTTCCTTGCCCAGCCGCATACGTCTGCGGGCAGGATCCCGACCGACAAGGCGTACCGTTTTTATATCGACACCTTGATTGAGGTAAGGAGCCTCCCGCGTCCGCAGGAGCAGGAGATCCTGAACTATCCGCTCCACAGGGAGGACTTCCACCAGCTGATGCAGGAGACCACGAAACTGCTCTCGGCGCTGTCTCATTACACCGGCATCGTGATGGCTCCGAAGCCCGCGGAAACGGTATATAAGCAGGTCGAGTTCATACGCCTGACGGGCAAGCGCGTCCTGGCTATATTCGTATCGAACGCGGGCATCGTCCATAACAGGATGATACAGCTGGAAGAAGACCTGACGCAAAGGGACCTGGAGCGGGTATCGGCGTTCCTGAACCAGGAGATGGCCGGGAAGACCCTTCGGGAAATGCGCTTGAGAGTCCTAAAGCTGATGGAAGACGATAAAAATAAATATACCCGCCTGCTGATGAACCTGATGAAGGTCTGGCAGGACGCGCCCCAGGAAGATGAGACAGAGGCGGAAGGCGAGCTTTTCGTGGGGGGCCTGTCGGAGATGTTCAACATCCCGGACTTCAAGGACTACGACAAGATGAGGGAACTGTTCGCGGCCTTCGAGGAAAAACACAGTTTGTTGAGGCTCCTCGACATGGCCATAGACGCGGACGGGGTGCAGGTATTCATCGGCTCCGAGAATAAATGTTTCGAGATGCAGGGCGTGAGCCTGGTCATCGCAAGCTACAGGAGTGAAGGCAATATTGTCGGGACGCTGGGCGTCATCGGCCCGTCCCGGATGCCGTACAATACCGTCATCCCGCTGGTGGACTGCACGGCCAGGGTGCTGGGCAGGCTCTTAAGCGAGAGATAGTGCTATAATTGAAGATATTTTCAAGCATCTGAGGTGCATGTGAAGAGACATGACGACAAACACCGCGAGGGCCATCACGAGGGCCATAAGGTCCCCATACAAGAGGGCTACCGTGTTGAGGAGGAAGGCCGGGAAGAGGCTATGGGCCCGGCGGGAATACCCGATGAGGCCAAGCTCGCGGATGACCCGGAGGCGGTGTTAAAAGATATGGAGAAGCTTCGGGCCGAACTGGACAAAGCGAAGCACGAGGCGCACGAATACAAGGACCGCTACCTCCGGCTCTACGCCGAGACGGAGAACTTCAAAAAGCGGATGAGCCGGGATGTTATCGAGCAGGGGAAATACGCGAACGAGAACCTGATAAAGGAGATAATCCCGGTGCTGGATAACCTGGAGCGTGCCATATCGCACAGCGATAGCACGCCGGGCGCGCAGGGCGGCGAAGCGCTGGTCGAAGGGGTCAAGATGGTCGCGAAGCAGTTGATGGACGTCCTCACGAAGTTCGGCGTTACGCAGGTGGAGAGCGTCGGGAAGCCCTTCGACCCGAACAGGCAGCAGGCGATGATGCACGTGGAGACGGCGGATTACGAGCCGGGCACGGTGGTGGAGGAGTTCCAGAAGGGATATTTCTTAAACGACCGGATACTCCGTCCGGCGATGGTTACGGTGGCGAAGCCGCCCTCGAAAGACGTCAGCGAATAAAAGGACTTATAAGTCGAATCGTTATGATACAGGAGGATTTAAGATGGCTAAGGTAATCGGGATTGATCTTGGGACTACAAACTCTTGTGTCGCCGTTTTAGAGCACGGCGACCCGGTTGTTATACCCAACGCGGAAGGTTCGCGCACGACCCCTTCCGTCGTGGCGATATCGGAGTCCGGGGAGAGGCTGGTCGGCCAGGTCGCGAAGCGCCAGGCGATTACCAACCCGGAAAATACCATATTCTCCATAAAGAGGCTCATCGGCAGGAAGTTCAATTCCAAAGAAGTGCAGGACGCGATGAAGCACCTGCCGTATAAGATTGTGGAAGGCGGAAACGGCGACGCCCATGTAATGATAAGGGGCAAGGAGTACAGCCCCGCCGAGGTCTCCGCGATGATACTGACTAAGATGAAGCAGACGGCGGAGGACTACCTGGGAGAGAAGGTGACCGATGCGGTAGTCACCGTACCCGCGTACTTCAACGACTCCCAGCGGCAGGCGACAAAGGACGCCGGGCGCATCGCGGGCTTAAACGTGCTACGCATAATAAACGAGCCGACCGCGGCGTCGCTCGCGTACGGCCTGGACAAGAAAAAGGACGAGACCATCGCCGTGTATGACTTGGGCGGCGGCACGTTCGACATCTCCATACTGGAGCTTGGCGAGGGCGTCTTCGAAGTGAAGTCCACCAACGGCGACACATATCTTGGCGGCGACGATTTCGACGAGAAGGTGATGCGCTGGCTGGTAGACGAATTTAAAAAGGACCAGGGTATAGACCTCTCGAAAGACAAGATGGCTTTGCAGAGATTAAAGGAAGCCGCAGAGAAAGCAAAAATTGAGTTGTCCTCCTCGCTCGATACGGAGATAAACCTGCCGTTTGTCACGGCGGACGCATCCGGCCCGAAGCACCTCCTGATGAAGCTCTCCCGCTCGAAGCTGGAGCAGCTTACGGACGAGCTCGTCAATAAAACGATCGAGCCGTGCAAGAAGGCCCTGACCGATGCGGGCAAGGCCGCGAAAGACATAAACGAGGTGGTGCTTGTCGGCGGCATGACAAGGATGCCGAAAGTCCAGCAGGTGGTTAAGGATTCCTTCGGCATGGAGCCGCACAGGGGCGTGAACCCGGACGAAGTCGTCGCAATCGGCGCGGCGATTCAGGGCGGCGTGTTAAGGGGCGAAGTGAAGGACGTGCTGCTTCTGGACGTCACTCCGCTCTCGCTCGGCATTGAAACTCTGGGCGGCGTGATGACGAAGTTAATCGAGCGAAACACCACCATCCCGACCAGGAAGAGCCAGATATTCTCCACGGCGGCGGACAACCAGACGGCGGTGTCCATACACGTCATCCAGGGCGAGCGCGAGATGGCGAGCGACAACAAGACGCTTGGACGGTTCGAGCTGGTCGGCATCCCGCCCGCGCCGAGGGGGTTGCCGCAGATAGAAGTCACATTCGACATAGACGCAAACGGCATAGTCCACGTCAGCGCGAAGGACCTGGGCACCGGGCGCGAACAGTCCATAAAGATAACCGCATCCTCCGGCTTGTCCGAGGAGGAGATAAAGAAGATGGTCCGGGACGCGGAAGCGCACGCGGAAGAGGACAAGCGTAAAAAAGAACTCGCCGAGGCCAGGAACGAGGCGGACACGCTGATTTACTCCATCGAGAAATCGCTTACCGACTACGGCGATAAGGTCTCCGAGGGCGAGCGGGCGGACATTCAGTCCGCAATCGAAGAGGCGAAGAAGGCAAAAGACGGCGAAGACGTCGCCGCGATAAAGGACACGATGCAGAAGCTCTCCACCGTCTCGCACAAGCTCGCCGAAGAGATATACAAGAAGGCGGGCGCGGGCGCGGCAGGCGAAGGCGGCGGCGCGTCAGGGCCTGAAGGCAGTTCTGGCGGAGGTGAACAGGCCGGTACGGAAGGCGGCGGCGAAAAGGTCGTGGACGCGGAGTTCGAGGAGAAGAAGTAAGAAGGTTGAATCAGCCTCTGATTTGTGAGATAATATTCAAGCCCGGCCCTTAATCAGGGCTGGGCTTTGGTTTGATAAATCTGTTTCAACCGGAGAATTCTAGTTGGCCAAGCGAGATTACTACGAAATTTTAGGCGTACATCAAAACGCAAGCGAGACGGAGATAAAGAAGGCGTACCGCCGCCTTGCGATGCAGCACCACCCGGACAAGAACCCCGAAAACCACCAGGAGTCGGGAGATAAGTTCAAGGAGGCGACACAGGCCTACGAGGTGCTCTCCGACCCGCAGAAGCGCGCGGCATACGACCAGTTTGGTTTTGCCGGCGTCGAGGGTACGGGCGGAGGCGGAGGCGGCGGCTTCGGAGGCCGGGGCGATTTCGGAGACGTCTTCGGCGATATATTCGGAGACCTGTTCGGAGCAGCGGCGGGCCATGGCCGCTCACGCGCGAGGGGCGCGGACCTGCGCTACAGCATGACCATCTCGTTTGAGGACGCGGCCTTCGGCAAGGAGACCGAGATACGGATACCGAAGACGGAGAACTGCCCCACCTGCGGAGGGACCGGTTGCAAACCCGGCACGCACCCCAGGACCTGCTCCGCCTGCCACGGCACTGGCCAGCAGAGAGTACAACAGGGATTCTTTACAATCGCCAGGACCTGCCCGGCGTGCAGGGGCGAAGGGCAAGTCATCACCGACCCCTGCCCCCAGTGCAAGGGCCATGGGACCGTCGAGCACGAGAAGACGATGAAGGTGAAGATACCGCCAGGCGTGGAAACCGGGAGCAGGCTCAGGCTATCCGGCGAGGGCGAACCTGGCCTGCATGGCGGGCCGCACGGCGACCTCTTCATCGTGATAAAGGTCAACGAGCATCCGATATTCGTCCGGGACGAAGACGACGTCTGGTGCGAGGTCCCGATCAGCATCACGACCGCCGCGCTCGGCGGAGAGATAGATGCGCCGACCCTGCGTGAGAAGATGAAGCTTAAAATCCCTGCCGGGACGCAATCCGGCAAAGTATTTCGCCTGAAGGGCAAAGG
>JBARKJ010000065.1:0-59429 GCA_049801375.1 Nitrospirota bacterium | reverse complement strand
TATCCTTCCTGGGTGTTCCAAGGAGCCGTGAAGCCGAAGACGCCCATGAGGCGTCGTTTACAATGCTTTTCGGGATGGGCTTTTTGTCCATTTTGTGCCTGCTCCTGGGTATCTTCCCCGGGTACGTCCTGAAGCTCATCTCTACCGTCCCCCTGCCTGTGCTGGCAAACCTGCCGCAGTTCGCCCCGGGGGTCTTTACCTTAGCCGGCGGCGGTTCCGCCGGGGTCCTGCCCGCCGCCATCCTTATAGCCATGTTTGCCGGGGCCGCGCTCATTTATATCTTCCCGAAAGTTTATGGCGGCAACAGGAAGATAACTGAGGCCGCCCCCTGGGACTGCGGCCTCAGGAGGCTTACCCCCAGCATGCAATACACGGCTACGGCGTTTACCCATCCGCTCCGCCGGATATTCAAGAAGATATACAAGCCGCGGAAAGAAGTGCGTATAGAATATATCGTGAAGCCGTTTTTCACCCGCGAGATAGAGTACCGCTCGGAGATTACGCCATTCTTCGATATGTATCTCTACACGCCGCTTACCCGCACGGTTAACAGTCTGGCGCATTCCGCGAAAAAGCTTCAGTCCGGCAACCTCCAGCTCTACCTGGGGTACATACTGGTGACGCTCGTCGTTTTACTGGTGGTATGGGGATAATGGAGAACTTTCAGTTCATACTGATACTTATCCTGTCGCCTTTGGCGCAGGGGATAATAAAGAAGGTGAAGTGCCTCCTCCAAGGCAGGGTCGGAAGCCCCGTGTTGCAGCCGTACTACGACTTGGCGAGGCTTTTTAAGAAGGACATGGTAATCGCCCGCACCACCTCCTGGATATTCCATGCAGCGCCATATATCGTTTTTGCGTCCGTCCTCGCGGCGTCCATGCTCGTGCCTGTATTCTCCGCCGAGGCCGCGGTTTTCAGGGTGGGCGACGTCATCGCCGTAATCTATACGCTGGCGCTTGGCAGGTTCTTCCTGGCGCTTGCCGGGCTTGATGCCGGGACGGCGTTCGGCGGCGAAGGGTCGAGCCGCGAGATGACCGTGGCGATACTGGTCGAACCAAGCATGATGCTGGCGATATTCACAGCCGCGGTTGCGAGCGGGTCGACAAGTCTTGCCGTGATTGCCCGTTCAGGAAGCGTATTCTATTCCCCCGCGCACGTCCTGGCGCTGGCCGCGTTTTTCGTGGCTATCATCGCGGAGACGGGCAGGATACCGGTGGACAACCCGGACACCCACCTGGAGCTTACGATGATCCATGAGGGGATGCTGCTGGAGTATTCCGGGAAGTACCTGGCCCTGATGGAGTGGGCGCATTACATGAAGCAGATGCTGCTTTTCACGCTGGCGGCGGACCTCTTCTTCCCGTACGGCATGGCGAGTACGGGGCTGGGCTTCGGCGCGGTGGAGGCGCTTGGGTATTACCTGGTAAAGATATTGATTTTATGCCTTGTGATGGCGCTTGCGGAGTCCACGAGGGCTAAGATGCGGTTCTTCCAGCTCCCGTCGCTTCTGGGCGCGGCGTTCGTGCTCTCGGCGCTCTCCATAATAACTTTTATAATGACGGGAAAGTAATATGCCAAGGCAATGGGTAGTGGTCTATTCCATAACGGATTTCATAACTATCGGGATGCTCCTGACGGTCGTGGCGATGAATTCCCTCCGGAGGATAGAGACCTGCCTCCAGGCGTACACCCTGAACTCGCTCCTGCTGGCCCTGCTTATGGCCGTCAGCGCGTTTTACTTAGGTCTCGCGCATCTTTATATAGCCGCCGCGTTTACCCTTGCCTCAAAAGGCATCGCGATACCACTTCTCCTTAAGAAGGTCGTGCGCTCGCTCAAGATAACGCACGAGGTGGAGCCGAACATCAATACCCCGCTCTCGCTGGTCATATCGTCCGTCCTGGTGGTGGTAGTTTACTCCTCACTCTCCAAGGGAATCTTCATCGGGGGTTTCACGGAGAACACGCTCAAGGTCTCCATCTCCATAATCCTTATAAGCCTTTTCATCATGATAACCAGGAAGAAGGCCATTACCCAGGTAATCGGGCTTCTGCTCATGGAGAACGGCCTGTTCCTGGCCGGTTTTTCGCTGACGTACGGGATGTCCACGATAATCGAGCTTGGGGTGGTTTTCGACGTCCTGATGGGCGTGATAATACTGGGTGTGTTCCTTAGCCAGATAAAGAAGGCGTTCGTCACGGTGGACCTGGACAAGCTGAACACCTTGAAGGGATAGAGATGCTTACCGCTCTTATATTGATACCGGCCGCGGCCGCCCTTATATGTCTTATGGTCCGCGACCGGCGCGTCTACGAATACGCGACTGTCTGCGCCGCCGCCGCCATGAGCGTCATATCGTTTTTCATTGTCGAGGGCGCGCTCGGCGGCGAGATAATAAAGTCTCCCGGCGGCATCATATACGTGGACGCACTCTCGGCGTTCATGCTGATTATAATAACTCTGCTCTCCCTCGCGACGGCCATATACTCCGCCTGGTACATGGGGAACGAGCTTGACTTCGGCCACTTAGACCAAAAGTCACACCGGTACTACTACCTTCTGTACAACCTTTTCGTTTTAACGATGGCCCTCGTGCCCATCGCCAACAACCTGGCCGTCCTCTGGATGGCCATAGAAGGCACCACGCTCGTCTCCGCTCTTTTAGTCGGGACATACAGGAAGCGTGAGTCCGTCGAGGCTGCATGGAAATATATCATCCTCTGCACCGTCGGCATCACCTTCGCTCTGCTCGGCACCTTCATCATTTACTACGCCTCTTCAGGAGCGGTAGGGCAGGGCAGCGGCGTGCTGGAGTGGACGACTCTCATGGCGATGGCGCCAAGACTGAACCCGGCGACTGTAAAGCTCGGTTTAATATTAATCGTCGTGGGGTATGGCACAAAGGCGGGGCTAGCCCCTGTGCATAACTGGCTCCCGGACGCGCACAGCGAGGCCCCTACCCCTATTAGCGCTCTCCTTTCCGGGATACTCCTTAACTGCGCGTTCTACGGCATACTGCGCTTTGCCGTTATCGCGAGGGCAAGCCTTGGATACCCCTTTGTCCGGGACATGATGTTCCTGTTCGGCATATCCTCCGTCGCCGTGGCCTCCATATTCATGCTCATCCAGAGGAACTCCAAAAGGCTCCTCGCATATAGCAGCATCGAGCACATGGGTATCATCGCCCTCTCCTTCGGCGTGGGCGGGCCGTTCGGATTTTACGCGGCGCTCCTGCATATTTTAAACCACGCAATCGGTAAGCCGCTCATGTTCTTCGTGACCGGCCGCATCAAAAGCTTCTACAATACCGTGGAATCCGAGCAGGTCTCAGGCGTTATGAAGACCATGCCGCTGGTCGGCGTAGCGGGTTTTGTCGGAATAATGGCGCTGGCGGGCGCTCCGCCTTTCGGCATGTTCATAAGCGAGTTCCTGATGCTTAAAGGCATGGCGGCGGGTAGCCACTGGTTTATCATGGCTGTCTTTCTTGCGGCCGGGGGGATGGTATTCTACGGCCTGCTCCGTAGTTTCGGCGGGATGTTCCTTGGCACGCCGTCGGTCCCCCTGACTGCCCTGCACCCGCTGCCGGTCGGCGCGGACGTATTCAGGCCCCGCAGCACATGGCCGACAGGCTTCATGATGCTGTGCATGGCGGGGGCCATCCTTATGTTGGGCCTCTATATCCCGGGGCCCCTGGACAGGCTGATAACGCTTTCAGCCGGGATTATAGGCGGATAGGCCTACCCTCTCTTAAGGGGCGCTTTAATCGTCCTTTTACCTCTCCCTCAGGTGGAGAGGACGTAAATGAAGAAGGATATATAGTGAATCCGGTAAACGAGAGATACATAGAGATAAGCCGGGACGAGTTCCCCTCTAAATGCGCGGAATATTTCGCAGGCAAATATTTCCTCCGGGCGCTGTTCGCGGCGGACGAACGGGCTATGGACGGGCATTTCAAGGTCTACGCCGTCTTCTCCCCGGCGGGCGAGGACCGCTTCGAAATCCTGACCATGAAGCTTAAAAAATATGACCTTTCATACAAAAGCATTACCCCCCTGGTCCCGGCCGCACATTGGTACGAGCGCGAGATGCACGATATGTTCGGGATCGTCCCGGAAGGGCACCCGGACCTGAGGCCGCTCTGCCTGCACGGGATGTACGGCAAAAACGTTTATCCGCTCAGGCGGGATGTCACGATCGACGAGATAAAGCGCTCGACGGACCTCTTGAGGGAGGATAACTATTCGTACATGAAAATGCTGGGCCAGGGGGTTTATGAGATACCTGTCGGCCCGGTCCATGCGGGCATAATCGAGCCGGGCCATTTCCGCTTCAGCGCCGTGGGCGAGACGATATATCACCTGGACCCCAGACTTTTTTATACGCACAAGGGCACGGAAAAACTCTTCGAGGCCAGAAGCTTCGAGGATGGCGTCGAACTCTCCGAGAGGATATCCGGAGTCTCGTCTTTTTCCCACTCCTGTGCCTACTGCATAGCCGTGGAGCGCATGGCGGAGGTGGATATCACGCCGCTCGCGAAGGCCGTGAGGACGCTTTTAATAGAAATTGAGAGGCTGTATAACCATATCGGAGACATCGGCAACCTCTGCGCCGGGACAGGCTTTGCCGTCGGCTACGCTAAAGGGGCGTTGTTAAAAGAGGCGCTAATGGCGCTGAACGATAAACTTACTGGCAGCAGGTATTTAAGAGGAATAAACGTAGTCGGCGGAGTGACACGGGATATTTTCAGGGACGCCGATGAAATAATCTCTACCCTGGATGGAGTCAGGACCGGGTTCAAGAAGTTTATGGCCTTCCTCCAGGACTCCATCTCTCACATCGAGAGAATGGAAGGCGCGGGCGTGCTTGCGAAGGATATAGCTGTCAAAATGGGCGCGACGGGGCCGGCGGCGAGGGCCTCCGGGATCTCGGACGACATAAGGCGCGCCCACCCGAACCTCGCGTACGGGAGCCTCGTATTCGAGGCACATACGTACCGTAAGGGCGACGTGTCCTCCAGGATGATGGTCCGGGCGGACGAGGCGGAATGTTCCTTTTCGATCATCGACTCTCTTCTGGAGCAGCGCCACGAAGGCGGCCTCACGGTGCCCGCCGGAAAATATCCAGCGGGAAACCGTGCGCTGGGGTACGTGGAAGGGCCGAGAGGTTCCATCTTTTACTGGGTAATGGCCGCAGGCGACGGACGGCCGTTACGGGTAAAAGTTCGCTCCGCGTCATTTTGCAACTGGCCGCTCATGTCTTACGCCATTCACGGGAATATCGTGCCGGACTTCCCGCTGGTGAACAAGAGCTTCAACCTCTCTTACTCGGGCTGCGACCTATAGGTACTATATGTTAAAAGAAGTAATCATAAATCTGTTCCATAAAAAACCCGCCATCGGGCTGGACGAGATTTCCCGGCGGTCCAAAGAGGCGGCGGAAATCACGGAAACGCCCCGACAGCTAAACGCGGTATTTAAGACCTCCATCCGCATAAGGCAGGTAGACGCAGGCTCGTGCAACGCCTGCGAATGGGAGTGCACGGCGCTCGGGAACCCGGTATACGACGTCTCCCGCTTCGGCATAGATTTTGTCGCGTCGCCCAGGCATGCGGACGTTTTGTTGGTCACCGGGCCCGTATCCCTTCCGATGGCCGAGGCGCTGAAGAAGACCTGGCTCGCCATGCCGGAGCCAAAGATAGTAATAGCCTGCGGAGGCTGCGCTAAAGACGGCGGCGTCTATAAGGGGGCTTACGGCGTTCTTGACGGGGCCGGCTCAGTAGTGCCGGTGGACGGATATATACCGGGATGCCCACCAAGCCCTGCGGCTATAATGAAGGGCATCATGGACGTTATAAGTCAGGCTACAAAGAAGTAAAAGACATCCTTTCCCTTCTCCACTTTATTCATCTATAATACCCGCTATGGGAACAACCACATTCGACATTATCGTTATTGGCGGGGGGCCGGCGGGGCTTATCGCCTCCGGCAGGGCGGCGGAGCTTGGCTCGAAGACTGCGCTATTCGAGAAGAACGCGAGCCTGGGGAGAAAACTCCTTCTGACGGGGAACGGCCGGTGCAACCTGACCAATAACGGCAACAGCCTTCGGGATCTGGTTGGGAAATACGGCAAGAACGGGAGATTCCTCTACCACGCCTTCTCGCTATTCGGCGTCCCGGAGACGATAAATTTTTTCAATAAAAGGGGGCTTCCCACGAAGGCGGAGGAGGACGGCAGGGTCTTCCCGGCGTCGGAGCGTGCGGCGGACGTACTCCGGGTCCTCAGGGCTTATGCAGAGAGGGCAGACATTATTACCGGCGCTCCGGTGGAAGGTCTTGAGCCGGGCGATAGCTATATAAAAGGCGTAAAAGTTAACGGAGAGCTGATCCGCGCAAAAAACTTTATCCTCTGCACGGGAGGAAAATCGTTCCCGAATACCGGATCGACCGGCGAGGCATTTCACTGGCTTCGCTCTCTCGGGCACGAAATCATACAGCCCGCCCCCGCGCTCGTCCCGATAACAGTAAAAGAAGACTGGATACGGAACCTGGAAGGGGCGAGCTTGAACTCCGTGAACATTACCCTGCTCCAATCCGGGAAGAAGATGGCGGTGATCCGTGGTGACGCGGTCGTGACGGCCAACGGTCTCAGCGGTCCGGCAATCTTAAACGCAAGCCGCAGGGTCCGGGAACTTCTAAAAGAGGGCGAGGTCTTTCTCCTGCTCGACCTTATCCCGGACGTGAGCATTGAAGCCCTTCAGGACGAGCTGCTCCGGTCTTTGAGCGAACACCCGAACAGGCTGATTAAAAGCGCCGTTACCTCTTTGTTGCCTCCGAAGCTCTCCGGGGTGCTCCTCATGCTTGCCGGGATTGACGAGGGCAGGCGGTTGAATACGTTAACGAAAAATGAGCGTCGGGTATTGATTGAGTCCGTAAAAAAAGTTGCCATGACGGTCAAAGGCACCCAGGGTTTTGAACGGGCGTATGTCACGAGCGGCGGAGTATCGCTGCGTGAAATAGACCACATGACCATGCGCTCAAAGCTTTATAAAAATCTGTATTTCGCTGGAGAGGTAATCGACATCGACGGCCCTTCCGGCGGGTATAACCTCCAGGCGGCATGGAGCACCGGGCATCTCGCGGGCGAGAGCGCGGCTGGCAGCAAATGAAAAAAGCGGCTGGAATAACCAGCCGCTTTTTTTATATAAAGGATTTACTCGGCGTTCGACAGCGACGTTATCTTCAGGTTGTCGCCTTCGCCGTGAATGGCCTGCGCCTTCACGTGGAGCTTGCTCTTCGGCTTTTTCAGGAACTTGATTACTTTTTTGTTGGTCTCTTCGTCAAGACTGTAGAGCTTGCCTTCCGAGTAAAGCATGTAGCCGCTGGCCATGCAGTTCGGCGCAAGGGCGCATTCCTTTGGGTGAGTTAATACGTACGAGTCCAGGTTGTCTTTGTTCGGAATGGCGCAGGCCCTGTCTATGAGATAGCCTACCATGCTCACCGTTTTCGGGGAAGTTCCACTCTCCGAAGCGCCTGCGCTTAAGGCGGCGCCGATTGTTAAAATGAACGAAAATGCAACCAGCAGCGACAGATATTTCCTCATCCATTTCTCCTTTATCGATTAAAGATATTTACCCAACATTTTGTAAGTGAAGCATCTGAATTAATTTCTGTCAACAAAACTAGACGATTTCGGCAGCGGCCAGCTTGCCCGTTTTAATCTTTCTTTAAGTCTTCAGGAATAAATAACTTAAAAGTGCTCCCGGTACCTTCCTTGCTCGTGAGCTCGACCCGCCCGTTGTGCGCGTCCGCGACGGCCTTGACTATCGCAAGCCCAAGGCCGGTCCCGCCCGTGCGTGAGGTCCTGGACATCCGGTAATATTTCTGAAAGATTTTCGACTGCTCAGCTAGGGGTATCCCGACGCCAGTATCCTCTACGGAGATCACCAGAAAAGCCCTGCCTCCATTGACGACCCTTTCCGTTTTCAGGCATATCCGGCCCCCTTCCGGGGTATAGTTTACGGCGTTCTGGAGCAGGTTTGAGACCGCGCGCTGCACAAGCGTTACGTCAAGATTAAGCGTCGTGACGTCCTGGGCGAATTCCGTATTCAGCGTCTGGCCTTTTTTCCCTGCCTGGTTTTCAAAATCCTTTACCACATCATTTAATATCTCGCGCACGTCGGCGGAGGTGAGCTCGGACGTAAGCACCGCCGAGTCCAGCCTGGAATGGACGAGGAAGTCATCCACCAGGCTCCGGAGCCTCTCGCCGTTTCGCACGATGTTCGCCGCCATGTCGGCGGTCTCCTGGTCCGCGGAGCCTTCCTTCATCATCGATATCAGTTCCGCATTTCCAAGGATGCTTGTCAGGGGCGATTTAAAATCGTGCGTTATCATGGCGAGGAAATCCGCCCTCTGCTTCTCGAGGTATTTCCTCTGGGTTACGTCCAGGGCGGTGCCGATAATGGCCGGCCTGCCGTTGAAAATCGTAAATGCCGCTTTACCCTCGACCTCGACCGGGTCGCCGTCCTTCCGGAGCCAACTGCCCTGATATCCAACGCTCTCCTGGCCGTTAATGATCTTCTCTATCCCCTGCCTTGCAGCCTCTCTCTGTTCCGGGTAAACGCATTCCAGCATATTCTCCATACCCGTCAGCTCGGCCCTCGAATAACCGAGCATGTCGGCAAACTCCGGGTTTACGTAGGCATAGCGCATGTCCTGGATAAGGTATATCCCGATCAGGGCCCCCTCTGATAGGGTCCTGAACTTGGCCTCCGACTCCCGAAGCTCGGCCTCGACCCTCTTATTTTCGGTAACGTCGCGGGCGATTGCGGAGAAGCCGGTTATCCTGCCAGCCGGGTCTTTCAAGGGGGATATCGTAAGTGAGATATTCAGAAGGCTCCCGTCTTTTCGGACGCGCGCCGTCTCATAGCTTTCTATGGTCTCGCCGCGGCGCAGGGCTTCCAGGTTCTTGTTCAGCTCGCCCATCCGCTCCGGCGGCACTATGACGGAGATATGCCTGCCTGTAACCTCCTCCGCCTTGTAGCCGTACATCCTCTCAGCGCCCGCATTCCAGCTGAATATATTGCCATCCAGGGTCTTGCCGATTATCGCATCGGTCGAGGACTCCACTATGGCGGCCAGCCTCGAAACAGCCTCTTCCGCCTTCTTCTTCTCGGTTATATCCCGTATTATCCCGGTGAACATTCGCCTGCCTTCCACCAGCATCTCCGAAACGGCCAGGTCGAGCGGGAACTCGCTTCCGTCCTTCTTTCGGCCCCGGACCTCGCGGCCCAGGCCTATGACTTTTTTTACGCCGGTGGTCAGGTAATTGTTCAGGTAGGTATTATGTTCGGAGTGGTACGGCTCCGGCATCAGCATGTTGACGTTCTTGCCTATGATTTCCGATTTGCTGTAGCCGAAGATCCTTTCCGCGGAAGGATTGAAGCTGACGACGGTAGCGTCAGAGTTTATCGTTATAATGCCGTCAAGGACGGTGTTAAGGATGGCGCGGTTGACCTCGCTTTCGAAAATCCCGCCCTCGCCCTTTTCCTTGCCTTGTTCGGGCACGTCCGGCTTTTCCATCTGGCTCTCCCGGGGTTCGCTTGAATTTATTATATCATAAGTCAAGTTTAAAAAATCAATAACTAAATTAATTTTGTCAAGTATAAATATCCCGTCTACGTCTGAGCTGCCTCGACTTTTTGACCGCCGGGAGATATAACCCCTAAAACCTTAAGCGCTTCGAACCAGGCTATGCTTAACATCCCTGCAGCGAAGCAGACTAATAAATCGACTGGACCGAGTTCGGAAAATTTAAATAGCCCGCGCAGGAAGGGCACGCTTAAAACGAGCGCCAGGAAACCTATCGCCCCGCTTAACACCCACCAGAGTGCGGCGTTTGGCGTGCGGAGCGTCTGGAAGACCGTCCTCGACCACGATCGGTTCGTAAGGATAAGGGCCAGGTTGGCGACAATCAAGGTCGTGAAGGACAGGGCGCGCGACTCGTCCTCGCCCCGGTTATTTACCATGGCGAAATAGTAGACGCCGAAGACGATAGCCAGCACGCTTAAGCCCTGAAGAGCGCTTAATAAAACCGCCTTCCTCCCGAAAAGGTTTTCGTTCTGGTTCCTGGGCGGGCGGTCCATGATGCCCGATTCTTCGGGTTCCGCCTCGAAAACAATTGAACAGGCCGGGTCGATGATAAGTTCGAGGAACAGGATATGCACGGGCAAGAGGACCAGGGGCCATTTCAGGAGCACTGGTATCAAGGCCATGCCTGCAATCGGCACATGGACGGCAGTGGCATACGAGACAGCTTTTTTTATATTGTCGAATATCCTCCGGCCCAGCCTCACCGCCTTCACGATTGACGAAAAGTCGTCGTCCAGCAGGACCAGATCGGCGGATTCGCGCGCCACATCCGTACCCCTTTCGCCCATCGCGATGCCGATATGAGCCGATTTTAAGGCGGGTGCGTCGTTTACCCCATCGCCGGTCATTGCGACTATCTCGCCGTCCGCCTTCAGCGCGCCCACCAGGCGGAGTTTCTGCTCAGGCACGACCCTGGCAAAGATGTCCGCCGTCTTTATCCGTTCCCGAAGCTCGCCGTCGGTCATTCCGTCGAGTTCGGGCCCGGTTATGCAGTCCATTCTAACGAGACCTATCTCGCTTGCGATGTTCCGGGCGGTGCCGGGATAATCGCCGGTAATCATTACCACGCGGATGCCCGCGCCATAACAGTTTTTTACCGCTTCGGCGACCATCGGCCGTACCGGGTCGGACAGTCCTATAAGCCCTATGAACTCGAAGCCGAAATCATGCTGTCGGGCGGGCAGGATGGCTTGCCGGAAACTCGCTTTTGCGACACCGATGACCCTAAGCCCTTTGCCGGTCATCCTGTCGATGTTCAATAGCAGGTCCCTCGTTTGACCTTTTGTAAAATGGCACAAGTCGGCTATGGATTCGGGCGCGCCCTTGGCTGCAATGATAAAGTCCGTCCCGTCGGGGGATTTCCACACATGCGACAGGGAAAGCATCTCCTCCGACAGAGGATATTCCTGTACCAGCGTCCAGTCCCCGTGAAGGTGTTCGGTCTTTGCCAGGCTGGTTTCACCAAGCCGCCGTATGGCCTTTTCCATGGGGTCGAACGGGTCCGTCTGGCTTGCGAGGATGCCGAACTCGACCAGCTCGTGGAAATTCTCCGGCAGGGGGCTTACGCTGTCCAGGCTATGACATTCGCCCCCGGCGTATATCCCGCTGACCGTCATGCGGTTTTGCGTAATCGTCCCGGTCTTGTCCACGCATAATACGGTGGCCGCACCGAGCGTTTCTATCGCTTGGGTACGCCGTGTCAGTACCTGCTTTTGCGATATCCGCCACGCACCCAGGGCCAGGAATATGACGAGGATAACCGGGAGTTCCTCCGGCAGAATGGCCATGGCCAGGGTAATGCCCGCCAGAAGCCCATGCAGCCAGTTCCCGCGCGTAAGCCCGTAGACGGTTATCACGGCCGCGCACAAAGACAGACCGGCCACGGCGAGTATCTTCACTATGCGGCCGGTCTCTTTTTGGAGCGACGTCTCTTCGACTCCGACCGTCGAAAGCGCCTTGCCGATTTTTCCTATCTCGGATTTAATACCGGTAGCCCTTACCTCCGCGATGCCGCTACCGCATACTATCAAGGTCCCGGAATAAACAAAAGGCAGGCCGTCTCCGCCGGGAGGGCATATTTCCATTTCCCCTTCCAGGGCGGCTTTCCGCACGGCTATCGATTCGCCAGTCGACAGGGATTCGTCCGCCGAAAGATTTATGCAGGAGAGCACCCTGGCATCCGCCGGGACGCGGTCGCCTTCCTTTAACACCAATATGTCGCCCCGGACTACTTCGCGGCCCGCAATGCGCTTTTCCTGGCCGTCCCGGATTACAAGGGCGCGCGGGCTGGAAAGGTCGCGAAGGGCTTCCAGCGTCCGCTCAGTCTTTCGCTCCTGGTAGAACGTGATCCCTATCACGACAAAAACAAATGCAAGGAGCATCAGCGCTTCCCGTATGTCTCCCAGGAGTAGATATAGAATCCCGCCGGCGATTAACAGCAGGAACATCGGCTCGCGCACTATCTTGAAAATGATGGCCAATACGCCGCGGCTCCGCTCGAAGGGAAGTTCATTATATCCCTCTTCGTTTAGTCTTTCAGCGGCCAGGGCTTCGGAAAGACCTGAGATTGCGTTTATGTGTGATTTGTCGGCCAAGGGTTTTTTTAAGTGACGGTGAATGTGATAGAAACAGGGTTAATGAAGTTTTATGTCCACGATCTCTGGCGTATTGCCGGTCCGCATGGGCGGCCCCCAGGTGCCCACGCCATCCGTTGTGTAAAGCGAGTAATCGCCTATGGTGTACAGGCCGTAATCATAGCCTTTATAGACCGCGTGGGTGATGAAATTGACGGGGAATATCTGTCCCTTGTGCGTGTGTCCGGAGAGTTGAAGGTTCACGCCCGCCTCCCTGGCCTCCGCTATCATTACCGGGGCATGGTAGAGCAGTACCGTGGGCATTCCGGGGATGAAGCCCGGCATACTCCTGATGGTGTTGATTATGCTTTTTCTCTCTCCCCTCTGGGGATAGCTTATGCCGATTAACTGTAGGCCCCGGATGTCCCGGACCTCGTCGTTCAGGATTTTTACCTTGGTTTTCTCAAGTATGGAAAAAGCCTTGCCCACTCCGAGATAAGTCTCGTGGTTTCCGGTGATAAAATATACCCCGTCCGGTGCGATAAGGTCGTTTAGCGGGGTTACCAGGCTGGGGAGCGACCCGTCCATCCCGTCGAACAGGTCGCCCGTGATAACGACCATGTCGGGCTTAAGGCCGTTCACCGTCCTTATTACCTTGCTGAGAAAATCCGCCTTGTAGATATGCCCCAGGTGGACGTCGGACAGCTGGACGATTGTCTTCCCTTTCCACCCCGGTGGCAGGTTCTTAATCCTGACCGATATCTCCTTCACCTGCGGATTAAACGCGTTCCAGACGCCGTATACGGAATATATGAGCGCGATACCGAAAAATACCCCTCCGACGACAGTGGAACTGGCTTTGTGGCCGCTGAATCCGGCTATTGCAATTACAATCCAGCCGGCCAGGGAGGCCATTAACAGATTCACCAGAAGGCCCAGCCAGAAGCCGGATGCGGCGTAATAAAAGCGCGTAAACACGTTTTCCCGCCAATGGGATAAAAGTGTCGCGAAGATAAAACTCAATGACAAAAAGATGAAGATTGCGAGGGTGACAAGTCTGGCTGCCGGCGCGGTTATCCCGAAGAAACTGGCGAACGAATAATAGCAGAAATAGGTGATGCCTAAGAGGAGGCTGGCGGCGATAGCTATAAGGAGGGTGAAGGACATGCCATAAGTATAGTTAATAAATTACTAATGCGCCAATAAAAAAGGCCGCTTACGTTATGTAAACGGCCTTTCAACTTTCCCTGCCGGGCTTACTCCTTGATTTCCACAAGGATCATCTCGATAGGCTTGTCGCTTAAGTTCTCCGGCAGGTGGCTGAATGCGTCAACCCATTTGGTTTCGCCTGCCTTTACGTTGACTTCCTTCGCGTTGCCGTCCGGATATGTGAATTTAACGTGCTGGTCTGTCAGGAAAATGCCCACGCCCGCCGGGTGGTCGTGCATTACCGACTTCTCCTTCGCGCCAAGCTTTATCCTGAGCACCCGCACGGTATCGTTTTCAAACTCGGCCTTGTAGTGTTTCGGGTCGAGTTCCACCGGGTCGTCAAATTCCTCTATGGGTCTTCTCTTTGCTGTTGTCTCTCGCATAGTCTCGCTCCTTTCCCCCATTGGAAGCGTGGCCGCTCCCCAATAATACATCCATATTACTTTATTGATTTAATTTTACCAGATAAACGGCTTAAAATAAAGTCAGCGGCTTTACGCGGCCTCATCCATCTTTAAGCGCGTGGGGAGATACAACCTGAATACGCTGCCCCGGCCCGGCTCGCTTTCAACTTCCACGCGGCCCCCGTGCGCTTCGGCTACCGCCTTGACAATCGCAAGCCCCAGGCCGGTCCCGCTGGTCCCCGCAGTCCTCTGAGAGCGGTAATATTTTTTGAAAATGTTTTCCAGTTCCGCCTCCGGTATGCCCCGGCCTGTATCGGCCACCGAGATCACGAAAAAGTCGCAGTTGGCCTCGGATGCGCATTTCGTCGTAAGCGAGATATGCCCTCCCGCCTGGGTATAATTGATGGCGTTTTGAAGGAGGTTCGATACCGCGCGCTGGACGAGCTTATGATCTATTGAGAGCACCTTCGGCAGGTCCTGGCCTATCTCCGCATGGAAGGCGAGGTTCTTGTCCAGCATTTCTTTTTCCAGCCCCGAGCATGCTTCCCGCAGGACTGTCGCCACGTTGCTGGGAGATGGGTGGACGGTCAGCTTCCCGGCTTCGGTTTTCGAGATGGTCAGGAAATTTTCCAGCAGGGCGCCCAGCCTTTCTCCGCTGCTGCTTATCGCTTTCGCCATCTCGAATATATCCCGGTCGCCTCCGGATAACTTTGACGTGAGCAGTTCCGCGTAGCCCAGTATGGCCGTCAGCGGGGATTTCAGATCGTGCGTCACCATGGCATAAAAATCCTCTTTCTGGTGTTCCGCAAGTCTCTGGGCGGTGATGTCGCGCTGCACTCCCCATGCCCGCACTAAACGGCCGTTTTCCACCACGCCGTTATAATTGTTTAAAAAAACGTGGATATTGCCGTGCACGTCCTTTTCGTACGTCTCTTCCTTTTCCAGCCGGTATCCGGCGCGTATCAGGTCGCGGAGGTAGTTGATGTTCCGCGGGTCGGAGCGCGGCATGGTCTCAAAAAGTCGGACGCCTATCATATCGCCGGCCTTCTCGAAGCCGTACATCCGCGCCATGGCGTCGTTGCACTCGGCCAGATACGCATGCTTATAAAATAGCGCTATCTGTTCGTCCTCCGGCAGAGAGGTCGGGACAGGCTCTTCCAGCTCGTAGCGCCAGATGCCCTCCGAGCTGTTTGCTATGAAGGCCCTGTAACGCGCTTCCGACTTCAGCAACGCTTCTTCGGCCTTTTTCCTCTCGGTTATGTCTTCTCCGGAGCTTACACTGAAGAAGTCTTTTTCTTTTTCGTCGTAGAATACCGAGTTGCGCCAGTCTATAAGCCTCTCCTGGCCGTCTTTGGTCAGGACGGGGTTTTCATAATATTCGACAAGGACGGCCTCCCCGGCCATCATCTGATTGAAAACGCCCCTCACGTCGGCGCGGCGGCCTTCCGGGATAAAGTTGTCGAACCAGTTTTTGCCGATGACCTCCTCTTCGGAATATCCCAGGACCTCACAGCCTTTCTGGTTTATCCTCGCGACCGTCTCGTCCGGGGCGATCACGACCATCATGGACCTGGCAAAATCGAAACATTTACGCGCCCTGTTCCGCTCGTCCACCAACTCCCTCTCGAAGCGTTTCCTCTCCGTAATGTCGATCGCTATGCCCATGACGGCGGGCCGTCCGTTATAAAGCGTGTATGCGGACCTGCTTTCTATATCGATAACACTCCCGTCCTTTTTTACGACACGAAGTTCGATATGGGCGCTCTTGCCGGGCAGGACGCCGGCCACGGCTTCCATGGTTTTCTGCAAGTCTTCCGGGTGCACTAGATCAAACCATGTCTCCCTCTCAAGCAGCTCTCTCACCGTGTATCCCACTATCTCGGACATGCTCGGGTTGGCATATACCAGCCGCCAATCCTGGGATATCCATATTCCCGCGACCGACTCGTCGGCGAGTTTTTTGAACTTGGATTCGGATTCCCTCAGCGCTTCTTCGGTCTTTTTGCGCTCAGTAATGTCATAGACCGCGCCCATCCATCCCTTCAAGCCCCGCGCATCCTTAATGGCTGAAATCAAAAACAATGCATCAAAGCGTTCTCCTCCCTTGCGCATGAACTTGAACTCCAGCGAACTGGACTCCATCTCGCCCCTCATGGTGGCCATGAAGGCGTCGTTTATCTCTTCCGTCTCTTCCGGCGGCCAGTACACGAAAGGCGGCCCTTGGCCTAGAAGCTCTTCTTCACTCCATCCCACCATCTTGCAGAAAGCGGAATTTACATAGTTAATCCGGCCTTCGGTATCCACGCCCACAATCCCCGACAGGACGGAACTCTCAATGGCCTGGCGGAAAATGAGTTCTTCCTTTTTCGCCGCCTCCGTCTTCCTCTGCCTCGCCGCCTGCCCGACGGAGTTAAGTATCCGGGCGAAATGGGCAAAGCCGCCTAAGTCCTTGGTGAAGTAGTCGTTCGCGCCGTTTTTAAACGCGTTCCTCGCGATCTCTTCATTCCCCTGGCCGGTCACGAAAATAAACGGGACGTCGCTGCCCTGCTCCCTCAGGGTTATCAGCAGCTCCATCCCGTCCATGTACGGCATCTGGTAGTCGGACAGTATGCAGTCGACCGGGTTTTCCTTTATATACTCAAGGCATTCCTGGCCACTTTCGGCGAGATGTATATTCAGCTGCGGCGCCTCCTTAAGAAGCATCAGCCGCATCAGATTGGCTATATCCGGCTCGTCGTCCACTATCAATATGGATAAGGGTCCCATAACCATACTCCCTACTTCAATTATAAAGCAAAATGGAGAGATAGTCATCGAAGGCGCGCCAAAGGTTAAGCTTTCTTTTTACCCCAAGTCGTCGCGGGGTTCAAGAGGGGTTGCAAGAAACGAACTTGCGGCGTATAATTTAGATGAGAGGTGAGGTTATGTTTTCCAATACCTTGCTGATACTTTTGTTCGTGGTGATTGCCGCGCTCGCCGCCTCCGGCTTGCGGACCTGGCATTAGGTATCCGGGGCAATGGCCGAATTTGAGGGGGGGTTACCCACAAGTCTTACCTATCAGAACGGAACATTTTGAATGTGTAAGCACATGGTTTGATACGCTTCCCAGCATTTTTTTAATCCCTCTCAAACCCCTGCAACCCACTGCTATTAAATCCGCCTCCATATCCTCGGCTGTTTTCAATATCCCGCTGGATGGCGGTCCAATTTTCAATTCGACACGAATGTTTTTGAAACGCTTTCTTAAGCGGCTCACGGCCTCGTGAACCGTTTTTTCAGATTCCACGTCTTTTTCATTTGCCTCTGTTACATTCAGAACCGTTACTTCCGTATCACCGGCAAATGGAATTACAGACAAAAGCTCTTCGGTGGCAATCGATTGTTCTGAGCCGTCCGTGGCAAAGAGAATTTTCATACTAACCGATTTTAAATCGGGAGGACGTTTTACAACAATCACCGGCATCGTTGAGTTGGCTGTGATAGACTTTGTCACGCTTCCAGGGATGTCTTTTGTTCCTCCTGATCCCATGACGATCATGTCCGCATCCAAATTGACGGCCGCATCGAGAATGTACTGCTCAGGTGGACCGTCATCAAGCGCCACGCTTTTAACTGCCCGTGTAGCGCTTAAAATTTGAAGCAGGGGATCAAGCACGTCAGGCGCAACCTTATTTTTTAACTCCTTCAGGGTGCCGAAGTAAAAATCCTCGTCATACTGGAAAGGCATCCAGTCGATAGAGTGGAAGATGGTTACGGCATCAGATGAAGAAAGCTGGAGGCGGGAGAGAAATCTGGCCGCCCATTCCGAATATCTGGAGCCGTCCGCCGCGAGCAAGATTTTCATTTATCTTAACTATTTCTCCCCGATATAAACATCAACCAGCTGGCCTGGATAAATATTGAGATTTTTGGGTTTTTCAAACCTAAAAATCACCGGCAGCACTCTGACATCCACCCTTTCAGCCCTTTGGTCCGACAGCTGAATCTTGGGCGATACATAAGGCTGAACGCGTACATATTGTAACGGGACGTGGATGTCCGTGCCCCGGATAAACATCTGCGCATTCATTTTCGATTCCTGCGGCATCCTGGGCACCAGTATCTCGTCGATATAACACCTGAGGCCAAAATATTTCTGCGAGTTCCCCATTACGAGCAGCGGGCTAAATCCTTGAGTGTATGTCTCGTATGTCCCTTGTCCGGATACGTAACTGCCCACCGCCGCACTTATAGAAAGCACCACACCGTCTAAGGGCGCATTTATCGTGTACTTGGCAAGCAGGGCATTTGAGGCCTGGTACGCCTTTGTTAAAGCGGTGTACTGGTTTTCCTGGTTTTTTATGTCATAGACCCAGGCTCCGGCTTTAGTAAGTTCGTATTGCCTGTCGGCGACCTGAAGATTTGCCGCTGCCGTTTTCATCGTATTTTCCGCAGTATCCAGTACATCCCTGCTCACTGCCCCCGGTGAAAGCTCGTATGCCTTTTTCTGCTTGTCGTACGAATCCCTCGCCAGCTTCAGGTTTGCGCCTGCATAATCCACCTGCGCTTTGGCGATTTCCAGGTTCTCTCTTCGCGGCTCGGCTTTCAGTTCATTTAACAGGGAAAGGGCGGCCCTGGCCTGGGATCTCTGCTGCTCGACGGTTGCCCTTTGGATTGAGTCGTCTAAAATTAGCAGCGGTTCCCCCTTATGAACATTTTGACCTTCCGAGACCAGTATCTTCGTTATTACCCCCGATACCTCAGGGTATATATTAATGTTTTCACCGTTGCTCTGGTAGCTTTCAACAATGCCGTTAGCGTATATGCCCTTCCCGTATGGGTTGGACGCCGGATTAAACACGGGCGGCTGGGGCTTCTTTTGTATCGAGAAGATGTAAGCGCTTACCAGTCCTACAATCAGGCCGATAACCGCAAGAGAGAATATTATTTTATTGCGCAAGAGCCCCCCCCTTTTTCTACGCTTTTTATCCTGCCGTCTTCCATCTTCATTATTCTGTCGGCATATTCGAATATCCTGCTGTCATGGGTAACGATTAAAATGCATCTGTTTTCGTTCAGTATATCTTTCTTGACGAATTCCACAATCCTTCTCCCGGTATCCCCGTCCAGGGAAGCGGTCGGCTCGTCGAATATCAGTATGTCGGGGCGGCTCGCGATTGCACGGGCTATCGCCACTCTCTGCTGTTCCCCTCCGCTCAATTTTACCGGAGGGAGCTTGGCCCGCTCCTTGAGCCCCACGACTTCCAGATACTGCATGGCCACATCCATGGATTCTTGCCAGCCGAGATTTTTCAGGATCAGGGGGATCGCGACGTTCTCCAACGTGGTCAGCCTCGGGAACAGGTGGTAATCCTGGAATACGAAACCGACCTTGTTGAGCCTGAAATCAGCGATCTGGTCGCTTTTTAAATTCCAGATGTCCTTGTCCTCAACCTGCACAAATCCGGAGTTCGGCCTTAGAATGCCCGATATCATGCTTAAAAGCGTAGTCTTTCCGCTGCCCGATGGGCCTTCGATATAGAACATCTCCCCAAAGCAGGCTTCAAAACTGACGTCTCTCACCGCGTAGGTTTTCGCCTCTCCTTCGCCAAACCATTTGACCAGCTCGTTTGCTTTTATTGCCAGCTTGGCCATATCACCCCCTGAAGATGTCGAACGGTTCTATCTTCAGCACCTTCCGGACACCGACATAACTTGAAAGGCCCGCGATGATGAGGACCATTATAAACGCCAGCCCAAGGTTTCCGTAAGTTATTTTGGCCGCGTAGCTGGGCAGCCTGAGTTTCGCCATGGTTATAACGAGGGAGGCCAGGCCGACGCCGAGACCGTAGCCGGTGAGGGCGGTAAAAGTCGCTTGGAACAGTATCATTGAGATAAGGACGTTCCCTTTTGCCCCCATCGCTTTCAAGGCGCCGAACCTTTCGATGTTTTCCAGTATGAAGGTATAAAACGTCTGTCCTGAAATTGACAATCCGACTACGAAACTTATTAAAGTCATCAAAAGGACGTTAATGCCTACGCCCGTCTGATATTTATAAAAATTGGATATTTTCTGGATAAATTCATCGGCGGTCAAGGCCTCGTAGCCAAGCGATTTTACCTGTTGCTTGATGTAGTTTACCTCGCCTGGGCTCTTGGGCTCCACCAGGACATAAGAGACGGTGTATCTCATTGAAGGTATATACTGGACGGCCCTTGTGTATGTCGTGTAAAGTGTCGGAACCCCGAAGAGACCGCCGGTCGAGACATGGGCGATGCCGACTATGACGCCCCTGTGGTCGTTTATCTCAAATGTGGTACCTAACTTCGGATTTTCGAGCTTGGGGAATTCCGTATCCTTGACCACCAAGAAGGCATTTTCTGCGTATATATCGTCTATATTCCCCTCTATAAGCTCGGGCCTGCCAAACAGGCTGGCGTCGTCCAGTCCGACGACGGTTACCGACTGGTAAATACCGTCCTGGAGCTTTACCAAGGCCCCTCCCGAATACAAAGGCACCGCGTATTTGACACCTTTAATGCTCCGCACCGCATCCAGTATATAGTCCGGCATCGGGATGCTGCCCACCGGATTATTCACCGCCGGGTCCATCACCCAGATCTTGGCCCCGATATTTATTACGGTAGATGAAGATTTGTACAGTATGCCCGCGAACATCGACGTCATCATGATCATCAAAAAAACCGCAAAAGTTATGCCGACAAGCAACGCGGCAAATTTCCCCTTGTCGTTTACCAGCAACTTATACGCGATCTTCAGGATTCCAGGCACTGTTATTCCCTAAGTTTGTTAATGGCTTCGGAATGATTTAATCTTATTTAGCTTATCATAAAAGACGGCATGTGGGGCGCGGGAGTTACGTAATTATTGGCGGGTGAATACAAAAGGCCGCTTTATGCGGTTAGCCAGAAGCCCCAGGAGGAACTGTCTTTTCTGCGACATGACATTTCTCAACCCGCCGAGGTCCCCAAACTTCGGGAATCGCGTTGTAAATATCCTGCTTCTCAGCGGTTACCATGAGATTGACATGACGGAACTGATAGAAGGGTGTTGATTAACAAGCAATTCGAGATTTATTAACAAGGGGTGCGAGATTTTTCTTCTGGCGGTGAGTATAAAGGTGCACAATTGAAAACCCTGATTAAATTATAAAAAACATGGTCGAGGGAGCCAGAGCTTTTAAACTTGCCCCGTCTCCGCGCAACGACTCGTTTTCTACCCATTATTATAAACCCCACAATTCCCCCGCAGAAAGCCATACTCTCGGACATGCAAAAAATCCTCGGCGATTTTCAAAAGTAAAAGAGGGGCAACGTCCCCTCTTTTTGTAAAGCGATTAGAATTATTCTAATTACGGTAAAATCTAATTATCTCGATTTAAGGCGGCTTAATTATCTCGCACTGCTACACTTCGGCAGGCTATTTGACAGTATATTGCGGGGCGGCTAAGCTTTAGGGTAAACTTGTCAGCGGTCGGTTTTTGCCGCCAGGTCGGGTCGGTTTCAAATCCGCCAGTTTCATGTCCTATTCTTTTATCATTTTCAAATTTGTTTTTGCAAGCATTATTTTGCTTTTCCCTGTAATTTGGATTATGTCAGCGCGGCTCAGAAACGGTCCAGGATGGTGGTGGCGGTAGGCACGTCGCCAACCAGTTTCCCCCATCCCCAAGCGGCCGGTTTGAGGTCATAATCGTGGGTCTGCTCATACCAGCGCATGATGACCTCGGCAGATACTCTGGATTGTTTCGGCAGCTTTTTAAGGCCCATATCATCTATGATGAGAAGGTCCGGCCTGAGATACCGACCACCTTTCGATCCGTATTCTAAGGTCAACTTGTCTGGCGGGCCGTACAGCTTCATGACGAGGACTGGTTCTTTTTCAGGCAAGAGGCGAACGATGACCGCCTGATTGGGTTGACTTACTTCAGGCGCGGAAGGTAACGACGAAATGATGATAATTATTCAGGGAGAAAGCCATGCCTTCTATAGAAATAAGTGGGAATAGTTATAATGGTAGGGAATTCGAGTATCTAAATAACACATGGCGCGAGCAATTCACTTGGCTCGATATATACAGGGCTATGATAACGGTTGGCGCCAGAGACTGGTGGGACATCGCTAGGGGCCAAAGATATTATATCTATTCAATGCTGCGGGGCCTATCATTCCTACATTATTTTGATAGGAATACCAATTGGAGTATATCGTCGGAATATCAGCACATTGAAGATACTGAACGAGCTTATGGCACTGGTTTGATTGGAGCTACGTTTGCAAAGCTTGTTGCTGAAAGAATTCTTGATGTTCCTTGGCTTATCTATATTTCAAGGCTGGATATGTTGAAGGGGGTACTGGATACGAATCCAGGTACTCGTAGTAGGCCTGATTTCGCGGGTCTGGATGGGCAGAAGAGATGGCATATTGTGGAAGCAAAGGGTTTATATGATCACTCGGCAACGCACTTGAATAGAAGACTTAACGATGCCAAATTTCAAGTGAACACTATTAGAAATATTAACGGGGAAGCCCCTGCCTGTAAAACGGCAATCGCTACGCAACTCGATTTATCTCCGATAAAAGTCAACTTGCAAGACCCGGAATCAGATGGTAATAATGACTTAGAAATAGATACAAGTGGATACATCGAGACTTACTATGGTTTTTTGATCAATTTTATAAGAGAACATAGATATATAAGAGTATCGGTAAGGAACTTAGAATATTTAATATCATATTTAGATTTCGCTAGCAGTAGAATATGTATCGGTTTACCTGAACAGATAATTTTGCACCCGATATCAGCGCTTGAAGCACCGACAGACATAAATAGACTACTTGCCGATAATCCTGAGTGGAGCATCGGAACGGATGGGGTTCTTGTCGGCAATAGTTGTGACATTCCTGAAAGATTATGACTGTTGACCTGCCCCCTTTAAACCGGTCCAGATTGAATGTTAGAATCTGGGCATGATTATTAATAATGGGGTGTTTTATGGCGATGAGGAGTATCAGCTAGCGATGGTGGGGCAATGTGGGATGCCGGTTTTCGTCAAAAGGAGAAGGAAATGCAAATTTCTGTAAGTCTAAATATTTCCGAAAGTAAAGAGACCCAACTTTCCGAGATTTTGGGTTGTTCGAAGGCCAGCTTACCTCAGATGCTTGCATCTTATGGATTAGCCGCCTTACAAGAATATATTGATATGTTTCTGGGAGAAAAAGCTTTTTCGAGAGGCTCAGACATTTTAGAACATAGGTTATACTTATTAATAGAGAAGGTTTTTGATAATGAAATACCGAATGAAGCAAAAGTTAGCAGGCTTTTCCAAAAAACAACATCAGGCAGCAGATCTTTAATTCGTTCTGTAATTTCAAAATATCAATACAGATTGAAATCGGCCCTCGAACATTCAATTAAAGTGGTTGTTCAAAAGGTATCAGAGCGTTATAAAGACAAAGGTAAATATGAAGCTGAAATAAATAATCTAAATATTGTCGATGGAATAAACCAGGTTCTAGCTGACCTTGATGGAAGGATTCCCAAAATAAAATGCAAACCAGAAACAGGTTGTGTTTATGAATTCACTAAAGCGGCTTATGAGAAGCTGTGTACTAAATTCGAAATTGAACCAGCTTCGAGGAGTTAGTGGATGGGAAATTTATTATCGGCTGCTAGTCTATTTTTAGCCTTTGTAGGTATTTTATATGGACTTTGGTATCCAGAAATTTTAGAGGCAACCAAACTTGAAAGCACAGGTATTCGAGCTAACAATGAACCGTTGATCGCTGTAGTAACGAATGCTTTAACAAAATCTGAGGTAATTTTTGCAATCTCAATAATTTTGCTTCTCATCTTCTTACCGGATGCTCTTCAAATTATTTGTTGCTCATTTCAAAGCCTAACGAATAGTGGCATACATTTGAAAAATTACAGCGCTGTCAATACGGCTTTTTGTTTTGTTTTAATTTGTTTTTTAATAATTATTGCTCATATTTGTCTCCTGAGGAGTGAGTTGGCGGAAATAAAGCACAAACTATGCAGTGAAAAGGAATAATCTAGCATTTAGGAATCCCTTCGCGCCACAAACTGTAAATTTAGCCTTCCGAATTTGCGGCTTCAACCGGACTTATCGGGAAGAAGTTTTGAACATGTACGTTTTCAGGAAGCTTTCAGAGGTCAGGACAGTAACAGGGAAATGGCTTGTCGAATACAATGAGGAGCGACCTCATGAGTCGCTGGGGAACCTGACGCCGATACAGTACGCGGCGTCATTCAAAAATCCGGAAAAACTCAACTAATGAGTGGCACTAAAAAAGGGTGGTTTACAAAATGAGTTCTACCAGATCACCTTTAGAAAAAAGGTATATACTTCTATCGAGGAACTGCAAAAGGATTTAGACGAGTGGCTTGTCGATTATAACGAAAGCAGGCCTCACAGCGGGAAGTATTGTTATGGCAAGACACCGATGCAGACGTTTCTCGATACACTGCCGCTTGCAAAAGAGAAGATGCTCGGTAGGACCATACAGACAGCGGCATAAAAAAAGTGGAGTGTCAGGTTAAGTCGGGGCTACTACAACTAATGGGTGGCACTAAAAAAGGGTGGTTTACAAAGGTTCTTCTGGAATGGTTCTAATAACATTCCAGCTTTCATATCCTTGAGGATTAAGTTCCCTTTCTTCGCATTGCAAACATAATGAAAAATCTCTTTCTTGATACCTTTTATATAATTCCTCCCAATGCTTAGCAAAATATTTTATAGCTGCTCTTGTTCCATTAGATCCGTTTCCTGCTAGTATTAAAATTACCCTATCATCCTCTTTCATCGTCTGTTTCTGTATTATTGCTAAGTCCATTTTTTCCTTATGGGGAGATACTACCTGCCCCTTACTATTCCCGCACAATATTTCTACATATGGTTTTGAACGAGTCGCCTTGGGCAAAAAGCGCATAATTGCTTCATTCTTATTCAAATAAGCCCTTGTTGCAGCATTAAAATCCGGCCCACCCAATAAAATGATGTTATTATTTTTAATTTGAGATAAATCAGTTGGGCTAGGTTGAAAATCCGGATTTATTTCTGTAAAAGCAATATTCCATTTAATTAGTTTATTTTTAATCTGCGTAGGAACATATTTCAAAATTCCTGGCTCAAATATTTTTTCTAATGTAGTTAACTCAAATACCTCGGCAGCACCAACCGTTATACTTTCAAAATTAACCGCCCTTGTTCCATCTGAAAACAGAGCGCCATTCTTTAAAACTCTAATTGTCGATACATATATCTCAATATTTGGTTTAATCTCAGATCGTCTATATAGGCCTAATAATTTAAAAAGTTTTTTTCTTTTTGAAAGGTTAATATAAAACAATAAAAAAATAGATATTATTGCAACAATAGAGAGGTTTATCCAATTCGCGACTACGTTTGTGAGTACATTAGCCCAAAAATTATCCATTAACATCCTCCTGAGAGTTTAATGACTTTTTTTATTTTCCTAAAATCATTTCCTTTACATGTAATAACGATAAAATCGGCATTTCTTTTAGAGGTCAACACATATTCCTTGAATTGCTGGATTCTTTCTTGCTGCCTTTTCAATATTTGTTCAGATGACAAACCTCTGATAGAATCATTTATTGCAGAGGCCTTAAATGTTTCACTTTCTTCCGTATCTATATATAGTTTGATGTTAATTAAGTTATGTAATTCTTCGTAAGCTCCTTTATCAATACCATGGCCTTCCCGCCACAGAGCAAATAAACCTTCTAGTATTATTAGACTTTTTGCTTGTCTCAAAACATGAAATCTATTTTGTCGTGAATGAACAAATTTTGGTAAGACAATTGTTTTTCCCTCTAGAAGTCGCTCAATAGACCAAGTTAGTTTTTCTACTTTTATACTTTCGGGAACAAAGGAAAGCCCTCTTTTCTTTAATTCGACGCCAGGTAAACCAAAATCGTCTGTAGAAATATGAATCCCGCCTTTGGGGATCGTTGTTTGTTGATTGAAAATTTCAATAAAGGCTTTTGCAAAATTCGTCTTCCCCCAAACTGCCGGACCAGCAATGGAAACTACAACGGGTTTTTTAGATTTAAGCCAAATTTTTTCAACTTCCTGAAAAACTGGCCGCATTGTCAAAGATAGATCGCCAAAATCTAATATGGTTTTATTTGATTTCGGCGTTGTTATATTTTTTTCAGCTTTATTTAAAATTCTCAAGAAGTCTTTTGACAGTCTAGAAAAATTCAGCCTATTTTTAATTATTTTGTTATTTTGAATATTTATTTGATTCCTTAGGTCTTGGTCATTCAATATTTGTTCAATTTTTATAGGTAAGAAACCTTTTTTTATATTGTTTGCGGAAATTTCTCCAACTATAAGATTATCTGTGATTTCATTGTAAATTTCTCTATGAATTCCTTCGTAAGGGGTTAAAATAATTGGTTTTTTATATTTTGCAGCTTCAATTATTGGTAATCCGTAAGTTTCTCTTTTACTAAAAAACAATACAGTATCAGCCTCATGATATAAGGAGGACATAGAATGTCCTTTCAATGAATGAGAAGAAACGCCTAAAGGAAACAAAAGAATCAAGTTCCTTTTTATGTCCCTCGATATCTTTTTATTGGCAAAAATTTTTTTGATGGAATTTTCTATTCGTTTTAAATGCGAATCTTTTTCCGGGACATCATATAAGGGCCCCGCAACAATAAAAAAAATAAATTCTTTGGATCTAATTGTGCTTAAGAACTCTTTATTTTGTAAAATTGTTTCAAAAAAACCTAATGCTAAATCAATTCTCTTCCCGCTAGAAATCTTGGTGGGAACTAAAAAAACATATGAATTTTGATGGCTCTTATAATTTTCGGACATTTTATATGTAACTTTAAAACCTTGATTTAATAAAAAAAAGTCTTCGGACGGTAAAACAGTTTTAAGTTTCTCATACAGGACAGAAATTATACTTTTTTTATCTTTAATCTGGGAAAAACATGTTAGGCAAGGCAAGGTTTCCAGATAATCTTCATCCCATCCTCTATCTAACAGCCACTTCTTACCTGTGGAGGTTGTAGTAACATGTAGCCAATTCGGAGAACTCCATGGACTCAATATATTTAAGAGACCAAAAACTTCGGGAATATTTTCATTTGAAAACAAATGTAAACGAGTACTTTCTTTATGCTCCCAAAAAAAATCGTGACATATATTAATTACGGGTAAATTAATTTCTTCACTTAGTAATACTAAAGCTAACGTCGTACAAATATTGTAAGGAAGGGAATTAACATTTTCTAAAATTAAGATTTCAATTTTTCTTGTTAAAACTATTTTTTTAATTTTATTTTTAATTAAATTAGCTTTCGCTAATAGTGCCTCAGGCATCCTATCATATAAAGATTCTTCATTTTTAAAAGAAGAATAAAAAGCAGAGCTAACGTTGCAAGATAAACCCATTTCAGGAAGTAGGTAGTAATCATCACAAATCTGTGTGGCCTCTGTTAAAGCAATATCGATTGAACCGGTTACCAAAATTAATGTGGAATAATCAATGTGATTATTTTTTTTTAGAGTTCTAAGTATTTTTACATGCCCTGATATCGCATTTGCCACTCCATCTACACCTAACCGATAAGTAATTATTCCTATTGAATTAACTTTGGATAAAGATGTTTCATATTTTTTTTTCGCCGTTTTTAATTTATATAATTTAGAATATAAGTCGTACCACGTAACCATAAATTATCTCTAACCCCGTTTCTTTTGCTAATAAAAAGCCCAGCCCCGTTGCCAGAGGTGGGCTAATATCCAAGCGCGCTTCCAAGCCCGAACTTTTAAGGGTAGTGCGTGCTTCCTATATTGCATGGTGCATTCCTGGAAGTATTATACAGAAATGTTGACCGGCATGCAATAATGACCCACTTTGCGGGAAATCGGCGTCCAATATTGACCCACCTTTTAAGGTCCTAACTGGTTGTTATCAACATGATACTCTCCCCGGTTCGGACCAAGTTAAAATAAATATAAATATCTACATCTCAGATTGCCACTATAAATCTATATAATGAACAAAATCGATTAAAAGACGATAGAGTCTGCTGCCCAAGGTTTTGAACCACCCGCTGAATGAAAAACTGGTAGAGGCGGCGTAAGACACCCTCACCACCGACCCCTCTCCCGCAGGTGTGCTATTATTTCCCAAAATTGATTGACTACTCATTTTGATTATGAGTAAATGTGCACGGTGCAGTGAGGCAGACCGGCAAAATATTGAATGTCCCCAATTTTCTCAAATTTATCTAGCTTTCTTTATCCCACTGACATGGAAGAAAAAGAAAAATGAAAAAGGTAATTACATTAATCATCGCCTGTCTTTTATTGTCCGGATGCACAGCGTATATCGTTCAACCTATCGACATAAAAACGAAACGCGTGGTTGAGAAGAATTATGAACTTGGGAAGGAATTGACGGTATTTGTTGGAGACCCCATCATAAAAGCGAAAGATTATTATATCAAGCCAACGAACCTTCATATGGATGCGTCATCGGATTTCATTGTAGCTGCTCGAACCGGCGCGGATATAGGTGGCGGCATCGGCGAACCCTTGACAGGCTCGAAATACAATGCAGACGGCAAATTATTCAAATACACCGCGCTGGGTTATCTCAGCTATAACGGCGCTCAATATAAAGTAGTCGAGCTTCCGAAATATAAGATGAGATTCTTAATAGATGAACGTGGCAGGGTTTCCAATAAGATGCTGAAATCATTAGGTGACGGCTTAAAAGACATTATTGCTTTTGGGGATTTTAATATATCGCCAGCAGATTTAACTTTCACACCAGACAATGAAAACGAATCAGGCGGCAAGGTTGATATAGCGGGCGGTTATTTGAATTACGAATTAATCTATACCGGTAGCGACGGGAAAACACTTTCAATTCTATATCGTGAATTCACGCCGGATGATATGGCGAAGCCATCTTTTTACCAAAACCTCACTTTTTCAGCAAGCCAGAACCGGATACGTTTCAAGGAATATCTGATTGATGTTAAAGAGGCGACGAATGAAAAGATCGTCTTCAAGGTAATGCAGGACACGAAGTAACAGACACAGAAAATGATAAAACTGAATGAGTATCCGCGTCAGGGGAAATTAGAAGGACACATCCCATATTCACAGCGGTTTATGATTTTCTGCTACAATCTCTCTATGTATTCCTTTTTGTCATAGGAATTTTTTCAGCCATTGATTTTTTCGGATTTCCTTTCGTTTGCGATGCTTAGTATTCATCAAAATAGGCCGGTCTTTTTCTTGGACTTCCCCTTAAATTTTTTTGCGGTTTTCTCTGCCGCTTCTATTGCGGCAATTGCCCCCGTTGTCGTGGGTTTTTCCTGAGGCAGATTCGGCTCTGCCTTTAAATCGGGACACATTTTTGGCGGTTTAAACGGGGCGATATGAGTATCCTTCTTTGGCCTTGTAACTAGCTCAGAACATCGGATGGACATCCGCTCCTCGAATGTCCCTTTGCTACAGTCCAAGAAGCCTATCTTTTTTTTAAAAAGCTCCATCATATTACACACCCATTCACTTGCAGAGTTCAGATTTAATATCAAGGTGCCTATCCTTTGGATCCTATCTATTATTTCCGCGTGTCCACCGTTGTCATTAATACCTAATTCACGGCACATCCTTTTGAGATTATCAATATCAATGAACGGATATTCCGCATCAATTTGAAATCGTATTTCGCGAATACGTCCTTCAACTAGGCGGTGCTTCTCCTTAGCTTTTTGAAATTTAATATTTTCCCAAACATAACCGTTATTTTCCCAAATATAACCTTTTAAATTTTCATTTGATTTTGCCTCTTCTAACTTCTGAATACTTTCTGGCCTCTCTACCTTGCAAAGGTGTTCAAGCTCCTCATAGAGCTTTAGGTAATCAATTCCTGTCAACTTTCTTTTCGACATTTTTTATAACCTCTAGCCTCACGCTATAACTGCAAAGGGAGCCTGTATTTGGGGTTTTTAGAGTTCCGGTACAGGGGAATAAAAAAATTCATCGACTTGTATGTTATCACCGTTTAGGTTATAGCAAACGTTCTTCTTAATCCGCTTTGAAATTCTAATATTTCTTTCTGGAATCGAATTAGCTAAACATTCGATTGTTTCTTGATGCGGATGGTTATATTGTTCACTTGTTCCTGCCGATATAAAAGCATGAACAGGATTGAGTAAATTTAGGGTGTCGATATTTGTTCCTGTGCGACTACCATGATGAGATACTTTTAAAACGCTTTCCGGGAAATAACCTGAATGACATGAATACTTGCTTTGAAGTATCTGGCAACCTGCGTCACCTGTAAGAAATGCGTTGGTAGCCCCATAGTTAACGCATAGACATATAGAGCTATCATTAATATCCGGGGCTAGCGCATTAGTTGAGGTTTCCGAATCTGGATTTAAAACTGAAATATAGGTTTCCCCATCGGCAAAAGTCGTAGGCTTGTTGATGTTTATTTTTCTAACTCCTGCTCTGTCAACTGCTTCTAATAATGCATTTACACTGACTGTCGGATGATCGTAATCAAAATTCATCAGAAAATTCTCAATATTGAATTCGTCGAATAATCTAGCTGCTCCTCTAATATGATCCAAGTGCTTGTGAGTTATGAACAATCCCTTTATAAAATTTGGGTCTAATCCTTTATCTCTTAAAATCTCTTTTACCGTATTTACATAAGCCCCCATTTTATGCTCAATGGTAGCACCGTCCCGTCCACCGAAAGACACATTTGTATCAATTATATAAGGATTACCGTTTGAAGTTATAAGAAGAAGGGAGTCTCCCTGGCCAACATCAAAACAATATAAAGAAAGATTTTCCAGTTCTTTTTTTCTTACGTTTAGTATCGATGCTGTTTCTTCATTTATTTCTTTTGCATCCTCTTTTGATTTTTTTTCTTTCCCTTCGTAAGGCGATATCTTTTTATGTTGCACAAATATGTTTTCCCCAATAACCTTTTTATCTTTTTTTCTTAGAAAAGGTTCCAATCTATCTAAGGGCATTTCATAATAGCCGCCTTGCGCGATACTATTAAAATCTGAAGTACGTGTTAGTTCGGTGGAGATGTTGACATAGCCAAGATGAAAAGGGGGAAAGAAGTAATGGGATTTTTTCTCCTTGTTATACACCTCTGCAATATCAGGTATTAATCGGGCTAAAATCTTTCCTTCTGTTTTTTTGAGAGCATCAATAAAAAATTTGTATTCGCCATCTTTTTTAAGCATAAATTTAACTCCTGGGAGTAGAAAATCGTGATATTCATCTTCCAATTAAACATAATTAAAAGATATGCCTGCCTAAACCAGAGGGTTTAGGAATATAAGCACTCTAGCGAACGGCGAGTTCACTATAAACTGTTTTAGAGGTGGTCCTGCAAAGGACCCGTCTTCTGGGCCTCCTGTTCTACCTTGACGCCAAGCCGTTCCATATCCTCCATAAGCGGGCCGAAAACGGAGACGCCTACCTTACCTTTTAGAGAGGACAGCTTTTCATGGTCATGCGCTTCAAGGGGCTTTGTCCTCGATGTAATGAGATATTCCTTGTCCATGAAGAGCGGACGCCAGACTTTAAACCACTTGGCCGCAGTCAGCGCTATCTCGATACCGTCCGGGTCGAGGTCGCACCACAGTAGAGTTTCCTCAGGCTGCGGGAGGCCTTTCAGGAACTCGCGGACATGGCCTGGCGGATAGCCGGACAGGAACACTATGCCCGTCCCGCTTTCGACAAGTCCCGCCTCGCCCGCTATCATCTCGAATGGCGTGAGGTTTTCAATCAGCACCAGCCTTTTCATGCCGGACAAAACCGGCCTGAATAAACGCGCGGTCTTCATGGTCAGGCTCACGTAATCATCGCATGCAGAGAGGTCCAACGGCCTGCCGCCGACCGTCCCGGTTATGGGAAGCTTGCAATAGACGAGCGGGGAGTGTTCATTAACGCCGAACCGTCCGAGGTCGCCCAGAATCTTCCTCAGATATGGCTTTATCCTCTCAAACGCCTTAGAGTCCCCGGCTATGTCCGTCGAAAGTTCCCTTAGGCCCATCGAATCTCCTCGCAGGGTCAGGTTGAATATACCCCTCAGGGATTCGAGCAACAGGCCGTAGTTAGAAAGTGACTTCATGATGGTTTCGTGTCCAGAACTCGTCGGTACGACCGCCTTTCCGGTCACAAGCCACTGCCCTTTCATCGAGTCCATGATACGCGCGACCTTCTCGGATAAGGAGTTTACTCCCGACGGATACTCCCAAGCGTCAAAGAACGCAGTGATAGTCTCAGCCTCCTTGTCTTTAGCGTCGAGACCCAGGAGGGTCTTGAGCGTCGCGACGATTTCCGACCTGAATGCGATTTTGGCCCTGCGGGTGTTCTTAGGGTACGGCTCGAAAATCGCCACTATGCCGTCCCTGAGAAGCCCCCCGGCCATTTCTTCAAACTCGTGCCATGCCATGCCGGTAAGCCCGACCGCCCTCTCGGCGGGGTAGACGATGTCAGATTCCGAGTCATATCTGACTTTCAATATCGCCCGAATTGCGTCCCGCCAAACTGTGGGATAAACGCTCGCCCGGCCGGTGTTACATATTTCGGCCTTCTTCCATGTCCCGACGTGGCTGGTCTTGATCCTTACCACTTCACCGCAGGCGCAGAGGTTAACCCATTCCTCATGCGCAACAAGTATGCCCGACTCGGCTGAGCGCATCCAGGCCCCGATTCTGCGAGTCTTCTTGAATGCATGCTCATGCATCGGGTTGCCGCCTGATGTGTCCTGGGGCCGGTGCGTGGGTCTCGCCCGGCTGCTTCTTCTTCGTAACTATGGTCAGCATCGCTGGCCTGTAGATGTTGGCATTGTGGGTGTTGGGAGAGGTGATTATGAACTGCGTTTTCGTGGACAGTAGAAACTCGGCGACCTTGTCTATGTTAAAGACGTCCAGGTGCGCGAACGGCTCGTCTATGAACACAAAACCGCCCCTTGACCGTTCGTCCATCATCAGCGCGATAAGTAGTATCAGGGATTTTATTACCTGCTGGCCACCGGAGGCCTCGCCGTCGTCCGTGCTGATGAAGCCCTTGCCGTCAAAGTTCCACCTTACAGCAAGACCAGCCTCCTTCAGCGCGACCGCATCGTTCTCGAAAGGCGGCTTTACAACGTCTACCTCCACCCCGGCGAGCCCGGCAAGCTCCTTCAAGTTCTTTTCATAGAATCTGACCGAGGTCCTCATCACCCCAAGGTAGGTCTCTCTAGCCTCGTCGGTCACGCGCCTGGTCTCGGCGAACTCATGCTCCTTCCGGCTCACGTTTTCTTTCTCGTAAACAAAGTCCTGCTCGACCTTAGCCCGGAGTTCCGCAACCTTTGGGTCTTTTTCCCAATGATCTTCCTTGAGCTTGTCCTCGATGCGATCTATCTCTCTCAGGACGCCTTTTATATCGCCGTACTTATCCTTGTAAGCCTCTATCTTTTCGCGGGTCCTCCATCCGGCTGGTATTTTTGTCCGCTCCGCCTTGAACTCGGCAATCCTCGTGTACAGCGCTTGTCGTTGGCCAGAGCATTGGCTGGTACTACGCGCGAGTTCGTCTCTCGCATTACCAAGCATGTTTTTGGCGGTAGCGAGGCCCTTTATGAGCGCCGTGTATTCCTCGTCCAGCGTCTTGTGCCTTGCCTGAAGAGACTCATGCTCATTTTCAACCGCCTTGACCGCTTCCACAGCCTCAGTCAGTCCACGTGAAAGCCTGTCCTCGTCGTCCTTTCTGGACAGATACGCTGACAAAGTTTCCTGACGTTTGCGCCTGGCCTCGAAATCCCGTATTAGGTTGTCAAGTCCGTCCCTTTCCGCCTGGAGGACATCGGCCTGTGATTTGAGCCCGGCGACGTTTCCCCGCAGGAACTCCAGCCGCTTTTGCCTCGCCTCGGCCCCAAATGCGAACTCTGACTCCGAGACCGCTATTGAACGGCCGCCGCGCCTCTCCCGCATGAACCCCTTCGCAGTGACGAACGCCGCCCGTTCCGGCAGGCCTAGGCCATCCTTTACCTCGTCCACGAGGGAAATGCTCGCGAGGTGAGAGCGCACCCATCCAGGCACAAACTCCCGAAGGCTGACCGCCGAGAGCGCTGTGCCGAGTGGCGCTGTAGCGTTGGTATCGCCCGGCTCCGGAACTACGAAATGCCTGTAGCCCGAGGACTCGGCAAGCTCCCAAGCCTGCCGTCCCTGGGCCGGGTCATCGAGGACGATAAGATACCTGTAACCTCTTAATATGGACTCGATTGCCAGCCGCCACTTCTCTTCGGCGATATCCACACCCTCGTAAAGGAACCTGTGTGAGATACCGGCTGAGTCCAGCATGCGGCTGAACTGCGTGACGCGCGCATCCGGCCTGGATACGCCGGACTCCAGCGCCATCATCTCTTCTTTAAGCCCTGTTATTTCGTCCTCTATGGTTTTGAGCTTCAGGTCGAGCACGCCCTTGTTCTTAAGGGCGGTCTCATGGCCTTCCTTGAGGGCTACGACGTCCTCTGGCTCCACCCCGGAAGCCAGTACAGCGAGCTTCCGTATTTCGTCGAGCGACGACTCGACCCCCGCTCGCCTTCCGTTTTCCTCAACAAGCCTATGCTGCGTCACACGGATGGCTTCGGAGGCGCTGTCACGCTCTGCCCCTGTCCTTGTCTCATCGGCCTCTAAACCCGCCGCATGTGCGGTAAGCCCTTCAACCCGCGACGCCAGCGTCTTTACCTCGTTCTTCTTGCCCGTGGCGTTTCTGCTCGCGCCTTCTATCTCCGCCGCCATCTCGACGTGCCTCGCCAAAGTCTTCAGCTCGGTCTCAAGATAGACCCGTTCCTTGTTCAGTTGTTCGTACTCGCGGTAGCTATTCTCCCTCTGCCGCAGGTTCATCAGCTCGCCCTCAAGCCGCACCGTCTTCAGCTTCAAGTTCTCCAGTTCCCGCCCGGCTTCTATCTGGTCCTCTAGCGCCTTTTCGTAGTTGTCGAACGTGGCCTTATCGCCAAAGACATCGTAGACGAGGCTTAGAAGCTCCTTAGGCGAGTATTCGCAGAGCTTGTCCGTCGCGCCCTGCTCCAGGGACAGCACCCGCATCATAGCGAGCGACAAACCAGCCTTTTCGATGTTAGACTGGTATTCCCTGACTCCGAGGGCCTCCGACGCAGAATATGCTACAAGCTCTTCCACCGATACCACACCGTCCTTGATGAAATACAGCCTCTGCCACTCGCCACCCTTCTTGTCTATCCGGCAGGCGAGGGTGACCTTGTCCGAGAATAGCGGGTAAAAGCAGGGCCTGTTTCGGGCATCCCGGTCGTTTCTGACCACGGCGACGACCATAGAGTGCGGCTCCTTCAGCCTTTGGGCGTACCTTCTATAGTCCCTCTTGGATGACACCTTTATCCCGAGGAGGGTGCGGAGCGCGTCGAGGAGCGTGGTCTTGCCGGAGCCGTTCGGCCCGACGATGGCAATGATTCTCTCGTCGAACGGAAGCCTCACGCGCCTCCAATAGTCCCAGTTGAGAAATTCCAGAGACTCGAACCTAAACATCTTTTCGCTCCTCGTCAAGCCCTTCGTCCAGACCCTCGCCTCGGCTTATCTCCTGCTCCACGTCCTCGTCGGTCTCGCTCATACCCATACCCAATAGTTCCCCGAGCGCCCCTTCGATTATCCTCGGCGCAAGCACTGAGTAATCTATCGCCGAGTCGAGCAGAGGGCCTTCAAGCACCAAGCCATCCTTTTTCACGACAAAGTCGGCGCGCGAAAGCTCGTTCAAGCACCTCCCGAACCGGGTCTTCCCGCCGAGCTTGTCTCCGAAGTCCGCGAGAAGCGCCTTTTCTTCAAGCCTGACGAGCCCGTCACCCATGGGTATCGGCTTCCGCTCCTTCCAGAGCATATCCTGACCGCTGTCGCCCGGCGTCTGCCGTTCTATCTGCATCTGCCTTTTCGGGAGGATTATCTTTGCCCATATTACCGCGAGCAATGCCAGCGCTCCACGGCTAAGGCCGTTACTGGCCTGGTAATCTTTGTCCGTGCCAAATACGTCCTGCTCGCGGTCCTTTTTTACCTTCACCGAAACGAAGTCGGCATACACGTGCGTAGCAAGCTCAAGGCCCACCGCACCGAGCCTGTCCTCGACCTGCGAGAGGAGGTCTTCGTCCATGAGCATTTCGCGGAGCTCTTTTTTTGGCAGGAATTTCCTGGCGATAAGCTGAGACGTTATTCGCAGCGCCTTTTCATCATTATTCATGCCTACCATCCGTCCTCGTGATGACTCCCTTGGATATGGTCTTCACGCCGTGCGTAAGGACCTCTTCCTCACCCTCCTCGAACCTTGCGATAAGCGGGAGGCCGAGAATATCGGCTACCTCGCCTTCCCGTCCCTCAACGTTACCTCCCATCAGGGCAATCATCGAGAACCGGTAGGATGACTCCTCGAAGTTCGCCCTGGGAATAACGGCGCTGAAGGCCGCCTCGGACTCTATCGCCGATAGGTCCTCGTGCAGCCCTTTCAGGTGGACGAAGCAATCGGTAAATACGTCTTCCTGAACCGGAGAGTCCTCCGCCTCCGGCAAGCGCCATTCCTCGTATCTTGTCCTCTCTTTTTCAATCAGCTCATATTCAGCGACGTCTGCTATTATGTCGGAGAGCACGAACACGGGCTTCACCGTCACCCCGACCGTCCCTGACAAAAGGCCCAAAAGCTCGGACACGCTTCTCCCCATAAGGTAACGGCCCAAGTCGGAGGTCGAGACTCCGGAGTTGCCGAGGTGCACCCTCTGCCTGTCTATGTCATTTAGCGCCTTCTGGAACACCGAGGTCTTCTTGGCGAGCCTGGACTGTGCGTGGCCGATTTGTTGCGCGAGCCTGTGCGTAGGCCTATCCGTCTCGGCGTCCTGTGTGAGCCGCTTGATTATTTCCGTGCCTTTTTCGATGTACCTCCAGATGGACTCGAACTTACGCCTCGCCTCAATTATCGTATTCTCGGAGGCGGACTCGATGGCGTCGGTTATCTCGTACTCGAGCTGGTTCAGCCTGTAAAGCAGGTGCTCGAGTTCCTCCCTTCCTAATGTCCCGGTGACCTCCCCGGCGTATATCAGGCTGGTCAGCATGCCCACGCCCTCGTCACCTTCGTTCTTCAGGAATACCGAGACCGCGCCCTGAGCCTTCTGCCCAAGCGAGGTTACGGAATAGCTGTTCGTGTCGCGCCTGTAATCGATCAGCCCGCCGTCCCTCAGCCTCTTAGTGACCGTCTCGAAGGCCGTCTCTGATAAATAGCCAAAGTTATGCCTCAACTCGGCCATACCCCACATAGGCGGGTCGACCTTCGACACCATCTCCATGAGGACGAGGAGCCTCAGCACTACATATATATCCGACCCACTGAATAGCGTGATAAAGGCGTTTAGAAGCGGGAGTCTGCTGTTTAGGTTCCAGAATGGGGTGATGTCATCAGGGTTCACCCCGACAGCGAAGCAGTCTTCACTGTTCTGGGCGAGACTGCAGTCCGTGCTGGTATGGTTTTCTGGTTCTTTCACGATGTTATCCGTGAAACGTGGTGGGAACGCTGTATCCGGTGTTCAACTTCCGACGCGATTATAACAGTTTGAAGGGTATGATACAATCCTATTAACTCTTCGACCAATAATGTCTTAGGCGTGAATCGGTATACTGACACGGGGCGGGAGCATAGTCGTCGCCGGGACGCCGGAGGATTTAGCGAAGGTCAAGGAATCATATATGGGGCAGTTCTTAAAAAGACGCTGGAGGTTTAAGAAAGAGGAGAGCGAGAAATGAATTACTTTATACCTTCGGGTAAAGTTTGGCCTTGGAATTGACTTGTAATGGCATCAACCTCACCTTCAACCCGTTCAATTATCAACTGGCAAATTTTTATATCGGGATATAGTGTTATTGGATACCAACCCAAATTAATTAGCTCTAAAGTTATTCTCCCTTCATATCCCGCGTGAATCGTGGGAGCTGTAAAATGTACAAGTAAACCACATCTTGCGAAAGAGCTTTTACCCTCCACTCTTGCTGCAAAATGAGGAGGCAATTTAATATATTCCTTAGTATTGGTTAAAACAAATTTATGAGGATGTAATGTATAGCCTGCATCATCAATAGTTCGTCTTTCACAAACGTCGGCAAGAAATGGAGCCAATCCACCTGCTCTTAAATCAAAAGTAAAAGGTTTGCCAGCTTGTGGAGTCGAAATAGTATTTCCAAGCCTTAAGTTAATAGACGTTGCATCGTAAGGATTGGTCTTCAAATCAGGAAAAGGGTCAACCACGATTTCTCCTGACAAAATTGCTTTATGTATTTCTGTATTACTTAGAATCATTTAATTACGCCACTTGTAATTGTTCTTTTTTAACACAAACTGTTCTCCCACTGTTTTCCATAGGAGGCATGGGTAGATATATTAGGCAATAATCTTCTTTGCAGTCTAATTCTCTAACACGCACTAAATTTTTCGCGATATTGACTAAGGTTGATGGTGCAAAAAAAGAAATTTGAGAATCATTGGCATCCCTGCATTCAACTGCATATTCATCTGCAAGCATTCCTTCTGAGACGGCACATTTCAACCAGCTAAATCTTTCCATGGTGATCCTCCCTGTATGTGGTATAACTTTAATTCCAAGTATAACACAGACAATAATAGCCAACCTCTTACGGGAGGCAGGCTATCGTTTTTATATCGTTCCTATACAAAACGTTCCCCCGCGCTTTGATTGGAAGGTTTAAAGACCTTTTAAAGGGCGTTTAAAACTGTGTTTAAAGTATATGATGAGAAAACTAAAGTCAATAAAAAAACCCTTTCTTCAAGGAAAAGGGAGGGGGCAAAAGAAGGATAAAATTGCTACAATTCTGCCAATGGCCGATTTCCCGAAATCTCCAGAGTTCAGGCCCATAGAGCTTTCCGACCGGAGCCAATGGAGGCGATATTCCGCGCCATGCAGCACGAGGTCTCGGGGCTGTGCTTCACGAACCTCTTCATGCAAACCGCTGCACGCCACAGTGTTGATCGGCATGCAATAATGACCCACTTTGGGGGTAATCGGCTCCAAAATTGACCCCCTTTTTGAGGTCATAACTTGCGTTATTAAAATGATAAATTAAGCCTGGGTCAAGCAGGATGCCGATGATGGGTCAAAATTACATGCCGATCAACAGTCATAACTTAAGAAGGCACAGAAGGCCCAAATAAGTAACCCGACGAACCAGCTTCTAACACTTTTCCCCATTTTTATGCCTGGATACACGGGCTAATTTGCACTATTAGACAGGAAAGAGGCCGTATCGACCATGATGGGGGTTTTTTGTAAATACTGTTAAGGACAAATTTTCACTAAACGCACCAGTCGGATGCTCATTTTCTATAATGATGATTTGGCTATCCGTATGTTTCGAAGCTAAATATTGATAGAACTGGTCTTTTAAATCCGTACCTTGCAGGTCGTCTTCCTGCCCCTCTGGTTTGTAATACGCTAAAAGTGGTGAATCAAGCACTACAAAGCCTGGATATCGTACCTCGTTATTTTTGCAGTATTCCATTAGCGCGATTGTAGCCGCTGCATGAGTAATGGCTCGAAGTCCCTTGCCCCGACTTCCTCGCGGCTTGCCATCGATAACGAAATCCGTCGCTACTTCATCAAAATAAACCGAATTAGTATTCGGGAAATGCCAAGCTTTCAAAATTGTCTCGACTTGCTTTGAAAGATTATTAAGTATCGTTTTCGAAAGATCTGTACGCGATGGAGTACTCGGTTCGTCAAGGCTGGGCGCGTCCAATAGTTCTGTTTTTTGTTTCTCCAAGCTATCAATTCGAGCAAAGATCTCGAATGTTCCTTTAATCTCTCCACGTTTTTCAACGAGTTCACTAAAAGTCGCCCGAACGGAACCTACCTTGGGAGAAATTGCCTCCCTAATTTCCTTATCAAACTTTTGATATTGGTTTTCGACAGCCGAGAGATTTACCGAGAGTTCTTTTGATTCCGCTCTCAAATCTGTCATTGTTTGTTGAAGCTCCAACAACAGTTTCTTAATCTTCTCAACCTCAGCTCTTGCTGCTCCTACAATGGCATTTACATCCCCTTCGCATGCCTTTTCAAGGTGTTGCTCAGCAACCGAAGCACCGCATAATGGGCATGGGGCTTTCTCTTGATGGAAGAATAGTGAGCCTGATTCTTCGATGGCCTCAAGGCGTTCAATATCTATAGCGTAATGTCTAGTTAGCAAACCGAACCGAGCCGTTAGCTCGCTAATCTCATCAATTCGCTCCTTAATGTTCTCACGCTCTTTATGCATATCGCGACGTTTGGTCACAGAGTCGTCCATGCGTTTCTGCATATCCCGAAGCTCTACGCGCTGTGATTCGACAGCCTTTTCAAGATGCTCTAATTGTGATTCTATTTCTTTTCGATCTGCACCTATATCCTCAAGCTCACTACGTAGGTTGTCAAGCCATTGGTCTATCAGCTCCACTTTTGATGATGCATCGTCGCTAACATGAACCACTTTAGAAGAGGAAACCAATGAACTATCATCGACACCAGTCAAAAGCAGTTTTAAAGTCGAATATTCTGTAGTTACACCTGTAAACTGCCCCGTCTTGAAAGGAGATCCTTTCTTATATATTTCATCTTCCTGAACAATTATCAGTCGAGCAAGATCACGAAAACTTAAAGTACGAGTTATTCCGTCCTTATTTTTTCGAATAACCTTCCCCGAGAGTCCAATTTGTGATAGTAGCCATCCCGAAAGGTTATCTGTCTTACCAGGAACGTGTTTAGCACCCAAGATCGTGCTTTCACTTTCAGATGTATGCTCACCAAGTGAGCCTATATAACACCGAAAGTCTCCTCCTTCAATACTTCTCTCAAGAGTAAACACTCCATGCTCTGCTGTCTCAATCTCAAGTTGGATGCGGTCATAACCGATACGCTCTGGAATGTCTCTTGGTTGAACGGTACCACCCAACATGAAATCTATGGCTTCAGCAATGATCGATTTTCCTGTGTCAGATGCGCCACAAATGACATTAACGCCATTCATAAACTCCACAGATACCGACTGTTTTGTTGGTCCGAAAAAGGAAAGTTTTCTTAATTGAAGGGCGCTCCAAGTCATTGGCTACTCCCAAGCGCTGACTCAATTGGCTGAAATTGTATCGTCCACAAATCAAAGAAATGCCGTATTGTTCGCTTAAGTTCTTCATCGGGAACATTTTGATATTTTCCTACCACCCAGGTGGCTCGTTCCCTGAGTCTTATAATATATAGTGAACCAAGTGCGCTCAAGAATGGATTCGCCGTGTCTGATGCTATGTACTGAATTCCGGTAGAAGACGGTAGTCGCTGAACGAGACCCCGGCTCATCATAAGAAGCAAACCATCTTCGATGATTTCGCGCCTCACTAGAATCTCGCCTGTTCGCATAGGTAAGGGCGCGTGGAGACTTTTAGGGCCACCGACATCGCCTGTATGAACCACGAGATAATCAAAATCTACCAATCTTTGAAGGTCAAGAGTGGCAGGAAAAACTGCATCTAAAATAGCCAGGGCCCTTATGCCGGTTTCCAAAGCTGTGTTGAATGGCGTTAAGATGTCAGGTTTTGTCATTATTTCTTCACCCATTTTACCCGGTCATTATTGGCCAGTTGATGACAGATTCCTTGTTTGTCTTGAACCTTCACAACACTGGCAAGTGGGCTTGCTACAATAGGAATCTGAGCAGACTGGGCTATAGTTGCGCGCATTCGGACAAGTCCGTCTCCATGCGCAGACTCACAAACATCGACAACACCGTGATATATATTTTCCTGAAGTTCCTCAAACGTACCCGATGGAACCGTATCTCTGGCGAAATTTCTCAAGGATTCGGCATGATAAAAACGCTCTCTTTGCCTCAAGAAATCGTGTCGCAAATCAGGTTTACTATTTAGTGAAGATACACTCGCAATATCTTCGCCAGCATTATCGCTATATGCCTCAAAGATCTGCTGAATATATCGGCTTTCAGAAGGAGCTATTTCTGATGGTGGAATTTCTGAGGCTGGTCGCGGCGGAAGACCCCCTCCGAACCTTACTGAATGAAATGTAGTCTTCGCATGACCATCTATAAGTTCCACTAAAGATTTTGAGGAAAAAATAGAGAAATCGAAATTGTCGAAATGCTCTTTTAATTCACCAGACAGAGATATTGCCGTGCCAGACACGATTTGGTTCTCACAATATGAAGACCAATTCTTTTTGGCCTCTGATTTTAATTTAGTTGGATCAGCAAGAAGTTTAGAAAGGGAGGTGCCTATTCCTTTAGAGCAAATGAAATAATACTTTCTTGGCGAAGGGTACTCTTCTGAAAAAGAATAATAAATGATTTTCCCTATCTCTATCCATATGCTGCTCGGAGTAAGCGGGCTTCCATAATGTTTACATTGGTAGTTATCCCATCCTCCCTGGAAGGTTTCGTCTGAGATGAATCCCACCACGTCGAGTCCTTTATCCCCTGACCCAGCAAAACGTCTTATGAGATAGTATTCAGCTACGAGAGAGGTGGCCCATTCCTCCGTGAACTCTTCCCAGTCATCTGGCGAAAACAGTTCTATCCGCCTCGTCTTTGGTATGGGAATACCAGATACAATATGTTCCGAGGTGTAATTCACCGATGGTATTTTTGGCTTCAAGGTTCTGAATTCAGTATGGTCAACCATGTTTCATTATCTTAAATATGAAATGCCCATCCCCGGACTTGGAGATTGGCTGGCCCACTTCTCAGCCCCTCATCAGGGTAGTGTGTGCTTACTCGGTATTGCCTGGCTCATCTCAGAGGTAATTATTATGCACTGCAAAGCTTTTTATTTCAACAGGTTATTTTATGTGAAATACTGTGGTGGGTCTAGTAATTAACCTACCGGTTGGCAATTGGCTGGTAATAGTACGCGGGTTGGTAAGGCTGGTTTAGTCTGTTTGTCTGACACGTGCATCTTCTTTGGACTGCTCAATTATCCGCACCCATCGCTCGGTTATACCATATTTTCTCGCCACCTGCTTATAGGAAAGGCCCACGACAAGGTCGCTTTTAATGAGGCGGTTGCGGTACTTTGAACGGATATTATCGATCTTGGGAAGATAAATGCCTTCTCCGCCCATAATTTCACCCAGCTTCAGGGCCGCAGAAACGCCTATATGTTCGGCCATTTGCTGATATGTCTCGGGAAGGTCTTCTATTACAATCTGGTTTTGCCAGTCTTTTAGAATAAGCACTTGAGGCTCCTTGTTAAGATATTGTCCAAAACGCGTCGAGCATATCAAGTTAGCCGGAAGCGGTCCACGCGAAGTACTTCGCTAAAACAATCGAACAGAAAAACTAAACGCGTCGAACATATCAAGTTATCCAGAAGCGGTCCATGTGAAGCATTTCTCAAAAACAATAGAACTGAAAAACATTAGAATTATTGCCAGCAACAAAAAGGTATTCAAAAATTTGTTATAAGTAACTCTGTCTGATGTCTTGCCGGTTGGCCCACGCGGTTGTTAAGGCTATAGTGGATTGGCTTTGTGACCTGGATATTGAAGCCCTTGTATAACTTTCTGACTTCCGGGTGGTCGTCGTAGGACACGATGACCTTGCCCTGTATCCCGCTTAGTATGTCCCGTAGCTTCGCATGGTCTTCAACTGTCAACTCGTGCCGGTAGTAACCAGGCTTTTCAAGCGTGATATAGTACGGCGGGTCGCAGTAGAATACCGCGTCAGGCCTGTCGTACTTAGGGATCAGTTTCTCGAAGCTCAGGTTCTCTATATAGACCCGCACAAGGCGCTCGCGCACCTTTCCCAGATCGTCGAGGCAGGCGGGATACTTGGGCGGCCTGACCTTTGAGAAACCCCAGCCAGTGGTGACCCCGGCCCCGAAGCTGGTCTTGACCAGGACGTAGAAGGCTATTGCCCGGTCAATGTCATCCTTGAATTTTCCATCCTTGTATTGTTTAAGGAAGGACTTATACTCCTCCCTGGATGACAGCAGGAAATACTGTCTACGTTTGAACACGGGCAGTTTCTCTCTGACAATTTCGAACAAGTTGACGAGGTCTGAGTGAATGTCGTTATAAACCTCTACCTCGCCAGCCAGCTTGTCTTTCGCGAAAAGAACCTTGCCGCCACCCCCGAACACCTCTATATATGAGTTTCTTTCAGCGGGTAATAAAGCAACGATGTCTTTGGCAAGTCTCTTTTTGCCGCCGACCCACGGAATAAAAGTCTTCATAATTTCTCCTTGTCAGAATTTCCAGAAGCAGGTTATGTTCAAAAAACCTATGCATTAACAAAACCCACTCTATCAATTTATATTTTTCAAATCTTGTGAACTGATTCATAAAAACAGTGTTATCAAAGTCGCTTGGGGAAATAGTTTGGAAAAAATACATTTCCACAAAAAAAGTTCGTGGTCGTCAAATAAGTCACCACAATGATAATGAAACCCACACTATCAGCTAAATTTTGACAAGTTAAAGGAAGAATTTCACTTATTAAGCGCGGTGGATAAACCCTTTTAACTACGTTGATTTCCTTGACTTTTACTACGGAACAGTTTATAGATGAGGGCACGCATATCGTCTGATCTCTCTAAGGAGAACGCCGCTTGAAGCAGGTTGTCATTGAAAACCCTGTAATTAATTCTCCTTTCAAGGAACCCACCAGACATTTTCGTTTCTCCGATGAGGGCATTACCGATGAGATCATTGAATCTCGCCGGTCGAGCGCCTATTTCATCCCCATTGCGAGACCCAAGAAAAAGGGCAAGCAGTTATCTTTCGATACGGAGTGGACTCAGGACCGCGTCAAGGAGAACGACGAGATAAACCGCATCCGCGCTCGTGTTATCATGTGGAGGCAAGGCGGCTATGTGGGCGTGACCAGGACCACGGCCCGCCTCCTTGAATATTGGAACAACCCCGAGCGGGACAAGAAGCTCTTCTTTTGTCAGATAGAGGCCCTTGAGACGGCCATCTATATTACGGAAGTGGCAAAGAAGTACGGTGACGCCTGGATAGAGAACAAGCTCCGCGAAGTCAACGAGGACGCCAACCCGCTCATATTCAGGACGGCCTTCAAGATGGCTACGGGTAGCGGCAAAACCGTCGTCATGGCCATGCTCATAGCGTGGCAAGCGCTCAACAAACTCGCCAACCCGCAGGATATACGCTTCACTGACACGTTCCTCATAGTCACTCCCGGCATAACCATCCGAGACCGCCTGCGCGTCCTTCTGCCCAACGACCCACAGAACTACTATCGCCAGCGGGATGTCCTGCCGTCCGACCTGATGGACGAACTCGGCAAAGCCAAGATACTGATTACCAACTTCCATACCTTCAGGCTCCGTGAGAAGAATGGCGCGGGTAAGCTCACCAAGGCCATCCTGACCAAAGGCGAGGCAAGCCCCTTCACCGAAACACCCGACCAAATGGTCAGGCGGGTATGCCGCGAGTTGGGCAACAAGAAGAACATCATCGTTATCAATGATGAGGCGCACCACTGTTACAGGCGGAAGGCAGCCGACGAGGACATAAAACTCGTAGGCGACGAACGCAAGGAAGCCGAGAAGCGCGAAGAAGAGGCCCGTATATGGATATCCGGGCTTGAAGCGGTCAAGTCCAAGATCGGCGTCAAGGTCGTTTACGACCTTTCAGCCACTCCGTTCTTTCTGCGCGGATCGGGTTATCCAGAAGGGACGTTATTCTCTTGGGTGGTGTCGGACTTCTCGCTGATAGACGCCATTGAGAGCGGCATAGTGAAGGTCCCCCGCGTGCCCGTAGCGGACGATTCGATGGTCGGAGACCAGCCCACTTACCGTGAGCTGTGGCAAAGCATTCGGGAAGACCTGCCCAAGAAGGGGCGCAAGACCGATGCGGTGAGCGGTAAACCAGAACTACCCGCAAAACTGGAAGGTGCGCTCCACAGCCTTTACGGGAACTATGAGAAGTATTACCGTATGTGGGCGGATAACTCAGAGGCGCAAGCAAAAGGCCTTACGCCGCCAGTCTTCATCGTGGTCTGCAACAACACGAACGTTTCCAAGCTCGTCTTCGACTTCGTTTCGGGGTGGAACAAGACCCTGCCCGACGGCTCGACCGTCGCCGTACCCGGTCAACTCCCCATATTCAGCAACGTTGAAGACGGCAGGTGGAGCGCGCGCCCTAATACCATCCTGATAGACAGCGAGCAGTTGGAATCCGGCGAGGCTATGAGCGCCGACTTCAAGAAGATTGCCGCCACGGAGATAGATGAATTCAAGGCGGAGTATCGTGCCCGCTTCCCCGGACGCGATGCAGAAGACTTGACTGATGAGGACCTACTGCGCGAGGTTATGAACACGGTTGGCAAGCAAGGCAAACTCGGTGAGCAGGTAAAATGTGTGGTTTCGGTCTCAATGCTAACCGAAGGATGGGACGCCAATACCGTTACCCATATACTCGGAGTCAGGGCCTTCGGGACTCAGCTTCTATGCGAGCAGGTGGTCGGGCGCGGTCTTCGCCGCATGAGCTACTCGACCAACGAGCAGGGCATGTTCGAGCCGGAGTACGCTGAGGTCTACGGCGTCCCGTTTTCTTTCATACCGTGTTCGGGTTCGTCCGAAGGCCCCAAGCCCGGCCCGACACCCACCCGCGTCCGCGCCCTGGAAGACCGCATAGCCTGCGAGATTACCTTCCCGCGCGTAGACGGCTATCGCTATGAGCTTCCGTCCGAGAAGCTTACCGCAAAATTCTCGGACGAGTCTAAATTGGCGATATCCACAGCCGACATCCCGACGAAGGTGGAGCTTGACCCAATAGTGGGCGAATCGAGCATACACACCCTCGACGACCTCAAAAAGCGCCGCGAGCAGGAGGTTGTATTCCTGCTTGCAAAATTGGTCTCAGAGAAATATTTCCGTGACGACGAGGGCAATGGCAAACCGTGGCTGTTCCCGCAGTTATTAGGCATTGCACGGCGGTGGTTGTCCGAGTGTGTCACGCTGAAGGACAATACCTTCCCTCAGTTGCTGCTGTTAATAGAGTTCGCACATGATGCCGCCGATCGCATATACAAGGCCATAGTGGCCTCTGACGAAGGCGAAAAATCCCTCAAGCCGATACTCAAGCCTTACGATACTGTGGGTTCCTCGCGATACGTAGACTTCGACACCACGCGTCCCGTATACCAGACTGACCCGGCCAAATGCCACATATCGCACGTCGTAGCAGATACAGACACCTGGGAACAAAAAATGGCAAGTGTGTTGGAGGAAATGGATGGGGTGCTTTGTTACGTAAAGAATCAAGGCTTGGGCTTCACCATCCCATACACGCTGAACGGACAGGAGCGGAACTACGTCCCGGACTTCATAGCTCATATGGACGACGGCAAGGGGAAGGATGACCCGCTCAACCTGATAATAGAAGTCACGGGTGAAAATAAGAAGGATAAGGCCGCGAAGGTGTCTACTGTCCGCACACTGTGGGTTCCCGCGATAAACAACCACGGTGGTTATGGACGGTGGGCGTTTGTAGAGATTACCGACCCCTGGGATGCAAAAAATATAATTCGGGGACGTTTAAAACCATGAGGCCACTAAATGAACCTGCTGAAAGTATTCTCAATAATATTCCTAATTTTATTATTGTCTTCTGGAATGGTTTATTGTGCGGATAAAGAGACTAATCAGCAAATGGGGAAGCCACCGGTGATGGGGAATTATTCTTCAACAACCAGCGGTGCATACGACCCTATGGAGCGGTATCAATATGCGTTGTTTGATTATAGTGACGCTGGTCCGGCACAGCCGGGCGTATGTCTGTCACGAGAAGTGTTGAGGAGTGTTATGAATGAATGGGGCGCGAACGGATGGGAGTTCCCAAACGCTATAATCGTCAATGATCACGGTCAGTATGGCGAACAGTGTTACCGATTGAAAACGCCGGGGTCTGAATTCCTAATCGGGCGTCGTCGCTTAACGGTCCAGCGTGGGAGAAATACCGATACCCCTAAGAAAAAATAATAACGGCTCCGCGCCGATCACAACTTTCAAGTACAAGCGCGTGAACATCCTGACAGAGGAGTTGCTCGACCTTGTGACCGAATAGAGGTCAAACTTATTGAAACACCCGCGATAAACAATTACGGTGGGTTCGGTTGGTGGGTTATCGTCAAGATAATCGACCCGGGGATGCGAAAAATAAAATTCGTTCTCATTTTAGTTTGAAAGGAAAAATATGTCATGCGTGAATGAATACCTTTCAAATCCAGTCATCGCTCAATTTTTGGGTCTCATTGTCGGTCTGTTCACCTCTTTCTTTTCTTGGTGGATATTGATGCGATGGCTCTCACCATCAATAACTCTATCAGATAATGTTAGCAAGACAACGACTAGTATTCCTTTGGAAGAAGATGATGACAAATCAGGTCTTAGATATAGAATTAAATTTGAAAACTCCGGGAGCAGAACCATTGTAGACTTGCAGATACAGACGTATGTCCGGATAAAAGGTCTCTGGAAAACAAGCCCTAACATTTGGGAGGTTGTGCATCTACCTTTGAATACAAATGGTGAAAAAATTTATTCTATTCCTATAATAAGACCCGTACGAAAATCAAAGCTCCGAACAAGACTAAGAATCTGTTTGAATCATTTTGACTACTGCACAAGACCTATGTTCCCCGATCACATACGAGAAAAAGCAACCCAAAAGACATTAATTTTGGAGGATTTAATGTCATGCGGGACCAGCACTGAATTAATAGTTGTCAGTTCCGGATATGATGAGTTTACCGGCACAAGGAAGGTTTTTATGAAAACATATTACGCTTCCAATATTATATATGGGGAATTCAGTAGCAACAGTTTGGCTATAGTGGAAGAAGTACCTAATTAAGTAGCTTACCCCTTTTGTAATTAAATAATCGTTTTGGAGAAAAGTAAAATGCCCCCACGCAAAAAAGCCGCCGGTTCCACACCCATAGCGACCGTAAAGCACAAGGATAAGCGGGTGAACATCCCGACGGAGGAGTTGCGCGACTTTGTGGCGGAGGACGAGGCGAAACCGAAAACAATTCTCTACCCGCGTGACCCCTCGCTCGACCCGCAGCTTGTGTGGAAGGGCAAGGACGAGCAGGACCAGAGCGACCTTGCCGTGCCCGCCGTGCCAATATATATTCAGGAGAAGATACACCCGCAGGCCATAATAGAGAACGTCCGCGCCGAGGCGAAGAAGGACGCGCCTGAGCAGGAGTTAAGTCTGTTCGCGGATTTCAACGGCATCAAGTTTGAGGACCAGATAGACTTCTACCACCACGAGCAGAACTGGCAGAACAGGATGATACTCGGGGACTCGCTACTTGCCATGACCTCCCTCGCCGAGAAGGAGGGCTTGAAGGGCAAGGTGCAGATGATATACCTCGACCCGCCTTACGGTATCAAGTTCGGCTCCAACTGGCAGGTATCAACACGCAAGCGGGACGTAAAAGACGGCAAGGCCGAGGACGCCACCCGCCAGCCGGAGCAGGTCAAAGCTTTCAGGGATACATGGAAGCTCGGCATCCATTCTTATCTTGCCTATCTCCGGGACAGGCTTGTTGCGGCGCGCGAACTGCTGACCGAGACAGGCTCATGCTTCGTTCAGATTGGCGATGAAAATGTACACCTCGTGCGTTGCTTGATGGATGAGGTTTTTGGGAGTGAGAATTTCTGCAATCTCATCACTGTTAAAAAAACAGCGGCTCAAACTGATCAGTTTCTTTCAAGTTCTTGTGACTACATCGTTTGGTATGGAAAAAATATTCCCCTCTTGAAGTATCGTCGGCTATTTTTAGAAAAAGACGAGGGAAGTTCATTAGCTTCTCAATATAGATGGATGGAATTTGAAAATGGTACAAGAAAGCCAATGGGGCAACGATCACCTGAGGAATTGTCCCATAAATATAGGCTCTTCCGTCCTGATAATTTGACGTCGAGCCACGAGTATTCTGAGGGTAAAACGGCTATTGGATTAAACGGGAAATCTTATTTACCGGGTTCCCGTTTTTGGTCTATAAGCCCAAAAGGATTTGATTGTTTAAGGAATGCCAACAGATTGATTGCCGCTGGCAATACGTTAAGTTACGTCCGGTATCTTGATGATTTCCCATGTGCGCCATTATTGAATATTTGGGTAGATACAGGGACAGGTGGGTATGGAGACGAGAGGTATTATGTAGTTCAAACAACTGCTAAAGTTATACAGCGTTGCCTCCTGATGACCACCGACCCCGGCGACCTCGTAATCGACCCGACCTGCGGGAGCGGTACTACGGCATTTGTCGCCGAGCAGTGGGGCAGGCGATGGATAACGATGGACACGTCACGCGTCGCCTTGGCCCTTGCCCGGACCCGCCTGATGTCCGCAAAGTATCCCTATTACCTGCTTTCAGACTCGCAAGAGGGCATAAAGAAGGAAGCGGAATTGACCGCAAAAATGCCACCCGAATACAAGACCGAGGGCGACATCAAGAAGGGCTTCGTCTATAAGCGCGTCCCGCATGTAACGCTGAAATCCATAGCGAACAACCCGGACATAAAAGAGGGCATGTCCCGCGAGGAGATAGACGCCACCATAGCAAAGTATGCTGAGACGGAGACCCTTTTTGACCAGCCCTATGATGACAACAAGCGCATCCGCGTTACAGGCCCGTTCACCGTGGAAAGCCTCTCCCCGCACCGCATCCTATCCACCGACGAGGAACTACCCGCCTCCGAGATGGACGCGCGAAAGGCCGCGACCGTCGGGCAGTTCGAGACGATGATACTCGACAACCTCAAGAAGGCGGGCGTACAGAACACGGTAAAGAACGAGCGCCTGAAGTTCGATCGTCTGGAAACATACGCGGGGCTATGGCTGCACGCCGAAGGCGAATATACGGAGTCCGACGGTAAACCACGCCGCGTCGCCGTCTGCATAGGCCCCGAGCACGGAACGGTTGGCCCGCAGTTGGTCAAGGAAGCGGCTAAGGAGGCCGTACAGGGTGTCGGCTTCGACCTCCTGGTGGTCTGTGGTTTCGCCTTCGACCCGCACGTCTCCGAGGAGGCCAAGAGATACGGTAAGCTTATCGTACTCATGGCCCGCATGAACCCGGACATGGCGATGGGCGACGAGCTACTTAAAAAGACTGGTGCGGGCAACCTCTTTATGGTCTTCGGCGAGCCCGACCTGACCGTCACGAAGGAGAAAGGCGGCAAGCTCACAGTCGAGATAAAGGGCGTGGACGTGTACGACCCGACCACGGGGCAGATACGAAGCTCCTCGACCGACGACATCGCCTGCTGGTTCATAGACACCGACTACAATGGCGAGAGCTTCTTTGTCCGCCACGCATACTTCACCGGCGCGGAAGAGCCATACGAGAAACTAAAGCGCGCCCTCCGCGCCGAGGTGGATGAGTCCGCCTGGGCGGCGCTCTACTCGACCAAGAGCCGCCCCTTCGACCCGCCCAAGACAGGCAAGATCGCCGTGAAGGTCATTAATCACTACGGCGATGAGGTGCTGAAGGTGTATTCACTTTAAAAGAAAGGGATTCAGATGTGACTGAGACTTTTATTAGATTTTGATAAAGGGGTAGAAGACGGAAAAACAGCCTACCAAAAAACAACATACTAATTTTGAGCAACCCTTCGACCCACGCGAGACGGGCAAGTTCACCGTGAAGTTCATAGCGAGTTCAAGGTTAAGTCTATATGAAACATTCAGAATCAGATATTATAAATAAGGTGATAATGCCCTTCTTGCATTCGAAGGGCTTTGGCCCAGATGACCTTTCTTTCGAAAAAAATTTTACTCTTCATTTAGGCAAGCATACTTATAAGATTGATACCGAAAAACAAAAAGAAACTGCCCAAGCACGGTTGGATATTTTAGTAACAATGGGTGGAAAGAATTTATTTATCATAGAAGCAAAAAGCGATTCTATTGAGCTAACCGAACAGGATAGAGACCAGGCCGTATCATACGCACGTTTAGTTCATCCGATGGCACCAATCTCGATAGTCACAAACGGTAAAGACATAAATTTATATGATACCGTCACAAAAAAACCAATTGATAAAAATGAGACGAAATTAAAGAATTATAAACTGTCCACTAACGATTTGACTGATATCTATGAAGAGGCTTTAGAATATTTTATCGGATACTCTTTCGAGAATGTAAAGATATTTTGCAATTCGCAGTTAAAAGAAGGAATGAAAGCACTAACAGGCTCCAAAGAAGATCGAAACAAAAAGTTTATTCCGGAAACATACGTACCGTCTGAAATCATAGAAAGCGATTTCGAATCTTTCTTAAAGAGTGAAAAACCTTTATTCGCACTTGTTGGAGAGTCTGGCTCCGGCAAAACATGTTCAATGTGTGGGACGGCACTATCTTTTACAGATAAATACGCGGTACTCTTTTATAGAGCATTAGACCTAATTGACGGATTCAAAACCATAGCTGATGATTTCTGCTGGCATTTTAGTTCACAAAGTACAAACATTGAGCTGTTTAAGAAATTACGAAAAATATTTAACGATTCGAATTTAATCATCTTCATAGATGGAATAGATGAATGGAAGAATCCCCAAAAAATAGAAATAATTGATAATTTTGTCGGACATATAAAAAGTAGCAAAATTAAAATGGTATTAAGCTGCAAGAAAGAAGCTTGGGATAATCTGACTTCAAATCAAGATATACCACCTAAATTCTCAGATTATATTTATACATCTGCCTTTCCAATAGAAAAATTTAAAGAACCTGAATTCTTTGCCATGGTAGAAAAATACAGGCGTTTTTATAATTTTTTTGGTGCATTTGAATATGAAGCTTTGGAAGCGTGCAAAAGACTCCCATTCCTTTTGCGGATTTTTTTTGAAGTCGCGGAGAAAGAACAAACGCCGTACATAGCTTTCTCTATAAGAGAATTTTATAGAGAATATTATCAGAAAATAACCAATAAATTGACCATAGAGGAACGGCAAACAGCTCGTTCTCAACTACGAACTATAGCAGGGCTATTGTTGGAGGAAAATTCCGAACAAATAGATGAGCACGCTATACATCAAAAATTAGATGACAAAATCGTTTCATCGTTATTTGAAAATAATATACTGGAAAGAACCCAAAGCGATATAAACATTTACATAGGGTTTTATTTCCAAAAATTAAGGGACTACCTAATTGCTTTTAGTGTAAAAAATTGGGATGGAATGTCCTCGGTCGAATTTGAGAAAGATATTCAGCATATAATCAGAAATGACATTGGATATGAAGCTTTAAAATTATATTACACGTTTTCAGATAATGGAAAAAGAAAGATACTAGAAGGACCCTTACGGAATAATGCGGAACAATATCTTGGGTTTTATCGTAACCTAATTGACGAACAATTCCCTAATCTTAAAAGCCACTTTCATCCGACTGCGGAAAACGCAATTGAGCCGCTATATAAGGATCGATATCGTGAAGACGGTAGTTGTCGTGTAGGATTTTGGGGGCTTTTAAATATACGGGATAAAGCGATCTATGCTTATGGTTTCCGTCCCATAAAACAAAATGAAGACGACATTGAACTCATTCCCGTTGATTATCCTTGGGGCAATAAACCTTTTTCGAATATGCCATATTTGTTAGGCGCCGACGGATTACATTATCATTCTTCATCTAATGGTTTCCGAGATCTTGATATTAAAAAGCATGTTTTAAAACACGAAATAATCGATCAGCTGGAGAAATTGGTGGCTAAGTATAACTTATACGAAGGAAATAATTATTACCTATCCTTGGAATTGGCATTGGGAATAATCATTGGCGCGTTGGAAAAAATTCCTGGCTATGATCGTAAACGTCAAGTTTCGAGTTATCTTCCAATTAACATTGAGACGGCCGATTACGGTCTTAGATTTCAAAAAGCAGTAACCCATTACAACAGAATTTTGGTGGATGAAAAAATTAAAAAAGGGATAGTTCAACAGGTGCGTAATGGCTCAACTGTATCGAGTCATTATCGATATGAACCGGGTGATTGGGATGAAATATATCGTAAGGCGCGTGAAGCTGCGGAAAATAGAACAGAAATTAAAACCGATGCTTTCTACCGTGATTTAGAAGAGAAGGGTTTTTTCTTGAGAAGAGCATTGACTGCAATAAGAAAGAAAAAGAATGCTATAGATGAAACAATTTTACCCGATAAGGATGCATCTACGATAAATTGGCCCCTTCATCTAGATACCTATAAAAATGAAACCTTCGTTAATATTGTATTCAAATTATTTACTCTTTTTCTTGAAGAATACAAAATATTAATAGAAACGAACTTCCCAACTTTAAAGAATCATTTCGAATTGTATTCCATGATGCCCCTCCACGTAATTATAGAAATGGATGTAGGAGAAGACGGCATTAGATTACAACGTTATAAATGTAAAGATGATACGATTAGCAATAATAAAGTGACTATGTGCAATAAAGGAGATGTGCATCTTGATTGGGATTCTTTTTCCATAACATATAATAAGAAAATTTATAAAGTCCATAACATTGATGGTCCAGGAAGTGTTGATAATTTTATGAAAGGAATGTATTCACCCATATTGAATGTACCTCGCGAGTTTACAATTTTAAGAGAAATGATTTATCGCCGAATTAAAAGTGAGCTACCTAATGCATTAAATGCGTTAAAAGAAGTTTACGGTATCGTTTAAGCAGTTCTCCTTCACGCTCCCGGCCTACAGTCATCAGCCCAATAGTTTTGCGTATTGGGATCATAGAGATGTCGCAGGTCTTTCATTACAGGCGGCTTTGGACCGGTGTTTTTGGCAAGCTTGCACAGGCACTCTTGTCCCGGTTTTGGAGACATGCTCCTGTAACCAACGACGACGATATATCCCGCCTTTTTAAGCGTGCAAAAATAGTGCTTTAGGTTAACGACTTCGGCTTCGGAAAGTTTTGCAATATCTTTAAGTGTGAACGGCTTTCTTATAATCCGCATTACGCGCCAGGCCCTTTCGCGGTCGGTATTTTTATTCAGCCTGTTCTTCTTCATTTCTTGGCCCGCCAGTCCAGGTCTTTGATGTGGGAGGCATCTATTTGCTTGAGGTTGTTGCGCTTGGCGAGAACCTCAAGGTGGTTGATTATTATCTTAAGGGAGCGGAAACAACCTGAAGATGCTTTTGCCATGGCATCAGAGGCTTCATCAGTCAGGTTTACCTCGCATAGCTCTTTTGCCGCCTTTATAATGTCTTCGCTGTCGAGCGGCTGAAACTTGTTTATCTGGCTTATGCGCGAGAAGAAGTGTGGGTGCCGCATAAGCTTCTTGTCGACGGACCCCATGCCGATTAGAAGGATCGGGGTGCCGCATTCGTCGTGAAGGTCTCTGAGCGATTCCAAAACTCTTGAGTCATGGCAGCAGAAGTCGGCCTCGTCAATAATCAGCATGACGTTACTACCCGTGAGCAGTTCAACCGCCTGTCCGAACAAGCTTGAAAACCTGTAATATGGCTCGGCTCCAAGGGCATTGACAATCATCTCGAAGAACCACCTGTGTGATATGGCCGCTCTTGCCCGGACATATACAGCATTTGAGCCTTTGCGTCCTACAAACCACGTGCAGGTTTCGGTTTTGCCGAGGCCTGGGTCGGAGTAGATAAGCCCGAAGCCGGGGACACCGTTTCCTCGCTCCTTAAGGTTGTCGATCATCTCGACAGACCTCATGACGTTCTTGGTCTTGACAAATACGTTGTGCATGGTGCACCTCCTTGTTAAATGGAAAAGGCCCCGATTGGGGCCTTTCATCAGACATACGAGGCGAGCTTTGCCTCGTATTCGGTAAACCAGTTTCTCTCATCAGGACTCAGGTCCTGCCTGCTTTTGAGAGCAAGGTACTTGTCGTAGTCTGACTTATATAGACCGCCTTTCCCTGTTTTGGTACTTCTTACAATTCCGTCTGCAACCGTCATATTATTGGAGGCAAGCTTTGCCTCCAGTGCCTCGACGTGCTCCGCTATCCTGGGAACCGTGGGCACAATCTCATGCCAGGGCAGAACCGCATCCGTACTGGCGTCCTTGGCCATTTTAACGACCTTTAAGGTCTGGCGCTTAAATGACCGTTTCCTGCGGATGCCTTCCTTCACCGCGTCCATAGTCACCGGGTTACCGGTAAGCTTTGCCATCGGGTGTACCGGCTCGACCAGCTTAGCCGCACCCAAGTATTCGCCTTTCGTGGTGTAAACAAGGACCTGGGATAGATCGAAGAAGCTATACCTGATACGCACCTTGTCCCGAAGGCCGTAAAGGGCCTCGTGGAAGTATTCGTTGCCGAGGAACCTGATGCCGTTCCTGCCGATTGAGGCCGTCTCGACCGACAGCATCAGGTAATCAAGTTCACGTGCATTTATTCCCTGGCCTTGACCTGCCGCCAGGACTTCGCCAGGAGTACGTCCATTGAGGCCACCGTGTGGCTGCGTGCGGTAATATTCCCGCCACTTGCCTATCATGGCCATAGCCTCCGGTATTGTGGGCACCCAGTCGTTATGCAGGCTCTTTAGGAATTTTTCGTTCCGTTTCATGTAGCCGGGTTTATCCTCTATTGAAGCGCCGGTAAAAGAGGGCATTAGCCTCTCAAACGAGTCGGAGAACGTCCCGAAGAGGCGTTCAATGGGTTTGCTCTGGGCGTTATAGGGCCAGGCGAAAGACGTTATGATGCCAAGCCTCGCAAACATCCCGTAAAAGCCGCACTCCTCTAAGCTCAGGTTACTCGTGAAAACCTTCGCCTTGAACGCCTTGCCGTTATCGAGCAGGGCTGCCTTCGGGAATTTGCCGAGCTCAAGGACCGCATTACGGAGCGCACCAGCAACGGCCTGTGTATTCTCCTCCACCATTATCTCGTAACCAAGCAGGTCTCTTGAGGCCCAGTCGTAGAAGCCAACGAGTACGGCCCTGCAAGGTTTTCCGGTGTACGGGTTTATCACCTGAAAATTGAGTCTGTGGCCGTCGGCGACCAGGACGTCGCCGACATCAAGCAGGGATGAATCACGTTTCAGGAACGGGAGTACCTTGTCATTTAGGGCCTTCTCACCCTCACGGAGCGCAATCCACAGGTCATAATGGCGCTTCTTGAAGTTATCGACAAACCGGCGAAGGGTCATGCCTGATGATGGAGAAGGGAGACCACGACGTTCAAGTATATATTTGGTCAGCTTGATAGCCGTCTCGACCTTGACCTGGTTCTGATGCAAAAGCTGCGTAAGGAGCAGGTTGGCCTCGTCTTCGGTGACCTTCGACCCACCAAGTTTATTGTTTGGTCCCGGGGCCAGGGCACGGTAGTCGTTGTCCCCGTCCTTATATGCCTTCTCCCACCGGTAAAGCGTACCGCGCGAGATGGTGCCCAAGACTTTGAATATTACCGGAAGCAGATGGCCGGTATTGTACGAGAGCAGGAAGCAGCCCAAGGCGTCTCCGACACTACCTGATGCGATAGCTATTTCCTTGTCCTTGTGCCAGGCCGCAAGCAGGTCGGCACGAGCAAGTGCCGATTTCTCGGTCCGCGCGGGCAGGTGCCTTTTATCGGCTGTGATTATATTGGAACGGGGCTGGTCCGTTTTACATTTAAGGTAGTTGTCCTGAACTTCGGAAGGGAGAGCGGAGAGAGGGATCAGGTACTTCCAGCCCGATGTGCCACGAGGGACCTTTTCGGCTGGCATTTTTTGCAGGCTGATGAGCCTCTGGACCGACCTGACCGTTATGCCCAGGAGGTCCGCAGCCTCGGTAATCTCAAGTCTTGATTCCATGCGGCATTGAAACCTCCTAACCCTTTGTCAATACTGCCGTTAAGTCGGACACACACTACCTCTCCACCGGGGACATTGCAAGTGGATAGTGCGACAATGCGGAGATTGCTTATAGCAAAAAGGCTTTTATTTAAAGGGAGATAGCGAAGTGGCTTTTTGTGTCGCGACAGATGTCGCAATTATGTCGCAACATGGCTTAATATCGCGACGCAGGTTTTTAAAAGCTAATCGGCTAAGGCAAACAAAATAAAGAGGTTGGCGAGTTATGAAGGTATGAGAAATCTCAAACCAAGTGTCAGGAACTGACCTGAAATGGCCGTTCAATCTCGCTTTAAAAACTGCCCAATATGGCCCGTCTATCTATCCTGCTTTTCCTGCACCCCTATAAAGAAACTGTAAAGTTTTGTGGGGTTTTTGTAAGGTTTCTGTATGGTAATTGTGTGGTTTTATCCCACCGAATCCCTTTAAATCCCGCTACTTCCCACAGTCTCCCCCCCTATGTCAAGTTATAAAGGGCCCGGCGATGGTCGCTCGCTTTGTAGGTGGGTTAACCAATGGCAGCGTAAGTTCAAGGAATTTTCCACCAGAGGGGGGACGCATAATATAACGGAAGAACGTCGTCTGATAGAGTTTGTATTCTCGAACTCGACTTGTAAGGGGTGGGACCCTTTGATTATGATTGCAGTTACGAACGCGGCTTATCAAAAAGAAACGGCCGTTTCCAGTGAAGAAAACGGCCTTTGTTCGGTTTGGCTCCCCGGACCGGACAAATCTGGGCACTGGGAGGAATGCCTTATAATCTAAGAGTTCTTCTTCTTACCCGTAAATATATCGAAGTCTTTCATTGCATCTTCGGTATTCTCTTTTATTCGTTGTTTATCATATGCAATTATCTCCTTTTTAAAATCAACTTTTGCAAGAGTTACCAAATATTCAAAAATCACACCTGTTAATACTAATGCAAACCCTATAAGTGCCTTTCCCAGGTTAAATGGTTCTACTGCTTTGATTAAATAATAAATACCTACTACCTCAGATGAAACCAGCACACCCCTATTAAATAGGATGTCGATAATGTAATTTGTTTGCATAGATTTCCTCCTTTATGCATAACATTGGTCATCTATTAAATTAATAGCATATCATAATGTGACTCTTTCGTTTGAACGGAACGCTCTTAGGAGGTTTGCGGGTATCTACGTCGCCCCTGTTTCATTATAATAGCTGAGAAACAGGGGCTCCCAATATCCTGCCTTCGGATATTGGGCCTCCATACTGGCAAGCGTTATCTCGCATATACCCCTGGTGGGGCGGTCGGATGCCCCTTAAGGGGCACCGCCCGCCCCACCAGGGCCTATGGAAATGAGAAGAACATGGAGAAACATATTGAGCAGTTGAGGGCACTCCCCCGTCTTAGTAACACGGGGGAGTAAAAATACTTATTTTCGAAAAATTATCATAAGGATGTATTGGAAGAGACTAAGTTTTGCGGTTAATGATATATTTTCTTGATTTTACAGAGTAAGTCTCTATAATAAATCGGTTTCCAAATTAATTCATATGCAATTTTTTCATAGTATCATCGGAGTACTTCGGATATGGAGTCTTTTGTCAGCCTTAGAAACAATGAATCTTCAGAACACCTCGTAATTTTTATTCATGGATTTTTAGGAGGCAAAAGAACTTTTCTAAACAAAAAAGG
>JBARKJ010000064.1:0-24224 GCA_049801375.1 Nitrospirota bacterium | reverse complement strand
ACGTGCTGGACCACGCCTGCCCGATACTCGGCTACGGCTCCAAGATGGGCATCGACGCCACGAAGAAATGGCCCGGCGAAGGCTTCACCCGCGAATGGCCCGACGAGATAAAGATGGACCCGGAAGTTATAAAGCGGGTAGATGAGAAGTGGGGGGGGTTGGGGTTGTAGTTTTATTAAGGAGGTTGTATGAAAATATTCATAAGCTGGTCCGGGAAAGCAAGCCTGATAATGGCAACCGCTTTAAAAGAAATATTGCCAAGCATAATTCAGGCATTGGATCCATTTTTATCTTCACAGGATATAGAATCAGGCACTCGATGGTTTTCTGAAATCGGTGCTCATTTAGAAGAAAAACATTATGGTATTTTATGTTTAACTCCAACCAATCTTACTGCACCATGGATATTATTTGAAGCAGGCGCTTTATCAAAAGCGGTAGATCGCTCTCGTGTTGTTCCTTTGCTAATAAAAGTATCCACATCTGATTTAACTCCTCCTCTATCCCAATTTAATGGTGTAAAAGCCGCTAAAAAGGATATGCATAAACTTATAGAAGAAATCAATAAACATTGCGAGAAACCGCTGGAAGGAAAAAGGCTAAATGATACCTTCGATAAGTTTTGGCCTGATTTAGAGAGAGCTATAAATAGTACAATTGAAGAACTGGGAAAGGGAGAAGAGCTGTCTACACCGAAAAGAGACGAAAGACAACTTTTAGAGGAAATATTAGATTTATCACGTGACATTTCATCAAAATTGGAAACGATTCCCAAAGCAACCCCGTGGGCAGCCGCGCGCGCGATGGGATACCTGCCTACTTCAGGATATTCTGGAAGCGCGATTCCTTCCAGTGGTATGATGGGGACTCCCTACACGATGGGAATCATGCCTACTTCAGGCGGTGCTATCCCAAGACCTTCTGATACTTTTTCCGGCGGGGTGATGCGAGCGCCCGGTGCCTATGAAAACCCGCCAACTTCAGGCGGCGTTATGCCAAAAGCTTCTGATACTTTTCCCGGTGGTTTAATGAGTCATCGGGGGGCTTACGCATATCCAGATGAAGAAGATAAAAAGGATTAAATATATTGTTTAAAAAAATTACCGTTATCCTTGAAATGATAAAGTTCCCGCACACGATATTCGCGCTGCCGTTTGCGTTTACGGGAGCGGTGCTCGCGGCGGACGGGCTTCCGACATGGCGGCAGATACTCTGGATAATGGTGGCGATGATCGGCGCGCGCTCCGGCGCGATGGGGATGAACCGGCTGCTGGACGCGGAGATCGACGCCCGGAACCCGCGTACGAAGACGCGCGCGATACCCGCCGGACTTCTGACGAAGGCGCAGGTCGGGTTATTCAGCCTGGCGTCGTACGCCCTGCTGGTACTCGCGGCATATATGCTGAACCCTTTATGTTTCAAACTCTCGCCGGTGGTCATAGCCGTCCTGACATTTTATTCCGTCACGAAACGCTTCACCTGGGCCTCGCACCTTTTCCTGGGCCTTGCGCTTGGCCTGGCCCCGGTCGGCGCGTGGGCCGCAATACGGGGGACGATAGATTTACCTGTCGTTATCCTCGCGCTGTCGGTCCTTGCGTGGGTCGCCGGGTTCGATATCCTGTACGCCCTGCAGGACTTGGAGTTTGACAGAAACGAGGGCCTGCACTCCATCCCGCGTTATCTTGGGATAAACAAGTCATTATGGGTTTCGCGCTTCCTGCACGCGCTGGCTATAGCCGGGCTCCTCGCGATATACAGGCCTCTCGGTCTCAATTTCGTCTATCTCATAGGAGTGTTCACGGCGTCTGGCATGCTGGTGTATGAACATATGCTTATCCGTGGCGGGGATTTAAGGAAACTGGACGCGGCGTTCTTCAACATGAACGGCTACATCAGCGTCACGGTATTCATCTTCACCGCGGGCGCGGTATTTCTGAGGTGCTATGTCTAAATATATCGTTGCCGTCAGCGGGGCTTCCGGGAGCGCGTACGGGCTTGCGGTAATCCGCGGGCTTGCGGATGCGGGGCATGAAGTGATAATCACCGCCAGCCGCGAAGGCGTCTCTATAATGAAAGACGAGACGGGCGTGGATATCTCCGGCAAGAGTGGAAAAGCCGCCGCGAAGATAATCGCGGACGCCTTGGGCCTCAAGCAGGACTTTATCAGCTTCTATCCCGAAGGCGATATGTATGCGCCGATTGCGAGCGGCTCCTTCGGGACGGCCGGGATGGTAATCGCGCCTTGCTCCATGAAGACCCTTGCCGGAGTCGCAAACGGATATGCGAATAACTTGATCGAACGCGCGGCGGACGTTATGCTGAAGGAGCGCCGCCCGCTGGTGTTAATCCCGCGCGAGACGCCGCTATCCGCGATACATCTTGAGAACATGCTTAAGCTTGCCAGCTTGGGCGTCCATATCCTCCCCGCCATGCCCGGATTTTACAACAAACCAAAGACGATTCAGGATATAATAGACCAGTTGGCCGGGCGGGCGCTGGACCTGCTGGGAATAGATAATAATTTATACAAGAGATGGGAATAATAAATAAATGGAAATGAAAAAAGCGTTTTACTCCGGGTTCGTGTCGATTATCGGGAGACCGAACGTGGGGAAATCCACCCTTTTAAACGCGCTGGTCGGTGAGAAGATTTCCATCGTCTCCGATAAGCCCCAGACCACACGGAACCGCGTAACAGGCATCCTCACCCTGCCCGAGGCGCAGGTGATATTCCTTGACACACCGGGCCTGCACAAGCCGAAAGGCCGCCTGAACGAGTATATGGTGAAGGTGGCTAAAGATGCCTGCGCGGAAGTCGACATCGTGCTGTTCATGGCGGAAGCGGATAAAAATCCGGGCGAGGCCGAGAGGGAGATAATCGATTTTCTTAAGGGCCTGAAGACGAAGGTCTTTCTCGTAATAAACAAGATAGACCTGGTGCAGAAGGACGCGCTCCTTCCGCTCATAAATAAATATTATTCTATATATGATTTTGCGGAAATAATTCCCGTCTCGTCGCTTAAAGGAAAAAACCTGCCCGACCTCCGGAAGACCATAATCGATTATCTCCCGGAAGGGCCGCAATATTATCCTGAAGACGAGATGACGGAGCAGCCGGAGAGGTTTATCGCCGCCGAGATTATCCGGGAGAAGATATTCCGGATGACAAAGGACGAGGTGCCGTACTCTACCGCGGTCCTCGTGGAAGAGATGAAGGAACATGGCGATAAAATATATACCCGTGCGGACATATATGTCGAAAAGGACTCGCACAAGGGAATCATAATCGGCGCGAACGGACAGATGCTCAAAAAAATAGGACAGGCGGCGAGGAAGGATATAGAGCGGCTCCTCGGCTCCCAGATATACCTGGAACTGTGGGTAAAAGTGAAGAAGGACTGGCGCGAGAAGCCGGGCGCTTTAAGGGAAATGGGTTACAAGTAAATGCGCGTCCTGCTGGTCAATACGCCCTCCAACAACGCACTATAAGGTGCCGTGTAGTAAAACTTGTCCAGGTGCGAAGGCTGATAGAGTCGTTCAGGGGGTATACCATGAGCTTCGATTTCCCGCACCGCGTGACCTATGCCGAGACGGACAAGATGGGATTTGTCTATTACGGCAACTACCTGACTTATTTTGAAATCGGCAGAACGGAACTGATACGCTCCCTCGGCAGGCCATACAGCGAACTGGAAGACGAGGGGTACTACCTCCCGGTGATCGAGGCGTCGTGCAGGTACCTGAAATCGGCGCTATATGACGATCTTCTCACCATCAGGACCGTAGTTTCGGAAAGCAAGGGAGTGCGTCTGGGATTTAAATACGAGATATTGCGTGATAACGAAAACCTTGCGGAAGGGATGACGCTACATGCATTCGTCGACAGGCAGGGAAAACCCGTCAGGCCGCCCGCGTGGCTTCTGGAACTACTTAAAAAATAAAAAAAACAGATACCGCGCTCCGTTCCTTTTTCCCAATCCGTCAGCAACAGGTCATTTTTGAGGCTTTAAAGGCCCGGCCTGCCACGCTTTGAGGCGGTGTTACGCGCCCTACGGATGAGTAGCTTAACGTTCACTAGCGTGAACCAGCGCGGTATCTACTTTAATAGTCCTTGAGGATAGAATGTTTTTGAAGGTCTTCGTTCACCTCCCTTATTGACCTTCTTTTATCCCATCCCCAATTATTTATTCCCTGCGAAACAGGCTTAGGCTAATAGCCTTTTCCGATGCATTGTTCATCGGTTAATGGGGACCCCGCCAGTAGCTTCTCACCCGCCCCGAAAGGAGGCAAGAGACGGGCAAATTACCCTGTGCAGAGGCCCCCATTCTTATGAACCTGCAAGAGAAAAGCAGAAGCCGCCATTCCTGCACCGCAGAGAATCTTTTTCAAAGATCAATCACGCCTATCTACCGTCTACAGCTATATTATAACGCTTGGTAGACCCTTATGTCAAGTATACCCGAATATCGGAATTCCCTTTGATTTTAATGACTTTTGGTGATACTTTATATTGATTATGAACAAAGAAGAAGGGGAATATGGTCAGCCGGGCCGCTTTCTATGCCAGAATGGATTCTATGTCAGGATGGATTTCTGCGTCGCCCGGGCGGGTTTCCTACATCAGCCCGGAGACGGATTTGAACGCGAAGTTTAAGACGCCATACGGGTTCATCCCTATATACAGGACGGCGTACGCCGCGACGGCCATCGCCGTATACATAGAAAGATTCGGAGTGACCTTGCGCTCGTCTTCCGGCTCTTTCATGTACATCACCAGCACAACCCGCAGGTAAAAGAAGGCCGAAACCGTGCTCATCGCAACCATTATCAGCGCGAGCCACAGGAACCCGGAGTTCAGGGCGGCCATGAAAATATTGAACTTGCCGATGAACCCTGCGGTCGGCGGGATGCCCGCCAGCGAGAACATGAATATCAGCATCAAAAGCGCCGCCATGCGGTTCTTTTTGGACAGGCCAGCGAAGTCCTCGATGCGCTCTCCGGTCATGCCGCCCCTTGACAGGGCCACGACCATGCCAAACGCGCCTAAGTTCATGAACACGTATATCAGCAGGTACGTCATTACGCTTGAGATGCCCGCCCTTCCTCCCGCTGCGAAGCCTACCAAGGCGTAACCGGCGTGGGCGATGCTGGAATACGCCAGCATCCTCTTGATGTTCGTCTGGGAGATGGCGACCACGTTTCCGATGAGCATGGAAAGTATGGCCAGGGTGGCGATTATAATCGTCCAGTCCGCCTGTATTCCGGGTAGCGCGGTTACGAAGACGCGGAGGAATGCCGCGAACGCGGCGGCCTTCGGCCCAACGGACATGAAAGCGGTTACGGAGGTCGGCGCGCCTTCATAGACGTCCGGCGTCCACATATGGAAAGGCACCGCCGCGACCTTGAACCCGAAACCCGCCGTCAACAATATCATGGAGAGGACGAGCGCGGGCTTGCTGAATGTCCCCGTCTGGATGAACACCGCGATATCCCTTAAGTTCGTTGTGCCGGTGATGCCGTATATCAACGCTATGCCGTAGAGCAGGATGCCCGAGGAGAACGCACCCAGCAGGAAGTATTTCAGCGCGGCTTCGTTGGAGCGCAGGGATTTTCTGATGAAACCCGCCAGGATATATATCGAAAGCGCCATCAGCTCGATGCCCAGATAGATGGATATCAGGTCGGAGCCAGAGGCCATGACCATCATCCCGGCGGTGGCGAAGAGCATGAGGCTGTAATACTCGCCCCGCTCTATCTTCTCGGTCTTCACGAAGCTTATGGAGATAAGGAGCGCTATTGATGCAGCGACGTAGAACACCATCTTGAAATAAGTCGCGTAGGCATCCAGGATGAACATCCCGAAGAACGCGCTGTGGACATCCGACCTCATGGCCCAGCTCTGGAACGCCGCGGCGGCAAGCCCGGCCACCGAGAGGTAGCCCAGCAGGAAGCGCCACTCCTTCTTGACGAAAAGCCCCAGAAGGAGGACCGCCATCGCGGAGCATACCACGATAATCTCCGGGGAGATGGCTGTCAGGTCGGCTGTAGAGATCATCGGCATATATTGCTCCTCTAAAATTTCAGGAAAGCGGCGGTGGACGCGATGTTCTGCGGCCCGTTAACCTGCTCCAGCAGGTGTCTTACCGTCTCGTGCATTATCCCCAGGAACGGGTTGGGGAAGATGCCGATCCAGAAAACGAACACCGCGAGCGGTATTAAAGTGACGGCTTCCCTCCACGAGAGGTCTATAAGCGACTCGTTTTTCGGTTTAAGCTCCATGAACATCACGCGCTGGTACATCCAGAGCATGTAGGCCGCGCCGAGTATTATGCCCGTGGTGCCGATCACGGCATAGAGCCTCTGCGTGGTGAACGCGCCAAGCAGTATAAGGAACTCGCCGATGAACCCGTTCATACCGGGAAGCCCGAGCGAGGACAGGGTAAATATCATGAAGAACGCGGCGTATATGGGGAGCTTCTTGGTAAGCCCGCCGAAATCGGCTATCATCCTGGTATGCGTGCGCTCGTAGATGATCCCGACGCAGAGGAAGAGGGCGCCGGTCGTGACGCCGTGGTTCAGCATCTGGAGTATCCCGCCCTCCATGCCCTGCCGGGTGAAGGCGAAAATGCCAAGCGTCACGAAACCCATGTGGCTGACGGAGGAGTAGGCTATTAATTTTTTCAGGTCCTTCTGTATCATTGCGACGAGCGCGCCGTAGATTATCGCCACCACCGAAAGGACAAGGATGGCCGGCGTGAAGTGCAGGGTCGCATCCGGGAACATCGGCAGGTTGAACCTTAAGAAACCGTAGGTGCCCATCTTCAGAAGGACGCCCGCAAGGATGACGCTGCCCGCCGTGGGGGCCTCGACGTGCGCGTCCGGCAGCCATGTGTGGAACGGGAACATCGGGACCTTTATCGCGAAGGCGATGAAGAACGCGAGGAACGTCCAGTACTGGAACTCCGGCGGGAAATGCCGGCCCATAAGCTTTACGATCTCGAAGGTGTGCCCGCCCTCGTAATACAGCGATATTATGCCCAGAAGCATCAGCACGCTCCCGGCCAGCGTATAAAGGAAGAATTTCAAGCCGGCGTACATTTTTCTTGGCCCGCCCCATACGATGATGAGGAGGAACATCGGGATGAGCATCGCCTCCCAGAAGATATAGAACAGGAAGAGGTCGAGTGCGATGAAGACGCCGATCATCCCCGTCTCCAGAAGGAGGAGCGATATCATATACTCCTTGACCTTCGTGGTTATCGCCTTCCAGGAGGATATGACGCAGATGACGGACAAGAGCGTGGTGAGCAGGACCAGCAGGACCGATATGCCGTCCACGCCGACGATGTAGTTAACGTGCCAGGACGGAATCCAGCTCTTTTGCTCCACGAACTGCATATTGGACGTGCCCCGGTCGAAGTTCGTGACCAGCGGGATCGAGACCAAGAAGGTTAACCCGGAGGTTATCAGGGCCATCCATTTGGACACGGTGTCGTTTTTGCCCAGGAGGATAATCGCTATTGCCCCGATTAATGGCAGGAAACAGACGAGGCTTAAAATCGGGTAGCCCATGCTGTTCATTATGTATCCGGTCAAAGGTTATCCCCTTTATCTATCAAATTTATCTGGCGAACAGGTAAATTCCGACGATCAACAACACGCCGAAGGCCATCCCGAAGGCGTAGTGGTTGTAGTATCCGGTCTGAATCCTCCGGAGCACCCGGCTCATCGCCTCAACCAGAGATGCGATCGCATTGACGAACCCGTCTATTATCCCTACGTCCACTATGCTCCATAAGATATTCGTGGACACCCACTTGATGGACCGGACGAAAACGAAGTTGTAAATTTCATCGATATAATACTTGTTGTACAGGAGCTTGTATACCGGGCCGAAGGCCTTCGCAAGCTTGCCGGGGAGGTCCGGTTTCACGATATACATGAACCAGGCAAGCGCGATTCCGGACACTCCGATAAGGACGGAGACGGCCATCATGGTCATTTCCAAGCCCGCGGGGGCCGCTTCAGCCGCCTCGTTGCCGAATACGCCCGACATGAAATGCTGGAAGCTGTTCGACCCGCCCAGAATCTCCGGCACTCCGACGAAACCGGCTACCACAGCAAGCGCGCCCAGGACTATCAGCGGGACGAGCATGTTCGGCGGGGATTCGTGGACGTGGTGCGAGACCTCGGGGCTCACGTTGGACTTGCCGTGGAACGTCATGAAGATCAGCCTGAAGGAGTAGAACGCGGTGAGGAATGCGGCAAGCGCCAGAAGGTAATAGACCGCATGGCCCGCGCCCGGCGAGCTGTACGCCTTCCAGAGTATCTCGTCCTTGCTGAAGAAGCCCGCGAATGGAGGTATGCCGGATATAGATATTGAGGCAGCGAGGAAGGTGATGTATGTCCATTTGATCTTCCCGGCAAGGCCGCCCATCTTGCGCATGTCCTGCTCCCCGGATAGCGAATGGATTACGCTGCCCGCGCCGAGGAACAAAAGGCCCTTGAAGAACGCATGCGTCATCAGGTGGAATATGCCCGCCGCGTACGCGCCCACGCCGCAGGCCACGAACATATATCCGAGCTGGCTTATGGTGGAGTACGCGATGACGCGCTTTATGTCGAACTGCGTGAGCGCGATGGTCGCCGCGAAAATCGCCGTTATGCCTCCGGTCCAGGTGACCACGTCAAGCGCGGTCTGGGACTCGTTGAATATCGGGTGACAGCGGGCCACCATAAATATGCCCGCCGTCACCATAGTCGCCGCATGGATCAGTGCGGAGACCGGGGTGGGGCCTTCCATGGCGTCCGGCAGCCAGACATGCAGCGGGAGCTGCGCGGACTTCCCTACCGCTCCCATAAAGAGAAGGAGCGCGATTACGGTGTAGAGGCTATAGGTGTGTCCGAGGATATTCACCATCTGCCCGATATGGGACGGCACGGCCGCGAAGACCGCGTCGTAGTTCAGCGTGCCGAAGGTTATGAATATGAGCATCACGCCGAGACCAAAGCCGAAGTCGCCGACCCGGTTCACGATGAACGCCTTCTTGCCCGCGTCAGACGCGGACTTCTTCTCGTACCAGAACCCGATAAGGAGATAGGAGCAAAGGCCGACCGCTTCCCAGAACACGTAAAGCTGGAGGAAGTTGTCCGCCATGACAAGCATCAGCATGGAGAACGTAAAGAGCGCCAGATAGGAGAAGAAGCGCGGATAGCCCTTGTCCCCGTGCATGTAGCCGGTGGAATATATGTGGACGAGCGAGCTGACCGTGGTGACGACGATGAGCATCACGGCGGTCAACTGGTCTATCTTGAACCCGATATGGATGTCGAAATTGCCCGATGTAATCCAGGAGTACAGGACGGCGTTGACGGTCTGCCCGCCCATGACGTCGAAAAGCGTGGATACGGACAGCGCGAACGACGCCAGCACCGCGATTATCGGCGGCCACTTTGCCTTTTCCTTCAGCCAGTGTCCGAATAGTCCGGACACCAAGAAGGCCGTCAACGGGAAAAGAGGTATCAGCGCGTATTTTATCATGAGAGTCTCGTTTTTACCCTTAAACCGTTACCTTTTTGAAAAAAGGTAACACGAAAAACTTTTGGCTAGCTACTTTACCACTTCATTATATTGATTTCGGACGTATTGAGCGTCTCCTTGTTCCTGTACATGGAGATGATTATGGCCAGGCCTATCGCCGCCTCCGCCGCCGCGACCGTCATTATGAAGAAAACGAAAATCTGCCCCCGCATGGAGTTTAAGTAATGTGAGAAGGCGACAAGCGCGATGTTCACGGAGTTTAAGATAAGCTCGATGCACATGAAGATTATTATGACGTTCCGCCTGATGAGGACGCCCAGGACTCCTATGGAGAACACCACCACGCTAAGAGCTATGTACCATGAAAGCGGTATCATGAATATCCCCCGTTAATCTATTTTTTTCTTCGCCAGTACTATCGCGCCTACCATCGCAACCAGCAGGATGATCGACGCGACCTCGAATGGGAAGAGATAGTCCGAGTAGAGCACCATGCCTATCGTCTGAGAGTTTCCGGCCGCTTTGACGGCCTCGATGGTGTACTTGTCCTGCACTCCGTTGAAGTTTGCTCTCATCAATATCGACATGAAAAGGCCCATGAGGGCAATTACGAGCGGCGCGATTATTGGCCATCCCGGCACGAAGCTCTTATCCTTTGACCCCTCGCCTCGGAATAGCATGATAACGAAGAGGAACAGCACCATGATCGCCCCGGCGTAAACGAGCACCTGCACCGCCGCGACGAACTCGGCGTCCAGAATTATGAAAAGCCCCGCCACGTGGAAGAACAGCGGGAGCATGAAGAGCGCGCAGTGCACCGGGTTTTTCCTGGTGATCACCATGAGCGCGCAGAACACTATGACGGACGCGAAATATATGAACCCTGCCTGAAGTAGCATCAGTCTAAGTGTGTCTCCTTTCCTCTGTACCTGTCGCCGTTGGCGAGTAGCATCTCCCTCGTATAGAGGAGCTTCTCCTTGGAGTAGCTCGCCAGCTCATACTCCTGGGTCATGGTGAGCGCCCTTACCGGGCACGCCTCGACGCAGTAGCCGCAGAACAGGCACTTCAGTAGCTCAATCTCGTATGAGTCCAGCTTCTTCTTGTGTCCCGGCCCCTCGGAGGTTTTTATCTTTATGCACCCGGTCGGGCAGTACGCCGCGCATAGCCCGCAGGCGATGCACATCTCGGTCCCGTCCGGGTAGCGCCTCATCGCGTGAAGTCCCCTGAACACGGGCGGGATTACCGGCCTCTCGATGGGGTAGAGCTTCGTCACCGGCTTCGTGAGCATGGTGGAGAAGGTAAGCTTCAGCCCCTTGAGGATTTCCCAGAAGGTGATTGTCTTTATGAACTTTTCGAAACCCTTCAAAGTCCGGCTCCTATTACCCTTTGACAAGTATCCTGATAAGTCCCGTAACGAGTATGTTCAAAAGCCCTAACGGGATAAGTATCTTCCACCCAAGCCTCATGAGCTGGTCGTACCTGAGCCTCGGCAGAGTCGCCCTGATCCAGAGGAACATGAAGAAGAATGCGTATATCTTGATGATGAACCACCATACCGCAGGGTCGCCAAGGAAGCCCAGGTACTGCCCGAATAGCGGCACCATCTCGAACACCTGGCGCGGGATTATGGGGTTCCAGCCGCCCAGGAAGAGCACCACCGCAATGCACGAGACCATGAGCATGTTCGCATATTCCGCCATGAAGAAATACGCGAAACGCATCCCGGAGTATTCGACGTGGAACCCGGCCACCAGTTCGTTCTCCGCCTCCGGCAGGTCGAACGGCGCGCGGTTCGTCTCGGCGATCCCGGATATCAAGTATATGATGAACGCGACCGGCTGATAGGCAACATTCCACAGATGCGCCTGCCCCTTCGTTATATCAACCAGCGAGAGCGAGCCGGTCATCATCAAAACCGATATTATCGCGAGCCCCATCGGTATCTCATAGCTTATGACCTGGGACGCGGAGCGAAGGCCGCCCATCAGCGCGTATTTGCTGTTGGAGGACCATCCCGCCATGATTATCCCGTACGCGCCGAGCGAAGAGAGCGCCAGGACGTAGAGTATGCCGATGTTCAGGTCCGTGACGTAAAGGTGCACCGTACGCCCGAATATGGTTACCTCCGGGCCGAAGGGCACGACCGCATACGCGATAAACGCCGGGACTAGCGCCATCAGCGGGGCCAGGACGAATACCTTCCTGTCCGCTTTGGCCGGGATAATGTCCTCCTTGAAGAAGAGCTTCAGTCCGTCAGCCAGCGGCTGGAGCAAGCCGTGCGGCCCGGTGTGCATCGGCCCGACCCTGGCCTGCATGTGGCCCATCACCTTGCGCTCGTAGTAGGTCAGGTACGCCGCGTTCAGCATCGTGAACACGAGCACCACGGCTATCCCGAGCAGGGTCATTAAGGTATATATGCCAAAGTCCGCGAAACCCACTGTTATATTCTCCGTCTACTTTTGATCGGGTTCGATGGATACCGGCCAGTAGCGCGCCGCCGGGACCTTGTTCACCGGGTCAAGTATTATCTCGGTCAGTGCGCTGCACCCGAAGCCAAGGAAGTGGTCCGGGATATGCACTATGCCCTTCGGCACTTCGCGGTCCAGCTTGACGTTCAGCTTCAGCGACCCGGAACGGGAGCGCACTTTTATCTTTTGTCCCTCGGCTACGCCAAGTCCCTTAGCGTCCGCCGGGTTCAGCGCCGCGAACGGCTTGCCCACTACGAGGTTCGGCCCCTTGGACTTACGGGTGGTCGTCCCGGAGTGGTACAGGGAGACGGCGATGTCCGCGAAGAACGGGAAACCTTCGTCGAACTCCTTCTTCACGTTACCGGCCGCGGTGACCTTCGCGGCGATCTCCTCTTCCTTGGCCGCCCTTTTGGCGTCGTACCCGTGGGAGTGAAGTATCTCGGTGCCCGATTTCATCTCTTCGTAATAAGGCCACTGCACCCCGCCGTGGTCCAGCAGTTCATGCGTTATGCCCGCGTATATGGGGGTGGATATGGCAATCTTGTCCATAACTATCGAAGGCATCCAGTCCATCGGACGGCCCATCTTGTCGGATATCAGGCAGACTATCTCCCCGTCCGGCTTTGCGCCGGGCCTGACTTTCATTACCGGGCGGATCCTCTGCACCCTGCGCTCGGAGTTTGTGAAAGTCCCGTCCTTCTCCGCGAAGGTGGCCGCCGGGAGTACCACGTCCGCGAGCGCGGCTGTCTCGCTCATGAACACGTCCTGCACTACCAGGAACTTCACTTTCTTCAGCGCCTCTATCGTCTTTGTCCTGTCCGGGAGCAGTGACGCCGGGTCCGAGCCCACGACATAAAGCGCCTGCAGCTCGCCCGTGGCCGCCCTTTCGAACATCTCCATCACGGTCAGGCCGGGCTTACTCGAAAGCTCCGTCCTCCAGAGCGAACCGAGCCTCTTCCTGTCCGCGGCGTTTTCCACTTTCCTGTAGCCGGGCAGCCTGTCGGGCAGGGCGCCCATGTCGCACGCCCCTTGCTCGCCGGCCTTTGCGGCCATAGGGTTTACGCCGCCGCCGGAGCGGCCCACGTTGCCGGTGATGAGCGAGAGGTCCGAGAGCGCGAGGGAGTTCCTGTATCCGCATGTGCTCGCGGTGACGCCCCTGCCGAAGACTATAGACGCGGCGGGCGCCGTGGCGAAAATCGTCGCGGCCTTCCTTATGTCAGCCGCCGGGATGCCCGTCTCTTCCTCCGCCTTTTCCGGCGTGTTCTGAGACATCAGAACCTTTATCTTCTCGAACAGGGCCTTGTTTTTCTCTTCGAGGGCTTTATCCTGGAGATTTTCCGTGAACACGACATTTATCATCGCCTTTATCAGCTTGCCCTCGGTCCCGGGCCGGTAAGTTAGCCTCAGGGTGGCATGCTTTGTCATAGAGTTCTTGCCCGCGTCGGCGACGATCAGCTTAGCGCCTTTTTTGAATACCGCGCGCTTTATGGCGAGCCCGGTGATGGGGTTCTCCGCGGCCGCGTCGTTTCCGATTAAGAAGACCGCGCCCGACTGGGCGATGTCTTTTATCTGGTTCGTCATCCCGCCCAGGCCGAAGGCGTCCTCCAGGGCGGTGAGCGCGTTCACGTGGCCGAGGCGGGCCATGTTGTCTACGTTGTTCGTCCCTACCACTACGCGCATGAATTTCTGGAGCAGGTAGGATTCCTCGTTCGTGTTCCTCCCGCCGATTACCGCGCCGACGGCGTCCGGCCCGGCGGAGGATTTTATCCTGCCAAGCTTATCCGCGACGAAGGATATCGCTTCGTCCCACGTGGCCTCGACGAAACTCCCGTCTTTCCTTATGAGCGGCTTCGAGAGCCGCTCCGGGTTGTTCGGGAAATCGTATCCGAACCTGCCGCGCACGCAGAGGCTTCCGCGGTTGCTGCCCTTTGAATAAGTCTCGTCCGAAAGGGCGCGGATTATCGTGTCCTCCCTGCTCTGGAGGTATAAGGTGCAGCCGTCGCCGCAGTACGGGCAAATCGTCTCCGCCTGCCGCTCCACGAACCACGGGCGTATCTGGTTTTTGGTAAGCCTGCTCTGGATGGCGCCTACCGGGCAGTTGGAGAGGCAGTGCCCGCAGTGGACGCATTCCTCTTCGTTGCCGCAGAACGACTCCATCGTGACCCTTGAGCCGCGGTTCATGTCCGAGAGCACCCAGTCGCCCTGTACCTCGGCGCAGATGCGGACGCAGCGTTTGCAGTTCACGCAGCGCTCCATGTTGCGCTCTAAAAGCGGGTTCTCGTAGTTGACCGGTATCACGCGCTTCTTTTCGATAAAGCGGGAGCGGTCCGCGCCGTAGCGGAAGGTGTAGTCCTGGAGCGTGCACTCGCCGCCCTTGTCGCAGACCGGGCATTCCAGCGGGTGATGCGTGAGCTGAAGTTCCAGCACGCCCTTCCTGGATTTCGCTATCTTCTCGGACTCCGTGACTATCTCCATACCGTCCGATACCGCCGTCGCGCATGCCGGGACAAGCTTAGGCCTGCCCTTTATCTCCACCATGCATATCCTGCACCCTGCATATATCGAGAGTTCTTTATGGTAGCAGAAATGGGGCACGTGTACGCCGACCTTGGCCGCCGCCTCTATGATGTTCGTCGGCTTCTCAAGCGTCAGAGGGATGCCGTTTATCTTTATGTTTATCATCAGTGCCTCGCCCTCGCCTTGAAGCCCAATGGGCAGCCGCGCCTCATGATATGCTCTTCGAAATCATGCCTGAAATACTTGAGCCCGGAAAGCACAGGGTTGACCGCGCCCTCGCCCAGCGGGCAGAAGCAGTTGTTGTGGATGGTATGGCAGACGTCTTCAAGTATCTTCAGGTCGTCGAGCCTCCCCTCGCCGTTCTCTATCCTCGCGAGTATCTTCACCATCCAGTCCGTTCCTTCCCTGCACGGAGTGCAGCGCCCGCACGACTCGTGGTAGAAGAACGCCATCGCCCGCCAGACCATGTGCACCACGCAGGCGTCCTCGCTCATTACCGTCGTGGCGCCGGAGCCTATCGCGGAACCGGCGCTCTGGAGCGACTTCACGTCCATATTGATATCCAGGTGCTCCGGAGTCAGCATCGAGGTGGACACGCCGCCGGGTATTATGGCCTTCAGCTCTTTCCCGCCCTTTATGCCGCCGCCGTGCTCGTATATAAGTTCGCGGAGCGTAACGCCCATCGGCAGTTCGTACAGCCCCGGTTTATTCAAATGTCCGCTTATCCCGAACACCTTCGGCCCCGGCGAGTCCTTGGAGCCTATGGAACTCCACCAGTCCGCGCCGCCGTTTATTATGTGCGATACGTTGACCAAGGTCTCGACGTTGTTAACGACAGTCGGCATCCCGAACGCGCCGTGCGTGGCCATGTACGGCGGCCTGACGCGGAACTGGCCGCGCTTGCCTTCGAGGGATTCGATGAGCGCCGAGGCCTCGCCGCAGATGTACGCGCCCGCGCCCCTGTGTACAACGAGATCGAACGAGAATTCCGTACCCTTTATGTTATTGCCGAGGATGTTCTTCTTGTACGCCTGTTCTATAGCGGCGTTTAATACCTTGTAGCCCTGCGGGTATTCGCCGCGGAGGTATATGTAGCCCTTGGAAGCGCCTATCGCGTATGCGGAGACGATCATGCCTTCGATAAGCTGGTGCGGGTCTTTCTCGAGGAACGGCCTGTCCTTGAAGGTTGCGGGCTCGCCCTCGTCCGCGTTCGCTATAAGGTACTTCGGGAATTTATTTACCTCGACGCAGAACTGCCATTTCATCCCGGCGGGGAACCACGCGCCTCCCCGGCCCCGAAGCCCTGAGCGCTTCACCTCTTCCAGCACGTCCTTGGACCCCATCTGGAACGCCTTGTCCAGCGACTTGTATCCGCCGTTTGCGATATAGACTTCTATATCGTTTATGTTCGGGACGTCGGCGTTTTTTAGAAGAATCTTTTCCATTTAAGTTATTCCAGGCTCCCCAGAATCTCGTCGATACGCGCTTCGGTCAGGTCGTAATAGAACGTCTCGTTTATGACCATCGCCGGGGCGTTTCCGCACGCGCCTATGCATTCCACTTCCTGGAGGGTGAACCTCCCGTCGGGGGTAGTCTCTCCCTCGTGTATTTCGAGCTTTTTCTCCAGGTGTTCGAGATAAGTCTCCGCGCCGCAGAGAGTGCACGCGATGTTCGTGCAGAGCATGACGACGTATTTGCCGACGGGCTTCTTCCAGTAGAGCGAATGGTATGTCGCGAGGCCCTGGGCCTTCGCGTTCGACACGCCTATCGCCGCCGCCACCGCTTCTATGACGTCGGCGGAGAGATGCCCGTACTCCTCCTGGGCCGCCCAGAGCGCCGCCATCAGCGCGCTCTTCCTATCCACGTACTTGGACGCGGCCCGTTCGATTTCCTGGAGTGTATTTTCGCTTAACGTAACCATTGAACCTATTTAAATTTAGCGTGAAGGGCGCGACACCAAAGGCCGCGCCGGAAATTTTCTTAACGGGCCGACCGGGTCGGCCCTTACAGAGTCATCCCTACCTGTCCACTTCGCCCAGGACTATGTCTATGCTCCCGATACAGGAGACGATGTCTGCGATCATGTGCCCATGCACCATCCTGGGCAGGCACTGCAGGTTCACGAAGCTCGGGGAGCGCACCTTCATGCGGACCGGCTTCTCCGAGCCGTCCGATACGATATAGAACCCAAGCTCGCCTTTCGGCACTTCCGCGCCGACGTATATCTCACCCTTCGGGACCGGAAACCCTTTGGAGACCAGTACGAACTGGTGGACCAGCGTCTCGATGTCCTGCATCACGCGGTCTTTGGGCGGAAGCGTAACCGTGGGTATATCGGCCTTGTACGGGCCGTCGGGCATGTGCTGGAGGCACTGCTTTATCATGCTTATGGACTCGTTCATCTCATCCATGCGCACGATGTAGCGGTCGTACACGTCGCCCCTGCCTCCAAGCGGGACCTCGAACCTCAGCCTGTCGTATGCCGCGTACGGCATGGCCTTCCTCAAGTCGTAGTCCACCCCCGAACCACGGAGCGACCCGCCGGTAAGCCCCCAGTCTATCGCTTCGTTATAAGATATTATTCCGATGCCCTGCGTACGGCCAAGCCAGATGCGGTTCTGCATTATGAGGGTGTTGTATTCGTTTATCCTCTTCGGCATCACATCCATGAACTCACGCGTGCGCCGGAAGAACTCGGGGGTGGCGTCGCGCCTTACACCGCCGATGTTTATGTAGGATACCGTGAGCCTAGCCCCGGTGAGTATCTCGAAGAGGTTCATTAACTCTTCCCTCTCCCGGAGGCAGTACAGAAGGACCGTTACCGCGCCGATGTCCGCGGCGTGTGTGGCGAGCCAGAGCAGGTGCGAGGAAAGCCTGGACAGCTCCGCGACTATAACGCGCAGGTAGTCTGCCCGTTCAGGGACCTCTATGCCCATCATCTTCTCTACCGCGATGGCGTATGCAAGGTTGTTGTTGCCGCAGGAGAGGTAGTCGAAGCGGTCCGTAAGCGGGACTATCTGCTGGTACGTCTTCGTCTCCGCAAGCTTTTCGGAGCCCCTGTGGAGATACCCGATATGCGGCGTGCAGGAGATGACGACCTCGCCGTCCAGCTCCAGTACGAGCCTTAAGACCCCGTGGGTGCTGGGGTGCTGCGGGCCCATGTTTATAGTTATCTCTTTAGTGGTAAGCGGCATTTTAATTTTTATGTTCGTTACTTTTCTTTCAGGTGAAAGAAAAGTAACCAAAAGAAAGCCGGACCCAAAATAGTTTAAAAGTTTTTGGCGTTACCTTTTTCCAAAAAGGTAACAGGTTTAGAACTTATTCCGGCCAGGGCGTGAAGCTCCACTCGGGCCCCTCGATGGGGTAATCCTTCCTAAGCGGATGGCCTTCCCAGTCTTCCGGCAGGAGTATTCTTCTCAGATCTTGGTTGCCATGGAACAATATCCCGAACAGGTCGAAAGTCTCTCTCTCGTGCCAGCAGGCGGTCCTCCAGATGCCGGAAACCGTCGGCACCCAGGGGTCCTGGTCGTCCTCCACCGGCACCTTGAGGCGGATACGGTGGCCGTGCTTCATCGAGTGCATGTTGTAGACCACCTCGAACCTCGGGGCCTTCGGCAGCCAGTCCACCGCGGTGATGTCGATCAGGTAGTCCATCTTGACGTCCGGGTCATCCTTCAGAAAGCGGCATATATCCTGTAGCTTTTCCCTTTTGAGAACGGCCCAGCTCTGCCCGTAGGCGCTCCCTGAACCGATGACGTCGTCCGGGAAACGCTCTCTTATCTGCTCGACAATATTATCGGGATGCAAGGCTTAAGTTTATCCCTTCTCGGCAAACAAAGGTTTTCGCACGTTCCTGCCGCTCATTATCTTGTCCTGGAGCTTCTTCACCGCGAAGAACAGCGCCTCCGGCCTGGGCGGACAGCCCGGAATGAAAACGTCCACCGGCACTATCTGGTCCACACCCCGGACGACGCTGTACGTCTGGTAGATGTTGCCCGTGCAGGCGCAGCTGCCCATAGCTATGACCCACCTGGGCTCCGGCATCTGGTCGTAGACTTTCCTCAGGACGGGGGCCATTTTCTTCGTGAGGGTCCCGGCGACTATCATGAGGTCGGACTGCCTGGGCGTCCCTCGCGGTATGACGCCGAACCTGTCGAAGTCCATCTGCGGCGCGCCGTACGCGTGTATCATCTCTATCGCGCAGCATGCCAGCCCGAAGGTCATGGGCCAGATGGAATACGCCCTCGCGGCGTTAATAACCCAGTCTATTTTGGTGGTGACGAAATTGTCTTCGAACCGTCCTTCGATCAGTCCCATTCGAGCGCTCCCTTTTTCCAGGCGTAGAAATATCCGACCAGGAGTATCGCGATGAAGATAAGCATCTCCACGAACCCGAACAGGCCCAGCTTGTCGAACGATATCGCCCAGGGGTACATGAAAACGGCTTCGAGGTCGAACAGGACGAAGAGCATTGCGACGATATAGAAACGGACCGAGAACTGCTCCCTGGCGTCCCCCACCGGCGGACAGCCGCACTCGTAAGGGGAAAGCTTTGAAACGTCCGGACGGCTTGGGCGGAGAAGGGTTCCTAATGATATGGTGACGACGCCGAACGCAACGGCGACAGCTAGATATATTACGATGGGCCAGTAATCAAGCGGGAGAAGAGTTCCGGGCGTCTGCATTAAATACAACCCCCCTAAGCACTCGTTTTAACTTGATTATTTATGAAACTAATAACAGGATTAACCTAACCGTCGCGAATGATATTCCAAAACCATTATAGTGTCAACTGAAAAAGAATAATTATCTGAAAATAGCGACTATTGTATAGGGATATAATACAAACGGATTAGATATCTGGCACTTTTTCAAGGCAATATTCAAATTTCTCGATGTTTCAGAGTTATGCTTATCAGGAAAGGTTCAACTCCACAACGGCCCCTCGTCGTCTTCCAGTTCCTCGAAAGACTCCGAGAGCGGCCTCGCGACTATTTTCTCGAACACCTCTCCGCAGTCCGGACAGCGCCAGTGGTAGATCACCCAGTACTCGTCCTCGGTCTCCATCTCCGACTCTTCTTCTTCCAGAAGTTCCCCGCCACCGCAGAAGGGGCACATTACCGGTTCCATCATGCCGCCGCTCCTTTTATTAAAACCATTTCTTTTTCCTGGACTCCGCTTTTTCCGTCAGGTTCCTGAGCGCGTCCTCTATTCTTTCATTGGAGTCCAGAAAGTTTTTCTTCAGGTCGCGCATCGCTTCCAGCACCGAGAGCATAAGCCGGTCGCGTCCCTCGGAAATATGCTTTAACTCCGTGATCGCTTCTTCCAGCTTCGCCATACGTTCGATTAATGGGATTATATCAAACTGAGGGGCATTTGTCCCTTGTTCGAGCAAATTTTCCTGCACAGGCTCCCGCACTGGCTTCCCGGCCGCTTCCAGCACAGGTTCCGGGGCAGGTTCCCTGACCGGGTTTGGTGCAGACTCCCCTACCGCTTCCGGGGCGGACTTCGGGGCAGGCTTACGCGACGGCTTATCTAAAGTCGGGGCCGTCACCACGCCTTCCGGCTCCGTCATCTCGGGTCCGGTCATATCCATTCCCAGGTAGCCCTCGTCCGGCGCGTCCGTAATCTCTTCGGGAGTAAGCTCGCGGGTATCTTCCATGTCGAACTCTACCTTAAACTCGCCGGTTGCGTGCGACAGCTCGATGCCTGCCGTCTGCGCTTTCTCCTTTGCCTCCTCAGCCTCACTGCCCGCCCGCACGGTATCGAAAAAAACCTCCGCCTGAAGGGTATCCGCGAGCGTTATCGTCTCTATCCGGTCCAGGAGGGATTCCGCCGCCTTCTCTTCCTTCTCTTCCTTGCCTTCCTTCGGCTCCTCATCCCTGATGCCGGAGCCCAGTTCCAGTTCCAGCTTCAAATCGGCTGCCGGGAGGCCGTCGTCGCGCTTCGGCTCGAACATATCGGCGGGAAGCTCCTTTATGCCCGTGTCCATCATCGTGTGCTTGCGCTTCAGGTCTTGTATCAGGAGCGATATAACCCCCCTGAAGGTCTCCATCACCCCCATGCCGGTCAGCGCCGATGCTTCGTAATTCGGCGCCTGCCTGAAGTTTATATTGCCGTCCAGTAGCGCCGCGTCGATTATGTTCGGGAGGTCCCGCTTGTTGTACTGGAATACGATGGGGATAGCCTGGGGGTCAAGGCCGTTCTCCAGGAGGTTCTGTTTCAGGTCTTCGACGCTCTCCACGTTCTTCGACAGCACGTCTGCCTGGGAATCCGCGACAAAGACGACCGCGTCCGCGCCTTTCAGCACCAGTTTCCTGGTGGCGCCGTAAAATACCTGGCCCGGCACGGTATATAGCTGGAAGCGCACCTTGAAGCCCTGCACCACGCCGAGTTCCACAGGCAGGAAATCGAAGAAGAGCGTCCTGTCCGCCTGGGTGGCGATGGATATCATCTTGCCACGCTTCTTAGGGTTCAGCTTCGTGTATATGTGCTGGAGGTTAGTGGTCTTGCCGCACAGGCCGGGGCCGTAATAGACTATCTTCGCGACGATTTCCTTGGTGGCGTAATTTATCAGGACCATCAATGCCTCCGGGTACTATTCTTCGGGAGGAGCGTCCCTTCCGAAAAATTATTATTCAACACGCGAGGTAATTTTATAATTTCACGTTACCTTTTTCAAGCGCATTCGGTGTGTCCGGACGTACAGGACCTCGGCGACCAGCAGGAATATCGTAGCCGAATAATATATCCACAGCATGAAGAATATCAGCGTCGTGAACGAGCCGTAGAGGCTCAACGACTGCATCCTCCCCACGTACCAGGTGAAGACTATCTTCGCCGCCTCCCAGAGCAGTCCGGCGGCTACCCCGCCGATAGCCGCGTCCTTCACGCTTATCTTCTTCCTTGGGAGGAGCCGGTACAGGAGCATGAACGAAAGACAGGTGAGCACCACCGGGACGGCCTTTACGAGGATGGTCGCCGTCAGGAACGGTATCGCCTTTGACGTGCCGAAAAAATCGTAATGCTTCCTTATGAACGTAGGGATGTAAGTCAGCCAGAAAGACACCATGAAAAGGATTCCGGAAAGGATTACCAGCGCGAACGCGGTCAGCCTGGACCTGAAGAACCGGCGCCTGTGATGCGACCTGAAGACCCGGTTTATGGAATAGTCGAGCGAGCTGAAGACAAGGCTTCCGACCCAGAGGAATATCGCGAAGCTCAACGACCCAATGCCGCGTCTGGCGGCCATCAGGTCAATCTCATGTCCCAGCCCCGGGCTGATTCCCGGGTATGCGCCGCGCGCGAACTGGAGCACCGCCTCGCGCATGTCCACGTGCATGCCCAGCGCCAGGGCGAAGACGCGCATCACGAAAAATATGAGCGGGACGAACGAGAGTATTGCGTAGAAGGATATGGCCGCGGACAGGTATATGCCGCCGTCCTTGAAATACTGCCTGAACGCGGAAAGCAGGGTCTTCAACCCGCCGGCGTCCTTTCCCGCTCCTCTTCCCTTTTGCGCTTCTTCAGGAATATCCTTACCGGGTTCCCCTTGAAAGCGTACTTTTCCCGCAGCCTGTTCTCCAGGTACCGGAGATAGGAGAAATGGACGCCCTCCGGCCTGTTCACGAAAAAGATGAACGTCGGCGGCGATACCCCGACCTGCGTCCCGAAGTAAAACTTTACCCGGCGGCCCTTGTACATACCCGGCGGATGCGCCTTAACCGCCGAATCCAGAATATTATTCAGTTCAGGTGTGGATACCCTTCTTCTGCCTTCCGCCACGACTTCGTCCACCAGCTCGTAGAGCTTCCCTATCCTCTGTTTCGTCAGCGCCGATATCGCGACCACCGGGGCGTAGTCCAGGTACTTCATCTCTTCGCGGACTTTTTTCACGTAGTCGTCGAAGTTCTTTTCCTCTTTTCCGACAAGGTCCCATTTGTTCAGCGTGATTATTATGCCCTTGCCTTCTTCATGGGCGATGCCGCCAATCCTTTTGTCCTGCTCGGTCACGCCCTCGGAGGCGTCTATCAAAAGGAACGCCGCGTCGCACCGCTCCACGGCCTTCAGGGCGCGGATGACGCTGTATTTCTCTATCCCGGTGGCTATCTTCCCCCTGCTCCTTATGCCCGCGGTATCCACCAAATTATAAGTCTTGCCGTAGTATTTCACTTCGATGTCCACCGGGTCCACGGTGGTGCCGGGTACATTGTCCGTGACGGCCCTCTTCGATCCGGTAAGGGCGTTCAGCAATGTGGATTTCCCGACGTTCGGCCTTCCGATGATGGCGATATTGGCGGAGATTTCCTCCGCTTCGGCAATCTCAGTCTCCGGGGGGAGCAGCTCCAGCATCCGGTCCATCAACTCCACGAAGCCCGGCCCGTGCAGGGCGGACACCGAGTAAAGCTCTTCCGCGCCTAGCCTGTAGAAATCGTAGACTTCCTCTTCCAGCTTCGGCCCGTCCACCTTGTTCACGCAATAAAGCACCGGCTTCCCGGATTTCCGGAGGATCTCGGCCACCTTCAGGTCGGAAATCGAAAGGCCCTCGCGGGCGTCCGCAATGAAGATTATAAGGTCCGCCTCCTGCACCGCAAGCTCGGTCTGCTCCCTCATCTGGGAGAGCACGTTGTCCTCGGATACCGGCTCGAAACCGCCTGTGTCGATGATGGTAAAGCTCCTGCCTTCATAGACGGCGGCGGCATAGTTCCTGTCCCTGGTCACGCCGGGGACGTCCTCGACCACCGCGAGCTTCTTCTTCAATATCCTGTTAAACAAGGTGGACTTGCCCACATTCGGCCTGCCCACTATCGCCACCGTCGGAATACCCAAGTTACGCGCCTCCAATAAAAAATAATAAATATCATACCACGCCTGTTAAAAGGCTTCCACCTTTTAATGCCTCCCCATTCCCCATCTTGTCTTAACCCATTTTTTCGCATTGACTTAAGGTACGCCAAAAGGTTACAATTAGCCGCTTATCAGCAACACATCCGGAGAGCAAGAATGCGCGTCAACAAGCTTTTATTCTTTGTATTCGTCCTCGCCTCTTTTTTTATCTGCACCGTCTTTTCCCAGAATCAGGCATTTGCGAAGCAGAACCCGCAAACGGCATACGCGAAGGCGGAGGCCCGGTACAAGCGGCTCCTGAAGGACAAAAAGAAGCGCAAGCTCCGGACGTCATGGGAGCTGTGCATCTCCCGCTTCGACCGGATTGCCTCGTCTGCTCCCGGCACGAGCTTCGCCCGGCTCGCAAGCTATTCCAGGGCTGAGGCGCGCGAAGGCCTGTACAAGGTCTCCCGCGTACAGGCGGATCTGGACGACGCGGCGAAGGCCTATTCCGAATGCATACAAAATTATCCCGGTTCGCAAGAGGCGACGAAGGCGTCGAAACGGCTGAAGGCGCTCGGAATTGCCCCCGCCGTACCCACCCTTGCCTCTACAGCCACCACCCCTGCACCTTCCGCCGCTCCTGCTCCCGCTCTCCCTTCGGTGGGCCACCTTGCGGAGCCGGAGGCTCCGAAGATTATAGGGAGCTCAGTAATAAAGGGCGAGGGGCCTGTCCGGATTAACGAGATACGCCACTGGTCCAATACGGGATACACCAGAGTCGTCATAGATATGGACGGCGCGGTCCAATATTCTTCAACGAAGCTTAAAGACCCTGACCGCCTGTTCTTCGACCTGAAGGACGCAAAGTT
>JBARKJ010000063.1:0-26958 GCA_049801375.1 Nitrospirota bacterium | reverse complement strand
AAATAAACGGGCATCTCATCCGCTACTATGAAGGCGGCGAGGGAAAGCCGCTCCTGCTCATACACGGCGCTGGCGCGACCGCGAAGCTCTGGCACCGGCAAAGCGGCCCGTTTGCAAACCATTTCAGAGTAATCGCTCCAGACCTGCCGGGCTTCGGCGGCTCCATGCAGGCTCCCGAAATCAAAAGCGTCCGGGACTATGCGCGCTTTCTCTCCCAATTCCTGTCAACCGTGAACGCCCCCCGCGCGTCAGTTATCGGTAGCTCCATGGGCGGCTGGGCCGCGCTCTGGCTTGCCGTTGATTTCTCTCGGCTTGTCGACAGGCTCGTACTGGTATCGCCCGCCGGAGTCCATAGGGCAACGGACCCGTCGATGCCGGTGGACGAGGTCCTGCGCGAGATCGAGAACTACTATAAATCCATATCCGGCGAGATGACGGGAGTGAAGCCGTCAGAGGAAATGACGAAGGCGATAAAGACAATAAAAGAGATCGACGATGCGCGCGGTTTCGTCCCGGATATAGAGCAGGAACTTCCCGAAATTAAAGCGCCGGCGCTTATAATCTGGGGGAAGGACGACAGGGTGATACCGTCTTCGTACGCGGATGTTTTCGCCGGGGCGATCCCGGATGCGCGGGTGCGAATAATGGAGGGCGCCGGGCATCTGCCGTATATAGAGAAGGCGGAAGAGTTTAATCAAATTGTAATGGATTTTTTAACATAAACAGGGAGGGCGCAAGGGTCATCGCTGTAATTTTACAGGGGCCGGCCCACGTGCCACAAATTTATTCCATGGGACTAAAAATAATCCTCGCGTCTTCTTCCCCGCGCCGGAGCGAGCTTTTGAAACAGGCTGGTATACTTTATTCTGTGGAGCCTGCCGATGCCGACGAGTCCGCGCTGCCCGGCGAAATGCCACGTAATCACGTGAAGCGCCTCGCGCTCCTCAAGGCGTGCACCGTCGCGGCGGGGCACAAAAATGGGCTGGTGCTGGGGGCGGATACGGTGGTGGTAGTGGACGGCGAAATACTCGGAAAACCCGCTTCGAAGGCGGAGGCAAGAAGGATGCTGACGCTTATCTCCGGCAGGGCGCATGAGGTACTGACCGGCATCGCCATAGTGGACGCCCGGACGGGCAGGGCGATGAGCGCGGTCGAGAAAACCAAGGTCTTCGTGAAGCCGCTCTCGAAGAATGAAATAGATGAATATATAGCGACGGGCGAGCCGATGGACAAGGCCGGGGCATATGGGATACAGGGGCGGTTTTCCGTATACGTCACGGGAGTGCGCGGATGCTTCTTCAACGTGGTGGGGCTTCCGCTTCCGCGCCTTTTTGAACTGATAAAGGAATACCTATGAAAGTAGCTGTCTCCGGCATAACGCCCGCGGGCTGTATGACCGCGACTCTTCTGGCCGATGCGGGCGAAGACGTATGCATCGTTGGCACTCCGGAAAAACTTGCGCGGGTCGCGGGAAAGAAGCTGACTGTGCGCCAGGTCTGGGACGGGAAGGTCATATCCTCTAGCGTCCCCGTATCTCTTTACCCGCCCTTCGTCCCGGACGTTTTAGTATTCGCCGACAGGGTGCAGGATACCCTCGCGGCGGCTGAGAGGCTCCTGCCGTACGCGGGAGAGGCCACGGTAGCCACTATCCAGTACGGGACGAAGACGGAGCAGATTGTCGGGAAAATTTTCCCCCGCGACAGTATCGTTACCTGCGTCCTGACCTTTGGCGCGAACTGTGCGACGCCGGGCGACGTGACATTGAATTTTAAAGGATATATGGTGATAGGCAGGGCTTACGACGCTCCCGACTGGCGTGAGGATAATGTGATGGAGTTAATGTCCGGGGCCTTCAGCACGCGCCGCGGAAAGAAGATTGCCCACGTTAACTGCACCCGGCTTCTGCTGAACCTGCCGTACTGCATCCCGGGGATAATCGGCGAGAAGGTGCAGAAGGCTTTCCTGGACCCGGACGTGGCGGAAGTGGCGGTCCTACTTTTGAAGGAAGGCATGGATATAATAAAAAAGGACGTGCATATCGAAGCCCTGCCGGACTTCAACGAGGACAGCCTTAACGAACTGGTCAACTCGCCCCTGCCGGAGGCGGCGGCGAATTTTATGCTGGCCGTGGTGTCGCTCTCGCGGGTGCCGTGTGAGGGGCCGGTTCTGGGGAGCATAGAGCGCGGCGAGTTATCCGAGGTGGACTACCAGAACGGCGAGATGGTGAATATAGCCAGGGCTATCGGGCGCGAGGCACCCCTTAATTCATTGATGGTGCGGCTTGTGCATGAGGTGGAAAGAACCGGGCGGTTTATTCCGAAGGATGAATTTTTAAGTTACGTTAAAAAAATATAGTTGGTGGTTTTACAGGAGCACGTTGTCTATCAGCCGGGTCTTTCCCACGCGCGCCGCGACTGCCAGCACGGCTTTTCCGTCAATTTCCACAAGCGGAGAAAGCGTCTCCGCCTCCGCCGCCTCCGCGTACTCCAGTTCCACAAGCGGCTCGCCTTTGACCGTTTCCCGGACTTTGTCTATAAGCGCGCCGGCGTGTCTCTCTCCCGCGTCGTAGAGGCTCTTTGCTGAGGAAAGCGCCCTGTAAATCACAAGGGCGGCAGCTCGTTCCTGCGGAGAAAGATATGCGTTCCGGGAGCTCATGGCCAGTCCGTCCGGCTCCCGGACGGTGGGCATTACAACTATCTCCGTGCCCATATTTAAGTCCTGGGCCATGCGCCGCACCACCACAGTCTGCTGATAGTCCTTCTGTCCGAAATACGCCTTATGCGGCATGACGATATTAAACAGCTTCGCGACAACGGTGCTCACGCCCCGGAAATGCCCAGGCCGCCTCGCGCCCTCCATGACAGCCGTTACGCCCGAGACATCGACATAAGTGGAGTAGCCGTCCGGGTACATATCCAGCGCCTCCGGGATAAAAACGGCGTCCACTTGAGCCGTCTCACATTTCTCCAGGTCGCCTTCCAGGTCGCGGGGGTAGGTGGAGAGGTCCTCCGCAGGCCCGAACTGCGTCGGGTTCACGAAGATGGAAACCACGGCCTTCGTGTTCCAGGACTTGGCCGCCTTGAATAGCGATATATGTCCATCGTGCAGGTATCCCATCGTGGGGGCGAAACCTATCGTCTCTCCAGCCTGACGCATCTCACGGGAGTAGTCTCGCATTTCGGAAATGGTTTTTATGATTTTCATTTATTTTATTGGTGTTCTCCCCTCGCCTTCCGGGAGAGGGGCGGGGGTGAGGGGAGACCTTCAAGCAGTTCCTGAACCGTCTTCTTTTGTAGCGGGTGATATGCGTCCGGGGCGATATCAGAAAGCGGCCTCAGCACGAATTCCCGCTCGTGCATCAAGGGGTGCGGCACGGTCAGCTCCGCAGTCTCGATTACGTCTTCGTCGCAGAGCAGAATATCCAAGTCTATTGTCCGGGGCCCCCATTTCACCGTCCGCATCCGCCCAAGCGCGTCCTCGATGCTCCTGCAAAGGGCGAGAAGCCCAAGCGGGAAAAGCGCAGTATAGACCTCTGCCGCGGCATTCAGAAATTTCTCCTGCGGAACGTCTCCCACCGGCTCCGTCTCGTACAGCGGCGAGAGCTTCACCACCTTTACCCCTGGCGATTTTTCCAGAAGTTCGACGGCTTTTTTAATGTTCCCTTCGCGGTCTCCCATGTTGGAGCCAAGTCCCAGATATGCATTCATGACCTGAATTACAGCATGAAAAACCCGCAAAGTCAACGGGCTAAAAGGTTTTTCTTTGACTTGGAGGCTGGGGGAATGTTATCCTTTTATTTTTGGAGGTCGGCGCGTTGATATTGATAGTTTTCGCCACGGAGACGGAAGCGGCGCCCTTTAAATCCCTGTTCCGGCGAACGGCCGGCCCGGAGCTGGACGTGCTGGTTTCAGGCATGGGCCAGGTGAACGCCGCCCATGCTCTGACGGCTTATTTCGAGCGCCATAACCCCCTCCCGGAGCATGTTATTATGGGCGGCTCTGCGGGGGCGTTCAAAGGCTCCGGACTACACATAGGCGACGTCTGCTTCGCCACGGAAGAGATATACGCCGATACCGGCGTCAATTCTCCGGAAGGTTTTTCCGGACTTGAAGCGACCGGTATCCCGTTAGCGGAAATAAAGGGCGCGAAATATTATAACCGATTCCCCGTCCGCGGACTCTCGGATAAAATAGACAACGCCATGTTCCTTTTCAGAATTTCTTCCGGCCCGTTCGCCACCGTATCCGCCGTCACCGGCACGGAGGCGGCGGCCGCCGGGATGGAAAAGAGATGGGGCGCGGTGTGCGAGAATATGGAGGGCGCGGCGGCGGCGCACGTCTCGCTTCTGTATGGCGTGCCGTTCGCGGAGGTGAGGGGGATAAGCAACATGGTCGAAGACCGTGACCGTTCACGGTGGGATATAAAGACAGCATGCGCCAACTGCGCGCTTATCATAAAGAAGCTTGTGGAGAATTTATGAAGACATTGACCCTTGGCTACTCGCCCTGCCCAAACGATACCTTCATCTTCTATGGCCTGACCCACGGCAAAGTCCCCGCGGACTTTACCGTGCGCGAGATACTGGAAGACGTGGAGACGCTGAACTCCCGCGCGATGGGGACGGCGGGGCCTGGGAATATGCTCGACCTGACGAAGGTGTCGTTCCACGCGGCTGCCTATTTGCTGGACGATTACTGTCTGCTCAGCTCCGGCGGCGCCTTGGGCAGGGGGTGCGGGCCGCTCGTGGTCTCAAAAAATTATTCCGACATCGCCGATATAAGCGGCAGGCGCATTGCCGTACCCGGCCGCTACACGACGGCGCAGCTCCTCCTGATGCTCTACGGGCAAGGCTTCGAGGACGTTACGGTTATGCAGTTCGACAAGATAATGCCAGCCGTCCGGGACGGTTCCGTGGACGCCGGACTTATCATCCACGAAGGCCGGTTCACATACCAGAACTACGGCCTGAAGAAGCTCCTGGACCTGGGCGAGTGGTGGGAGCAGGAGACGGGAGCCCCGATACCGCTTGGGTGCATCATGGCAAAGCGTTCCCTGGGTAGAGAGATGATATGCTCGGTCGAAGACGCCATACGCAGAAGTATTTTATACGCGCGTGAGAACAGGACGGAATGCACGGGATATATAAAGTCTCACGCCCAGGAAATGGAGGACTCCGTCATCGACGGACACATTTCCCTTTACGTGAATTCTTTCTCCGAAGACTTTGGTGAAGAAGGCATCCACGCGATTGATAAGTTATTGACCCTCGCCTCAGCGGCTGGCGTCATCCCGGCAAAACGTCCCCCGCTCTTTCTTTAGTTATTAAGATGAAGTTCAGAACTTTCTCCGCGCTACGGCACAGGAACTTCCGCCTTTTCTTATCCGGCCAGGCCATCTCGCTTGTCGGCACTTGGATGCAGTCGCTCGCCCAAGGCTGGCTGGTGCTGAAGCTCACAAACTCTGCGTTCTACCTCGCGCTGGTACAGGCGATGAGTTCGCTCCCCATCCTGTTCTTCTCGCTTCTGGGCGGGGTGGTTGCGGACAGGGTGGACAAAAGAAGACTCCTGCTCGTTACCCAGGCGCTTTCGCTGGCCCTTGCGCTCGCGCTCGGCGTCATGGTGAGCCTTGGCCAGGCCGAGCTCTGGCACGTGCTGGTCATCGCCGGGCTACTGGGCGTGGTAAACACCTTCGACGTCCCCGGCAGGCAGTCGTTCATCATAGAGATGGTCGGGCGCGAGGACCTTATGAACGGCATAGCGCTGAACTCCGCGGTTTTCAACGGCGCGCGCATAGTAGGCCCCGCCATCGCAGGACTCCTGATAAGCGCCGTGGGCATAGCCGCCTGCTTTTATATAAACGCCGTTTCATACGTCGCCATAATCATAATGCTGGGCATGATGCGGTTCGAAAAACCTGAAGAAAGGCGCGAGCCGCGCCCGATGCTTAAGGAACTGCACGAGGGCCTTATCTACGTGCGCAAGACGCCCGTCGTCCTCTATTTCACCTTGATGGTCGCCATCACGAGCCTCTTCGCAATCCCGTATATCGCTCTTATGCCCATCTTCGCACGGGACATCCTGCATATCGGCGCAAAGGGCCTCGGCATACTAATGAGCTGCGCGGGAATCGGGGCGCTAATCGGGGCCTTGAGTCTGGCCACGTACGGCGGGTCCGGCAGGAGGGGCGTTACCGCCTTCGCGACCGCGTTCATCTCGTCTCTGGCGATTCTGGGCTTCTCGTTCTCCCGCGTGCCGCTTCTGTCATACGCCCTACTGATGGTTGTCGGCTGGGGTATGATAACGCAGCTTGCCACCGTGAACACCGCGATCCAGCACGAGGTCCCCGACGAACTCCGGGGACGGGTGATGAGCCTGTACGTCCTTGTCTTCCTGGGGTTCGTCCCCATCGGGAACCTTATCATCGGGGCGCTCGCGCACTACGCCGGCACGCCCCATGCCGTCGCCGCCGGGGCGATAGTCTGCCTCGTTACCTATTCCATCCTCTTCGTCTTCGCCCGCAAGGACCTGCTTTCCGTTTAGCAAACGTTTCCCGTAATCCCTTCTCATAAGTCCTGCGCCTAAAGTATTTTCTCAAAGCCTGCAGAAGACGTCTCCCTATAATACGTCGTATCCTCCCCTCATAAAAAGGAGGCGTCTTATGAAAACTTGCCGCGATTGTCCCGAATTTAAAAATTGTATCGAAATCTGTTTATCGGTTAAGAAGTCAATCCCGGCCGTCGAAGCCGGGCGGAACTCGGACCGTGAGGTGCTGATGTCGCCTGCGGACCTGGCGCTCACGGCCGATCTGCATTCGCTTTCTGAATGGAACGTGTCGCGGACGAAGACAGCCGCGCCGAGCCTCGACCTGGCTGTGCTCTCGCCCTCCGAACGGCGGGCGCTCATGCTCATAGCCGACGGCCTCTCCTATGCCGACGCGAGCGCCGCCCTCGGCGTCTCGCGCTCAACCGTCCAGAGTTATATCCGCCGAGCCAGGAGCAAGTTTGCCGTACAAATCCGGCATATGGTGAAGGCCAAATGAGGCGCATCTCTTCAAGGGGATTACGCATGAAATCCTGCCGTACAAATCCGGCATATAGTGAGAACAAGGAAAGCCGCCCGCAAAGCTCCGGATAGAGCGAAGCGGACGCGCTAATAACGAAGGCCCTTAATTTGGGGTAAGCAATTAAGCAACTACAGGAGGTGTCAATATGAACAAGCGGGGTAAGAAATCTACTGAAAAAACGAAACAAAACGCCGCCTCAGTCAAGTCCGCAGCCGTTTCTGGCGGAAAGAAAAAACCGGAGCCGGCGAAGCAGCCGGAGCAGGCGGGGCCGCTGAAGCCCGTAGACCGGAAGAAAAAGGCGGACGACCAGGTGCAGGGGGCAACTGACTGTCCGGGCTCCGGGAAGGGCAGCAATGCCGGAGCGTAGCCCTCACGCCGGGACGGGGATCAGCTGCGATAAATGCGGCTCAAAGGTATTGATAAAAAATTACATTGCCGTCCGCTGCCCTATCTGCGGAAAATATTTTTTTGCGCCGGGAACCCCGGAGCGCCGCGAAACCGAGCCAGCCACACAGGCATTGTCTGATGCGGCCCAATCTCTCTGGAATGAGCACAAGCTCGGCCTGATGGTAAGAAGAGACGGCTGGCGCTGGATGGAAGTCCTCACGCCGCCGCAGTGGTTCGTTCAGGAAATAGCTTAGGAGCCCGCGATGACAAAGCCGAAAATCGACGACGCCAGCATAAACGAGCGGCACCTGACGGGCTTCAGGAGGTTCCAGAACGCGGCGCTGCGCGCTCTGTCCGTGTTATCGACGAGCCTTCGACCCGCGCCAAAAGGCACGGATAAAAAGAAGGCGGAAGCCTCTTTGAAGGTATCGGACATGAAATCGCTTGTCTCCACGTATAAGGAAGCGGTCTCCGGAGAACGTAGCGTCCTGGGCCTCTCCGGCCATCAGCAGGAGCAGTGGCCGGAAGAGATGGTGGTCCGCTGGGAGGACCCTGACGGGGACGCACAGACTTGAGTTTCTTTGAACTCGGCAAACTCGGCATAAAATACGGGATGCTCCCGGCCCAGGCGGCATTCCACCGCTCCCGCTCGAAATACAGGGCCTACGTCGGCGGGTACGGCTCCGGAAAGACATTCTCCGGGTGCCACGAGGCGATAAGGCTCTCTGTCATTAACCGGGGACTCCCCGGCATGGTCGTCGCACCGACTAACGGGATGTTACAGGACGCGACCTTGCCCGTCTTCCTGGAGATACTGGATCGGGCGGGCATCAAGTATAAGTGGCTGCGGTCGAACTCTAACCTGTTTCTCCCGTGGGGCTCGAAGGTAATGTTCCGCTCGGCGGATTCCCCGGAGCGGCTTAAAGGGCCAAGCCTTGCGTGGGTCGGAATAGACGAGGGGGCGCTTGTCTCGCGCGCGGCGTGGGATGTGCTGATCTCGCGCCTGAGGCACCCGGAAGCAAAACGGCTTAGCGCATTCATTACCACAACGCCCGAAGGCTATAACTGGCTTTTCGAGGAGTTCGTGGAAAAGCGAAAGCGCGGCTATCGCCTCATCACTGCCAGCACTAAGGAAAACGTCCACCTCCCGCCGGACTACGCGGACGACTTGATTGAGGCGTACGGTGCGAACATCGCCCGGCAATACGTATCGGGCGAGTTCGTGAACCCGCATGCGGGCGGGGTCTATCCGGAGTTTTCCCGTGAGAGGCACGTCAGGGAAGGCCTGGGATACGACCCGGCTTATCCGCTTGCGATGGCGGTGGACTTTAACGTAGACCCGCTCCACGCCGCGTTCATACAGGTCGCGGACGGGGAGGTTCGGGTAGTGGACGAAATCGTCATCAGGTCTTCCAATACCTGGGAGCTATGCGAGGCGGCGCGGGACCGGTACGGCGATATTGCGATAGCCGCATACCCGGACCCGACCGGCCGGGCGAGAAAAACGGCTGGACTCCCCGGCGCGACGTCTGATTTCGCCGTGCTTTCAACTAACGGTTTTGAGGTACGGGCGAGGAATTCGTCGCCGCATGTCAGGGACAGGGTGAACGCGGTAAATAAAATTCTGTCCGGCGGACCGCCCGGCCTGGTAATTTCACCCGCCTGCCGCGAGAGCATACGCTCCTTTGAGCGCACAGCCTGGAAAGACGGCGCGTCCATCATAGACAAGACGAGGGGCGACGAGCACATCACCGACGCAATAGGATATTTCATAGAATACGAGTTCCCTGTGCGCGCGCCGCAGAGAGTGGAGTACGAAGGCTTTTCGAGGCGCGGCAAGAAAAAGGGTTTTTAAAAAAGGAGGATATATTGGAGTCTTCAGAGAAGCTTTCGTTTACGCTGGAGAGCGGGCTTAACATGTCCGGCAACGACGTGCCGGAAGAGGTGCAGATCCTGCCGTCGGGCGAGGTCTCGCCTAAGGGGAAGATGCAGTTCAATGTGGACGAGGAGGCCAAGGGGCTGATACTGAAAGCCTTTGCCGATTCGAACACCGACCTGGTAATCGACTACGAGCACCAGAGCCTCTCCGGCTCCGAGGCCCCGGCGGCCGGCTGGATAAAGGAGCTGGTGGACAAGGGGTCAGAAGGGATTTGGGCGAAGGTGCAGTGGACGGACCGCGCGAAGGAGTACCTTCGCAACCGGGAGTACCGCTACCTCTCGCCGGTAGTGCTCGTCCGCAAGAATGACGGGCGTGCCGTGCAGCTTCTGGGTGCGGCGCTCACGAACCTGCCCGCTATCGACGGCATGGCCCCGGTCGTAAACTCCATGCAAAGAGATTTCAAGAGCCTGTATATGGAGGTGCTGAAGTTCCTGGACCTGCCGGAGGATGCGGAGGCGGACGCCGTGAAGGAGAAAGCGGCGTCGCTCAACAGGCCGTCCGGCTTCGTGCCGGAGACGGAGCACCTGGCGCTCAAGGAAACCCTCAAGAAGTATAAGACGGATGCGATGGTGCGCCAGGCTCTATCCGCCGGGAAAATCACTCCAGCTTTGCTTCCCTGGGCGCGCTCGTACGCGGGCGTGGACCCGGAGGGGTTTGCGGAGTTCTGCGGCAAAGCGGCTTTAAGCGCGCCGTTCGACGGACTCTCGGAGGACATTCTCCCGGAGCCTTCACAGGCGCGGATCAACAGCCTCCTGGGACTGGACAACAAAACCTTCTTCCGCTACGCGAACTCAAATTAAATGAATAAAAAAGAATATACAAAAGAAATCGCCACCGCGTCGCTACGGGACCGGTGGTCGGATTACCCCTCGTCCGGCCTGACTCCCAAAAAGCTGTCCTGGATACTCCGGGACGCCGATGCGGGTTATATCAACCTGCAGGCGGAGCTCTTCTCCGAGATGGAACAGAAGGACGCGCATCTCTTCTCCTGCCTCCAGACCCGGAAGCTCTCCGTCACAGGCTGTCCCTGGGAGATAGTCCCTGGAAGCGGCGGCGGCGCGGCCGAAAATGAAGCGGCGTCATTCGTGTCCGATTGTCTCTCAGCGATAGATAACTTCGACGAGTCGCTGGCGGATTTGATGGATGCCGTCGGTAAGGGCTTTTCCGTCTCGGAGATTATCTGGGAACTGGACCATGACTTCCTCGTGCCCCGAAGCCTGAAGAAGAGGCCGCAAAAACGCTTCACCTTTCTCTCCCAGGACGGCCCGTCCGAGAGGCCGCTGCTGCTGACTGAGGACGAGCCGGTATACGGCATCCCGCTTCCGCCGTCGAAGTTCATGGTGCACGTGTACCGGGCGGGCGCCGACTATCCGGAGCGGGGCGGTCTTCTCCGGACGCTCTCCTGGATATACCTGTTCAAGAACTATGCCCTCAAAGACTGGGTATCTTTCTGCGAGGTATTCGGGATGCCGCTTCGCCTCGGCGTTTACTCTCCGTCGGCGTCGAAAGAGGACAAGGACGCTCTCATGGAAGCCGTGACGAACCTGGGTTCGGACGCGGCCGGAATAATATCGGAGAGCACCCGCATCCAGTTCATCGAGTCGGCGAAACGCGGGGACGGCGGCCCTTATAAGGACCTGGTGGACGTGATGAACAAAGAGATTTCAAAGGCGGTGTTGGGCCAGACCCTCACTACGGAGGTGGGGAGCAGCGGGAGCCTCGCCGCCGGAGTTGTGCATGACGGGGTGCGAAAGGATATCGTCCGCGCGGACGCCCGGTCGCTCGCCTGCACCATAAACCGCGATTTAGTGCGCCCGCTCACGGCGCTGAACTTCGGTCCGGACGTAAAGCAGCCGGTATTTAAATTCACAATCAACTAGGAGGTATCGATGTCTGCATTGACAAACGACAGGGATACGGTAAGGAAGGAAGGGAAGTACGCCTCGTACCCGGTAAAAGGCGGGGCGGTAATCTATGCGGGGGGAATGGTCTGCATCGGCTCGGACGGTTATGCCGTACCGGCCTCGGACACGGCGGGGCTTAAGTTCGTGGGCATTGCCAGAGCGTATGTCGACAACTCGGCCGGCGCAAGCGGGGCCCTGCAGGTAGAGGTTTGGAGGCGCGGCAGCTTCAATCTGGCCGCCTCCGGGATGGCGCTTTCGAACGCGGGCGACGATGTCTTTGCCCTGGACGACCAGAACGTCGGCCTCACCGGCGCGTCCACCAACCACATCAAGTGCGGGGTCATTTCCGAGTTCGTCTCCGCGACCAGCGTTTACGTAGACATCAGCAGAATATAAGGAGGAAAAATGATAATCAACCAGGCAAATTTATCTTCGCTTTATCGCGGCTTCTCCGCAATCTTCAAGGACGTCTTCGATAACGCGCCCGTGCTGTATACCCGCGTCGCGACCGAAGTGCCCTCCACCTCCCGTGAAGAGCAGTACAACTGGCTGGGCCGCGTGCCGAAGATGCGCGAATGGCTGGGCGAGCGCGTGATACAGAACCTCTCCGCCTACTCTTACACCATAAAGAACCGCGACTGGGAAGCCACCGTGGCAATTGACAGAAACGACGTCGAGGACGACACTGTGGGCATATATACGCCAATGGTCCGCGCCCTTGCCGACGCATCCGCGACACATCCGGACGAGCTGGTTTTCGACCTCTTAGCCGGCGGCTTTGTTAATACGTGTTACGACGGCAGGCCCTTCTTCGACACCGCCCACCCGACCGGCTCATCCACCCAGTCGAACAAGAGCACGTCCGCGCTCACGCCCGACAGCTATGCCGCCGCGCGCGCGCAAATGATGTCGCTCACGGACGAACACGGAAAGCCCCTGAACACGGTGCCGGACCTGCTCGTCGTCCCGCCCCAGCTCGAGAAGGCGGCCCTGGAGATACTCAGTGCGGACCTGGACGTAAATGGCGGTTCGAATATCTATAAGCAGTCAGCCGACCTGGTCGTCGCCCCGTATCTCTCCGGCAGCCCCACGGCCTGGTACTTACTGGATACGAAAAAGGCCGTGAAGCCGTTCATCTTCCAGAGGCGGAAAGCGCCCGTTTTCGTCTCCAAGGATACTCCCGATGACGAAGGCACATTCATGAATAAAGAATATGTCTTCGGCGTGGACTCCAGGGACAACGCGGGCTACGGCCTCTGGCAGCTTGCGTACGGGTCCGACGGGACGGTTTAATATGTACATATCCGTCTCCGATTTATCCGTCCCGGAATACGTATTAATACGCCTTACTGACGACGAGTCCGCTGGCTCCATAAACGCCGCGCGGGTGGACGACGCCATTTCTTCCGCGCAGGCGGTCGTGGACGCATCGCTCTCAAAGCAGTACTTGACTCCGCTGACCGACCCGCCCCAGCTCGTGATGAAGCTGACTGCGGATGTAGCGCTGTACAACCTTTACCTCCGCCAGGCGACGGTCCCGGCGGAGGTAAAGGACTCGTACGTGAGGGCGCTCGAAACGCTGGGCAGACTTGCGGACGGCGCTATTACGCTGCCTTCGCCCGCCGCCCCGCCTTCATTCTCAAGCTGCCCCAGGGGGTTCAGCCGGGAAACGATGGAGGACTTCTGATGGATGCGGAGATATAAATGACGGTTTATGCGCGAAAAGACATACTTGATGCGGTGGCCGCGGCCCTGTCGCCCATGCTCATATCCGGCGGCGGCCCGGCGCACTCGGTCTTCGTCGGCGATACTATCCCGCCCGAGGAGCTTTTAACCACGGCCCCGGCTTTGCCGGGGATCGCGGTCTCCTTCCTGTCGTCGTCATGCAAGCCGGGCCCATATCAGGGTTACGTGGAGCGAATAGCGTTCAGCATCACCGCTGTCGCGCGTTACGGGGTCTCCCCGGAACCGCTGAAGCTCCTGGAGGACGTGCGCCCTCTGCTACTCGGCGGAGACTTAGGCACGATGGCTTATCCCCTCATGCTTGAGGGCGAATCGCCGATGACGGTGCGGGATGGTTTCGCATATGCGTCCGCGAATTATTACCTGGTTCGCTATGTCACGCTTGGAAGTTGAATATGGAGGTTTTAATGCCTGGCGCATCCTTTACCGCAGTCGGTTTTACTCCGCTTAACTTCTCCGTGAACCCCAGCTATCCGGGCAAGGTCACTCTGGACCCGGGGCTCGTCCCTTTAAAGAGCGAGGGCGGCGAAGATATCTTCATACGCAAGGGTAACAGCTCGATGCTTATTGCGTTGAATTTCATCGGCCTTCCGGTGGCGGATTTCGACGGCGGGTTCGATTACGCAGCGGGCGCCCAGGCCTCCGGCAGCCAGAGCCTCGTCAACTGGTTCATCAGCCTGTCGGGCAAGATTTTCACGTACGCGGACCCGTTCGGGAAATCGCATTCCGTGGTTTTCGGCCAGGACAAGCTCGAATTCTCTCTCATGGATGACGGCGCCTGGGGGGGTACTTTGCTCCTGAAGGAGATAATCGGCTAATGCGTACAGTGAATGAAAATTTTGCATCGGCGGCGGCGGGACGTTCGCCGGCCTATGTCCTTGCCGTTTTTCATTTCGCGGGCGGCGATGTCTTCCTCTCGGACAGGTCCGTAACCCCCTCCGGCGGCCCGGCATTTTCGGGTCTTGTCACGGGCTGGGGTGTTCCCGCACCTGCCTATAAGGGACTGTTTTCAATCGCCCTCCTTGATATGGAGATCGAGGTCGCCGACTCGGCTACCCCACCATTTTCAGCGTTGATTGAATCGGGCGACCCGGAAAATACGGAGGTCGAACTGTTCCTTTGGTTTGAAGGGACGGATTATGCCGACAAGGAGGCCGTCGGGAAGTTTAAAATTTCCGCTCTATCCTCCGGCGCGAAATATACGGCCAACTCCGCCTCTGTATCCTATGATGAAAGTACCGTCAGGCTGTCTCTCGCTGGGACGTTCAAGGACAGGGACCAAACAGTAGGCACGGTGATCAGCAGAGACGACTGGCCGGATGCGGACCCTCACGCGGTCGGTGAAATAGAAAAAATAATATACGGCTCCGTGACCGGCGTCCCATGCCCGGCGGTCTCCGCCGGTGCGGCTTCCACGCTGGTCTCGGACGTCACGCTGGCTCAGACGGATGGAATCGAGCTGTCTCTTGCGCCCGGGGAGATGGCGTTTCCGTCTTCCGGGCTTATTCAGGTGGGCGAGGAGCAGATAAGCTATACCGGCTTTTCCGGGAAGGTGCTGACCGGCGTCTCGCGTGCCGCGGACGGGACCGCTGCCGCATCTCATAAGATGGGCGCGAAGGTATTCGAGATTAAAAGCTCCTACGATTATCTGGTGGCCGGGCATCCCGTCCAGTCTATCGGGGACGTCTATGTCGGCGGCGTACGGGTACTCTCCGGAGTCACCCGCACCACGGACGACGGCGACGGGAAAGCGAAGCTCTCCTTCAGCGACAAATTTGTACTGGAAAAATCGGTGGATTTAAGCGTCAGCCAAGGTAGCCATGCCCACACGGATTCTCCGTGGAGCGGACAGGGGAGCCGGACGACGACGATGCGCTGGACGGCCTCCGTAAACCCCGCCTGGACGACGGACGAACATGCGGGCATGGCGTTCATAGACTCAGCCGGATACTATTTCTACATCACCGGCAACGGCTCCAATTATATTGACGTGCAGAGCGTTGAAGGAAGGACGATGGCTGCCGGGACTTATGTCGGCACGATAATTAGAACCCAGACCGAGACCGTTTTTCAGGATGCGGTCCAGGACCTGTTCGACGCCCCCGCCGCCGGGAGCGCCGCCGCCCTGTGCGACAAGAACCTGAACGATTTCGGAGCCATAATCGTCGCGGACGGATACATCGACACGGTCCGCTCGTTCCTGGCGACGGATAAAGGATACATAGTCGGCGTAAAACTCTGCGCAGCCATCGGACAATCAACCTATAGCGGGGTCGGCAGGAGCACGATCACAGGGGGAATATTCGCCGGGGCGTATGTCCAGTGCGGCGGCCCTTCGATGCAGACGTGCAAGACCGCCGGGACTCTCTCCCGCGCCCCGATGGGCGCAGTATCCTGGAGCGATTTAGTCGGCATGTCCATCCGCGCCACGTATTACTCCGGCGCTGCGTCAGCCGCATTTTTCGAGCAATGGGCAGAGGTGACTTACGCGCCGTATAACGGCGGCGCCTCGCCTGCGACTGGAGTCGCCCTATCCGGCAGGTCGGCGGCGGATTATGTGATCGGCGGCACGGTGACATGCGATGTAGACGGTAATTTCGACGACGCCACAGGTAGTATCACCGGCACGCCGGGCGCGCTGATAGAAAACCCGGCGGACGTGATCCGACATTTTATGGTGAATTACCTGGCCACGCCGACATCGGAAATAGACGGTTCGTTCGCCTCCGCCCGCTCTTCGCTGGCAGGCGCGATAGCCGGCGGTTATAAGTTTGCCGGTGTAATCGATAAGGCGGTCGGCGGGTTTAAGTTCATTGAGAAACTCTGCATGCAGTCGCGCCTGGCTCTAATGCACGACGGATACTCGACAAAAATAAAATTCCTGTCCAACGATTCGCTGTCCCCCGCCTTGACTATCGGTAAGGGACTCGTCCACTTGGACGGCTTAAAGGTTTTCCGAACGTCAAGGAACGAGCTGATAAACTCTCTCGATCTGCACTACCAGCGGGATTTCAGTAAGGGCGCAAGCTCCTCGGGCTATTTATCGGTTTGCTCCTCATCCGTGCTTTATCCATCCGGCGGAGACCCGTCCTCCGCCGCCAGGTATGGGAAAATGACGCCCGTAAGTCCATACCTTTTTGACCTTATTTCATTTGCCTCCGAGGCGTCCGACCTGCGGGATTTTTTTATCACCCGCTATAAAGACGTGAAGAGGCGGGTAGAGGTTTTTACTTTTCTTGACTGTTTTGGCGTTGAGCACGGAGATATCGTCGCATTTGATTGGCCGTCGGAGGCCTTCTCACTATCGGGCGCGGAGTTTTTCGTGGAGGATATATCCTTGGTCCCCGGAAGCCTTAAAAAAAAGAGACCGGATCTGTTACGGCTGGTTGTCCGTGAGGTGTAGAGATGAATTGGCTGACGCAGGAGATGGCCGCCGTAATCGGGTTCGTATTAGCTGTTTTTTACTCGCGCACGATGAGGGCCGCGGACCAGGCGCCGGAAAAATACGTGGGTAAGCACGACTGCGAAACAACTCGCTCAGAGTGCAGGCACAATAACGAGCTCTGGCGGGACGAGGTCCTGCAGAGGCTGGAGCGCATGGAAGCAAAAATGGACGATATGGCTGAGAGGATATTCGCGCAATGCTGACGGATGGACAGGAAAAAAAGAACCGGGAGATATTGTCGGCGCTTGCTCCCGAACTGCGTTCCCTCGCCCAGAGGCACCTGGAATTATGCAAGGGAGCCGGGATCGACCTCCTGGTGGTCCAGGGCTACCGGTCTTTACAGGAACAGGCCGCGCTTTACGAGACCGGCAGGGGACCGGAGGGGGGAGAAAAGTTACAAATGCACGCCCCGGGTACTCATGGCATAACTTCAGACGGGCGTACGATGTAGCGGTCGTTGAAGGCGGGAAAATAATCTGGAACTCACCCAAATATACCGAGGCGGGCAGGATCGGAAAATCATTGGGCTTGGTATGGGGAGGCTCATTCACGGCGATCAAGGGGGACCTTGGGCATTTCGAGTATCATCCGGGGTTGACGCTCGCGCAGGCGAAGACGGAAACTCTTGCTTAGGGGAGGGGTAATGATATGATAATGATAAAAGAATGGTTCGCGAACTGGTTTGCAGTAATGGCTGCGAGCCGTTTAAACGGGTACAAGACTAAAATCGGGGCGCTGTGCCTCGTCCTCTACGGAGTTGTTGTCGCCGTGGGCAAGGTATACCCGGACTTGCAGCTCCCGGGCGGAGCTACATCCTGGCAGGACGACCTCAAACTGGTGGGCATGGGGTTGGCAGGCCTGGGGATAATACACAAGTCCTATAAGATGGGCGTCAATACGCCAGCCGAGTCCGTGGCGGCCGTGGCCAAGGCATTGAACGCCGCGGTGCCCGCCACGAGCGTTGCCGATGCGGCTAAGGCGATGGGGCAGTCCGTTTGAGCGGCGAAGAAGAACATACCGCTCCTCTTCTGGAGATTGAAGAGCTTTCGGGCGAAATCCCTCCGGAGAATACAAGCCTGGGGAATGAGATCAAAATGGGAGCGGAATTTCTCGCGGTCCTTTTACAATCAAGGAAATCAGGAGGTTGAACATGGAAGTGAATGCGAATCCGGGGCAGGACATTTTGACGGAGATCAAGGGCTTTTTTCAGGAGGCGGAGAAGACGGCGCTCACCGACATCCAGGAAGTGGGGACCGTCGCATGGCATATACTCTCTGCCGCAATAGCGAAGGAGTTGCCTCAGCTTCCGGGCATCGTCATCAAAGCGGTCGTGGGCGCGGCATCCTCGACCGGGAACAAGAAACAGGCCGCACTCGATAGCATCCTTTTGGACCTGAAGGCCACCGGCATCCAGTCCCTTGCGTCGGCGGCGACCGGCGATATGAGCGAGATAGGCGCGGCGCTGGGCCTCGACGGGAACACGGTGGACAACTATCTAACGGCCACGGTGCAAGCGCTCAGGGCGAAGGGTGTAATTTAGTATCCAAATTAAGGAGTGGAGTCCCATGAAAAAATACCTTCTTATACTTGCCCTGCTTTCTATTGTCGGCGGTCCGTTCAAGCCGTGCCCCGCCTTCGCCGGCTGGGTCCCTGTACCCAAATCTTACATAGACTCGAAGCTCCCGAAGATAGGCGGGACGATGACAGGACCTATCAACATGGGCGGGAATAAGTTATTGAACATTGCCTACTGGAAAACCCCTTACGATTTCGGCGCGGTCGGGGACGGGATTGCGGACGACACCGTGCCGCTTATGACGGCGGCGCGCACCGGGCATCTCTATATCCCGCCGAACTCCACGTTCAAGACCTACTCGTCCATAATCCCGTCGAACGGGTTCGTCTACGAGGGCGGGGATAAAATGTCTTCGGTTATTTACGCCGTGGGTTGCGCCGCGTTTAAAAAGGTAGGCACATATATCGAGGACGTGCTGATAGAGAACCTGCACCTTCAGGGCGACAACGGCGGCAATATGACGCTTTCCGGCAATACGGACGGGATATGCTTCGAGAACAACACCGGGCAGTTTTATAACTCCGACATCCGCAACGTGTTGATAACGGACTTCAAGGGGCACGGCATAAAAAGCATACACGCGTTCAGCGACAATCTTGAAAACGTGGTGGTGGATTATTGCGGCGACGACGCAATCCTGATGGGGTACGGCCCCACGGACAAGCTGGACTCCTGTTATGTAAAGAACGTAGCCTCCGGGAAATTCGGGTACAGGATATACGGCGACGCCACGCTGATAAATTGCAACGGTATCGACTCAGGACCGTACTGGGGATGCTTCGGCGCGGATACCGGCTTGGGCGACCCGGTCAACGCCAACTACAATATCCTTCTCGAAGGCTGTAACCTGGAAGACTGGTCAGACACGGGGGTCAAGCTGCGCTATGACGGACGGATATCCTTCGAGTTGTGCGAGTTCTGGGCTAAGGCCAGCAACGCATATAACTATTGGGTGGACAGTAATTCAAACGAGTCCGGACAATCCCTTTTCGATAGATGCCAGCTGCTTCCGAAGTCGGGCGCGACTACCTCAAAAATCGCCAACTTCCATAATTTTCATCCGCTTGTGAGAAAGCGGTACGTAACCGATACCGCCTTGACGGAGACGGAAAACGAGCTCAGCGTCTGGTCTCTCCCGTCTATGGATGTTACCTATAACGGATATCTGGCTTATGGTCTTTCCACCGCGAACGCGGCACTCGCCTCCCCGGTGATAACGGGCGGCTCGGCGTCCAATTTGGCCTTGACGAACCCGACGTTTTCACCTTCATTAAGTTATTCTCTGGTAAACCTCACGACGAACGGCAGTTTTGAGACGTGGTCGGCGGGGCCGACTTCCGCGCCGGACAACTTTACCACCGTCCCCGGCTACGTCCCGGTATTCAGCCAGTCAACGTCCATCAAGGTGTACGGCTCGTACAGCATGAAACTGTCGATGGGAACCGACGCCTATCCGTCCACATTTCAAATTGTCACGGTCAAGCCATCAACCACGTACACCTTTTCGGTGTGGGCATATTCGGACGGCGTGGGTAACGCGAATGCCGCAATAACCGGGAATGTTTCGGGTGCCCTGGGTCAGACGGGTTATTCGACGGCAAGCGCATGGACGCTTTTATCGAAGACCTTTACGACCGGGCCTTCGGATACGTCCGTTAAACTCGTGCTGTCAGTTGACCAACCGCTCACGACAGCATCCGTCTGGTACGACGGCGCGACTCTGTGTCAGTCCACGATTGGCCTTCTGTATAACTCGTCAGCGGTTTCCATGCCCGCCAGCGCGATAGTAGGAACGAGCGACAGCCAGGCGCTCACGAATAAAGACCTTACGGGCGCGGGCAATACGTTTCCGACGCTCAATCAAAATACCACCGGCACGGCGGCTGGCTTGTCCGGCACTCCCGCGCTCCCGAACGGGACGACTGCCACGACGCAGACTTCGGGGGATAATTCGACCAAGCTGGCGACCACGGCATATTGTGATGCGTGGGCGGCGCTGAAATTGAACCTGGCTGGCGGCACGCTGACCGGCGACCTTTCCGTTTCGGAAGACACGGCGGGGATTCATTTGAAGTCGCTCACTGCGCCGACCAGTTATTACACGGATATCGTGAACCAGTATTCCTCAACATCCCCGTTCTACATACGCGCCAATGCCGGGAGCGGGCGTTTCGGGTTTAAGCGATTACTTTCTTCTGCTGTTGAGCCGTTCATATCCGCTTACTACGGGATAGATTTCTGCCCGCAGGTGGGCGGCACTCAGGACCCGGCGACAAGCGACGTGAAAATGCACTTATCGGCCAACGGGAACCTGATAATCGAGCCGACGAACACGAGCGGCATAGTCAACGATACCGGCGCCGCATTGCAGGTCAACGGGGCGGTCTATATTAACTCTGCCACGTCCACGGTAAACGGCTCGACTTCCGGCACGGCGGTATTCTCGGAGCCATTCACGGGTGCGAATTATAAAAAAGCGATGATTTACTGCAACGCCCTGAGCGGGACGGCATCGTATACGTTCCCCGTGGCGTTCACGAATACGCCCGTGATAATGTCCACGAGCGGGCTGGCGACGACCGTTGTCACGACTCTCAGCACCACGGCCTGCACGGTCACGGGCGCACCGAGCACAGGCTTCCTATTTATAGAGGGATATTAAAATGAGAACTTACATCTTAATAGCCGGGCTGTTACTGACGCTCACGCTCTCGGTCGCCCCGCTTTTACAGGGATGCGGAAAACCTGCCAATGCTGACTTCACGGTCAATAAGACCATGAGCGAGGCGTTCCAGATGTTGAACCCGGACGGCTCCCCCAGGACGAACTGTGCGGCGGCCAACTTCAAGGTCAAGGTGTGGCGGAACAATACATCACTCGGTTATCAGACGTGGACATTCCGTAACCAGTCCACCGGTGATTACACGGCTTCACGAGTCCCAACCGCGCCGGGCTTCCACAAGATGATTTACTATTACAATAACACGACGTTTATGGTGGCAACCGAAAATGTGCGACTCTACGATATCGATACCATGTACGCTTCATCCGGTCCCCGCTTCGCGGACATAAGCGCCAACTTGTCAGGCGCGGCTACAGCGTTTGTCGCAGTGCGCACGGTTGTGAATAACATGACAAGCTTTGTCCATGCCACTAATACTAAAGTTGCGGTTATTCCGTCAAATCCACTCCTGACAAATGATACCCGGTTAAACAAGCTCGATGCGTATATCTCAGCCATTCCGACGAGCCCGCTTCTATCCACGGACAGCAGGCTGAATAATCTTGACATAGCCATATCCAGCCGTATGTCGGCTGGTAACTGGATAGCGGAACTTCCGACGTTTAACAACCTCAGCGCGGGAGTGCATGGCCTCAGGAACACGGTTCAAAGCATTCCCACGAACCCGCTGCTGGCAAACGATACCCGGCTGAATAACCTCGATGCGCAGGTGTCAAGCCGAGCCTCGCAGGCGTCTTTAAATAATTTACCCTCAGCATCGTCAATTGCATCGACAGTGTGGGGTAACGGCGCCCGGACGCTCACAAGCAATGCATACGTAAATTCGACCAGCATCGACTTGTACCTTTCCTCGAAGCACGGTACAGGAGCCTGGGACGCCGCCGGGAACGTGACCGTATTGCCGTTCCAGGGCGCGGCATCCTATGAGACGGTCGCCCAGGGCAAAGACGTCCATGTGACGCGTGGGGACTCGGTAGCAATTCCATATTCCATAGGAAAGGATTTGACCGGCTGGACGGTCTGGTTTGGGGCGAAGGCGACGCCGGAGGACGGCACATTCGCAATCCTGCCGAGGGATATAACCACATATGTGACAGATCCCTCAACCGGGTCAGGGTTGATCAGTCTCTCCACGGCGGATACGGGCCTGCCGGTCCGGAAATACGCGGCTGAGGTGGAGATAAGGAATGGTACGGATGTTAATACCGTGCTGAAATTCAACCTGCTCATAGACGCGGGCGTGATAAATTAATCCTCTCCTTGCCCCACTCCTCTTCCTGTGATAAATTTTAAGTAAGAACAACGAGGAGGAGGCGCAAATATGCGGAAACTCCAACTGGATTGGCAGGGATATTTTCCGGTAGACGAAAAAGTCATACGGGGCAAGGTGGACGACAAATCCGGGATTTACAAGATATCGAAGATGCAGAAGGACGGAAGCCTGAAGCCTTTTTACGTCGGCGAGGCGGACAGCCTGAAAATGCGGCTTTTAGAGCACGTCACTTCGGCGGATGGCTCCTGCATCGCGGCGGAGTTAAAGGGCGGGGAGTGCCAGTTCCGATTCGCCTATCTCTACACGAAGGAGGACATCGACGCCGCGGCCAAGGCCCTTTACAAGCGTTATACGCCCAAGTGCAATATTATGGGTGATGTACCGGCCGAGGCCGAGGAGGTGGAAGTAAACTATAACTGAAGCTCAAGCGTTCAGTTTGTACTTGTTCAAGAGGCGGTGGATGGTCTTTCGGTCTATCCCCGCCTCTTTTGCCGCGCGGGAGATATTGTTCCCATTCCTGGTCAAGAGGTCGGAGAGGTACTCCTTCTCGAAATCTACCAGCCAGAGCTTCTTGGACTCCTTGAAAGAAAGCCCCTCTATTGCGGGTGCCTGGCGCTTCGCGGAGTTCCGGATGTGCTCCGGAAGGTCTTCGGGAGTGATTATCTCGCCCGTGCAGAGGGTCACGGCACGGGAGAGGACATTCTGCAACTCCCGCACGTTCCCCGGCCATCCATACTCCTCCAGCAGCTTCATGGCTTCGGGCGCGATACCCGTTGGGCCGCCCGAGGAGGAGTTTGTGAACTCTCTCAGGAAATGGTCCGCCAGCATGGGCACGTCACCCACCCTCTCCCGAAGCGGGGGAAGCTTTATGCTTATAACGTTAAGCCTGTAGTACAGGTCCTCCCGGAAAGTCCCTTTCCTGACACCTTCCTCCAGGTCGCGGTTAGTGGCGGCAATTAAGCGTATATCGACATCGATCATTTTCCTGCCGCCGACCCGCCTGAACTGCCTCTCCTGAAGGACCCGCAGAAGCTTCGCCTGAAGATTAATCCCCATTTCGCCTATCTCGTCCAGAAAAAACGTTCCTCCGTTTGCAAACTCCAAAAGCCCGGGTCTCGTCGAATCTGCTCCTGTAAAGGTGCCTTTTTCATAGCCGAACAACTCCGACTCCAGAAGGTTCTCCGGAAGCGACGCGCAGTCAACCGGTACGAAAGGCTTATCCTTCCGGTTGCTGTTGGCGTGTATGCTCCGGGCTACCAGCTCTTTACCGGTTCCCGACTCGCCGTAAACCAGGATGTTTGTCTCGGTGATGGAAACCTTTCTGATGGTGTCGAAGACTTTTCTCATGGCAAGCGACGAGCCGAGCATATTATCAAGGCCATGGATCTGGGCGAGTTGAGTTCGCAGGTAACGGTTCTCTTCAGTGAGACAGCGATGTCTTACCGCCCTCTCCAGCGCCACCTTCAACTGATCAGCGGAAAAGGGCTTGGCCAGGTAATCGAATGCACCCTCCTTCATCGCCTCGACCACATTAGGGATAGTGGCATATCCGCTGATGAGGATAACTATGCCGTCCGGATTTATTTCCTGGCAGAGCCGGAGAATGTCCAGGCCGTTTAAGCCCGGCATGGCGAAATCCGTAAGCACGATCGAAGGCATCTGACGTCCGATTACCTCGGCCGCCCCGGATGAGTCCTGGATGGTAATGCACTCGTATCCCAGCCTCCGGATGATGCGGGTGCAGCTCTCAAGCATGTCAGCTTCGTCGTCTATTACCAGGACCTTTACGCCACGCTCTTCGTCCAAGCTTCCTCCTTGAGTCCCGGCAGGGTTATGTTGAACCGGGTGCCTTCCCCAGCTCTGCTCTCCACTTCGATATTGCCGCCGAAATCCTGGATTATCCCGTAGCTTACTGAAAGGCCTAACCCTGTGCCCTTGCCGACTTCTTTGGTGGTAAAGAACGGGTCGAAAATGTTGCCCAGAATCTCCTCCGGGATACCCTCTCCGGTATCGGCAAGCGTTATCTCAACCCTGTCTCCGGACTGGGCAGTCGCTATTATTATCGTACCTCCGAGCGGCATCGCGTCGCGCGCGTTGTTCAGGAGGTCCAAAAGCACCTGCTGAAGCTGGTTCATGTTCGCGTTCACTCTCGGGGATTTCGGGGATAGATGTTTTTCTATCTGGATGTTTTCTTTTAAAAACTGCTTCACGACAAGGAATATCGTGTCTTCCACTATTGCGTTTACGTCCACCGGGCCCATCTCCGCCGGGGCCTGTCTCGCGAACGTCAGGAGGGACCGGGTTATTTCCGCGATCCTGGCCGCCTGCCTGTATATCACCATCAGGTCGTCTTTGAGCTGGCCTTCGGGAGTCCCTTCCCATAACATGCAGTCCACGCGGGAGGAGATTATCCCGGTGGGGTTGTTTATTTCATGCGCGATGCCTGCAACAAGCGTCCCGACGGCCGCCAGCTTCTCGGACTGCATCAGCTTCTTCTGCGCCGCCTGCATAGACTCACATGCCTCACGGGTCTGCCTGCTTCTATCCTCGACTTCGTCTCTGGAACGCTTGAGGTCCTGGATCATCCGGTTGAAGGCCTGGCCCAGCTCACCAACCTCGCCTTCGCCCTGAACAGGCACCCGGAGGTCCAGGTCGCACTGTCCCACCCGTTCCGTGACCCTTGACAGCTCCCGGAGGGGTCCCACCACATTCCTGGAAAGCAGGGTCAGCAGAGTAATGGCCGCGGCGAGCGTGGCCACTAAAAGCGATATCAGCATTATCGCGACCAGGAACCGGCTCTCGGACATCACGTCCACCGAGCGCTGCTTGATAATCAACGCCCCGTTCACCCGCCCCTGCGCATGGCAGCTCTGGCATTTTCCTTTGTTCATTATGGGCAGCGCCAAAAGCCGCACCGAGTCCTCGCCTTCGCGTGCGAAAGAGGTTACTTCCAACCCCTTCCCAAGGACTTCGTCCATCTGATAGGGATCTATCCTCGGCGTTTTGTCCCCGATGGAGATGACCTGTTCCCCGCGGGAGTTGACAAGGCTCACGCTCCGTACGCCCTCAAAACCGGCAAACTTCTGCAGCACGGACTTTACGCCGTCGAGTTGGTTGACCATCATGGCCTCTTCCATGTCCCGGACCAGCGTTGCCTTGACTATCCTGTCGGATTGGTTGATGGTCTTGGAGAACTGCGAGGCGAGCGCGAATTGCTTCACGACTATAACCATCCCCACGAACACGGGGATAAGAAGCATAGCGGTAATCGTCCAGACGGTAATCCTGGTGCGAAGACTTTTAAATTTCATGCAATTTTGCCTTTAATTCCGCTATTATACAGGCTTTGAAAAAAATAAGTCAAGAATTATTCGGAGAGACTTCGGGCGGGGATCCGGTTCAGGTCTTCCTCGACGACTTTTTCCGTCGGGGCTATTATTTTTTGGGCTGGTTCGCTGGCATAAACGTTATTCAAGTCGTTCCAGCGGATTTTTATCAGGTCCAGGAGCATGTTCAATGAATCCGAGACAATCCGGACGCTTGTCCTTTTCGGGTTCTGCAGGGATATGGGCAGTTCCTTGATCTTAAAGTTCAGTTTGCAGGCAATAAATACGATCTCGGCGTCGAACGCAAACCTGTTGATCCGCATTGACGGGAAGATTTTTCTGGCGCACTTCCCATGGAAGAGCTTGAACCCGCACTGCGTGTCTTTTACCTGGTAGTTATTTATTATTACCATCCTTATCAGGCGGAATGTCCGCTCCATTATCTTCCTGTACCACAGGACGGGCTTGATTATTTTCAGCCCTGGCACGAACCTGGAAGCAATTACCATATCCGTCCCGGATTCGGCTTCGTCCATAAATTTCGCCAATTCCTCGATGGGAATGGCAAGGTCGGCGTCGAGGAACAATACGAAGTCGAACCGGCTCGCCGCGACTCCGTCCTTCACCGCGCGGCCTTTGCCTTCATTTTTTCTCTTGTTTATGATAAAGATTCCAAGCTCTTTCCTGAGCCTCTCCAGCTCTTCCCATGTATCGTCCGCGCTTCCGTCGTTTACCGCGATAATCTCATAACGGGAAAATCTTTTTTCGAGATAATCCTTAATCTTTTCAATATTTTTATAGATTGTACGGGATTCATTGAAGCAGGGTATGACGACTGATATAGAATTTTTTTTCATTATGTTAATTTCTACTCAAGATTTTGGGACTTATCGCAAATGAAATTCCAGCCTATGATATATAACACTTGGCGGCGATTAAATCAAGTAAATAAGTGAGTCTAATGTTGTCCAGGCGTGCAGGCGAGCCCGGGGAAAAAGGGGTCGTTAAGAATTATCGTAACAAAATGGCCCCGTCCGCTGCATTTTTTACTTATATCGGCAGATGCCTGTGGCTCTCACCAATCTTGCACGCTTCGCAGGAATTATGCTTGAAGAGGGCGTTTAAAGGACACCAGGAGATTAACCCCGTCAGGAATATCACACCACCCACGCAAGCCAGGATAAAGCCGATGACCGTGGCGGCAGTGACCACTGAGATCAATAGCGTGTAGCCTTTAAGGACAAGCCAGCCGAGGATAAACAAGACCAGCCCGCCGACCAGGCGGACCAGCTTTTCAGTCCTACCCATGTTGTGCTTCATTTCCGTACCTCATAAATCATTATCTATTTATGATTATATCACTTTTGCCGCCGTAATCCCATACTTACGGTCTGCAAATTTATCCTGTTAGTGATAAAATTATATAGAAAGGGGTGATATAGCTTGCTGAGGAAACTGTTCATATCGGAAGACTCCTGGGCGATGCTTGTTTTAAGGCTCGCGTTGGGAATCGTGTTTTTGGCCCACGGCTCGCAGAAGGTCTTGGGTTTGTTCGGAGGG
>JBARKJ010000062.1:0-9032 GCA_049801375.1 Nitrospirota bacterium | reverse complement strand
CGCCAGAACTCCTTGTCTTTGTCTTCCATTAAAATCAAGGACCCACCCGGATAACCGGATGGGTCCCCCTTGTATTTTGTAATGCATCCCTAACGTGTAATGCGTCTCGCCTATCGCGCATTAACCTGCAATACATCCGGCCGGACTATTAAAGCACGCCTGCGTCCCTATTACAACAGGAAATTCGCCGGGTCAACGGGCCCGTGGCACTGCGTGCACTTGGCGGACTTGCCCATCTCCTTCGTCACCTTCCAGAGGTGCGCCTTGTGACAGTCGAAGCACTTAAGCCCCATCGACAGGTGCGCGGCATGTTTGCCGGTGGTCATTATGTTCCTGTGGCAGGGCAGACAGTCCGCCGGAGCCGACAACTTTAGCTTGCCGTGCGGCTTATGGCACATGTTGCAGTCGAACTTCATCGCGCCGTCCGCGGGGAAGGTGGTGAGCTTGGACGCAATGGCTATCTCGTCCGCCGTGGCCGTGAAGTGCCGGGTATCCACCGTCTTGGGCTCGGCGGCTATTCTCGCCCTCTGCTCGTCGTTTCCGTGGCAGGTGAGACATTTGTCGCGGTTGGGCTTCAGGCTGGCTGTTTTATCGGTATGGCAGGCGAGGCACGCCATGCCTTCCATGCCATGTACCTCGGCGTTGTGCGGATGGCATTTCACGCAGAACCTGGGCTCTACCGTAAACTGGTGCAGTCTGTAGCCGTGGCAGCCCGAGCATTCGAGCTTCTCGGAGAAGAAGTGCTTGGCATGCACGGGGGAATCGCTTATATTGGGGGCATTGGGGTATTTGGGGTTCGTTTCCCAATGGCATTTCACGCAGTATTCCCAGGGCACGATGACTTTGCCGTGCCGCGCCGGGACCACCTTGGGATTGTGGAGCACCAGGGAGACCATCAGCTGGTTCTGCTCCATAAGGGTCAGGTGGTGGCATTCATGGCAGTTCACCCCCTTGTGCTCCGATACGGACCACTTATGGAACGCCTCCGACATAAGATGGCAGCCCGTGCAGAAGCTGGGGTTATTCTCTTTGTAATCCCAGAGCCGGTACGCCCCATACCCGCCGGCGGATAATAAGATCAGTACTACCGCCGCCAATGCGGCGACTGCCTTAATGGTCAGACCTTCCTTGAAAGCCTTGAACATCGACCTTACCTCCCCGGTTGTTGTAGCAATTAGATGTTTGTCAGCGTAGACGCCGCCGCCCTAGCCGTCCTCCTGATATCAGTATCGCTGTGCGCGAGCGACATGAAAGCCGCCTCGAACTGGGACGGCGCGATGTTCACGCCGCCCGATAACATGCCCCTGAAGAACTTCGAGAACCGGACCGTATCAGAGGTCTTGGCGTCCGCGTAGTTTTCCACCTTTTTATCCGTGAAGAACACGGTGAACATGGACCCTACGCGGTTGAAACTCGTCGTCACGCCCGCTCTCTTGAACTCATCTTTTAACAAGTCCGTCAACATCGCGCTCTTATTTTCCAGCTCCTTATATACCCCCGGCTGTTTCAGGAGCTTCAGGGTCTCGATCCCGGCCGTCATCGCAAGCGGGTTTCCGGATAGAGTACCGGCCTGGTAGACCGGGCCATCGGGAGAAATCTGGCTCATTATGTCCGCCCTTCCGCCGTACGCGCCGACGGGCAGGCCGCCGCCGATTACCTTGCCAAGGCAGGTCAAGTCCGGCTTTATCTTGTAAATCGATTGCGCGCCGCCGTAGGCGACACGGAACCCGGTCATCACTTCGTCGAGGATAAGGAGCGCGTCATATTTATCGCACAGCAGACGCAGCCCCGGAAGGAAATCATCGACCGGAGGCACGCAGCCCATGTTCCCCGCCACCGGCTCGACTATCACGCAGGCGATATTTTTGCCCTCTTTTTCGAATGTTTTTTGGACCGCCCGCAGATCGTTATATGGGCAAGTTATAGTCAGTCCCGCCAGGGCTGCGGGCACACCGGGAGAGTCGGGCAGTCCGAAGGTGGCCGCGCCGCTTCCGGCCTTTACCAGAAGGCTGTCCGCGTGCCCGTGATAGCCGCCATCGAATTTTATTATCTTATCTCTGCTGGTGAAACCCCGCGCCAGCCTGATAGCTGACATAGTGGCCTCGGTCCCGGAGCTTACCATCCGGACCATCTCGATGGACTTCACCGCATCCGTGACCATCTTGGCGAGAGTTACTTCGAGACCGGTAGGGGCGCCGTAGCTCGTACCGCGGGAGACGGCGTTTTTGAGGGCCTTCACTACAGCCGGGTGCGCGTGGCCCAGTATCATCGGGCCCCACGACAGGACGTAATCTATGTAAGAATTGCCGTCTACGTCGAATATCTTCGAGCCCTTGGCGTGGTCGACGAAAAACGGGTCCGTCCCGACGCTCTTGAACGCTCTTACCGGCGAGTTAACCCCTCCGGGTATTAATTTCCTGGCTTGCTTGAAAAGAGCCAACGACTTTTTATTCTGCACCGTTCTACTCCAGAAATTTCTCGATTTTTACCTTAAATCATAAGGGATTTTGTAAGGTATAAGAAGCACTTACACGCTCGAAAATAGCACAAGCCTTGTTTATTTGTCAAGACAAATTCCTATCGCCTTCCTGACGATTTTTAAGCTTTAAAGTGGCCGTTCATTAAAATTGACCGGCCAGATTTTAATAATTATGGTAAAATTGTAGCGACTTCATAAATTATATCATTAAAAAGAAAAAGCAGCGTCCTTAACAGGAGGAATAATCGATGAAGACAGAAGAGATGCTGGATAATGCCATAAAGATGGAGGAGGACGGTTACAATTTCTATAAGCAGGCCGAAAGCCGGACTAAGGATAGACTCGGGAAGGCAATGTTTTCCTTCCTGGCCGAGTATGAGGTGCACCACAAGGCCCTGCTGGAGCGCCTTAAAAAGAATATCCTGCCCGTGACTGCCGACCTGGACATCCCCCTGCCGAAGGAGAAGCTGAAATCGGTATTCGCGGATATGAAGGAGCATATCGGCGAACATGTTGCCCCCACGGCGGACGATATAGAGGCCCTTTCCTTGGGAATGCAGAAGGAGACGGAGAGCTATCAGATGTATAGAAGCGCCGCCCAGGACGCGGACAATCCCGCGGTGAAGACCATGTTTTTACGCATGGCGCAGGAAGAGGAAGAGCATTACGATATCCTGGAGAAGAGCCGCTATTACCTGAAAGAGTTCGCGAACCTGACCCTCTGGATCGAGGGCGGACCGATAGAAGGGGGCTGATAAAGCCGGCCCGGAAAGCCGGGCTTTAAAGAGGGGCTTGAAAGGTGGCTGGAAGAAGCCAGGCGATAAACTTTTATTATAAAGATATAAAAAAAACCTTCCACAGCAGTCAATTTTTGCCTTGACTTTGCTTTCCGATTTGTTCATCATCACTTCGCTTAAAATTTATTTTAAATAATTGACACTACTTTACTGTAGTAATACTCATAATATGGGTATTTGGTAATACGGGGGCGGGCTTTAGTTAACCGTTTAAGCAAGGAGCGCTGGAATTGAAAAATCATGTGTGGCGACCTCTCCAGGTAGTGATTGTTCTGGTAGCCCTGTTACTGGTCTTCAGGCATTTCTATGTCCCGAGGGATTTCGGGGTACAGGACCAGGGTTACATGTACGGCTTTCACCGCCTGGGGAACGAAAAGGAATGGAAGGCCATGAAGGCCAGTTACAAGTTCGACGGCGACGAATACTGCAAGGGCTGTCACGAGGACAAGGTAACAAGCCTCCTTGCCTCGCCGCACAAGATGATCCCGTGTGAAGACTGCCACGGTCCGGCGCTGGACCACCCGGACAACCCGGCCAAGCTTCAGATAGACAGGCGGCGGGAGCTCTGCCTTCGGTGTCACGCAAACCTCCCGTACCCGACAGCCGGAAGGAACGTAATACCGGGCATAGATCCATTCGGGCACAACCCCGGCGTTGAATGCGTGAGTTGCCACAACCCTCATAATGTCAGCCTGGAGGGAATGAAATAATGGAAAGAAGAGACTTTTTAAAGAGCACTATAATCGCGGTGGCCGGGGCGGCCGTACCCATGGCGGCCCTTGAACTTGTAAACCCAAAGAGGGTCTTTGCCGAGAACCCGAACCTCAAATGGGTCTTCCTCGTGGACACGACCAAGTGCGTCGGCTGCGGGATGTGCGTCAAGGCCTGCAAGACGGAAAACGGCATACCCTTCGAGGCCGACGTTACCCGTACCTGGGTTGAGCGCTACGTCATCACGAGGGACGGCAAGATGCTGGCCGACTCCCCGAAGGGGGCGAGAGACGGCTTCACCTCCCAGGTCATTGAACAGGGAGAGGCGGGACCTGTATCCCCCAAGCCCGAGGATATAGCCAAGGGCTTCTTCGTGCCGAAGCTCTGCAACCAGTGCGACAACCCGCCCTGCGTCCAGGTCTGCCCCGTCGGGGCGACATATAAAACGCCGGACGGCCCGGTGCTGATTGACAGGACATGGTGTATCGGCTGCGGCTACTGCGTAATGGGCTGCCCGTACGGCGCGCGTTTCTTCCACCCAATTTACCATGTCGCCGACAAATGCAATTTCTGCTATCACCGCATCAGCAACGGCATGAAGACCGCCTGCGTCGGCGCCTGCCCGTTCGGGGCCAGGCAGATAGGCAACTTGAAAGACCCCAACGACCCGGTGACGAAGGTTATAATGGAGCAGCGCGTCGGCATCCTGAAAAGCGAATACGGCACAAAGCCTCAGGCATTCTACATAGGCTTAAGCAAGGAGGTTTGCTAAGATGTTAGAACATGCACACATGCTGGTGCACGGCCAGGCCTGGACGACCAAGGAATTCTTCGTCCTGCCGAATGAATACATCTACTGGGCGATTCAGATTGTCATGTACCCGTACATGACCGGCCTGGTCGCGGGGGCGTTCGTGCTTTCTTCGCTATATCACGTCTTCGGCATAAAGCAGCTGAAGGAGATAGCCCGCTTCGCGCTCGTCTTTTCCTTCGCGCTCCTGCCGGTGGCCATGATGCCGCTCATGCTGCACCTCCAGCAGCCGTTTAGGGGCATAGAGGTCATGATGACGCCGCACTTCACTTCCGCCATCGCGGCATTCGGAATAGTGTTCTCGACTTACGCCACTATAGTTGCCTGTGAGCTTTACTTCTGCTACAGGAAATATTTCGTTGAGACTGCCCAGGCGCTCAAGAACCAGCCTAATAAATCCGTTGTGGACAGCATCCGCCAGATGATCTTCAGCGTCCTCACCCTTGGGGTGTGGGACATCAGCGAACAGGCGCTGGCCAAAGACCATAAAGCGATGGGCGTCCTGGCGGGAATAGGCATACCCGTCGCCTGCTTCCTGCACGGCTATGCCGGATTTATCTTCGGCTCGGTCAAGGCGAACGCGCTGTGGATGACGCCGCTGATGCCGGTCATATTCATAATGTCCGCCATCGTCTCCGGCATCGCGCTCTGCCTGCTGGTCTATATCGTTATCATGGAAATGCGCAAGCACTATGCGAAGATCAAGAGAAACAGCCGCCTTCACTACGGCTTTCAGGATGAAGAGCATATTAAGGGCGTGGAAGACCACGAGGTCAGGCTGGCCACCAAGGCCCTCCTTTACTTCATGATCGCTGCCATAAGCCTTGAGCTTCTGGACCTGATCTTCAGGGGATACACGGCCATGAAGTCCTGGGACGTGCTTCGCCAGGTCATCTACCAGAGGGACTTCTTTAAGATATTCATCATGCAGTACGGCATTGGGAACCTGGTACCGTTCGTCCTTCTGCTGCTCCCCGGCATCACGGTAAGACGGACCTTCTTCATCTCGATACTGGTCCTGTTCGGGGTGTTCATGATGAGGTGGAACGTCGTCATCGGCGGCCAGGCGTTCTCGCTTACATTCCACGGTTTCATGGACTACCACTTCCCGGTGATCCCGCGCAACCTGGAGACGTTCAAGGAGGGACTGGGCGGTGTGCTCTGCGTCGCGGCGACGCCGTTCATCCTGTTCTACATATTCAACAAGTTCATGCCCGTGTTCCTCATAGAGAAAGAATCGGAATAAGGCCGGACGGGTACAGACTACTAGGAGGTTACGGGGGGGGTTAGAAGCCTGTTGCAATCCTCCCGCAATTAAAATAAAATAATAGCCCGGTGCTTCATGCGCCGGGCTTTTTTATTAACGAGAATTTTTGCAGTAACAGAATTTTCTTGAAACGAGGTTTTATGGAACCGAAAGTGCCTCCGTACGAAAAAAACAGCGGCGATTACCTGACGAAAGAGCAGTTTTTAGTCGATGAATTAAAAGTTGGCGATACCTGGCGGATGTTCCGGATAATGTCCGAGTTCGTCGAGGGTTTCGAGCAGATGCGCGGCGTCGGCCCGGCCGTTACCGTCTTCGGCTCCGCCCGCTCCAAGTCCACCGACCTCCGGTACCAGACCGCCCGCCGCCTCGGCAAAATAATGGCGGAACGGGGCATCACCGTCGTCACCGGCGGCGGCCCCGGCATCATGGAAGCGGCGAACCGCGGCGCGTTCGAAAGCGGCGGGAAGTCCGTCGGCCTGAATATAGAACTGCCGCTTGAGCAGGAGCACAACCCGTACCTGACGAAGGTAGTGAATTTCCGGCACTTCTTTATACGCAAGGTCATGCTGGTGAAATACTCATCCGGGTTCATCATCTTCCCCGGCGGCTTCGGCACGATGGACGAGGCCTTCGAGGCGCTCACGCTCATCCAGACCATGAAGATACGCCCGTTCCCGATCATCTTCGTGGACAGGAAGTTCTGGTCGGGGCTGTGGGGCTGGATAAGCGACCACCTCCTGCACGAGGGGATGGTATCCCCCGGCGACCTGGAGCTTGTGACGATGCTCGACGAGCCGGAAGAGATAGCGGATAAGATAATCGAATTTACCGAAAGGGGCACAATTGAAGGCAAACGACCCGGTGGACGCTAATGTCGGCCCGACCGGCTTAAGGGAACCTAAAGAAAGCGCGGCGGCTCTGGGCCGGGCGGGCATCAGGGAGGCGCGCCAATGACTAAAAGCCGGCTCCACAAGTTCAATCCCGACTACACCTGGAGCGAAGTCGCGAAGGAGCCGTACAAGGCAGGCGGTGCCAGTGTAGGGCGCGACGCCCCCGGCGCGCCGGAGACTGCGTGCTTCTGCGGCATCGACCGGCAGACCCTAATCGGCATGAAGGGCGAGTCCGCCAAGTTCCACGTCCGGTATTTCGAGGTGGAGCCGGGCGGGCACAGCAGCCTTGAGAAGCACGAACACGAGCACGTCGTTATATGCGTCCGGGGCAAAGGCCGCGCGCTCGCCGGAGACAAGGTGTTCGAGGTCGGCTTCATGGCCGCGCTCTACGTCGCCCCGAATGAGCCGCACCAGCTAATCAATACCGGCACGGACCCCTTCGGCTTCATCTGCATCGTTGACGCCGAACGCGACAGGCCGAAGACTCTCGACGACGAAGAGATAAAAAAACTGGACGAATCCGATGAGACGAAGGGAAAGTATATCGGGTATATAGAGGGGGATTGATGAAAATTATGTCATTCAAGAAAATTTTTTTGGGCATAGAGCCGCCGCCTGAAACGGGCTCGGAAATTAGGGCGACGGACAACAAATCATGGCGATTAATAGATATCATCTGGTGGCCCGTTGAGACAGAAGGTCAAGCGAAGCAGGCCGTTTTCGTATGCCTTATTTTTACATGCTATTATGCTGTTACCTGGATTACTTCGGCTTTAAATAACATTTTTACGGTGAGTTGGAGCGGGAATTTCAATATAATTACAAATTTATTTTCAGCTATATTGCAACCGGCTATTATGATATTGATAGCGTGGGGACTTTTTAAGATAAAGCGAGGTGCCGCCATTGCAGCTTTTAGTATTTATTTTCTCAGGATCATATGGTCCGGCTATTATATGATCACTAAGAACCCTATGGCAACATGGGATTGGGAAATACCTATTTTATTTAGGCATGCTATTTCGGCATTTATTTATTTTCAAGGCATCCGAGGCGTTTCTTCATATCGGCGACTTTGTCAAAGCTATACCGCTTCGGTCGAGAAAGAAATTTAGATATTATGTTACTAATTAAAAATATCACCCTCTACGACGGCACCGGCTCCGACGGCTATCCCGCCGATATATTGATTGACGGCGAGAAGATTGCCCGTATAAAGGCCGGCTTATCCGTCCCGGGTGCGGAAGTAATCGACGGCAAGGGCCTGGCCGCCGCGCCGGGATTTATTGACATTCACGCGCACTCGGAATACTCGCTTCTTGCCGAGCCTGCCGCGCCGTCGAAAATAATGCAGGGCGTGACGACGGAGGTATCCGGGAACTGCGGCCTGTCCGCCGCGCCGCTAACCGGCGAAGCCGCGAAAGCCAGGCAGAGCGAGTTCGCCGAGCTTGGGATAACGCAGACCTGGGAGGACTTTCCGGGATATTTTGACGCGCTTACTAAGACGCGGCCCGCGCTGAACTTCGCCACCTACTGCGGGCACGGGAACCTGCGCGCCTCGGTCATGGGATACTCGGACAGAAAGCCCACGGAGGAAGAATTCCGGAAGCTGGAATCGCTGCTAGCTATCGCGATGGAGGCGGGCGCACTGGGGTTATCAACCGGGCTTATCTATCCACCCGGCGTCTATAGCGATACCGCTGAAATCGTGCAGCTGGCAAAAGTTGTCGCGAAATTCGGCGGGCTATATACCAGCCACATGCGGAGCGAAGGGGCGAGGGTCGTCGAGGCGATAGACGAGGCGATAACAGTCGGACGCGAGGCTGATATACCCGTGCAGATTTCGCACCTCAAGACCGCCGGGCCCGCCAACTGGCACAAAATATCAGCCATTATTGATACGATAGAGAAGGCGCGCGCGGAAGGTCTCGACGTTTCCGCGGACCGCTACCCGTACACTGCGTCCAGCACGGACCTTGACGCCATCCTCCCCGCGTGGGCGTACGAAGGCGGAAACGCAAAAGAGGTGGAGCGCCTACAGGCGCCTGAAACGCGGGCGAAGTTGCGAGAGGCGGTT
>JBARKJ010000061.1:0-50650 GCA_049801375.1 Nitrospirota bacterium | reverse complement strand
CGGCTTTCGTGGTGTGACGGGCGGTGTGTACAAGGCCCGGGAACGTATTCACCGCGGCATGCTGATCCGCGATTACTAGCGATTCCAACTTCATGGAGTCGAGTTGCAGACTCCAATCCGAACTGAGACCGGTTTTTTGAGATTAGCTCCACCTTGCGGCTTTGCAGCTCTTTGTACCGGCCATTGTAGCACGTGTGTAGCCCTGGACATAAAGGCCATGAGGACTTGACGTCATCCCCACCTTCCTCCGCGTTATCCGCGGCAGTTCCCTCAGAGAGCCCGGCATTACCCGGTAGCAACAGAGGGTGAGGGTTGCGCTCGTTGCGGGACTTAACCCAACATCTCACGACACGAGCTGACGACAGCCATGCAGCACCTGTCTCCTGGCTCCTCTTTCGAGGCACCAACTGCTTTCGCAGAAGTTCCAGGGATGTCAAGCCCAGGTAAGGTTCTTCGCGTTGCGTCGAATTAAACCACATGCTCCACCGCTTGTGCGGGCCCCCGTCAATTCCTTTGAGTTTTAATCTTGCGACCGTACTCCCCAGGCGGGGCACTTAATGCGTTAGCTACGGCACGGGAGGGGTCGATACCTCCCACACCTAGTGCCCATCGTTTAGGGCGTGGACTACCAGGGTATCTAATCCTGTTTGCTCCCCACGCTTTCGCGCCTCAGCGTCAGTTGCGGTCCAGGTAGCTGCCTTCGCCACTGGTATTCTTCCCAATATCTACGAATTTCACCTCTACACTGGGAATTCTACTACCCTCTCCCGCACTCAAGTCTTACAGTATCGGAGGCAGTTCCGGGGTTAAGCCCCGGGATTTCACCACCGACTTATAAGACCGCCTACGCGCTCTTTACGCCCAATAAATCCGAACAACGCTTGCCACCTCTGTCTTACCGCGGCTGCTGGCACAGAGTTAGCCGTGGCTTATTCTATCGGTACCGTCAGCTGCGCCGATTATTTACCGGCACAGGTTTCTTCCCGATTAAAAGAGGTTTACAACCCGAAGGCCTTCGTCCCTCACGCGGCGTTGCTGCGTCAGGCTTTCGCCCATTGCGCAAAATTCCCCACTGCTGCCTCCCGTAGGAGTCTGGACCGTGTCTCAGTTCCAGTGTGGCCGTTCACCCTCTCAGGCCGGCTACCCGTCGAAGCCTTGGTGAGCCATTACCTCACCAACAAGCTGATAAGCCGTGGGCCCATCCGTATGCGATAGCTTAAGTCAGAGGCCATCTTTTACCTCAAGGCTTTCGCCTCGTGGTCTTATCCGGTATTAGCACCCCTTTCGAGATGTTATCCCAGGCATATGGGCAGGTTACCCACGTGTTACTCACCCGTGCGCCACTTTACTCATCCCCGAAGGGACTTTCTCGTCGGACTTGCATGTGTTAAGCACGCCGCCAGCGTTCGTTCTGAGCCAGGATCAAACTCTCCAGTTAAATTTGGAGTATCTGATCCAGGACTTGCGTTTTTATCCGCGAGTCCGGATTTTCATTAATTGACTAAAGAACCCGTCGTCTTTTAATGCACTCTATTTAGTTTTCAAAGACCGAAAGCTTTATTTCGCGCCCTCTGCCGGGATGTCCAGGCCGCCCCTTAAAGGCTGCCTCTCAAATTTCCCCCGGCAACGAGGTCGGAACTTTAACAGAAGCAAAATCCGATGTCAACACTTTTTTCTACTTTTTTTCGGCAGCCAGTTTTAAAACTTACTACTTAAAACTGAAACGACTTTCCGGCCAAAAGAGAACAAAATCTACCACAACCGCCAAATGTTGTCAAGAAAAAAACTGGCGGCTCCGGCAAAATTAAAAGTCGGCGGGGAACAACTTCCCGCCTATCGGACGGCCTTTCTTCTCTCTTCGTTCTAAAAAGGATAATACCACCGCGGAAAGCAGTTGTCAACAATTAAAAACAATGAGGAAGCGTTTTTGTATGGATATTATTAGATAATCTTTTCAAGGTGTTAAGCATGATAGTCATTTGACAAAAGCTGTTTCGTGCTATAGCTTCGATAGAAGCTTCCTTTTTTAAAACCAGCGTCTCGTTAAAAAGAGCCATTCCCTACCCGAGCCTTTCGCCTGTTAGCCGATACAGTTTCTTCCACTGCCGTAAGACCGGCCAAAGCCAACAAGGGGGTAACATGCGTTTCAAAAAAGTTATTCTAATCGCGGTTGTTATGGTGTTTGCGGCTGCCAGCGGCGCGCTAGCGCAGCCTTTCCCCGCATTCCCGAACAATTCCAGCATCTTCCAGAATGTCAGCGGCACATTTTCCAACCTCACCGGTATTGCGAAGAGACTGAACGTAAAATATGTGACCAGTGCGACGCCCGTCACGCCAATCATCGACAGAAGCGGCGCCGACAAAGGCCTTCTCTTCCAGAGCACGTCCGACAACTTCTGGCAGTTCGCAGATACTGTTGTCTTCACGGGAACCGGTGACAGACTGGATATAGACGGTTTTCTGATGCCCAGAAACGGCAGATCGGCTACCGGCTCCGCGGCCTTTACTTTCACATCGCTGGTGTCGGGAACCCAGGCTACCGGAGTACAGCTGACGATTACAGGCGGAGCTGTAGTCAGCGTAGTTAAAAACAGGGCAGGCACTCAGGCGAAGGTCACGGTCTTTAACTTCCAGGCCTCGGAGGTGAGCTACACAACTTTCAGGAATACTACCGCAATCAGCGTAATCCATGGCGACGCGGTAATGAGTCTGACCCCCATGATGAAGGCCCTAACCAATCATTCGCTTCCGATTCCGTAGATTTAAAGGCAAGAAAAAGCCGGGTCGGAATTCGACCCGGCTTTTTTATTTACGCGGCCCGCGGGAACTCGCGCCTCTCTTCGCGCAGTTTCTTCTCCTCTTCCTCTATAGTAGCCTCCGCCTTCACGGAACGCGCGCCAATGCTGCCTCCGCCTATGGCGGCAAGTCCGCTGAGGAACACCGCTATTACAGCCGCTATGGAGGTATTGAGCGTATTGGCCATAATGCCCGCACCCGTGAGGCCGCTACTCAGGAAGTTGATTCCCCTGGCTACGATGATGCTGGAGCCGCCGACAAGCATCCCAAGAGCCGTACCGACCATGTACAGGGAGAATATCGTGCATAGCCCCCATACCGCCAGCCCGTGCAGGCTTGCATGGAGCGGACTTCTTATGCCGAGCATCATTCCGGCCACCAGACCGCCCACGAACAACGAGATAATCGAAGATACGATCAACCATATATCCACTCCGACCCCGGCAGCAAGCGTGTTCTGCAATATAACGGGGTTAAAGGCCCTGACGGCAAGGCCCAGCAGAGTGAGCATGACTTGTACAGTCAAAGCGACGAATGTCCCGGCGAAAATCGCACCCCAAGACACATACCTGCTCCGCGAAAAGACATTGTATCCCGTATGCGGAGGGTTTATCTCGCTCTTGACTGGATTCTGATACTCGAGCGCCATAATAAACTCCTTTTGCTTTAAGTTCTTAATCATACAATTAGTATGATACAACTTTATGTATGGTTTGTCAAATTTGCTAATATAAAAAATTTTAATTTCTACAAGGAGTTACAATGATTTTCAGGAATGACTACCACGTCCTACCCTGTATTTTGACAATACTTGTTCTTGCTCAGTTGGCTTTGTAAATTTTAGCCTAAAATTAGCCCATTCATTAACCAGGGGCTACCCCTACCCACCCGGTTGGAGGGGTGCTGAAGGGGCGTGTGTGTGCTTTAATCCGCTAACATTATATATTATGCCTGAAAGTGGAAAGGAACATCACACAATTGACAAAATGTCACCTTGAATGTAATATGCTTATAAATATAGGGTTATCTTATCAGCACCAGACCAATCCAGCCGAAGCCTCGCTTTTTTAATTTAGAGAGAATTATATGAACCTGTTGATATTCGCGTTGTTTTTCGTCTCCGGGGCCTGCGGGCTGATATACGAAGTAGCCTGGTCCAGGATTATGCAGTTCATCTTCGGGAGGGGTTCTCTTGCGGTCGGCATAGTCCTTGCGGCCTTCATGTCGGGCCTTGCGTTTGGAAGCTACATACTCGGCAAATACAACGATAAGGCCGAAAACCCGCTCAGGCGCTATGCATTTTACGAAATCGGTATCGGCATCACGGCGCTGCTGGCGACTTTCCTTTTATACGGCCTTATCCCGGTCTATGTCCAGGCGCACACATGGTTCGGGCATTCGACGCTGGAGCTTGCCGTCAGCCAGTTCGTCATCGCATTTTTGCCTCTCATCGCACCCACGGTCCTGATGGGGGCCACGCTCCCTGTCCTGTCCCGGATTATCGTAACCCAGCTGCACAGAGTAGACCGGCAGCTTGGACACCTTTACGTAATAAATACCGCCGGAGCGGTAGCGGGCAGCATTGCGTCCGGCTTCTTTCTCATCAAGCACCTGGGTCTGCATGGGACAATCTATTTAGCCGTAGCCGGCAATATCTTTGTAGGCATACTGGCAATGCTTGCATCGATGCGCTATAAGGCGGTTGCGGTCCCGGTCTCCGCTAAGCCCGCTCCGCCCGTTCAAAAAGTCTCGCCTCTTCCGGTTGCCGGCAAAAAGATCCTGCCCAGACAAAGGCTCATCCTTTGGACTTTCGCGTTTTCGGGCTTCGCCTCGTTCGCCTATGAGATATTCTGGACACGCTCTCTTGTTTTCCTCGTAGGCAATACGACCTATGCGTTCTCTTTGATGCTTGCGGCTTTCCTGACGGGGATTGCGCTCGGAGGGTACGGTATCCGCTTCGTCGTGAAAAGGACCAGAAGGCCCTTGATGCTGTTTGCCGTGATAGAGATTTTGATAGGCATTTTCTCCGCGGCTTCCCTGCCCCTGCTTTTCTCGATTACGAAGTCCGGAGCCGCCCAGTCCTTTATTTCCAGTATGTCCGGCCAACTCGGGTCCCTGTTCCTGTCAAATTTCGGCGTAGCGGTGCTCCTCATGCTTCCGCCCGCGACGTTGATAGGTACGACATTCCCCTTGATGGGCCTGATTTTTGTCGATGACTTAAAAAGTACCGGGGCGGTCGTAGGAAAGGTCTATTCCGTCAATACTGTCGGCAACGTTCTGGGGGCGCTCCTTCCCGGGCTTTTGATTTTACCGCTCATGGGGATCGAGAAGGGTATCCTCCTTATGGCCGCCCTGAACGTCTGTCTGGGCGCGGCAATCGTCCTTTCCAAATGGAAGAGTGCCGCCGTTTCGGCAGTCGCGGCATCGGCCCTGTTCATCTTAGCCTCCGTCGCCCTTGCGGAAACATCGCTTGGCTTCCAGTTTCCTTCGACTGGTGAGCAGCTAAAAGACGAGGTGCTTTATTACAGGGAAGGGAGTCTGGTCACCACTAAGGTATGGGAAGACATTACGCTGGACTACAAGGAAATCAGCGTGGACGGCATCGGCATCGGCGGCACGAGCGATTGCGATTATAAACAGGAGATACTGGCGCATCTGCCGAAACTATTGCTGAAATCGTACAGCTCCGAGCTTTCAGTCGGCCTTGGCTCGGGTATTCTGGTCGGTGAAAGCGCCCGCCACGGGGCGCTTAAAAAGATTACGTGCGTGGAGATATCGCGCAGCGTAGTGGACGGGGCCAGGTACTTCTCCAAAGAAAACTACAATATTCTGAACGACCCGCGCGCCGTTATCGTTACCAAGGATATTATTGATTTTCTCCAGACAAGCAAGGAGAAGTACGACATCATCTCGGCCGACGAGAAGACCGTCGGCAATTACGCCACGAACTCGATGTCTTACTCAAAGATTTATTACACGCTGCTGAGGCAGCATCTCGCCCCGGGCGGGCTGGTCATACAGTGGATACCCACGAAACTCCCGCCGGCGCCGTATGACCTGGCGATGAGGACCTTCCTCAGTTCCTTCCCCCATGTATCGCTCTGGTACTTCCCTCCGGTCGGGAGGTTTACCATGTCCAATACCTTCCTCGTAGGCTCCAACGAAGCTATCGACATAGACCCGGCGGCGATGGACAAGGCGTTTGACAAGGAACCCGAAGCGTTTGAAGGCATAAAGAAGTATGGACTGACTTCCGCCGGTTCGGTGCTGGCCCATTACATATCTTCCGGCGACACCGCCCGGAAATTAATACCGCCCGGACCCGTGAACACCTTCGATAAGCCTTATTACGAATTTTACTCTCCCGCGGACTACGCCATGCCGTACGATGAGAGGAATCTTGCCAACCATCAAATGCTGATGTCGTTCCGCGTACGGGACCTAGGCAAAGTTGTGGCTAACGGGGGTAAAACCCCTGATCTCGCCCGCCTGAACCAGGAGTTCCAGGCTGAATCTATATTCTTTGAAGGGCTTGCAAAACAGATGGCGGGAAAAATATCTCAGACCGTTGCCGGGCGATACGAGCAGGCGATTGGAATGGCTCCCTGGGATATGAACCTGCGCAATCAATATGTCTGCTATTTAAATATCCTGAAAAGGGACAGGGGCGCGGAGGGCGACTATAACGCCGCCGCGGTACTCCTTCGCCATGCAGCGGAGATATATCCGGAAAGCTCGGAGGTCCATTATGACTACGGGACCATGCTCGTTTATTTAAACGATACGGAACAGGGGTCAAAAGAGCTCCAGCAGGCCCTGGCGCTGAACCCGAGGCTGGTGCCTGCCTTGAGAAATCTGGGCGAGATTTACGCGTCGCGCGGAGATGCTGAAAAGGCGGTGGAGCTTTGGAAAAAAGCGCTTGCGATCGACCCGGACGACGTGGGGACACTTGTTTACTACGGGGGATACCTAGAGCAGAGCGGTGATGCCGAAGGGGGCATCTATCTCGAACGGGCCCACAGGCTGGTGCCTAATGATTTCAAAAAAGTCAACGGATATTGGAGATTTTTTACTAATTGATTCGTAAGGCCAAGCCATGTTCATAATAATAAAAAAAAGACTTAAATTTTAACATGCAGCATCGGGACCCCTAATCGCTGCCGTTTATTCTCTCCCTTGAACAAATCGATTTTCCTCACCGGCACATCCCCGCGTTCCCCCTCATGCTGTGCCTGCTAAAGTCGGCTTCCTGAAAGCAAAATGTTACGATTTTGTTACGTTGAATAAAAAGGGGTTATGGCAAGAATATATTTCTTGGCATAACCCCTTAATTATTTTGGTGGAGCAGATCGGGATCGAACCGACGGCCTCATCCGTGCGAGTTATCTCCCGCCGATTTTTATAAATTGCTATAGGTTCTTACTGCATCGTTTTACCTTAATATTTCTGAAGGATTGCAATCTTCATTTTCTCATGGCTTGTGATACAGTCTGATTTTCTTTTACTCAATTTAGCCCAATTTTAGCCCATTATTAGAACAAGGGAGGGACTCCCCCCCCGCCCCCTTTCCTATCCAATCTCATATATTCATTTAACAGCCTTCCTCCCCTCACCTGAAATAAAAGGAATCTCTTATTGCCGGGCCGGGGGTATATGGGCCAAATGGATACCCCCCCGCCCCTTCATAATAGGGATGGTTCGTCTCGTTAGCCCCCCTGTTACGCGCGAGGGGCGGTATCGAGAATTAGAATAAATCATGTTGCTCAATATTAATAAATAATATAGGATAATCAAAACAATAACCAATGGATATACCTTCAAGCCTTTAGGGAATTTATTTATTATCTTCGGGGAGGCAAACATGAAAAAGCTGCTTATTGTCTTAATGCTCTTATTAATTCCGGTGCAGTCCTGGGCGTTCACGGTCTATTTTAAGAACGGGAGAACAATGGAGTGTCAGCCGGTTTACGGGCCGGACCCTGCATTATTAGACCAAAACAGCCCGCGATTCGACTCTTCCGCTTGGCAGGCAGTCAATAACCCGAATAGTAATTATAACCGGGCAAGAAAAAACGGGCCGTATGCAATCAGCGACGTTGTGCTGACGCTTGATGGTAACTGGGAACATCTTGACCTTGGCGACATTAACTTAGGCATGACAAACGCCTCACTTTATAAAGAGGTAAAGAGTGACGAAAGAAAAATCATTAATATTTACATTTGGGATTAAGCGGGGTAAATGGCTACTGTTTTTCCCTAATAAAAACGGCAATCTGTCAATAAGATTCACCTTTATCGGGCCGGACGGTAAGAAGTATCTCGCGCGGGTAATCTGACAGGAAGGTTCTTCAAAGCAATACCGGCTGTAAGACTATCCCTTTTTTTCCTGCCTAAGGTTAAAAGGAGAACTCCACGATCTTATGAAACAAAAAGCAAAAATAATTATCGCCCGAGAAGGTCTAATAATAATTTCGCTACTATTGCTCGCAGGCATATCGTTTTGGTTGGATTCACATGTAAGGGTACAAAAGAGAACGTATGAGGCCAATGTTCAGGAACTGGCACCCTATACGCCCGCGCCCCTGACACCGCCACAATCCAAACAGGATTATTCAGGGTGGGTAGACGGCCCCGCGCCCGCCAACGCAACTGGGATGAAGCCTGTTACTGACCCCGACATATTGGCTCAGTTAAATGCGCCCGATGCCGCTCCCGTAAAGGCGCAGGACTCGGGTGATGGCTGGAACGTCGTGTCAACCGCCCCCGCTCCCGCCGTCGGCGGTCCGTGGGAAGATTACCAGCCCGCTCCCGCTACGCCCCCGCCAACGGTACCAAATAACAGGTACAAACTGAGCGTTCATGCAGAGGCTCCCGATGAAAGCAAATTGACGAGCGACTTGGGGCCGTGGGTTGATATATATAACGGAAAAGCAGTGACTGATAAAAGGGCGGAATTTGACGTTGAAGGAGCGCGAAAAGCAGGTTATGGTAATACCGAGATTGCCAATTACTTGGGTATTATTGTACGCTTTCCTAAAGGTACAAACGATAGCATTATCGAGCAGGCATTAAAGAAAGACTCTCTATGGAGTAGAGGAACTTGGGGGGTTTTAAATTCGCCTATAGAAACCGTGTATTTTTTACCAAATAATGTAGCATCTTATGATGAAAAAGGTCAGAAATTATTCGACGGCATTTTGTATAAGATAAGTTTTGCATCTATAGGAATGTTCTTTCTAATATGCGCTTATCCAATCTATTTGCTTGGTAGATTTATAATATGGGCCGTTTGGACATTAAAAGAATGACCAAGCGAAAAAGTTTGAGGATGCTTTCGAGAGAATATTAGAAAGGGACACTAATTAGAGTTTTTGAACACCATTAGGCGGTAGGTGAAACCCTATGAGCATCATTGAAAGTTTGCAAACTGATCGGGAAGGTACTCCAGGGCAAGCGCAGCCCCGGACTTTTTCCTTTTATATCCGCTTCTATAATGCGCGTTTCAGCCCGCCTGAAAACCTAACAGTAAGCATTGACCATGGTTACAGTATTTATGACGGTAGAAAGATGGAGAGGAAAATTTTAAATCCTAAAGAATCTTGGGACGTTTTTTACGGACTCGCTACCTTTGATGACTTGCTTCGTGGACTTAAATTTGAATACGATTACACAAATATGGGCTCAGATAAATCGTTTAAGCGATACGTTGATGCTACGAAAAGTGAATCCAATCGTTTGAATGATGAAGACTTTCTTAAACTAATAGGTAAATTTCCATTTTTTTTGTCAGTAGAAGATTCTTTCGTTGATCAATTAGTAACTATTTTAGGTCGAGCTCGTTACGGGCGGGGAAAAGAACGCAAGGAATTAAAGAATCTCCTACGCGATTATTTTTTACCTCTTCACGCAGGAGGGAAAAAACCCTTGCCAGCCCCGGAGGTCCTAAAAAAGTGCTATGACCTTATGGGGCTATTGGCGGGGTTTTTGTCAGAAAAATGCAAGGGTTTTTGCAAAGAAGAATGGGAATGGGATTCGCTTGATCAAGATTACATAGCCTCATTTACAAAAGAAGAAAAAAGACTTGTTATGGCTCCATCGGAATTGAAGGAATTAAGATTTTCTCCAAAAGCATTCGCCCTAAACTTGTTAGCGGATTACCTGGAAATAAGCACAAGAAAACTTAAAGATATGCATCTCTCCGCCCAAGGTGCAAACTAAAGTTTTAGTTTTCACCTTCCAGCCCTCGACTTAAAATAACTCATTATGTTAATTTATCCACCATGATTATTGGTGGTTTTTTATTTTCAAATAGCATCACTCACCCTGCAACCTAAAGGAGAAAAGAAAATGGAAAAAAAGCTTATCGGAGTAAAAGAAGCGAGTACTTTAATAGGAATACGACCTAATACCTTATACTTGTGGTCGGCACAGAAGAAAGACGGACTGCCAAGCCATAAGGTTGGACGTTGCCGCCGCTTTGATCCTGAAGAGTTGATGGAATGGGCCAAGCGGATAAGTAAGTAAGGGCATGAAATCTACAGGAAATATGACCCAAGATAAACCCAATAAGGCTCTTTCACCCGTTTACAGCAAGTGGTCAAAAACATGGGGTGTTGACCTGAAGGCACTTGCCGGTAATATGTACCGGACGGGGCTTGACCCCGCCGCATTGTGTCCCGGTGAATCAAGGCATGATCCTGGGTATGAAACTATCCCCGGCAAATACGGCGAGTTCTATGGGTTTGATGAAACACGGGTTGGGGTATTGGTTACGAGCGCGAAAGTTGCAGAGCGGATGGGCCGGGAGTTGGAAGGCAAAGTTACGCTCCATTGCGGCGGCGGGGGTGAATCAATATTCATCTTTGAACCTGTCCATTTCCGGGAAGTGGCGAAGTATATCAAGCCAAGGCGGAAGAGGCATTTAACCGAAGAACAGAAAAAAAGGGCTTCCGACCGCCTCAAGGAATTTAGATTTTCACGCACGTCAAGATAAGCACAGGAAGAAATAAGGCACGAAATCGGACTTGTCCATGCTCAGGCATGGGTAAGGGGTAAAATTGCTGCTTTGCTCACTTAATCTTACATAGGTTTATGTCGTACACAAAGGGAAAACGCGGGGGAAACCGGCATAAAGACGGCGACAGAAAACAGCCGCCATTTGTTGCTTTGACATGGACAATGCTCAATAGTCCGGCATATAAGAAACTTACTCATTCGGCTGGACATGCCTTGCCTTACTTTTTAGGAAAGGTGAAACTCGTCTACAGCGATCCTCAACGCTACCAGAATGAATTTACTTTTTCCTACGCTGAGGGTAAAAGGTATGGCTTTGCTATAGCCACTTTTTCAAACATCATTCAGGAATTGATCAGAAAGGGATTTATCGACCCGGTAGACAAAGGCGGGATGAAAAGCGACTGTAAAAGCTACAATGTCTTTAGGCTGTCAAGGCGTTGGGAAGAATACGGCAAGGAAGGATTTCAACCTATCGAATGGAAATGCTTTCAGCCTAAGCCAAGATTAAAAGCGACACCAGAAATGGAAATGCACAGCATCAGAAATGGAAATAGAACTGGCATTAAAGGCCCTGACATTTCCAAAACTGATGCTGTAGGGGCCGAAATAGGCTGAATACTATTTCCATTTTTGAAGAGTATTCTATATATAGCCAGGGGGTATGTGGAAACAAGCAGGGAACGGGAAAAACAATTGTCAATTAGACGTTTAATGATCCGTTTACAAAGTTTGGCAAAAAATTATCAATTCCGTATCTACAAAGATTGAACCGTTAGAGCTATAACCTCTTATGAATAAAATAAATTTTGGCTTGCCTGCATACCCCCCGAAGACGCTTCAGTTACTTGATAAATTACACCCAAAAATTGCAAAAACGCGCGCGCCCGCGCGAGGGAGAGTTTAAAACCCCGAATCCTCATACTAACAAAAGATAACATTCAAGCCGGTAAAAAGAGGGATTGCTATCAGTCTGTAGGCGGGAGTTTTCCGAACACTACGCACGCGAAGGAAGGCAGTTTGTTGACACATACGCACGGGCGCGCGAGGGAAGAGGGAAATAGTTTGTTCCGTCCAATACGCGCGCGAGGTTCGGTAAAATACTTCTTGACATACAAAGCTATTAAATGATATATTTGTATCATAAATTATATTGAGGGGTGAGAATGAAATCTTATTTACTAAGGGACATACCCGACGACCTATGGAAGGCAATCAAATTAACGGCAGTTGAGAAGGACATGACAATGAAAGACCTCATAATCAAATTCCTTGAGGAAGGCGTAAAGAGGGAGGGCAAACATGGCAAAGGCTAAGGGTATATTCAAGCGGGCCGGAAGTCCCTATCTTTGGATTAGGTGGACCGGGGCGGACGGCAAGCAAAAGAAGGAAAGCACAAAAACCACGCTCAAGGCAGAGGCCGAATACATACTTTCAACGCGGCGTAAATTGGCAATGGAGGGGATTATCCCCTTGAAGAAGAAAGGCCGACCTTTTGACGAACTGGCGCACGAGTATTTGGAGTGGGCTAAGCGTCAAAGGTCTTACAGGCAGAAGGCAGAGCAGATAAAGCTCTTAAAAGAAGAATTCAAGGGGTTCAGCCTCAAGGAGTTTACAACCAAGGCCGTTGAACAGTATCAGTCAAAGAGGTTGGAAGCGGGCAAAAAGCCTGCAACGGTAAACAAGGCCATAGCCATTATTAAGCATATGTTCACCAAGGCCGAGGAATGGGGCTGGATCGACGATCTTACCCTGAAAGGCGTACACCGGGTCAAGAACATTCAAGAAAACAACATGAGGCTTAAATATCTTGAGGCTGAACAAGAAGAGGCCCTTATAAGCAACTGCAAGGCCCATCTTAAGCCGGTTGTAATAACGGCACTGAAGACCGGGATGAGGAAAAGCGAGATACTTGGGCTTACTTGGGACAGGGTTGACTTGAGAAACTCCCTTATACTGCTTGATAAGACCAAGAACGGGGAGAGAAGAGAGATACATATCGTTGGCACGTTAAGGGCCGTCCTTGAGGGTCTGGCAATGGAAAACGTTGACGGACACTCGCACGTTTTCCACGATAAGAAGGGAAGGCCATACAAGGACGTTAAACACTCCTTTGGCAAGACATGCACTGATTCTGGAATCAAAGACTTTGTGTTTCATGACCTCAGACACAGCTTTGCATCTAAGCTTGTGATGGGCGGGGTTGATATTACCACCGTCAAGGAGCTTTTAGGGCACAAGACGCTTACCATGACCCTCAGGTACGCTCACCTGGCTCCTTCCCATATGATGAAGGCCCTGGAAGTTCTGGACTTAAAAAACGGAGTTATGGCCTCCAACCAAAAGTAAATTAGCCCAAAATTAGCCCAATGAATAAAAGAGGGGTTACGGCATGAACCGTAACCCCTTGTCTTTTTTGGTGGAGCAGATCGGGATCGAACCGACGGCCTCATCCGTGCGAGGGATGCGCTCTCCCAGCTGAGCTACTGCCCCGAAAATCAAGTTACCTAAGTTAGCAAAAAAATCATGGTGCGTCAAGGGAAAATGGGTTAGAATACTTTTTTGCTATACTCAATCTGATAATTCGGAGGCGTTAATGGCAAGGGAGCTCGCGAAAGTCTACGAACCGGCGGATGTCGAAGACCGCTGGTATAAATTCTGGGTAGATAAAAGGTATTTCCATGCCGACCCGGCAAACGACGGCAGGCCGTACTCCATGGTCATCCCGCCGCCAAACGTAACCGGCGTCCTGCATATGGGCCACGCGCTTAACAACACCCTCCAGGACGCCCTTGCCCGCTGGAAGCGGATGAGCGGCTGCAATACGCTCTGGATGCCCGGCACGGACCATGCCGGGATTGCGACGCAGAACGTCGTGGAGCGCCAGCTCGCGGCGGAAGGGACCACCCGCCACGCCTACGGCAGGGAAGAGTTTATAGCCCGCGTCTGGAAGTGGCGCGAGCAGTCCGGCGGGACGATAATCAACCAGCTCAAAAGGCTGGGGGCGTCTTGCGACTGGGAACGGGAGCGGTTTACGATGGACGAGGGCCTTACACGCGCGGTCCGCGAGGTGTTCGTCCGCCTCTACGAAGAGGGGCTGATATATCGGGGCGACTACATCATAAACTGGTGCCCGCGGTGCATGACCGCGCTGAGCGACCTCGAAGTGGATTTCGAGGCCAAGGCAGGAAAACTGTATTTCATAGACTATCCGCTGGAAGACGGCAGCGGAAAAATCACCGTCGCAACCACCCGTCCAGAGACGATGCTCGGGGATACCGCGGTAGCCGTAAACCCGGACGACGAGCGGTACCGGGACTTTATCGGGAAGTTCGTCATCCTGCCGGTCGTGGGGCGGCGCATTCCGATAATCGCAGACAGCTACGTGGACAAAGACTTCGGCACCGGAGCGGTAAAGATAACCCCGGCGCACGACCCGAACGACTTCGAACTCGGCAGGCGGCATAACCTCCCGCTGGTCCGGATAATGGACGATGACGGCAAGATGTCCGAGGAGGCCGGAAAATACAAGGGTATGGACAGGTTCGATGCCCGCTCCAAGCTTGTCCTGGAACTGGAGAACGGCGGGTCCCTCAATAGGATTGAAGACTACGCGCACTCCGTCGGGCACTGCTACAGGTGCAAGACGGTCGTAGAGCCGGCTGTCAGCAAGCAGTGGTTCGTGAAGATGAAGCCTTTAGCCGAACCGGCTATAAAGGCGGTGCAGGAAGGGCAGGTCAGGATAATCCCGAAGGGATGGGAAAACACATACTTCGACTGGATGAACAACATCCGCGATTGGTGCATCTCCCGCCAGATATGGTGGGGCCATCGTATCCCGGCATGGTACTGCGAAGAGTGCGGCGAGGTGGTAGTGGCCAGGGAGGACCCGGTTGTCTGCCCGTGCGGGAGCAGGAACATTATCCAGGACCCGGACGTGCTGGACACGTGGTTCTCCTCCGCGCTCTGGCCCTTCTCCACCCTGGGCTGGCCCGACGAGACGCCGGAACTGAAATTCTACTACCCCACTTCAGTCTTGGTGACGGCATTCGACATTCTGTTCTTCTGGGTAGCCCGTATGATAATGATGGGGATAAAAGTCATGGGGAAGCCGCCTTTCGCCGATGTGTATATACACGCGCTGGTGCGCGACGCCCAGGGCCAGAAGATGTCCAAGTCCAAGGGGAATGTCATAGACCCGCTCATTATGGTGGAGAAATACGGCACCGACGCATTCCGCTTCACGATGGCCGCGATGGCCGCACAGGGGCGGGACGTGAAGCTGTCCGAGGAGCGCATCGAGGGCTACCGGAACTTCTGCAACAAGATATGGAACGCGGCGCGGTTCATGCACATGAACCTGGGCGAGTTCCAGGCCCGCCCGCTTGCAAAAGAGGATATCGGGAGCCTTCCGGATAAATGGATAGTGAGCCGCCTCCAGACCGTCGCCGCCGAGGTGGACAAAGCCCTGACTGACTACCGCTTCAACGACGCGGCCAACGCGCTCTACCATTTCACATGGCATGAGTTCTGCGACTGGTATCTGGAAATGGCGAAACCGGCCCTTTACGGCGAGCCCGGGGCGAGGAAAGACGCCGCTCTCAACATCCTGGTAAACGTTTTCGAGCAGGCGCTTCGGATGCTCCACCCGTTCATGCCATTCATTACCGAAGAGGTATGGCAGAGCCTGCCGATGGCCGAGAGGGCGGATTCTATAATGGTTGCCCCCTTCCCCGTTTCAGTCGCGGACTTCAAGGACCCGGGTGCTGAAGCCCAGATGAAAATCCTGATGGACGCGGTCATGGGAATAAGGAATGTCCGGGGCGAGATGAACATAAACCCGTCCGTGGAACTGGACGTGGTGGTCCGGCCTCTATCTCCCCTGGCGCAGGATTTCTTGCAGTCTCACGCCGATTACCTCGTAAAGCTCTCGCGGCTCCATGACGTTAAAATTTCAGATTCCGCCGATAAGCCCAAAATGTCGGCGGTAGCCGTTACCCCGGACGCGGAGATATACATCCTTCTCTCGGGCGTGGTTGACATAGAGGCCGAGACCGCGCGGCTCAGGAAGGAAATAGACAAAGCTGAAAAGGAGCTAAAACCGTTCGAGGCGAAGATTGCGAACGAAGGCTTCATAAGCAAGGCCCCGGCGGAGGTATTAGAGAAAACGAAAGGGATAATCGATGAGCTTGCGCGTAAAAAAGAAAAACTGGCCGAGAGCCTGAAAAGGTTGGAGGAGCTTAGATGAACCTGCACGAAAAAGACGTACGGGAGATAATAAAGCGCGCTTTGGCGGAAGACCTGGGGCCGGGCGGTGATATCACGACATTTGCCACAGTGGACCCGGACAAAGAGGGTGTCGCCGCCGTAATAGCTAAAGAAGATACCGTACTCGCGGGCCTTGAGGTTTTTCTGGAAACATTTCTCTACCTGGAGAGATCGGTGGATTTCTCCACCGGGTTCGCCGACGGGGACGTAATAAAAAAGGGCGAGGTCATCGCGGAACTCGTGGGGCCGCTCCATATCCTTCTCACGGGCGAGCGGGTGGCGCTGAACCTGCTCCAGCGGATGTGCGGTATAGCGGCTCTTACTTCTCAGTTCGTGCAGGCCGTGTCGGGCACGAAGGCGCAGATACTCGATACCCGAAAGACCACTCCCGGACTTCGCGTACTTGAGAAATACGCCGTGACCGTGGGCGGCGGGAAGAACCACCGCTTCGGGCTGTTCGACGGCCTCCTGATAAAGGATAACCATATAAAGGCGGCGGGCGGTATAAAAGAGGCCGTGGAGTCAGCGAGATTAAAGATCCCGCATACCTTGATGGTGGAGGTGGAGTGCGAGAGCATTTCGGACGTGCGCGAGGCGTTGGCCAACGGGGCGGACATATTGATGCTGGACAATATGGACATTAAGGCGATGAAGGCCGCGGTGAAAGAGATAGCGGGCCGCGCATTGATAGAGGCGTCCGGGAACATGACCTTGGAGCGCGTCGGAGAAGTCGCCAAGACCGGAGTGGACTTTATTTCCGTCGGCGCATTGACCCACTCCGCGAAGGCTGCGGACCTCTCCATGAAAATAAAATAACCGCCCTTAGAATTCCGGATCCCGGCATTTCATATCGAATGACTCCGCGACGGGTTTCGAAGTAAGGGTTCCCTTCCAGAGGTTTAATCCCAGCATCAGCGCCGGGTCCGACCTGAGCGCCTCTTCCAGCCCCATATTTGCAATCTTCATCGCATATGGTAGCGTCACGTTCGTCAGAGCGAACGTGGACGTCGTCGGCACCGCTCCCGGCATATTCGTAACGCAATAATGTATCACGCCGTCCACGACATATACGGGATCGGTAAAGCTCGTCGGCCGGGAGGTCTCGAAACACCCTCCCTGGTCTATGGATACGTCCACTATGACTGAACCTTTTTTCATTCTGGATATCGCTTTCCGGCCCGCCAGTTTCGGCGCCCTGGCCCCCGCCACCAGTACCGCCCCGACAACCAGGTCCGCCCCTGCAAGGGATTCCTCCAGCACCTGACGGTTTGAAACGAGCGTCCTTATCGTGCCATGGAAAATATCCTCGGCATAATCGAGCCGGTCTACGGAGAGGTCGAGGAGCGTAACCTCCGCCCCCATCCCGTGCGCTATCTTTGCCGCGTTCAGGCCCACCGTGCCTGCGCCGATAATTACGACCCGTGCGGGCTTCACTCCCGGCACTCCGCCAAGGAGTATCCCCCGTCCGCCGTTATTCTCCTGGAGGTACGTCGCCCCCATCTGGATCGAAAGCCTGCCCGCCACCTGGCTCATGGGCATCAGGAGCGGGAGCGAGCCGTCTTTCCTCTGGATGGTCTCGTATGCAATACCTATAATGCCGCGCTTCAGCAGGGCTTCCGTAAGCCCCCTGTCCGCCGCGAGATGCAGGAAAGTAAATATTATCTGGCCTTCACGGAGCATCGGGTATTCCCGCGGCAGGGGTTCCTTTACCTTTACGATAAGCTCCGCCTTGGCATAAACAACCCTCGCCGAGCCTGCGAGAGCTGCCCCGGCCTTGTCATATTCGGCGTCCGTGATGCCGCTTCCTTCCCCCGCGCCCCGCTGGACGATCACCCTGTGTCCGGCAAGCGTCAACTCCCTCACGCCCGACGGGACCATGCCCACGCGGAACTCCTTGTCTTTTATCTCTTTCGGAATCCCAATTATCATGCGGATAGTCTCCTTTATATATAGTAAAGATTATAGCAGAACGTAGTTTTTTATTATAGATTTAATAGCTTAAGGGAAACCGGGTCGGGGCGTTACGTTTTTTCTTTTGAATCTAACTATTCCGGCATGTTATAATCCGGGAGCATGATACAGGACATAAGGCTTCACGGCAGGATTAACGACCGGATAGAATATTACGCGACCGTAGCCGGCCCGGACGTGGTGAACAGGTATTTCCATGATACCGGAGAGACAAAAAAAGGCACGTTCGTACGCTTCTTCTATTCCGGCAACGAATTCTCCATAACCCCGGACGGCATATCCTACCACGCCTGCGGCGGGAGCTTCTGCGAGTATATGTTCGGTGTAGACCTGCCGATTAAGGACCTTGTAAAGCGCGACGTCCTTAACCGCCTGGTGATGTACGGCGCTGTCTATTCTCCCGAAGGCGGCATAGCCTTTACGGACACGAACTACGGCGAAGAGAGCTTCGACAGCGTATTCATGGGCGGCAACGCCGTCAGCAACTACTACTTCTTCATCCACTCGGATAAAAAAACGACACCTAAACTCCGCCAGGAAGAGATACTCCGCAAGGTCGGGAAATACCTGAAGCATACATCCAGAACAGGCGAAGGAGACGACGCGGTTCTTGTCCGGGAGCTTTTTCTGGAGTTGAAAGAGACAAGGAGCATCCTTTTCCTCATAAGGCTGGTGCATCAACAGCACCATGATTATCAGAAGCTCTTCCGTGAGATCTACCACAAGAACAGGACCATAGACGAGGATGGGGCGGCGAAGCTTAAGGCACTGGCATCCCTGTACGAGATGGACCGCTACCAGCAGGAAAGAATAAGAATTGACTCTATGTACAAACACCCGGAAAACAAACGGATTGTGGATGAGTATAAGGCGGTGCTGGTAGGCTGCACACACAAAAGCGAGATAGACGCGACGGACATGGCTAAACTGGCCCGGCTTCGGACGCTCTCTATCCGAAACAGGATTCCCCTGAACCTGTTCGATACCTTAGATGAATTGCTCCTGAAGGGCAAGAAGATAAAAGAGGTGGACGAGCCGGAATATATGCGGGAATCCCGCGCGATATTCGAAGGGCTGTTCCTTAAGGGGCACGCGGAGAAGCATGTGGACTCGGAGGACCTGGTGAAGCTCCTCCGCGCAAAGCGCCAGGCGATACTCAACCGGGACAACTCTTTCGAGGAACTTCTGCTTGAGACCTGCCGCACAGCGGATGAGCGTTCGATAGGTTCCGAAAATATGGACCTGCTTGAGAGCTTCGGACGCATCGTTACCTATTTCGACAGGTTTGACACCACTTACGCGATGATGAGCAGGATATCTTTCATGGAAGACGCTTTAGTCACGGAAGAGAATATCAGGAGCCTGCTGGGTAATAAAAAGGCCTTCGAGGAAGTAAAGGCGGGGCTTTTCCGTGAACTCTTCTTTGATGACATGCAGAAGAACAGATACCTCACCAGCTACGGCCGTAAAAAATCCAATATACTGTACCACGGCCTCTCATCTATTGAAAAAGGAGATTCCTCCGTAAAGGACGTAATCGAGGAACTGAATTACATCATCACGGAAGAAAAAAGCTATACCGCAATCCATCTTTTCATGAAGGACAAGATCAAAAATTTCTACAGTGACCTGTCGGACAGGGATTCGCAGGACCAGTTCATCTCGGAAGTCTGGAAGGAGATGCTGGACTCGCGGCTGATAAACGCCGCCGCAAACGAGAAGGTATTTCGGGACGCGGTGATAAATATCCGTAAGGAGGCATTCTACCTCCACAATCTCCTGCCGGTTATAATAGCCGGGAGCAACGCGAAACTGAGAACGGATTTCCTGGAGAACTCGGGCCTGGACCGCTTTTACGTGGAGGACCTGGAGCGCGAGTATTTTGATAAGAACAGACTCTCCCGCACGCTCATGGAGAGGATAAGATCATAGCCCTATGGTTCTTGCGATGGTCCTCATGATGGTGCCAGATGCCAGAAATGGAGAGAATGTTATAAATGGAAAAAGCGCCGCTTAGAATATCCGTGCTTCATGAGGGCAAGCTCATCGGGATTGTAAGGGACATGAGCGAGGAGAGGATGAACATTGCCACTCCAAGGACATTTGAGGTCGGTAGACAGTATGAGTTCGGGCTTTCGCTTCCTGGCGCGTTACGTGCGGTAACTATTAAAGGTTTCGTTATGAATGATACCCCAGCCGAGGGTATAGACGTGGCATTTATTGACCTTGCCCCCGAAGCACTTGAATCGCTTAAAGATGTGCTAAACAAAATTAGGGAGGCAAGGGCTGTACCGAAGAATACAACCAGGAAGAACAAGATACTACTGGTGGAGGATTCTGATCAGATCAGGCATGTTTATAAAGGTCGGCTTTTGCTGGATGGCTATGAAGTGGCCGACGTCAGTAGCGCCATGGACGCCGTCAAGTACCTGCGTGAAGAGCTGCCTGACCTGATACTGCTGGACCTCATAATGCCCATAATGGATGGATTCAAGCTGCTCAAGATGATAAGGGAAACTTCCAACCTTTCGCACCTGCCTGTAATAATACTCTCTGCAAAGGGCGCGTCCGAGGAGATAGAGAAGGCCCTGCAACTAGGCATTAGCGGCTACCTGATTAAGACCACCACTTCACCCGTCAAGCTCTCCCAGGAAATAAAGGAATACTTCAGGAAAAACGGATAAGAAAGTAACCGGCCCTGGGGCGTTACTTCAGCCTTCCTCGCACGTATTCTATCGCCTCATCCCTCGTTTTGATTGTGCCTTCCGCCCTCTTTTCCCGGACCTCGTTTAAAAGTCTGGAGAATACCGGCCCCGGTTTTAATTTAAACTCACTAATCAGGTCGCGGCCTTTCAGAAGCGGCGCTTCCTCCTGGCTCCGGAACTCTCCGTAATAATATTCCGATAATTTCAGCGCCACACCTTCCACGTCCGTGGATACCGACTCCGGCTTCTCTCTGGTCGCGAATGCGTCCGCGAGCGCGAGGGTCAGCGAAGCGGGCAGATGCCCCTCCATGTCCCGCACGTACCTGTACATCGCGTGGCGCGTAATGTGCTCCTTCGTCATGTGGAGCGGCCTCATGTGGTGCCTTGCAGTCAGCGAGAGCAATTCCTTCGCCCGCGACGAAAGCTTCAGCCGCGCCGCCACCGTTTCATTTACTTCCGCCCCCTTCAGGTCGTGCCCGGTAAACCGAATCCTGCCCCCATCCGCCTCCCGGCTCATGGTAGCCGGTTTCCCGGAATCGTGCAGGAGGGCGGCAAGCTTGATAAGCCCCCGCATCGTAAGCCTGCCGTCGGCCCGCTCATTCAGATACCTTGCTACCTCCGGTGCCCTGACGCCAAAATATTCTTCCGGATATAACATCACGTCCTCCGCAAACTCCATCGCCTTAAGAGAGTGCCCCAGGAGGTCGTCTTGGTGCGCCTCCCCCTGCGGCAGTCCGCTCATGGGCTTTGTCTCCGGCAGGACATGCTCCAGGAGTCCGGCTTCGGCCATCTCACGGAAAGGCTTGTGGGAATCCGCCCCTTCTAGCATAATGTACAGTTCGTCCCGGACACGCTCCGGAGATATATCGCTAATCAGCGGGGACAGTTCCCGGACGGCTTGAAGCGTCTCCCCGTCGACATGAAAATCAAGCTGTCGCGCGAGCCTGAAGGCCCTCATCAGACGAAGCGGGTCGTCAGATAAAGCACTTTTCGAAAGTGCCCTGATCAGCTTTTTCCCGATGTCTTCTATACCCCCGAAGGGGTCTAATATGCTCCCTCCGTCCGGAAAAGGAAGCGCCATCGCGTCGATGGTAAAATCCCTCGCGGAGAGGTCATTGAATATCTCACGGGAGAAGGATGGCATCTTCTGCGCCGGAGGTGAGGACTTCATCCTCGATATATCCACCTGAGCACCCTGAGGCAACGCGGTGCGCCACACTTCCCTCTCTTTGTCGAGCACGAATGCCGTGCCGTTTAACGCGGTGGCCGCCGCCCGGCATGCCTCTTCCGGATTATCCGGGACGACGACGTCGATATCGGAGATATTACGCGACATGATGAGGTCGCGCACCGCGCCGCCGACAAGATATGCGCCGCGGAAATGCGGGAGGACCGAGAGGGCGTGAAGGATAGGGTGGTCGAATAATATCTGCATAGGAAAATTATATCACCCTCACTCTGCCCCTTCCGGGCATCCTTGCGGAGCAGGTAGGTTCCGAAGATGAAAAGATGCCATGCGCCTGAGCATGAGGGGCAGGGGGTCAGGGCAAAAAAAAACCCGGCCCCAAAAGGGCCGGGTTTTTTGCCTAGATAAGCAGTCTTAGAACTTCATGGTCAGCTTGGTCTCCGCGCCCCAAGCGACGTTCCTCTTGAGGGTGCCGTCTGACTTGAGGATGTCGGGATTGGTGATGAGCGAGCCCGCCGCGGTATTCTGGATGCCCTTGAAGGCATACCACGCGCCCGGGTCGAACACGCCGCCGGTCAGGTCGAGGCTCAGGTTTTCATAGAGCTTGTAGCCGACGTTGCCGTCAACTTCCCAGCCCAGGTCGCGGGACTGGCCCGGGAGCATGGCCTCGGAGGCCCATAAGTAAAGGCCGGAGACCCCGATTTTCAGTTTGTCGGTCGGGGTAAAGCCGGCGGATATCTTCGCATAACCGGTGTTGGCAAGGCCGAAACCACCGTAACCGTCGCCGAACCCGTAGCCGCCGCCGGAACCGAGCGGGCCCTGGCCGATCTTGTCGTTATACAGGAACGCGTAGTTGTAGGACGTGTTGTTGTACGGGGTGTAGTACGCGTGGTCCTGCTGCCTGCTGCCGCCGGTGGTCGTAGCACCCGGGTTGTAGAATATCTGCGGCTCGTTGGAGGAGTTACCGGAACCATACGCCACTTCCGCGCCGACGGTGGCAACATTCATGAGTTTCATATCCGCGCCCAGCATCCCGGCATAGCCGTTGACTATATAGGACTTGGTGCCGAATACGTTTTCGGTATCCACGTGCAGCCAGTCGAGCTCACCCCTGTAGGAAAGGGCAGCGATGGTGCCGTCCGCTACGATTGCGGCGTTGGTCGCCCATATCCTGTGGTCGTCGCCGAATATCGGGGAAAGCGATCCATTGTCGCGGACGTAGGTGCCGTTGAACCCGATGGTGTTGTTCTCCATCCAGGTGAAGTTGGCCAACGCGGCATAGGCGTTCACGCCGCTATGCGCAGCGGTGGTGTCCTTGGACAGGTCGACGGTGGGAATGATGCCCGGTATGCCGGGAGTAATCCTGCCGAACGCGCTGTTGTTCATGTTCGTCAGGTTAGTCGGCCCATTCTGCGACATCTGAACATACGCAGCCGCGATAAGGAGCGCGGGGGTCGGCTTGGAGTAGACGAGTATCGCGTCTGATCCGTACCTGTGGGTATCAAGCCAGATACCGTGGCCGAGGGCCAGGGGCTGGTGACCTATCTTCACGCCGACCGGGATGCCCGGGACCATGGCGTTAATCCACGCCTGGCGGACGTCTACTACGTTACCGTGAACGCCGCCGGCGCTGCTGCCGAACTCATGGTTCAGGTAGGTCGGGATGTTGAACGGGCTGGTGGTCTGGCCCCAGTTCTGGTTGTCGGTATCGAACTCGACGAAGCCCTCAAGGCCTTCGGCTATCTTGGCGTCGACGTTTACCATCACCCTCTCGTCAAAGAAGTTGGTGGTCTGGGAATTTGACGCGCCGGTATTAAGATCGAGATTCTTCCAAAGGTCGTAACGGATTTCGGCGCTGCCGCCGACCGTCACTTCCGCCGCCGCCATGGAGGCAAAGCCCATTATCATGGCGCCGATGGCTAAAGCTAAAACTAATTTCTTCATCTTATTTTTCCTCCCTTATGAAAATCCTGCCGCTTATTTATGATGCATCTAAACTACTCGGTGCAGCTTGAATCAGATGAAACGCGCTGGTACGTTTAGATCCTCCCCTCCTTTCCTGCAGAATTTTAAGAATAAGACTATGAAATTTACTCCCCCCACCTCCAAAATAATGGAATTAAAAAAGCTTAATTCACGATTTCGGGAATATATCATTCGACTTTTTTATTGTCAAGTATTTTTTCCCGGAATCTCTTTACACTAATTGAAGTTGCAAATTTAGTGCCACTAAATTCCGGCCCTGGACGCATTGGCCCGAAATGCCTATAGCTTAAACAGAAAATGCCTATTTCCATTATAAAAATAACCTGGAAGGATTAAAATTGTGTGGCGGGGAAGGTACAACTGTGGCAATTTCTCCACAAATCACCGGGACATCCCGTATCATTAACGCAACAGTTTTCTACTTTCCCGTTCTGATTTTCCTGAAGTCCGCCCAGGTATCGAAGAACCCGGCCGCCCACAATAACGCCGCCAATATCGGCTGGAGCGCGATAACGACGAAGATCAGGGTGCGAAAGAACACAGAGATGCGGTATTTATCGAACATGTGGGCCAGGAGCGCAATTCCCAGGAAGACATAAGGTATCGCGAACATGAATAGCAGGTTTCCAGAGATTATGCGGAGGACAGGCACGTCCGGTATCAACAGGAAGCCCGGAACAATTATTCCCCAGACGAGGTGCTCAGGGAGCCGCCATTTGGCAAAATCCCATTCGGCGAACTGCGCGCCGCCCTTCCGGGCATACCTCTTGAAAATTACCCACGCCGTAAAACTCGTCGCCGCGGCACTTGCGATAGTCAAGGCGGGGAAATAATCTTTCAGCACCTGCGCCATCTTGTTGAGGGATGGCATCATCATGTCGATGTTGGACTGGGACATGCCCCATTGTTTATAAATATCCGGGAACTGTTTTACGCCTTCGTCTATTATCTTTGCCAAAAGCTGGATCGGATTAACCGCGATTACCGCGAAATATGCGGCCACCAACGGGATAAGGACGATGATAGGCACCACCGTCCCCCAAAAGACCGCCTTGTCGTCTGTCATTTTTTTCGCCGCGGCCACCCCCAGCGCCAGGCCGCACATGCAAAGGCCAAGGAACATCAAGGTAAGCGTCGGGAAGCCCCAGATGCTGGCAAGCCCCAGGACGATTAATGAGGTGACAGTAAACGAGGCCTGGCCGTGCCGGTAATATGCGTATGCGAGAGGCGCGGGCAGGATGAAGACTGTCAGGGAGCCAAGGAGCGGAACCAATAGAAAAACCACGGTCAGGGCCAGGGCGATAAACGCCGGGCCTGTGGGTCCTTTAAGTCCTGTATTGAAGGGATGCTGCAAGGTGAAGTTTGGAGGGGGCCGGAAAAACCCGGCCCCCGAGCCATTAGAATCTTTCGCCCACGAAGGGCAGAAGCGCAATGTTCCGGGACCTCTTTATGGCCGTCGCCAATTCCCGCTGGTGCTTGGCACAGCTGCCGGATATCCTGCGCGGGACAATTTTGCCCCGGTCGGTCACGAAGCTTCTTAAAGTCTTTGTGTCCTTGTAATCTATAAAAGGAATTTTATCCGCGCAGAAATGGCAGACTTTTTTCCTTTGAAATCGTCTTTTTTTCTCCTGCATCTTTTCTCCTTAGAAAGGTATGTCCCCTTCGTCCACTGGCCCTCCGGCGGTCTCGTCCTGGGGCTTTTGCTTGGGCATGAAAGTGATATTCTCCGCAACCACTTCCACCTTGTTCCGCTTCTGGCCGTCCTTATCCTCCCACCGCCTCTGCTGGAGCCTTCCGTCCACCAGCACGGAATTGCCCTTGCCCAGGTACTGTCCGCAGTTCTCGGCCTGTTTGCCGAAGACCACGATATCGAAGAAGCTGACCTCTTCCTTCAGCTCCTCGCCCTGCTTGTATTTGCGGTTGACGGCTATCCCGAAGTTCGCCACCGGAGTCCCGTTCGGGTTGTACCGAAGCTCCGGGTCGCGCGTCAGGTTGCCCATCAGGATTACTCGGTTGAAGCTTGCCATCGGTTTCCTTTTTTTTAGCGCCCCGTTTTATTTACAGCCGGATGATTAAGTGCGCCGGGGAATGCGTTCGCGCTATGGCCGTTATTACTCGCCGGACGCGCTCTCCGATACTTCCGGGGTTTCGCCCGATGCCGCTTCGGATGCGGGTTCTTCCGCCTTGCGGCTCTCTTCGACCCTGGCGGCCTCGGCGGTCGCCTCGGCTTTCTGCTGGGCCTGAAGCTGCCTTGCCAGGTGCGCCAGCGCTTCCTTTTCGAGCTTGATGGTGAGGAACTTTATTACCGCATCGGTCATTTTATAGTTGCGCTCTAACTCGGAAACGGCGGCCGCGCCGCCCTTGAACTGCACGAGGACGTACTCGCCCTTCTTGTGCTTCCGCACGGGATACGCGAGTTTGCGCTTACCCCATTTCTCGACGCGGACTATCTCACCGCCGTTAGCGGTAATGACCTCCTGCATCCTCTGGTTGATTTTCTCGGATTCCGCCTCGTCGATCGACGGGGCAAGGATAAAGATGCTTTCGTAGTCATTCATTTGCTTTTACCTCCTTCTGGACTTTTTTGGCCCCCGAACCTGCACAGGCTCTATCGGCGGAAAAATCCGCCCGGCCTCGTGCCGCGGGAGCAAGGAGTTCGACCTTTAATTTCCGCCGATTCAGACGGAAGTTGTAATTAATAGCACGGGGTGACTGAAAAATCAAGTTATTTAATGGAGGTTTTGTTGCTCGGAGAGCCAATTTAAAAGTAAATTGAGTTGGTAATCTGAGGAAAAATGATTATATAAGCTGTGATAGTTCTTTTCTAGATTTTTTAAAAAATCATCTTTAGGATTTAATTCTTTAAGGTGACGCAAATTTTCTGCGAGATAATGACAATTGGGATCATCTGCGTCAAATTTATATTTTTTATGCATACTTGGCTCTTCGATTATCAGGCGCAAAAGGTCCCAAGCAGCGTAAGTTCGGATATTTATCTGTGTGTCATTCTTTTTTATTAAATTTAATAATTTCAAAGAAAGCAATCTTGTTTCTTTATTAGGATAGGTTTTATCAAACTCTTGCAAAACAGAAAGGTCATGGTTTTTCCAATTAAGGTCTTCCTCTACTGATTTCAATTTACTGTTAATAAACAAGGTTGCAAGGACAATTAAAACGGGGATAATATAATGAGAAATAATTAGCGCTTTATCCCAACAGTCTTTTGCTGGAGGATTGTCACACATAATGATACTCCTAAAAGGAAACCGTCATATTTATACGTTGAACTTGAACAGCATGCAGTCCCCGTCCTGGACGACGTATTCCTTGCCCTCCTGCCGGAGGACTCCCTTCTCCTTCGCGGCATGCCAGGAGCCTAAGGTTACCAGGTCATTATAGTGGATGACTTCCGCGCGGATAAAGCCCCGTTCGAAATCTGAATGTATCTTTCCCGCCGCCTGTGGCGCTTTTGAGCCTTTCCTTACCGTCCAGGCCTTGACCTCGTCCTCGCCCACCGTAAAGAACGTGATAAGTTCGAGCAGGTTATATCCCTCGCGGATAAGCCGGTTTAACCCCGGCTCTTTAAGCCCCAGGCTTTCAAGGAACTCCGGGCGCTCCTCCGGCGCGAGGGCGGCTATTTCCGATTCCGTCTTCCCGCTTATAACCACCACCGGCGCGCCCTCGGTCTTCGCGATTTCCCTGACCTCGGCAACCAGCGGCGACTTTCCCTCGACGTCATCCTCAGAGACATTCGCGACATAAAGGATGGGCTTTGCTGTAAGGAGGAAGAAGCTTTTGACCAGCGCCTGTTCTTCCTCGGTGAAATTCCCCGTCCGTACCGGCTCGCCCTTCTCCAGCATATTTTTAAGGCGCTCCAGCAATTCCACTTCCGCCTTCGCCGCCTTGTCGCCGCCCTTCGCCACCTTCTGGCGCGAGTAAAGCCGCTTCTCCACTCCGTCTAAGTCCGCGAGCATCAGTTCCGCTTCGATTACTTCGATATCGCGCTTCGGGCCGATATCGCCGTCCACATGCACCACGTCCGGGTCCTGAAAGCATCGCACGACGTGCGCGACAGCGTCAACCTCGCGGATGTTGCCCAGGAACTTGTTGCCCAGGCCCTCGCCCCTGCTCGCACCCTTGACCAGCCCCGCGATGTCCACGAACTCGATTGTCGTGGCCGTGAGCTTCTTGGGGTGATACATCCCGTTGAGCTTGATGAGCCGCTCGTCCGGCACCTCGACGATGCCCACATTCGGGTCGATGGTGGTGAATGGATAATTGGACGCCTGCGCCCCGGCGCTTGACAGCGCGTTGAATATGGTGGACTTCCCGACGTTCGGGAGGCCGATTATGCCGCAGTTGAAACCCATAATATTATCTTCCTGACTGCATTAGAAAAAGCAAGGGCCGACACAAAGGTCGGCCCCTGCAATTTCGTAGTAACTGATTTTTTACAGGTGGATCAGCACGTGACCGGAGGCCAAAAGGCCAACGATAAGGAGCGCCACTATGTTGATGATCTTGATCATCGGGTTGATGGCCGGGCCCGCGGTATCCTTGTACGGATCGCCGACGGTGTCGCCGGTTACCGCCGCCTTATGGGCGTCGGAGCCTTTGCCGCCGAAGTTCCCGTTCTCGATGTACTTCTTCGCGTTGTCCCATGCGCCGCCGCCGGAGGTCATGGAGATGGCGACGAAGAGGCCGGTTACGATGGCGCCGACGAGCATCCCGCCGACAGCCACTGGGCCGAGTATGTACCCGACGACTAACGGGGCAAGGACCGGCAGGAGCGCCGGTATCATCATCTCGCGGATGGCAGCCTTGGTGACGATATCAACCGCCGCGGCATAATCCGGCCTTCCGGTGCCTTCCATGATGCCCTTGATCTCGCGGAACTGCCTGCGGACTTCGTCAACTATCTCGCCGCCCGCTTTCGCGACTGCCTGCATTGACATCGCGCCGAACAGGTAGGGCAACAGGCCGCCGATGAACAGGCCTATCAATACCAGCGGGTTAGAGAGGTCGAAAGTGACTGGCGGAAGGCCGTTCTTTACGAGCGCATCACCCAGTTCCTGTGTGTACGCGGAGAAGAGCACCAGGGCCGCAAGAGCGGCGGACGCGATGGCGTATCCCTTGGTGACGGCTTTCGTGGTGTTGCCGACCGCGTCAAGCGGGTCGGTTATCGCGCGGACGGAATCCGGAAGCTCGGCCATCTCGGCAATGCCGCCGGCGTTGTCCGTGATGGGGCCGTAAGCGTCGATGGCGACGATTATGCCCGTCATGGAGAGCATGGAGACCGCTGCCATAGCGACACCGTAAAGTCCCGCCATGCTGAAGGCCACCAGGATGCCCGCCGATATAAGGAGAATCGGGGCTGCGGTGGACTTCATGGAAACCGCAAGGCCGGTAATAACGTTGGTGCCGTGGCCGGTAGTGGAGGCCTGGGCTATGGACTTGACCGGCGCATAGGCCGTGGAGGTGTAGTACTCGGTGATTACAACCATGCCGCCGGTGACGACGAGGCCGACCAACGCGGATATGTAGAGGTTCACCCAGGTGTACTGCTCAAGGCCGGGCGTCGCCGAGATCCCGCCCATCATCTGCTTCGTGATGGGGAAGAAGGCTATCGCGGAAAGGAGCGCCGACGCGATGAGACCCTTGTACAGGGCGCCCATGATGTTGCCGCTCTTGCCTATCTTCACGAAGAAGACGCCTATGATGGAAGTCACTATGGAGACGCCGCCCAATACCAGCGGGTAAGAGAGCGCCTTGGCTACAACGTCCGGCCCGGCGTTCTTGAAGAGAAGCGCGCCCAGTAACATGGAGGCGACGATCGTGACGGCGTAGGTCTCGAAGAGGTCGGCAGCCATGCCCGCGCAGTCGCCGACGTTGTCGCCGACGTTGTCAGCGATGACGGCCGGGTTACGGGGATCGTCTTCGGGGATGCCCGCTTCGACCTTGCCAACGAGGTCAGCGCCGACGTCCGCGCCCTTAGTGAATATGCCGCCGCCAAGCCTGGCGAATATGGAGATAAGGCTGCCGCCGAAGCCGAGGCCGATCAGCGGCCTGACCAGCTCGGACGGGACTGCGTTCGGAGAAATCGCCTGGAGGACGAGGAAATAACCCGACAGGGTAAGGAGGCCAAGGCCCACGACCAGCATGCCGGTGATGGCCCCGCCCTTGAAGGCGACGTTCATCGCCTCGTTAAGACCGGTCCTCGCCGCTTCGGTAGTACGGACGTTTGCGCGGACGGATATGTTCATTCCTATGATGCCGGCCGCCGCGGAGCCCAGGGCGCCGATGACGAAGCCGATTGCCGTGAGAGGCCCAAGGCCTATTGAAGCAGGCGCGACAGCGATGACTATCGTAAGGATTACTCCGACTACTGCAATGGTGGTGTACTGGCGCTTAAGATATGCCCCGGCGCCCTCCTGAATGGCCTTCGAGATCGCCTGCATCTTCTCGTTGCCCTGGCCCAGTTTCATGATCCAACCGATACTGATGACACCGTATATCACGGCGATAATGCTGCAGCCTAAAGCTATTAGAACGTTCGTATCCATAATTTTAAACTACCCCCTTTCAAATGATCGCGGTTAGATAATATATGAGGCAAAATTTCTTGCGGTATCCCCCCTTCCCTAAGGCATGTTGGATATTAAAACGCCGTTTTATAAACTTGGGAATTTTACTCTTTCACCAAGAGTTTTCCAAATTAAAAAATTTTATACAAACATTAGTGCGTGATGGAGCTTCTAAACGAGCGGAATGAATATAAACGAACTGAATAATTTTATCAAGCACTAATTAAACAATGCCGATTTTCAATTAAACAGGTTCATTGCGGCTGGAACACCTTTTTTAAATATTGCCAGGACAGCCTCCACCGCCTTTGTTACGGCGTCTCCGGCTTTTTCCCGCTCTTCCTGGATAAACCTTGAAAGGACATAATCCGACGGGTTCATCCGGGGGTCCGGTCGTCCAATCCCGACTTTTATCCTTATGAAATCCGGGCCTACGTGAGAAATGACGGAGGCGACGCCGTTGTGCCCGCCGTCGCCTCCCGTAGAGCGTATCCTGATCCTGCCCAGGGGCAGGTCCATGTCGTCGTGTATTACCAGCAGGTCCGAAGGGGCCAGCTTATAGTACCGGAGTGCCTCTCCGACTGCTTCGCCGCTTCTGTTCATGTAATTCTGCGGCTTTATCAGCAGGAGGTTTTCTCCCTCGAAATCCGCGCGGCAGGTGAACGCGCCGAAAGAGCTTTTGTAAGAGCCGGCACCTAAAAGCTTTGCGGCGAGGGCGTCCACCGCCATAAACCCGATATTGTGCCGGGTGCCGGCATACTCGCTGCCTGGGTTTCCCAGTCCTGCGATCACCTTCAAGACTATTTCGCTTTCGGCTTCTCTTCTTCTTCCTTCTTCTTCGTCAGGACCTCAGGCTCCTTCACAACGGCAGAGGCCTCGCTCGAAAGCATCGCATCCAGCTTCTCCGCGGATATCGGCGGTGCGATGGCAAAGAGCACGGTGCCGGCGTCGGTGAGGGCCTTGGCTCCCTCCGGCAGTTTCAGGTCGCCGACGTGGACGGCTTCGTTTACCTTAAGCCCCGAGCAGTCTATCTCGACATGCTCCGGTATCGCGGAAGGCAGGCATTCGACGACTATCTCTCTGACCGGGTGCTGGAATATCCCGCCTTCTTTTACCCCGACAGGCTGGCCGCCCACCTGCACTACCGCCACGGTAACGTGTATGACCTTGTTCTCGGCGACTTCCTGGAAATCGGCGTGGATAAGGACGCTCTTGATCGGGTCTACCTGGTACTCGCGAAGGATAGCCATCTTCTCGCCCATGCCCTCTACTATGACCGTGAGGAGCTGGCTTCCGCCTTCGCCGGTGTTTATTATCTTGGAAAGCTCTTTCCTGTCCAGGGAAATGGGGGTTGAGCCGCCGGTGCCGTATATTATCCCGGGAATCCTGCCTTCGCGCCTGAGGCTCCTCGCGGAACCCTTTCCCCTGCCTTCGCGGACCATGACTTTAAGTGCCGTTTTCTTCATTTGCCTTTGTTCCTCCTGAAATTTTATTTACATGAAAAGAGAGCTGAGCGAGCTCTCCTCATGTATCCTCTTTATCGCCTCGCCCAGAAGCGGCGCCACAGTCAGCACCTTGAGCTTCGGGCACTCCTTCTGCTTTCCGTCCATCGCTATGGTGTTGGTCACGACAATCTTATCCAGCTCGGATTCGTTAAGCCTTTTTATCGCGGGGCCGGACAGCACGGCGTGAGAACACGCGGCCATCACCTTCTTCGCCCCATGCTTCTTTATCGCGTCCACCGCCTTGGTGATGGTGCCCGCGGTATCTATCATATCATCAAGCAGTAGCGCGTCCCTCCCCGACACCTCGCCGATAAGGTTCATTACCTCGGCCTCGTTCGGGGCGCTTCTGCGCTTGTCTATTATCGCGATGCTCCCGCCCAGTTTCTTGGAGAAAGCCCTCGCCCGCTCCACTCCCCCGGCGTCCGGCGATATTACGACAGGGTCATTAAGTCCGATATCCTTCAGATAGTCGAAGAGGACGGGCGTTGCGAAGAGGTTGTCCACCGGGACGTTGAAGAAGCCCTGTATCTGCCCGGCGTGCAGGTCCACAGTCAGTACCCTGTCCGCCCCGGCGGCGCTTATCAGGTCCGCCACCAGCCTCGCGGTGATGGGCACCCTGGGCTGGGCTTTTCTGTCCTGGCGGGAATAACCGTAATAAGGGATAACCGCCGTGATGCGTTTGGCGGACGCCCTCTTGAAGGCGTCTATCATTATAAGGAGTTCCATCAGGTGATTGTTAACCGGCTGTGAAGTCGGCTGAACGACGAAAATATCCCCGCCCCGGACGTTCTCGTTTATCTTAACGTTTATTTCCCCGTCCGAGAACGTGGCGACGAAGGCGTCGCCCAGGGGAATCCCCAGATGGTCGGCTATTTCCTTCGCCAGGATAATATTCGAGTTGCCCGAAAAAAGCTTCAGTTCTTGCGCCATGCCTTGATGATCCTCTTAAAGAGATAAAAAAGAATCCTGGCTGGGGCGCCAGGATTCGAACCTGGGAATGGGAGATTCAAAGTCTCCTGACTTACCGCTTGTCGACGCCCCAACGGTCAGGTCACGTATCTGCCGGGAGGGTCGCCATCTCCCTCTCGTATTCAGCCATGACTTTCTGCTCTATCATCTCGCGCGTCTCGGTATTGAGCGGGTGCGCCATGTCCCGGTATGTCCCGTCTTTGCGTTTCTTGCTGGGCATCGCCACGAACGTCCCGGACTTCCCCTGGATAATCTTCAGGTCGCGTACCACGAAGGAGTTGTCGAACGTTACCGTGACGTATGCCTTCAGCTTGTCTTCAGAAACAGGAAATACTTTGACTTCAGTTACCTCCATAAATTCCCCCTCTCGCTCTACCCTCAGGTGTCCCCCACTCAAGGGGTTCTAAGAACAGGCGCCGGCCAACTGGGGATGCTTCTCGTAACTATCAGTCTGCAGCCGGTGTCCGTAAGGCTTGCTGCGGCGGCTTTCGCTGCCGCCTCAGTCCTGAAAATGCCGAAAACCGTGGGGCCGCTCCCGGACATCAAAGCGCCCAGCGCCCCTTCTTTAATCAGTCTCTTCTTCAGGACTTCTATCTCTGGATACCTTACGACCGTCACGCGCTCGAGGTCATTCTTCAGGCATGAGGCGATAAGGAAGGCGTCCGCCCCTTCCTTAAACTGGAAAAGTTTAGTATTATCGGAATGTTTTGTCAACCCTAAATTTAACTGCGAATAAACCCAGGCCGTGGATACCCCGAAGGCGGGCTTCAAAAGCACGAACCATATTTCACCAACGGGCTGAATAGGGGACAGTTTGTCCCCCACCCCCTCCGCGAGCGCGACTGGCCACGAAAGGAAAAAGGGCACGTCCGCGCCTATCCCCGCGCCGATTTCACGAAGACGCTCATCGGGGAGGCCCTGGTCCAGCAGGATGTTCAGCCCCTTCAAAACCGCCGCGGCATCGCTTGAGCCGCCGCCAAGCCCGGCTGCGACGGGCGTCTTTTTGGTTATTTCCACCCTGACGCCGCCGTCGTACCCAGCCTCGCCAATAATGGCTTTCGCCGCCCGAAAAGCTATGTTATTCTCACCGTCCGGCACTTCGCCGGAGTCGCAGGCGACTTCGATAACCCCTCCGGTCAGAGTTATTTTTACCTCGTCGGAGAGTTCCAGTGCCTGCATCACGCTTATTAAATCGTGATATCCATCCGGCCTCCTGCCAATGACTTCCAGGCGCAGGTTTACCTTGGCCGGCGCTTTAATAATGATTTCCGTCCCTTTTTTCATAGGTTTTGGAGTCTATATTCATTCAAATTAAAAGTCAAGGAACTGTAAGGGGCGAACCTGCGTGTCCGTCCTTTATTTAATGTGAAACAAAATCTAAAGATGGGCCGGCCCCCGCAGTTTAAGCGTTAATGCTCACAAATTTCTGCGCGTTATTAAGCTCCAGAGGTTGGTTCAAAGTTTTAATACTGAACTTCCTAAAGGCTGATTTTTTATAACATATCGTTTTTTAACCGAAAAAACTTTTTTACGTTACATGGCCTGTTTTTTGCTTGATTAATAACAAGAAGCTCGTTAACTACAGGATGCACTAAAATGCCGGAACAGGAAACCCCGGAAGCTTTAGAGAACTGGCGGGAACAGTTCGAGGCGCTATTTTCAAACCTCCCCATCGGAATATCCTACGTCACTCCAGACATGCGTTATATACGGATTAACCCGTTCCTCGAGGAGAGGCTGGGATTTAAATCCGAAGAAATCAAGGGCCGGCACTGCTATGACGTGCATGGGGTCTACAAAGACGATCCGACCAGGAAGGGCGAGGAGAGAATCTGCGATGTATGCGGCGTGAGGACCGCTCTTGGCACCGGGAAACCCTTCAAGTTCACCAGAAAGATACGCGAGGATTTTATAGTCGAGAATATCGCCGTCCCCTTGAGAGGCAATGGCGGCATAATCGGGGCAGCCGAGATAGTAATTGACGTAACCGAACGCATAGGCTTGGAGGAGAGGCTGAAGAAACAGGCGGCCGACTTAGAGAAAGCGGTCGAGGAAAAGACGCAAGAGCATGAAGAATTCATGGCCATGATCACGCACGACCTGAAGACTCCCCTTACATCCATAATCGGCTACAGCTCGATTATCCTTTCAGACGATCTGGGAGCGGTGAAGGAAAAGCATAGGCAGCCGGTGGAAGGAATCCTGGTGAACGCCCAGAGGATGCTGGGCCTTGTGAGGAATGTCCTTTCCGCGGGCAGGATAAAAGAACAGCGGTTTGCGCTCGACATAAGGCCGATGCAGATAGAGTCCCTGATTGCCGAGACGCTCAACAATATGGCTCCCCAGATAAATGACAAGGGGCATAAGACAAGCATGGAATTTGAGCCGGACATCCCGCCTGTGCTCGCGGACAAGGAGCACCTGGAGCGCGTTTTCTGCAACCTGATAACCAACGCCGTTAAATTTACCCCTTACGGCGGCCAAATATCTTTCGCGGTTAAAAAGTGCGGTCCTTTCGTTGAGGTCAGGCTCACTGATTCCGGCGTAGGCATCCCGGCAGATGAACTGCCGATGCTCTTCGACAAGTACTATCAGGGCAAAGGTACAAACCAATCCAGGGGGAGCGGGCTTGGATTATTTATCACTAAAGCCATAGTAAACGCCCACGGTGGAACAATCGCCGCCGAGAGCAGGGAAGGACAAGGCGCCACCTTTGCCTTCCGTATCCCTGCCGCCCCTGCCGAATCCTGATGCAATAAATGCACGCCATGCCCGCGAAAGCGGAACCCGCAGCTTGAAATTTGACAATTATCCGGCCCGGGTTTAATCTATTATAATATGCAAAAGGACATCTGTTTCATCGAGGCGAAATCGCCCGGCGCGCACGTATTCTCGGCATTCCCCATACCGCGCCTGGGCACGGTGTTGCTTGCGACGATCCTGAAAGAGATGGGATACCGGACCCGTGTATTCATCGAGGACGTGGAACTTCCCGACTGGAAGGAAGTCGATTCCTATCAAGTGGTTGGGATTTCAACAATAACCTCGACCGCGCCTCGCGCGTACAAGCTTGCCGACAGGCTCCGTGCCAGGGGAAAGACCGTGATCATGGGCGGCCCCCACGTCACGTTCATGCCGGACGAGGCTCTTGGCCACTGTGATTTTGTGGTGCGCGGGGAAGGCGAACACACTGTCGTGGAACTCCTCTCCGCCCTCGAAGAGAAGTCGTCTTTCGAGGATATAAAGGGTCTTTCCTTTAACTCCCCGGCCGGCCCCGTACACAACGCCACCAGGGAATTAATCGCGGACCTGGACCCTTACCCCGCGCCGGACTTCTCTTTAGTCCAGGGCTGGAGCCCGAAGGTCATCCTTCCCATTGCCACATCGCGCGGATGTCCGTTCGAATGCAAGTTCTGCTCGGTCATCCATATGTTCGGCAGGAAATACCGGTTCAAAAGCATAGAAAAGATACTCGAGGAGCTTAGCGCGGCCAGGAGCGGCTCGTTCGTATTCTTCATCGACGACAACTTCACGGCGAACAAGAAAAGGACCAAGGAGCTACTGCGAAGGATTATCGCCCTGGGGCTGAAGTTCAACTGGAGCGCCCAGGTAAGGAGCGACGCCGCCGCAGACCCGGAACTGCTCGACCTTATGAAGCAATCAGGCTGCGAAAACGTGTTTATCGGTTTTGAGTCCGTAAACGAAAAAACTCTGGAACTTTTCAATAAGAAGCAGGGGGTGGACGACATCATCCGGGCGGTGGAGGCATTCCACGCCCGCAAAATCCGCATCCATGGCATGTTCGTCTTCGGTTCGGATATGGACGACCCCGCCGCCATCAGGGAGACGCAGTTATTCGCCCGAAAGATGCATCTTGAGTCTGTGCAGTTCCTGATACTCACGCCCCTGCCGGGTACGCCGGTCTATGAGGAGTTCAAGGATCAGGGGAGGCTTCTGCACTCGGACTGGAGCAAGTACGACGCACAGCATACGGTCTATCGCCCGGCGCTGATGTCGCCGTCGGAGCTTCAGCGGGAGACCTTCAAGGCGATGGCGAAATTCTACTCCTGGAGTAAGATTTTCCGGCATATCTCAAGTTTTAACTTCTATTGCGGCATGCTCGGCCTCTACGGCAAACGCGCGGTTAAAAAAGGACGCGCGGAAAGCGAGAGGTACCTCCGCGAGATGAAGGAGATTGTGAACCTCCCGCCGCTTAATCCGCAGATAAAGTAAAATTTCATCTCTCTCCCAGCTATTTAAGATAAGAGAGAGAATGGGGGACCAGCGCCTGATTTACGCTAAAGGCGGATTCGCTCCAAAAAAAGGGCCGACACAACGGTCGGCCCCTGCAATTTATCATTAAACCCTTGCCCCGAAGTGGGAGAGGGTTACTTTACGCTATTGTGAATCCTTTTCGGCGCGGCCTGAACTTTGTTGACCGCTTTTTCTCCCTTATCCGGGACGGCATTTTCGGACGGCGGCTCGCCAAAGCCGGCGTCCCTGAACTTCTTCGCCAGGGGTTCGTTCGTCGGGTCCAGCTCCAAAGATTTCTCCCATTGGGCCTTTGCCGCATCCTTCATTTTATCCTGGAATAACACGTCGCCCAGATGCTCACGAAGCGTCGCGTCTCCGGCTTCCGCGTCCACGGCCTTCTCGAGCCATTTCTTCGCCTGGGGGAGTTGACCCTTCTTGAAATAAGCCCAACCCACGCTGTCCAGGTAGAATCCGTTATCGGGCTTTAAGGTTGCCGCCTTTTGCGCGAGGTCCAGGGCCTCGTCAAGGTTCACGCCCTTGTCCGCATAGCTGTACGCCAGGTAGTTGAGCGCCTCGGCGTTCTTCGGGTTGATGGCGATGGCCTTCTTCATATCGGCGACCATTTTGTCCCAGTCTTTCAGTTTGTCGTAGGTGACGCCCCTGTTGAAATATATGTCGTCCTTGTCCGGCGCCAATCCCAGGGCCTTCTCGAAATAAGCGAGCGCCTCCGACGGCTTGTCCTCCGAATTAAGCGTCGCGCCCACGTACAGGTACAACTCGTAGCGGCCGGGGTTTTCCTTAATGGCGGTCTTCAGGTACTCGAGCGACGACGCCGTCCCCTCCGATTTCTCTTTCAGATATGCGAGATGGATTATGGAGTCAACGTCCTTCGGGTTTTTTTCCAGCACTTTCTTATACTGTTCGGCCGCCTTCGCGTACTCGCCCTGGTCTTCATAAATCTGCGCGATATAAAACCTGGGTTTGGGGTCGCCGGGGTGCCGCGCGGCCAGGATATCGAACTGTTCGATAGCCTTGTCGTATTCCTTCTGCTCCAGGTAAATGTACGCCATGTTCGTTACGGCGTCTGAATTGTCGGGGTTCGTCTTCAGGAGGTCTTTATACTGTTCGAGGGCGTTGTCGTAGGATTTGCTGTGAATATATAACTGCGCAAGCCGGCTCCTCACTTCCTGGTTATCCGGATCGTTCTGGAGTATCTTCTCATACTCCTTCTGAGCCGCGGGCGCATTCCCTGTTATCTCATAGACTATGGCTATGCTGGTCAGGGCCATCTCCAGCTCCGGCTTTAAATCCGCCGCCTTCTGGAACGACGCGATCGCCTTGTCGTACTCCTTCATGTCGGAATATACCCTGCCCATATAGAAGTACCCCATGGCAGATTCGGGATTTCTTTTAGTTAAAGTCTGAAGGGTATCGAGAGCTTTCTGAGGGTTTCCCTCTGTGGCATAGAGGATTGAGAGATAGACGTAAGGATCTTCTTTTCCCGGGTCGAGCTCTATCGATTTTGTATATTCGACGGCTGCTTTGTCATTTTTGCCCGAGGAGGAATAAAGTGCGCCCAGAAAGAGGTACGCGGGCTGGTACGTCGGATCTTTCCGGACCGCCAGTTCCGCGGACGTCTGGGCCTCGTTCAGCTTTCCAAGCTTCATCAGCGTCTTGGCGATATGTGTAAGCAGCGGCGCGGAGTCCGGGTCGTAGGTCAGGGAGGCCGCGTATTCGTTCATCGCCGTCTGATAATCTCCGCTATTCTCTGCCAGATAAGCGTTCATGTAGTGCAGGTAAGCCTGGTCGATCTGCACTGGGAGCGGTTTTTCCTTTTTGACTGCTGAAATATTCTCGGTGGAATTTTTAACGGAGGAGCCAACCGACGCGCAGGACGACAGGAGCGCAAGCGCCAGCGGGATCATGAGTATCTTTAAAAGTTTGTTCGGATACATCTTTTTTTAACCTTCCTTTACTTCGCCTTTGGCCAGACCTTCCGCCATTTTTAGTTCTTCCGGCGTATTCACATTGATGAAAGAAAGAAGCCCCGGATCGTACTCCATAGCCTCGCTCTCATCCATATACAAGACGTCCAGATCCTTGAAAAGCTCCTGAAGCCGAGGCCTGCCGTATTTCAGCGCCTTCTCGGCGTATTCCAAAACCGTTTTGGAGTAAACCGCGAAAAGCGGCTCCGGGTATCCCCTTATTACCGGGACTACGGCATCATGAGCCCCCTTAAGCTCGGCAAGTCTGCGGGCCAGCTTCCCGGAGATGAAGGGCATATCGCAGGCAACAACGAAGATGGACTGGTTCCTTGCCGCTTGAAGGCCGGTATAAACGCCGACGAGGGGTCCTTTTTGTCCTGAAAATTCCGGATTATCCGGCAGGGCCTTAATTCCAAGGGATTCATAAGGCACGGGGTCGTTTGCGATAACTATCAACTCATCAAAAAAAGCGCCTTCCGCCTCCACGGCGTCCGGTCCGGCAAGCCGTCTTGACATGCCTCTAAGCAACGCCTGCCGGTCACGCCCTGCTCCCCCAGCCCCCCCTGTCAGGGCGGCCGCCTGCCTCTCGATTATGGAAATCCCCCCGATTTCAAGGAATGCCTTGGGGATTTTCATTCGGCGGTTTTCACCACCCGCGAGTATCACGGCGCTTACCGGAATCAGGCTGTCGGCCACACCGTAAATTTACAGGAAATTGCCTAAAAAGTCAATAAAATACAGTTTTAGAGGAACCGCAATCCAGGGACCTCTGAGACCTCGCCAAGCTCCCTGGCAAATTCGTAGAACTTCATGAGCCCGGTTATGTGCTCGCCGGAAAGCTCATAAGACATGGTTTCCCAGTAATCTACCAGATTAGGGATACCCATCCAGGCCGATTCCGGGGCAGAAGCCGCGATCTCGGCATACCGGCCGGCAGCGGCTTCCTTCGCCGAGATTATCCCGGCTTTAAAAAGTCTTGCAAGCTCAGGCAGACGTTTAGCGGAGTCCTCCCGGACCATCCATAGCGCGTAAACGAACGGAAGCCCCGTAAACTCATGCCAGAGCGTCCCCAGGTCATATACCTTAAGCCCCAGAGACGTGTCCAGCGCCAGGTTTTCTTTCAGGGCTTCGTCTCCAATCAGCAGGGCGGCCTGACGCCCGTCCAGCATTTCATTTAAGACAGGCCTCCGCGGGATTAACTTCACTTCGGTTCCATATCTGAACTTAAGAAGCGCCTTAAGTAATACGACGGAGGTGGCGGATGCGGAGGAAACCGATATTTCCGAGCCTGCGAGGTCTTTTATGGATTTCCTTGCAAAAAGCAGGATGCTTCCGACCTTGCCACGCGAGCTTATGGATACGCCTGGCACGGCAAGATACTCCCGCCAGTGCCTCGCGTACTCGATGGAAGACGAGGAACTTATATCTATCCCGCCGTTCGATAGAAGCAGGTTAAGCTCCGACGGCTCTCCCGGCACGAATTCGAAACCGGAGCAGTCGGAATGTCTTTTGAGCATCGAGTACAGCGGGGTGCAGTTAGCGTATTTTATCTCCCCTATGCGGAGCTTGCCGTTCATTCATTCCCCCTTGTTCACTCTCCAATGCCGGTCCCGGCGCTACTCGTAACGCAGTGCAGAAATCGGGTCCATCCCCGCCGCTTTCTTCGCGGGATAAAAACCGAAGAATATCCCGACCGCCGCCGAAAAGAGAAACGACAGAAGCACGCTGGAAATCGATACGCTTGTCTTGAACTGAGAAAACGCGGCCACCGCCGACGAAAGCCCTATCCCCAGCAATATGCCTATTATCCCGCCGATTAGGGAGAGCACCACAGCCTCCACAAGGAACTGAAGCAGGATGTCGTTCTCCTTCGCCCCGACAGCCATCCTTATGCCAATCTCGCGGGTCCTCTCGGTGACGGAGACGAGCATTATATTCATTATCCCTATGCCGCCGACCAAAAGAGAAACCGAGGCGACGCTCCCCAGGAGTATAGCCATTATCCTCGTCTGGGCCTCCGCGGTGGCGAGCATTTCGGAGAGGTTCCTGACGGAGAAGTCGTCGTCTTCGCCTTCCGATATTTTATGCCTCTGCCGGAGGAGCGCCGTGACCTGGTCCACCGCCCGGTTTACGGTATCGGGGCCCTTCGCCTTTACCATGATGGCCTGGACGGACGTGACGCCGAACAGCCTGGACATCGCAGTCGAGAGCGGCACAAGCACGGTGTCGTCCTGGTCCTGGCCGCCCGGGGACTGGCCTTTCGTTTCAAGCACGCCCACCACCGTGAAAGGCACCTGCTTTATCCGGATTATCTTGCCCACGGGGTCCTCGTCGCCGAATATCTCATCTACGACCGTCTGGCCTATAAGGCAGTTCTTCGTCCTGCCGTCCACATCCTGCTTGATTATGAACCTGCCCCTCGATACAGGCCATTCCCGGACGCGCGCGTAGTCTTCGGTTGCGCCGATAATAGACGTGCTCCAGTTCCTGTCCTGAAATACGACCTGTCCCGTGCCGCGGACCATGGGGGCGGCGGAATCTACCGCGCTCTCACTCACCATCGCCTGCGAGTCCTCGGGCACCAGGGTAGTTGTATTGCCCGTACCCATCCTTGCCCCGCCGGACGTGGTGCTCCCCGGTATTACCAGTATCATGTTGCTCCCAAGCGACGCTATCGACTGCGCCAGGGATTCTTTCGCGCCTTCGCCGACGGCGAGCATCGTAATGACCGCCGCCACGCCTATTATTATCCCCAGCATCGTAAGCGCGGAACGCATCTTGTTTACCCGGAGGCCACGGAACGCAATTTTTAAAGTCGGCAGTATGAACATATCAGGCGCCTGCCTTCGCGGAGGGCGCGTTTTTTTCGTCGGAGATGATTTTACCGTCTTTAAAATGTATCTGCCTCATCGCGTACAGGGCGATGTCCGGCTCGTGAGTGACCAAGACGATGGTGATCCCCTTCTCCGAGTTCAGCTTGGTGAATATGTCCATTATCTCGACGCTCGTCCTGCTATCCAGGTTCCCTGTCGGCTCGTCGGCGAGTATGACGGACGGGTCGTTTACAAGCGCCCGCGCGATGGCCACCCTCTGCTGCTGGCCGCCGGAAAGCTGGTTGGAGAAATGCCTTTCGCGCCCGGCAAGGCCCACGGACTTTAGTGCCGCGATGGCCTTTTCCTCCATGTCCGCTCCATGCCCGTTGTAGTACATCGGCAGTTCCACGTTCTCAAGAGCCGTCGTGCGCGACAGGAGGTTGAAGCCCTGGAAGACGAACCCCAGCATCCTGTTCCGGATTTTAGCGAGGGCGTCCCTGGAAAGGGTTTCAACCGGAGCTCCGTCCAGAACATAGCTCCCGGAAGTGGGTCGGTCGAGGCATCCGATTATATTCATGAACGTGGACTTTCCCGAGCCGGAAGCGCCCATTATCGCCACAAACTCCCCGCGCCCGATCTTGACGTCCACCCCGTCCAGAGCACGGACTTTCGTGTCGCCGATGATATATTCTTTTATGAGATTCCTTGCCTCTATCACGCTACATCCTCATGCCGCCGCCGGGGTGGCCGCCGCCACCCTCGGGTTTGCCTTTGGCGCCCAGATAATCAGTCACGACCGGGTCGCCTTCCTTAAGCCCGGAAAGCACTTCCATATTCATGAAGTCGGTCAGACCGGTCTTAACCTGAACGGGCTTCGGGCCATCCTTTTGCATCACCCAAACCGTTTGACCGCCGTGCCCATGGCCCGTTCCGGTCTTCCCTTCCTTGCCGCTTAAAAGCTTTACCCGCAGGGCGGAAGAGGGTATCAGCAGGACGTTTTTCTTTTGTCCGGTTATTATCTTTACGTTAGCCGTCATACCGGGCCGCAGGAGTCCTTTTTTATTATTCACCTCGACTATGCCAGTGTAGGTAACCACGTTCTGCACCGTTACTGGGGAGTAATATATCTGCGACAGAGTACCCTCGAAGACATGATTCGGGAACGCGTCCACGGTGAAATTCGCTTTCTGCCCCTCTTTTGTCTGGCCCACGTCCGCCTCGTCTATTGAGATCGCCACCTGCATTATGGAAAGGTCGCCGATGGTCAAGAGGTTCGGGGTACTGAAGCTCGCGGCCACGGTCTGCCCCACCTCCACCGCCTTGTCAATCACGACCCCGTCCATAGGCGATGTGATCACCGTTTTGGAAAGGTTAGTCTCAGCGGTCTGAAGGTTCGCCCGGGCCTGGCTCACCGCCGCGCGCGCCTCGGCTATCTGCGCATCCAGCACCGCGTTCTTATCCTTATCCGCCAATGTCTGTTCGTACTGCGACTTGTCGACTGTATACGTTTGCCGTGTCGTGTCAAGCTCCTGCTGGGAGGTTGACCCCGTTTTAATTAAAACCTGGTCCCGTTTGTAATCCGCCTCTGCTTTGGCCAGATTGGCCTTCGCCTGGTCGATGGAAGTCACGATACCGCTGCTGGTCATACCTCGGTTGGATTCCATCTCCTGGAGTTTCGCCTGGGCGTTCATAAGGTTCGCCCGCGCCTGGTCCACCTGGGCTTGAAAAAGCTCCGGGTCGAGCTTCAGCAGCACCTTTCCCTTCTTTACGGGATAGTTGTAATCCACCATTATCTGCCGGATAGTCCCCGATACCTCGGTGCCCACAAGGACGGTCACTTTCGCCTGGAGCTTCCCGGTAGCGGAAACGGAGGAAGTGATGTCGCCGACATGAGCTTTTTCGACGACATAGTCCTTCGGGTCAAAAGATTTCTTCCCGGTGTATAAAAAACCGAGGACTGCGGCGAGGGCCGCGACGACGACCGCGATTACGATGATTTTTTTCATTTTACTGCACCACCCCTACGCCTGTGTTTCTTAATAGCTTGGAATATGCCAGGTGATAATCGTAATACGCCTGGGCCTTGTCCGTCTTCGCTGTCGTTAAAAGTACCTGTGCATCCGTTACGTCGATAATATTTCCCACCCCCGCCTCATACCGGCCCAGTGCAATATCAAGGTTTTCCTGCGCCTTCCGGACAGACACTTCCAGGGCTACCGTCCGCGCCTTTGCGTCTTGCACGCTCAGGTATGCGGAAGCCACGTCGTTCAAGACGTTCAGTTTCGCGTCCTCTACCCTGTATTTCGCGGAAAGCGCCGCCGCCCGCGCCTGCCCTACCTGCGCCACGGTCGCAAAACCCTGGAATATCGGCACGGTCAACCCCAACTGGTAATTTGAATCCTCAAATGTGGGGAGATGGTCAAGCTTGTTCCAGTTGTAAGCGCCGCTCGCTGTTATGGTCGGGAGATAGCCGGCACATGCGCCCCTGATGCCCATTTCGTCCGCCTTCTGCTGGGACTCGAGCGACTGGATATCCGGGCGGTTGACAATTGCTACCGCGAGGTACTGGTCAAGTGTTTTATCCAGCGGCTCCAGGCCCGGCCTGTCCACCACGACGGTCGGCGTCATCGGGTCTATCGTCATCCTCGTATTCAAATTTATCCTTGCCTGCGTCACGGCGTCGTACGCCTGGATGACCTGCACCTTTGCGTTATTGACCTCCACCTCCGCACTCGTCACGTCGTAACGCGGCTTTACCCCCGCGTCGTAGAAACCCTGCGCCCGCCGCAGATGCGTGTTTGCCTGGTCTAGCGTATCCTCGGCGACCTTTACGAGCGTCTGCGCACGGAGCAGGCCGAAGAATGCGTCCCGCACGTCATACACGACGTTTTCCTGAACGCTGGTAAGGGTCTTCTTCAGGGCGGTTTCAAGCTCCTTGTTGCTCTTGACCGAGTAGTACGTCCTCCCGAAATCGAAGAGAGTCCAGTTTCCGGTGAAGCCCCACGTATTGGACTGATAGTTATCCTTCACAAGGAAAGTCCCGGGGAAACCGGGTATGCCGCTGATCGGCTGCGCCGTATTTACCCAGCCGAAGGAGCCCGTGAAGGAAAACTGCGGGTAGTAGTTCGATTCAGCACCGATAGTCCTGAACCGCCCGAAATCCACGTCCGATAATGCGCCCTTTATCCTGGGATGCTCGCCCAGGGCGATAGCTGTGCAGTCCTCCAGGGTCATCGCCTTGGCGGAATCCGCGGGCGTAGTGGAAGGCGCTACGGCCTCCGGTGCGGGCGGCAGGTTAATCAGGCTGGGGGAGCCTTTCGCGGATGATGAGGAATTGGCAAATGTCTGCGCGGCCGCAGAGGATGCGTTGGCGAACCCCGCGGCCTTTGCCGCCATTCCGGTATCCGCCGCAAAAGCGGGCGCCGTAATTAAGATCATGCCGAGAATCAGAAAAAAATTTAAAAGTCCGGACATAAGTAGTATTCCTCCGATTAACCCGCTATGCCTTCATGCCGTTTAAAAATATGTCAATAATAACCGCCGCCTCTTCCGACATCGGGCCTCCCTTGCCGCACATCATGCTGAACATCGCCATGCCCCGCACCATCGAGAAGAGGAGATAATAACATTTATGCGGGTCCATCTCCCGGAGTTGGCGCCTTTCCATGCACTCCAGTATGCAGCCGCTTATCATGCGGGCAAGCTTATCGTAGCGTTTAGCGAACTCCTGGCCGCACTCCGAAGTCTTGTCGAAAAACAGGTCCTTGCTCTCGATCAGGTAAATTTTAAAGAAGTCCCTGTCCGAGTCGATGCATTCCACCTGGGTCAGCACAAGCTTGCGGAGGCGCTCCATCGGGTCGTCGATTTCCTCCGCCTTTTCCATCTCCGCCAGAAGCTCGTCCATCCTGTCCACGATGCACCGGTAATAAAGCTCTTCCTTATTTTTAAAATAAAGGTATATCGTGGCCTTGGAGATGCCGGCCTCGTCCGCGACCTGGTCCATAGTAGCCTTGTCGAGACCTTTTTGGGAGATGACGATCCTGGCGGCGGCGAGTATGCCTTCAGTGCGAAGCTGCTGTATTAATTCTTTTTTTTGAAGGTGTTTCTTTTCCATTACCCTGGCTCGCGCCTAAAAAATGACCAAGCAGTCATTTCGCTGACCGAATGGTCAGAAGTTTAAGCGCGAGGCCTGCTTTTGTCAATGAAATTTTCAACCGATACACGGAAGACGCAAGACGAACATGGAAAGTTACAATGACAGAATGTCATTGCGAGGTAAGAAGCGAAGGGGAGTTATAAAAAAAAGCCGGAACCTTTCGGCCCCGGCTTTTTGCAATCGAATAATTTTAGAACAGCGTGGAAGAGTAGTTCGTGATGGTCGTCTTCTTCAACATCGCTGGCAGCTTTACACCACCGTCAAGCGTAGAGAAGGAGGTAACGCCGGTACCGTTGCCGAATCCCGCACGGTTGGGCAGTAAGGTCATCTGTACGGTAAACACTTTTTTAGCGTTCGGTCCCACAATCTTCACGTCCGCGGCGCCTGTTATGAATTGAGTTCCCGTCGTAAGTAAGAAGGAGGCCGGGCCGGATGCCTTGTGCGTGTTGGCAAGGAGAGTTCCCCGAACCTTCAGCGTGCCTTGTTTGAATATTATCGTATCCACAAACTCCTGGTTAAAGTTTCCATCGGTGGTGACGGCGCCTAATATGGCATGGTCGATGCCGCCGGTTAATCTCGTCGAGGTGACGGTCCGACTGGTGGTGCCATTGGTCGTGATAATGGTGTAGGAAGCACCAAGATTTGCGACTCTACCGGACATGTTCGTGAAATTGGGTGACCCGAGAAGGGCGGCAAAGGATACCGTGGGGACTAAAAGCGCGCAGAGAGCAGAAACTAATAAAAGCTTCTTCATTGTAATTCCTCCTTTAATGTTATAAGTGTGTTCAAGAATAGACAGCTGGGAGTATTGCGCAGTTTTCCCCTGCCCTCCTTTCTTCTACCTGAATGCGTATTGATTTACTCCGCATCGAAATAGAAAAAAATTCCGCGACACAGTGTCGCCCTGCATTTCTGTTGTCTATTGTAGTTAAAGTTACTTAGGAAACAAAATCTTGTCAAGGCGGGTCAGAAGGCATTTTGGACAGCGTTTTTTAAATGAACCCGTCCATGTGGTTATGGCATTTCGTGCAGTCCTTGCTTTTGTATTTTAGGTGGCTCCCGGTCAAGGCATGACATACCTCGCAGATACCGGAGCCGCTACCGTCGGCGAACGACCCGCTGCCTTCGCGTCCGCTGAAATAAACCTTTTTAACTCCGCTCCCCGTCCTTACCATGTCCCGGACTGCCTTGGCATTTTCCCCGCCGTGTATCCTGTGGCACACGAGGCAGTTCAAGCCCTCGTGCGTGTTCTCCGAGTGGCAGTCGTAGCAGAGCGCGTTATGCTCCGTAGTGATGCGCAGGTACGGGTTGGCCAGCGTCACGTAAACCGAGTATGACTTTGGAACCGGTTTTTTAAATATTATTACGCCCTCCCTCTCGTCATACGAATATTCAGACGGGGAAACCTCCATCCGCCTCATCTCGCGCACCTTTTTTGGCATCTTTGCTATCGATTCCGCCAGATATACCTTAGGCGTTATATATCCCATGCCGTCCCAGCCGCCCTTGTACAGACACCAGTTCACTCCGTCATCAGAGGATGCAGGCTCCCAGCTCCGGCCATAATCACCCGGCTTCTCCATCACGTTATGGCACGTTATGCAGACGATTTTCCCGCCGGGGAGGTGCGTACCCATCCTGTCGCTCCAAGGGCCTTTCGGGTCCGTACCCAGTGTCGGAAATCTCGTGCCCCCGGCCCCGGCTTTTATACCCATGGGATGTCCTCCTTTGGGCAGGACAAACGCCTTCGCCATCCCGGACGGGTTGTGGCAGAGCAAGCAGAACTCGGGCTTTGACATGAAGTCCGGCTCCGGCAGAAGCTCCTCCGGCATATGGCAGACCTTGCACTCGCCGTTCATATACCCGTCGTAAGCGGAATGCGGCAGGTACGGCGTCCCTTTCCCCTTCGGGAGCACCATCAGCGTCACATCGACCTCGTCCCCCTTCACGCCAGCATCCGACGGCACTATCGAAACGGTCGCGTCATAAAACCCGACCGCGACTTTACCAGGGTCCACGCCGATGCGTATAAGGCCGGGCGCGGCCCCCGATGAAGGCGACACGATTAACCAGTCCTCGTCCGCTTTCGCCTTCCAGCTTACATTTCCACCACCCTCCGCGCCCAGAACATTTACCTGCACCTTGACCATCCCCGGCGCGGGCCAGCCCTTCTGATACTTGAAATTCACGGTCTCCCGGTCCGCCTTCACGCCCAGAGCCGTCGGGACGCGCCTCTCTGCAACGGCCTTTATTTCAGGAGTCGGCGCCAGGGAAGAGGACGGTGCAGGGGGTGTAGGGAGTGGAGCAGATGGAGCAGGGGGCACGGCGGCCGGTTGCGCGGCCAATCGTGTGGCCAATTTTGTGTTCGGTTGCGCGGGATGGACGGCTGAGGCGGAAGCAGTGTGTGCAGTGACGGCTGGAGAAGCCGCACCTTGTGAAGGAGGGGCAACAGCCGCTAATCGCGGATTGATATCCTTTGCTGGCCGCGCTGGGGCACCCACGCCGGCGGGCTTACGAGAAGGCATGCCCGTATTCAGGCCGACGCCCTTGTCCGCCTTTGCGGCTGACGGCCCTCCCGGCGATAAATCAGCAGCCGTTTTCCCAGCATGATGATGCCTGCCCGGTCTTGCCCCCAGGTTTACCGGCTGGACGTAGAGGAGTTCTTCGGAATATTTCGGGAGTTTTGAAGACGGGAATGGCGCTGGCATCAGGAATGCCGCCGCGAGCAGAATCGCGTGGATTGCGACGGAGAGAGATAAAAACTCCGTGCGGTTCATTTATACGCGCCGTCTCCTATCGCGCAGGGCGGGAAGCAGAACTTCCGCACGTCTTCCCAGGAGAATACGCGGGTGATGCTGTCGTGGCTTACGTGCTGGTTCCACGGCGCGTCATAGAGCAGGACGTAGCTCCCGCTTTCGGCTATCTCGCATGCGAAGTTGTCCTGGTCCTCGATAAACAGGTCGTATGGTATTCCGTTTACCTTCGACTCCGGGGTGAAGTGCAGCTCATGGAACGGGATATCGTTTTTTTCAAGCCAGTCCCGTGTAAAGCCTTCCACCAAGGGCGGACGGCTCGTCACAAGGACGACCCTGTGCCTCTGCATCAGCCGTTCGAGGGTCTCCCGCGCGCCGCCTATCACGGGCGCGTTCAAGAATATGCTGCCGTCCCTGAACCGGCCAAGGATATAGTCCAGGTTTTCACTGCCGAGTCCGGGCATTTTCTCCAGGGCGTAATGTTTGAAGTCGTCCCGGACGAGGCTTATGCCCCTGTCATTTTTCAGGACGCGTCTGACCTCTTTTTCGGTATCCGCGATAACGTTGTCTATGTCCACGCCTATTATCATATAACTCCCCCTGCCCCCGCCCCTCTTTTCCCGCCCAGGTAGATAATGCTTACGCCGGAGCCGATAATCAGCGCGCCACCCGCGAGCGCATAGGGATGTGGGACTTCTCCAAGAAAAACAAAGGCCAAAATAATTCCGAGTACGGGTTCGAAATAGCCTAGCACCCCCGCCTCCTGCGCGGTAACCGTCCGGATGCCTTTAAGGTACAGGGCGTTTGCCAGCGTGGAATGGAAAAGCGCCGTAGCCGCTATAACGGCTAACTGGCTTACGCCCGGGGCCTTGAACTTCAGCCATGGGATAAGCACCCCGACGGAAATCACGCTAAGGACCGCCTGCACGAGCGAGAGCTTCAACGGGTGGTTTCTGGGGCTTAAGACCCGCGAATAGAGTATCACCGCGGCATATGCAAGTCCTGACAACGTGCCGGAAGCCGCGCCGACGATACCCCTGCCGCCCGAGAAATCCAGCCCGCCCGCAAAGATAAATACAAGCCCCGCCGCGGCGACCACGAGTGCCGCAAGCGTATCCCTGCCCACCTTGTCCTTCACCGTAAGCGGGGCAAGGAGGGCGACCAGCACGGGGGCCACGTAATGCGTCAGAAGCGCCGCCGCAATTGTCGTTACTCTCAGCGCGTACAGGAATGACAGGAGGTTGACCAGCCCGAAAAACCCAAGCCATAGCGCCGGGACAAAATCAGGCCGAAGCCTCGCCCCTGAGCGCCGCCCCCGGAATGCCAGCCATCCGCCCTGGAAAATACAGGCGAAAAGGGCATTAAAAAAGATGATCTCGCCGGCCGGGAGGCCCAGCCATCTCACTGTAATGCCCCAGGTGCTCCAGACGAAAAAAGCGCCGGTTATAAGGAGATAGCCTTTCAAACCGCTGCGGCGCCCGGAATAAATATATTAAAATTATTTGACTTAACCACTTAAGTATAAATTCCTGTGCTATAATAGAAGTAGATAATGATTATAACTACTGAAAATGGAGACTAAAAATGAAAAAGATATCCCTCTTAATAGCCGCAGGGCTTTTCGTAATGGCATTTGCAGGTGCGGCATATGCCTCGTCCGGGCACGAAGGCTGGTCGTCCAATTCCATCGATCCGGCGGGTTTTGC
>JBARKJ010000060.1:0-25586 GCA_049801375.1 Nitrospirota bacterium | reverse complement strand
CCGCCTCGGACGTAGTGCCGCTTAATTACGAGGCGACCCCCGTGAAGCCCGGCATATTCTCCATGAAGGACGAGGGGGAACTTTTCTCCCAGGTCACGGCGGTGCGAAAGGACTACCCGGACGACGTGCTGGTCCTTATGCTGCACTGGGGAGTGGAGGCCGCCTATTCGCCGACACAGCGGCAGAAGGATATCGCGCGGAACCTGATTGACGCCGGGGCCGACCTCGTAATCGGCGCGCATCCGCACAGGGTGCAGGGGGTGGAGTTCTACAAAGGCAAGCCGATTTTCTACAGCCTGGGGAACTTCCAGTTCGACTCAAATCCGCCCGGCGACGAGAGCGTCATAGCGAAGATCACTTACAAGGACGGGAGCAACGACCCGGCGGAAGTCAGCGTGATACCGGTACTAATCGAAAAGGGCGGCTACCCCAGGGTGCTCAAGGCAAAAGAGCCGGAGTATTCTGTTATCCTGGGAAGGTTGGCCGACCAGGGGAAAGACCTGGGGACGGCGGTTTCGGGCGCCCGTTTATCTCCGGCGGTCACGACATTATCGGCGATCTCACCGAGTTCACAAGTCGCGCCGAGCTTGCCCCAGTAAAATAGCGGTCACGACATTATCGGCGTATGGCCCCCGCCCCCTACGCGAAGACCTTATAGTCCAGTTCCGGGAAGATATTGTCCCTGCCCTCCAGATCTTCCAGAAACTTTTTGTCTACCTTCTTCTCCGAAATCATCTCGTAGAGTGCATTGAAGCTGTTTATGTGGTCCTTGGTGCGCTTCACGGCGTACTGGACCATCGTGCCGGTCTTCATTATGAACGCCCAGTCCGAGCTTTGCGCGAGCAATAGCTCCCGCGCCGCCTGGTTCAGCGCGCGCAGCGTCACGCCGTCGGATTCGTGGCTGGCATTATTATTCCGGGCCAGTTCCACCATCCTCTGCGCCGCCTTGTGCAGATGACGGTATACCCAGTCGTTCGACCCTTCCAGCCATACCTCGGCATAGCCCTTGTATCCCCATGACGACATTGACGGAGTAGCCTTCTGGTTGCTCGGGTTCTCCTCAAGGTACTCCATCGGCGTGATGGGCCGGATTATGTCCTGGTCGTGGTGGAGCTTCCTGAAAAGGAAGTCCAGCCACTCGGGCCCCTCGAACCACCAGTGTCCGAAAAGCTCCGCGTCGTATGGGGAGACTATGATCGGTTTCCTGTCCATGATGGATTGAAGGTATTCGGCCTGCTTTACGCGGTTGAACATGAAATTGCCGGCATGGTCCGCGGCTTTGCCGAGCGCCCGTGCCCGGACGTACGGCTCCTTGTTTTCCGTCGGACCGGTTATCTGATGGTACTTTATGCCGATGTTCGTGCGTATGCCGTCGCCGTGCAGGTACGGGCGGATATAGTCGTAGTCTAAATCGAAGCCCACGTCTCTGTAGAAGTCCCTGTAGGAATAGTCTCCGGGGTAGCCTTCCTGCGCGCTCCAGACCTGCTTCGAGGACTCAAGGTCCCGTCCGAAGGCAGCGACCCCGTTTGGACAGTATATGGGAGCGAAAACACCGTATTTCGGCCTGGGCTTCGCGTAAAGGATACCGTGGCTGTCCGTGAAGAAGAACTTTATCCCGAATTGCTTCAGCACGTCTTCGAGGCCCGGATAATAGCCGCACTCCGGGAGCCAGATACCCTTAGGCGGTCGGCCAAGGTGCTTCTCGTAGTTTCTGGCCGCTATCTCTATCTGTGCGCGGACCGCGTTCGGGTTCAGCTCCATCAGCGGCAGGAAACCGTGGGTGGCGGAGCATGTGATTATCTCCAGCTTGCCCATGTCCTGGAATTTTTTGAACGCGGCGACAAGGTTCCTGCCGTACTTCGTATCGAAGACGTACTTGCAGTTGTTGAACCGCTCGCGGTACATCCTGGCGAGGTCGTGGAATTGCGGCTGCCAGCGGGTTCGTTCCACCTCCTTTTCGGAAAGCTCGATAAGCTTCCCTATGTGGCGGAGGTAGCGTTCCTGCAGGAGAGGGTCCGTCAGCATGGCGATAAGCGTAGGTGTGAGGCTCATCGTGATGCGGAAGTCCACGCCGTCCTGTACGAGGGAGTCGAAGACGTTTATGAGCGGGATATAGGTCTCGCTGATGGCTTCGTAGAGCCAGTCCTCCTCCAGGAACTCTTCGTACTCGGGGTGCCTGACAAACGGAAGATGGGCGTGCAGGACTATAGAGAGATAGCCTTTTTCCAAAACCGACACCTCTTAGAGTGCTTTGGTGGACCTGGTAACTTCAGGTGTTATCCATCTCGTTTCGACTTCGTCAGCCGAAGTGGCGGAGCAGGGTATGACCTGCGTGCCGTCGGGCAGGGCGAAGCGCATAGTAAAGGTGCCGTCCGGACGGAGAGTGACGGGCCGTCCCTGCACGCTTACCTTCGCGTCGGGTTCGGTCGCCCCGTAGACTATAAGTTCCGCATTTAACACGAACCAGAAGGCCCTCTGCCTTTTCTTGACAGGCGACATGAGGGCAAGCGAGCCCATTCCCGGCGACGATATGCCGAAAGGCATCCTCTGGCCGCCAAGAATGCGCACGTCGGCGGACGAGGCGCCGGTCAAGGTGCTCATCCCGCCGGAGAGCGCGAATATCCTTTCGAAGTCCTCGTCCGGGACCATCCATTCCTCGTCCATCACCTCGGATACCGAATCCCTCGGCGTCCTGACGGGGTTTGAGCGGGCGAGCGTTATGAACTGCCCGTCCTGGGTCTTGAGCCCCAGGTCCACGATAAAGGACTTGCCCGGTATCCCCGTGTTTATATACCAGTTCCCGACCCTCTCGTAAATGCCTATATCGTAATGGCCGTGGTCGTTCGAGCCGTCGAAATTTATCTCCGTCACGTCGTACACCCGGAGGGCGAGATAGGCGTCCTCTCCGGCCTTGCCCAAGCGCCCGCGTTCGGATTCCAGCTTCTTATGGGAGACTTCCCAGTATGAATAAGCCCAGTGCGGGTCTCGGACCATCAAGGTTATGCTGTCGTCCCCGTAATGAGACGGGAGTTCGGAGGGCAGGCGGAACTCTTCGGGCGGCACTCCGGTATAGAATTTGCTCTCCTCCACTTCCTGCTGTCCGCCCTGGACGATATGCTCCGCATGGGATGCGGGAGGCTCACCTTGAGGGAAAGACGGGGCGGGAGGAGCCGCGCCTGCTTTTTTCTTAGCAGGCTCCATGGCGCCAGATAAAAGCAGTTTAATTATTTCCGGCCGTTTCGCGCCCTTCTTAACCTTTACTCCGAGCTTCTGCGCAAGCGCGGAAAGTTCACTATCTTCAAGCTTTTGCAGTTCCGACCTTTTCATAGACACGACTCCGTCCTGCTTTTTATGTGAGAGATGTTATTTCCGAGAAATGAACCTGCCGCGTTAACTATAAAAATATAACAGAAACGGGTGGAGGTGTCAAAAAACCGAGTAATATTTCGCCTATAAAACTATTTGTTCAAACAATCGTTAAGGTTTTTTAACATCCTAGAAACTAATTGCAATTAGTATGAAGATAAATTAAGATATCTTCAATTTTCATTTAATAGTAGTTTTAAGAATGCCCGAGTTCTAAAGGAGGAAAGATGCAAAAGGCTTTTTTTGCAGTTTTATTTTCGGTGCTGGCTATTTTAAGTTACGTCCCCGCCGCGGGCGCTTCTGAAAACCCCTTCCAAGCCGACGAAAAATTCAAGCTGAAATTGCTCAAGGCCACCATTGACACCAGGGTCGCAGCAATGCTGCCGGAGTCGGCCGAATCAGTGAGCCCGGCTGGCCATAATAATTTTTACATACTCCAGTTCGACGGCCCGGTACAGGAAGACTGGCTGAATAACTTGAAAGCGATGGGGGTACAGTTCTATTCTTACATCCCTGAAAACGCCTATATAGTTAAAATGAGTCCGGAATTGCACTCCGCGGTCCTCTTCAAGCCGCACGTTCAATACGTGGGAGAGTACCGTCCGGAATACAAAACGCCGGCATCCCTGGACGCCAGGATAGCCAGGGTCATGAGTACCATGTCGGTTCTTAACGTAGCGCCGCCGGTAACCCTGCACGTGAAACTTTTCGACAGGGAACCAATCACTCCGGTGATAAACAGGCTTAAGAAAATGGGCGCTATCGAGCAGCAGGAAATAATCAAGGGTAGGACGGTACATTATAAAGTAAAAATTCTCCAGAATGGAAACGGGCTGAACCAAAAACTCCTCGAGGTGGTTTTGCCGGCGTCCAGCGTGCCGGAGGTGGCGAAAATCCCGCGGGTGGAGTGGGTAGAGGAATATAAGGGCGTTACCTTCTGCAATAACATGACCAAACCCATCGTCGGCGCGGCTGCCGCGCAGTCCATTCAAGGAAGGCCTCTCGACGGCAATGGCCAGATACTGGGCATTCTGGACAGCGGCCTTGATAACGGTATGTCAGGTATCGGGATGAATCAGCCCGCTTTTGAAACGCTGAAGAACGGGCATTATAAAGTGGCAGGCGGTATTGGTTACCGTGGCGACAACAACTGGTCCGACGAGTACGGACACGGTACTTTCGTAGCGGGTATAATGACCGGCTACGTTCCGCCTTCGTCTCTTTCATTTGGAAACTGGTCCAGCTATGGCGGTGTCGCGCCTCAGGCATCTTTGTTCGTGCAGAGCGGCGAGTGTTATTCAGAGTACATGCTTACGCCGCCGATGAGCACCGTATTCAAGGACGCGTATAGCAAGGGGGTAAGGATACATAACGACAGCTGGGGAGAAGCTTATTTCAACGATATTCCAGGAAGCACTGCTCCAGTGTTAGGCCAATATACTCTCACAGCCCAGGCTGTGGATACTTTCGTATGGTCAAATCAGGCTTTTCTCCCGGTATTTGCCGCCGGGAATTTGGGCAGCGATCATGTGGCGAACTACCCCGGCTACGGGATATATTCGACCACCGTCAGTGAAGGCAGGCCCGATGGAATTGTGGACCTGGGCTCGATTTCCCCGCCGTCGACCGCGAAAAATTGCCTGACCGTGGGGGCGACTGAGAGTTCGAGGCCATCGGGAATTAATTATGGGGCTACCTTTTCAGATAATGCTTGGATGCGTTTCCAAAATTCCCCCAGCAGTACACCCGGCAATATATCTCCCATTGTTGGTTACCCTTATTCCGGGGGAATAGAGAACGTCGCGGCTTTCAGCAGCAGGGGGCCGACTGCCGACGGCAGGGTAAAGCCGGACCTGGTCGCCCCGGGCACAATGATATCTTCAACGTTGACTCACTTGCCTGATTACGTGGGTGATTTCCAAGACCCCAGCGATGTTGACGGGGGCACCAGTTATGCGGCCCCCCTGGTAAGCGGCGCGGCGGGGCTTGTGGAACAATACTATCATGATTTCTACGGGATAAACCCTTCGGCGGCGCTTGTCAAGGCCACTCTTATCAATGGAGCCGTAGATATCGGCACCCCGAGGACGGTACCCGATCTCCAGCCCTCGCTCCTGCCCATGATGCGCCCGGACTTCCACCAGGGTTGGGGCAGGCTGGACATTATGAGAGCGTTATATCCGGGCCAGACGGACGGCGCCGCACTGCCAAGTCCGGCTAATCCAAACCCTCCGGATAGCATTCTCGTTTTTAAGGATGTAACTCCAGGCTTTAAGACCGGGCCTTTTGCCGGAGCGGATTACTGCTTTAGTTTAAAAAATACCTTTGGGACTGTCCGGGTGACCCTGGTCTGGACGGATTACCCGGGGACGCCGGCGGCCGCGACCGAGTTGGTGAACCAACTGGAGCTGACGGTAATAGATCCGGACCACAACGTGCATACTTCATTGGAGAATAATTTTCTGGTAATCGACCAGGATCATCCGCCGTACGTCGATCCGAATGCGCCTGCTGACGTGGTGTACGACCCCAAAAACAATGTCCATAGTATAGAGTTTTCCAGCTTTGGCGGAGATTTTATCGTTCAGGTCCATGCCGCGAACATCCCGATGGGGCCACAGCCATACGCGCTGGTTATCACCGGGCCTCTGGATGCACAGGTGTCTCAGCCGGATACAGCGCAGGCTTCGCCTGCTTATTTCAGCCACAGTAAGATAATAGGAAAGGCAGTGTTACAGAGTGGCGCCGCCGCCGTGGGGTACACCGTTACAGCTTCAGGCCCCACAATCATGCGTGCGACTACCGACACCAACGGAAATTTCACTATCAGTAACGTCCAGGGTGCAAAATATTTCCTCAATGCATATCTGGGCGAACCCACGCCGGGGGATTTAAAATCGGTCGCACCGAATGTTTTATATACTGCGACTCCCAGCCTCACGCCCGCCTCAGTCACGCTTACAGTCGGTCCGTAGCAGAATCAAGGCCCCGGCCTTCGGGCCGGGTTTTTTTTTATGAGTTTGCGCCGGTTTTTATCTGATATTGAAAGACGGGGACGGGATATGCCGAAGGGGGTACTTTTCGATCTGGACGGGACGCTGATAGATTCCCGGCGCGACATCGCAAGCTCCGTGAACAGGATGCTTGACGATATGGGTTTCGCCCCCCGGAGAGAAGAAGATATATACGGTTTCATCGGGGGCGGGGTCTACAAGCTCGTCATCGCCTCACTTCCTCCAGGGCAGGGGAATAGAGTGGACGAGGGGGTGGAGAGGTTCTGGCTGATCTACAGGGACCACGTCTTGGACACCACCGTCCCTTATGCGGGGATACCGCAGTCTCTGGGAGCGATGTCCGGTCTGAAGCTTGCCGTTGCGACCAACAAGCCGCTCACGCACACGGAACTGATATTGCAGGGCCTTGGGCTCTCCGGCCTGTTTTCGAGCGTTAAGGGCTGGAAGCCCGGCATACCGGTAAAGCCGGCCCCGGCTATACTGCTGCTGGCCCTACAGGAAATGGACGTAGAGCCGGGTGAGGCGGTCATGGTGGGAGACTCTATAAACGACCTGTTAGCCGCGCGCGCCGCCGGTGTCAAATGCTGTCTGGTGGGTTACGGCTACGGCAAAAAAGAAACCCTCATCGAAGCGGGCCCGGATTTCTTTGCCGACAGGGTAGAGGACTTAGAGGAAATTATAAGATAGCCGTCTTTTAAGCCGCAGCAGGTTTTTCACTTCTCTGCCGCCGCCCGCTGGTTTAAGCGTAAGGTCTTCATATGACGCCGACTCGACGGTCTTCCCGTCGGTCAGGAAAATTGCCGCCCCGTCCCTGTTGGTGATGATAATTTTGGAACCCGCCGCCTCAAGGTCAGCCAGCGCTTCCGGAGACGGTGCAGGATACGCCTTTATGTTACCCTCCGATATTACCGCATAATCGGCCTTCACCGCAAGGGCGAACTCGGGCGACATCGCCGTCCTCCCGCCGTGGTGCGGGACCTTCATAATGGTCGATCTGAGAGGCAGCGGCGGCGAAGCGTTAAGGAGTGCTTCCTCTGCCTCCAACTGTAAATCGGCGCCCAGGAAAAATGAAACCTCTTTGTATTTCACCCGGAGCGCCACCGAGCGGTCGTTCTCCAGCCAATAGACCGGCTTGCCTTCGTCCGATATCGGACACGCGGCGTTGTTCAGCACCTGGAACTGTACGTCGTCTATGTTAAAGCTTCCACGGCCCCTGAAGATTATCCGGCGCACTCCCTTCTCCAAGGCCAGTCTCTGAAGCTCCTTGTACCCTTCGGAGCGGGACGCGAGTCCGGATTCCCATAGCTCGCCCACGTCGAAATTCTTGAAGATATATACCAGGCCGTTCATGTGGTCCGGGTGCGGATGGGTAAGGAGGACGGCGTCCAGCTTCCTTATCCCGTGGTTCCATAAGAACGGTGCGACCGCGGCACGGCCGGGGTCCAGGCCCGCACTGTCGAACTCCTTGCCGCCGCCGTCCACCAGAATGTGTTTCCCGTCCGGCAGGCTTAGAAGGCATGCGTCGCCGTGCCCCACGTCGAGGAATGCGACCTCCATCTTTTTTTCGTGGACGGGCATAATGCCAAAGGCCATGAATGCGGCGGCGCTGGCCGCGATAGCGACTTCCTTTCTGCGTCCGGTAATTTTGTAGCCGCCTGATGCGCCCGGCGTTATGCCGGCGTCCGGTCCGGCTGGCGTTTTTCTGCGGATAAAAAATAAAAAGAACGCGGCATAAATCAACAATATGAGCGGAAGCGCGGGCGCGGGCGGCCGCAGGTTCGCGTGCGGCGCGGCGGCAAAAAACGCCACTATCTTATAAAACGCACCGAATGAAAACGAGATGAAGGTCTTAAAGGGCAGGACGGCGGGGTGAAAAGCGTACAAAAGGGCCGATAGAAGCCCCGTCGGTACGAGGATAAACCCGGAGAACGGGATTAATGCCAGGTTCGCCGGGATTGATACCCATGAGAAGGAGTTGAAATCTTTAGCGGCCAGCGGCGCGGTCCCGGCGGTCACGGCCAGCGAGGTTGCGACTGTAAGGAAAAGCCAGTTCTTTAGTCCCGAAAGTTTGCCGCCTTTCTCCCGGATGTAATTTTTTAGCTTAATGACCGCGAGGGCCAGAAAAAGGACCGAACCATAAGAGAACTGGAACGAGATGTTGAAAAGCGCCGACGGGTCCGGGACCAGGACTAATATTGCCGCCGCGGCAAGGACGTTCAGGCTGTCCCTCTCGCGGTCGATTAGGACGGCGATAAGGAAGACCGCAATCATCAGGATGGAGCGCACCGTCGTCACGTGTAGCCCGGCCAGGAACGAATACGCGGCGACAGCGGGAATCGCGGCCAGGGCCGCGGCCTTGTTACGGTCCATGAGCAGACTAAGACGGAGAGCCAGGCGGTACGGGAAGACGTATGAAAGGGCGAGGACCAGCCCGAACACGAGCGATGCGAGCAGCGCGATATGCGAGCCGGATACCGATAACAGGTGGGAGGTCCCGGACGCGGAAAAGGCGTCCCGCATATCGTCCGTCACCGCGTTCTGGTCGCCCAGCACCATCGCGTTGAAAACCGCCGCCTGTTCCAGCGGAAGGCTCGACAGAGCCAGCCTTGAGAGCCGGAGCCTGAAGTCGTAAAGCTTAGAGAATATCCCGCGGCCCCGGCTGATTATCGAAATATCGTCCGGCTTCACAAAACCTTCGGCGTCCTCGCCTTCGTCTCGCGCATACCGGGCCCGGTCGAATTCGCCGAAGTTGCGAAAGCCCTTCGGCTTCTCAAGAGAAGCAGTCCCGCTGATGACGTCCCCATAACGGATGCCCAGGCCGGCTCCCTTGACCGACAGGAGAATAAGACCCCTTCTTCCCGGGAAAGACACGGGGCCGACAGGTTCGAGAATTAGACGCGTATTGCCCGCGCTCTCCTCCGGCGGGCGCGTTACCTTGGCGGTAAGCGCGACCGGCCCCTTCCCGGCAAGTTCGGCGGAGGCGGAAGGAGCGCCCGGCCCGTACAGGTAGAACGCGGCGAAACCGCCCAGAAAGCATAGAACCGCGATGAAGACAGACCGCGTCCGTGTTTCTTGGATGACCGTTTTGGAAAGGATGAAAAAGATGAAAAATGAGACTGCGGAGAGTGCGGAAACCGTCACCGGCAGAAACTGAAACCCTTTAGCCGCGGCAATGCCGCAGGCCAGGGAGACGGCAGGGATAAGCAAAGGACGTCTCATCAGATTCCCACGAACCAGAGCAAAGAACTCGGGCCGCCGTTATTTCAGCGGTATTTCACGGAGCGCCATCGCGAGAGCGTACGCGCTTTCGAACCTTTTGGACGGGTCCTTCTCAAGGCATTTCATGATTATATCGTTCAGCCGGGCGGGTATTTCCGGCCTGAGTTCCGCCGCCGGCACCGGCGCCGTGTGGACGTGATGGTACGCGACGTCGCCATCCTTGAACGGGTGCTTCCCGGCGACCAGTTCATACAGGACAAGGCCCAACGAGTATATGTCCGTCGTGGGGCCGAGCTTAGCGCCCTGTACCTGTTCGGGCGACATATACATTATCGTGCCGCTGATGGACCCGACGTCCGTCAAGGTCTCTTCTCCTGAAATTTTGGCCAGCCCGAAGTCCATTATCTTGACCACGTTCTGCTTGCTTATCATTATATTGCTGGGCTTGACGTCCCGGTGGATAATACCTTTTCTGTGGGCGAAATCGAGCCCCTGGCAGCATTGGTAGATAACCTTCAGCGCCTTGGCCACGGCCAGGCGGTCCACCATTGACTGGAGTTTCCTCAACGTGACGCCCTCGACGTACTCCATCGTGATGAAGCTCCTGCCGCCCGCCTGCTGGAAGTCGTAGAGAGTTACGATGTTGCTGTTATTCAACTGTGCCGCGGAGCGCGCCTCCTGCGAAAACCGCATTACCGCTTTAGGGTTGTCGCTTATACTTTTCGGCAGGAGTTTTATGGCGATGACGCGGTTTAAGTTATTGTCCATCGCCTTGTAAACCACGCCCATTCCGCCCCGGCCTATCTCCTGAAGTATCGTGTATCTCTTGGACGCATCGGACGTGCCCGCGGCGCTTGAACTGGACCGGCCAGCTGAACTCCCCGGCGATGCGGCACTCGACTGACTCGCAGGATTTCCGGGAGATGCGATACCTGCCTGGCTCGCGGAAGGCGGCGTGGTAGCTGCCTGGGGGCCGGGTCCGGAAAGTGTGGCTTCGCACTTATTTATCCGCTCTTCCACGTCCTTGTATGCGATATCCACCAGTTGCGTCTTCTTGTACATCTGGAGGGCCTGCGGAAGCTTCCCGTCGGATTCGTATATGGTGCCCAGGCCGTAGAAATAGCCGATGTTTTCCTCGTCCGGCTCGGAATCGCCGATGGCTATCACATATTTCTGCGCCGCGACGTCCAGCTTTCCCTGCTCCCGCAATATGTCCGCCATCCTGCCGCAGGCATTCAGGTAGCCTGGGTCTCCCTGGCGCACCTTCTGGAGCGAGGAGAACTCCTTGGCGGCAAAGCCCGCTTTTCTGAACATCTCCGCCGCGGCGAAATACTCTCCCGCTGACTCTACCAGCGAGGCGGCCTTTTCCACGTCCCCGAGTTTCATATATATTTCAGCGGAGATTCTGAAATCCCCGTTCTTCTCGTATGCGACGGCGGCCTGTGCGTCGTCTCCCGCCTTCTCGAACATCGCCGCCGCGTCGTAATACTCGCGGCTCCGCATGTAGCATTCACCGGCCTTGCCGTACTCTCCCGCGCCGTTATACAGCTCCGCCGCCTTTATGAAGTCGTTCGACTCAGCCAGCATGTCCGCGGCCTTCACGTAATTGCCGTCCGCGAAATATTTGTCGGACATAAGTTCGGAGGCGCGGCGCGTGTTCCCAAGCTCCCCGAATATCTCCGCCGCCTTCTCGTATAATTTCCCGGACTCGAAAAGCTCGGCGGCCTTCATCTTGTCGCCCGCCAGAAGCGCGCATTCGGCGGCCTCCGGGTACGCCTTTACGCGGGCGTAACATTCGAGTGCCTTCATATTCTCGCCTGTCTCGCGGTAAAATTTGCCGGCCTTTATCGAGTACTCGTTGTACTTCTCGATGTTCGCTATGTTCATTTCCTTGGAGGATGTCGTCTCGACGAACGCGCGGTCGTAATAGACGGCGGCCTTTTCTATATCTCCCGCCTTCTCGAAGTGCATGGCGGCGGATAACGTATGGCCGCTTTCCTCAAAAAGCCGCGCCGCCTCCGTATGCATCTCCGCCTTCTCGTAGGCCTCCGCCGCCAGCATCGGTTTACCGGCCTTGCGCAGTATCTCGGCGGCCTCGGCATATTGCCCCTGCTTCAGCAGGGCGTCGGCATGCCAGGAATGCTCTCCGGCCTTCTCGTATAGTGCGATGGCCTTATCCGCCTTGCCCATCTTCTCGTACATCTGCCCCGCCTTCGCGAGAAGCCCGCCTTTCTCCAGCACCTTCGCGGCCTTGCCGTCTTCGTGAAGGGTCATGTATAAATCCGCCGCCCGCCCGTGCTGCTTCTGCCGGCCGAGTTTCCTGGCCATCGCATACATCTTCCGCCTCTCCAGGGTAGTGCCGAGGGAGGACCCGAGAAAAGCGTTTGTCGCAAAACCGTAGGCCTTGACGATGATGAATTTCAGGGCAATATAGAAAATCCAGAGGGTGAACAGCCCGATAAACAGATAAGCCCAGGTGGGGATGATAGTGAACAGGTCTTTAAGGACGGGAAAGAAGCCGACCTTGATTATAAATGTGTTCTTTACGAGCTGCAGGATAGCGAAAAAAGCGTCTATCAGCTCGCTCAGATGCAGGTCTTGTTCAAGCATAGTACTCTTAAAACTCTTGGGAAATAAAAGTGTGTCAGCCCAGCTCTTTTGAAACCGCGGCGGCTATATCCCGCACCATGTTTTCTATATGGGTCTTGTCGCTCCCCTCGGCCATTATCCGAAGCTTCGGCTCGGTCCCAGAGTATCTTATCAGGAGTCTACCCGTCCCGTCAAGAGAAGCCTGCGCCGCCCGCACGATTTCCGCCAGGGCGGGGACGTCCATGATTTCCGTCTTTTCCCGTACTTTTACATTAACGAGCACCTGCGGGTAGGTAGTCATCACCTTTCCAAGGGCGGAGAGCTTTTTCCCGGTGCGCTTCATTATGGAGAGTACCTGAAGCGCCGTTATTACGCCGTCGCCGGTGGTGTTATAGTCCATGAAAACGACGTGACCGGACTGCTCGCCGCCCAGGTTGTAGCCCTGCCGGAGCATTTCTTCAACCACATACCGGTCTCCTACGGCTGTCCTGATAAGGGTAATCCCCGCCTTTTTCATCGCGAGTTCAAGGCCCAAATTGCTCATTACCGTGGCGACCACGGTATTTTTGGCCAGGGTTTTCCGTTTCTTCATGTCTATCGCGCAGAGGGCCAGGACCTTGTCGCCGTCGAAATCCCTGCCCTTTTCGTCGCAGAAAATAACGCGGTCGGCGTCGCCGTCATGCGCTATGCCGACGTCCGCGCCCTGCTCCACGACGGCGTTCTGGATGACCTCCGAATGCAGCGAACCGCACCCGGCGTTTATGTTGGAGCCGTCCGGCTTGTCGTGCAGCACGAATACCTCGGCGCCCAGCTCTTTCAGCACCCAGGGCGTAACCTTATAAGCCGCGCCGTTGGCGCAGTCCACTACTATCTTCATCCCCTCAAGGGTCATCCCCTTCGGGAACGTGCTCTTTACGAACTCTATATAACGCCCGACGGCGTCGTCCACCCGGAACGCCTTGCCGACTTCTGAGGCGGTGGGCCGGATGTGGTCTATCTCGCCGGATGTGATAAGCCCCTCGAGTCTGTCTTCGACCTCGTCAGGAAGCTTCAGACCGTCGCGGGAGAAGAATTTGATCCCGTTATCCTCGTAAGGGTTATGGGATGCGGATATCACCACGCCCGCGTCCGCACGCAGGCTCCTGGTGATGAAGGCTATCCCCGGCGTGGGGAGCGGCCCCACCAGCAGGACGTCCATCCCCATGGAGCAGATGCCGGAAGTAAGCGCGGACTCAAGCATATAGCCGGAGAGGCGGGTGTCCTTGCCGATTACGATCCTGTGTCTTGCGACGCGGCCGTTCCTGAAAACATAAGCCGCCGCCCGGCCAAGCTTCATTGCCATCTCCGTCGTCATCGGATGTACGTTCGCCGTACCCCTTATACCATCGGTGCCGAAGAGTTTTCTCATTGTTCCTCTTTGCGGTTCCTGGAAACTGTTATAAACACCTGTACGCTGTCGTCGTAAAGCTTGACGGGTCCCTCTCCCGGAGAGATCAGCGGGGCCATCCTTTCGATGTTGCCGGATACGCCGGTTATATCGATTTTCGCCGTCTGGACGTATTCCAGCCTCTTGACCAGGCTATCAGGCCCTTCCACCATGACCGAGGGCGGGTTCGTCTCAATCTTCTGGATTCTGTAACCCTTGGAAGGCCGCCCCGAAAGCTCCGCCCTCACCGGAAGGGTCTTCTGCGCCAGCTTCTCCAGCCGCAGGCGCACCTCGGCGGGGCTGACACTTTCTATCGTGACGCTTCCGGGGGCGCGTACGTTGGACGGGGTAAGGGTATATGTAGCCTCGCCCGGTTTCGCCCCCGCAAGGCTTATGAAGACGGAGAAATCCTTGGAGGTCAGCCGCTGCAGGAACGTCTGGCGCGTCTGGACCCTTATATCCACAAGCCCAGGCACGTTCCCGACCACCGCCATCTGATCTGGTATGTCCCGAAGCTCGAGCGGCACCATGAAGTTCACCTCGGAGGTGCCGCGCGTGGAGACATGGAGCCACAGGACCAGCGCGAAGACCAGCGAGAATATCTTTATCTCGAAGTTGTCGAAGACCATGTGTCTCAGCCGCTGAATCATAACTTCCCAGTCTGATTATAAAGTTTGCAGGTAACCCTACTTCTTTTTCCGTGTCTTGAATATCCCGGTAAGTGCGCGCCGCAGCGTTACCGCGTCAAGGTCGCGGTCGAGCTTTCCCGCCTGCACCATCGAAATAGTCCCGGTCTCCTCGGAGACGACTATGACGACCGCGTCCGTCTCCTCGGTCAGGCCGATCGCCGCCCGGTGGCGCGTGCCAAGCTCCTTCGCCACCAAAGGGCTCATGCTGAGCGGCAGAAAGCATCCCGCCGCGGCTATCCGACCCTCCTGGACCACTACCGCGCCGTCGTGCAGAGGGGAGGTGGGGTGGAAAATGCTTAAGAGAAGCTCCTTGCTCACCCGCGCCTCAAGCGGCGTACCCATGTCGATTATATTTTTCAGGTCAGTCTCCCGCTCCAGGACGACCAGCGCCCCGATGCGCCTGTTGGCCAGGGATACCGCCGCCTTGACTATCTCGTCCAGGAACTTGGAAGACTCGATAGGCGACAGCGACGAGAAGAGCGAGTTCTGCCCCATGTGGGCCAGCGCGCGCCGAAGCTCCGGCTGAAAGAGCACGAGGATTACCAGGACCACCTGCGACATGAAGCTCTGGACCAGCCAGTTCAGCGTGAACAGCCCGGCCCAGCGCGAGAATATCAGAGCTAGTAGCAGGACTCCAAGCCCGAACACCATCTGCACCGCCCGCGTCCCCTTTATGAGGAGGAACACGCGGTAGAGTATAAATGAGACGATGAGGATATCGAGCACGTCCCACATGCGGATGTCCCTTATCGCCTCAAGCATATAGCTCCGTCTCCCTGGTACGTCTTGAATAGTTCAAGCTGAAACTCCCGCCCGGAGTATCGCGTCCGCGACGTCCGCCGCACGGCGGACGGCCTTTACGTCATGTGCCCTGATGATATTCGCACCGTTCGCTATGCCTAGCACCGAGGCGGCAATGGTGCCTTCCAGCCTGTCGGAGGCAGGCGCACCGCCGGTAAGTCTGCCTATGAACGCCTTTCGAGATACGCCCAGCACCACCGGGTAGCCGAGCCGGGCCAGTTCCTTAAGCCTCGCTACAAGCTCAAGGTTATGTTCGGCGTTCTTTCCGAAACCTATACCCGGGTCGATTAATATCTTCTCTTCGGGGACGCCCGCAGCCTTCGCTTTTTCTATGCCGGATACGAGATACGACTTCACCTCCCCAAGGAGGTCGGCGTAGCGCGGGTCGGCCTGCATGTCGGCGGGCGTGCCTTTTATGTGCATTATTATTATTGCCGCGCCGGTTTTTGCCGCGGCCTTTGCCATATCCGGGTCGAAGGTCAGGCCGCTTATGTCGTTTATTATGGAGGCCCCGGCTGTGAGCGCCGCAAGGGCTGTGGCGGATTTGAATGTGTCTATCGAGACGGGGATGTCGGAGTGTTTCCTGATGCCTTCGATAACCGGCAGGACCCGCGCCGTTTCCTCTTCATGAGAAATGGCGTTTGCGCCCGGCCTGGTGGACTCCCCGCCGACGTCTATTATGTCCGCGCCCTCTTCCGCCATGCGGAGCGCGGCCTCTATCGCTTTCGAATAATCAGGCTGGAAAGGTTGTTCTTTGTCAAACCGGCCGCTTTTGACGTTAAACCGGCCCCCGTCGGAGAAAGAATCGGGCGTGATGTTGATGACGCCCATAATATGCGTCTTTGAGGAAAGTTCGAGGACGCGGTTTCCCAACTGCAGACGATAAGATTTATTTCCGGCAACTATCCCGGAATTAGCCTCCACCTTAACCTTCCGTCTCCTTGATGCCCCCTTCGTTGTCCGGGGCTAATATCGAGCCTTCCTTTTCGGCGACCTTGATTTTTGCGTCAGCGTCGGGCAGGCTTATCCCGACTGAAGCAAGGATCTCGATTACCTCTTTGCCGTCCAGGGTCTCTTTTTCGAGCAGCGCCTCCGCGATGGCGTTCAAGCCCTTGACGTTATCACGCAGGATGCCCTTGGAGCGTCCGTATGCCTCTATTACGAGTTTCCTTACCTCCGCGTCTATCTCGACGGCCGTATGCTCGCTGTAGTCGCGGTGCTGGGCGATCTCCCGGCCAAGGAATATCTGCTCTTCCTTCTTGCCGAATGTCAGCGGCCCGAGCTTTTCGCTCATGCCCCATTCGCAGACCATCTTCCGGGCAAGCTCCGTGGCGCGTTCGAGGTCGTTGCCGGCCCCGGTGGTCATATGCCCGAGGGACAGTTCCTCCGCCACGCGGCCGCCAAGGAGCACGACGAGCTGCGAGAGGAGATATTCGCGGTCGTAGGTATATCGCTCGTCTATCGGGAGCTGCATGGTAAGGCCCAGGGCGCGCCCGCGCGGGATGATGGTAACCTTGTGTATCGGGTCCGTGCGCGGAGTCAGCAGCGCGGAAAGCGTATGCCCCGCCTCGTGGTAGGCTGTATTTTTCTTTTCCTGGTCGGAGAGCACCATGCTCTTTCGCTCGATGCCCATCATTACCTTGTCCTTGGCGTGTTCGAAATCGACCATGTAGACCTTGTCCTTATTCTCCCTGGCCGCGAGTAACGCCGCCTCGTTCACGAGGTTCGCAAGGTCCGCGCCGGCAAAACCCGGCGTCCCGCGGGCGATAACCTCCAGGTCCACGTCCGCATCCAGCGGCACCTTGCGGGTATGCACTTCGAGTATGCCCACGCGTCCCTTGATGTCCGGGCGGGGGACCACCACCTGACGGTCGAAGCGGCCCGGCCTTAAGAGCGCAGGGTCCAGCACGTCCGGCCTGTTCGTGGCGGAGATAAGGATGACACCTTCGTTGGACTCGAAGCCGTCCATTTCGACAAGGAGCTGGTTCAGAGTCTGCTCGCGTTCGTCATGCCCGCCGCCAAGACCTGCGCCCCTGTGCCTTCCGACCGCGTCCAGTTCGTCTATGAATATGATGCACGGGGCGTTTTTCTTGCCCTGCTCGAATAGGTCGCGGACGCGGGAAGCCCCGACGCCGACAAACATCTCGACGAAGTCCGAGCCGGATATGGAGAAGAAGGGGACGTCCGCCTCTCCTTCAATGGCCTTCGCGAGAAGGGTTTTGCCCGTTCCGGGAGGTCCGACCAGAAGCACGCCTTTAGGGATTCTGCCGCCCAGCCGCTGGAACTTCTGCGGGTCCTTCAGGTACTCGATAATCTCATGAAGCTCTTCCTTGGGCTCCTCTATCCCGGCAACGTCGGCAAAAGTCACCTTCTTGGTGCTCTCGGTCAGGAGCTTGGCCCGGCTCTTGCCGAAGGCCATGGCCTTGTTGCCGCCCATCTGCATCTGCCGCATGATGAATATCCAGAAGAATATCATCAGGACTATGGGGGCCCAGAATAACAGGAGCTGCGAGTACCACGGACTCGCTTCCACCTTCTTCGCAGTTATCCGCACCCCCTTGGACTGGAGCATCGGGATGAGCTGCGGGTCCTTGGGGGCGAAACTCTTGAAATTCTCGCCGCCTTTGAGTTTCCCGGCGATCTCGATACCCTGTTCGTCCTCGTTCAGGACCACGTCGGTCACGTCGGAAGTCTGCACCTTGGCGAGAAAATCCGAGTATATCAACTCCTTTTCCTGTTTCTGCGGGGAGGAGAAAAGATGGTATACCAGGACCATCGAGAGGATGAGTACAAGTATTAAGGAAATGTTCTTTATGTTCGAGTTCATTAAACCTCCGTCGAATTCACACGATTTAACAATAAAATATAACATATTGCGGGTTCATAAACAATACAAATTAAGACAAGCTTTTAGGTTGACAGCATCTTTTTGTTATAGTAAATTAAACCGGTCAAAGAAATAACAAAAGTAATACATGAAACTAAGCAAGACCCTCCAAATAAGATTAGGCCTCCCAGTGAGGTTCGCACTTGGCGGCGCCGCTATCGGCGCTACCGGTTTTGTCTTCTATTCCCTGCTCAACACCTTCTTCCCATCCGTCTTAGCCAACGACAGTTCGGCTGCTTTAAAATTTTTTCTCCTGGGGGCTGTCGTCGTCTTTTCGCTCGCCGGGGCGGTGATAGGCAGGGTACGCGAAGACGACGAAGGGAAGAAGAAAGAGATAATCCGGAGGAACCGCGAGCTTTCCGCGATCAATTCGATATCCATGATAATCTCGAAAAGCAAGGACCCGGAAAAGATGCTGGGGGACGCGCTCCGGGAGGTGCTGAACCTTCATTTCCTGAGCGTGGTGAGGAGGGGGGTCATCTTCATAGTGGAAAAAGAGGGAAGCCGCACCCTCAGGATGGCCGCGTCAGTAAACCTGCACGACGCGCTGCTGAAAGAAGAGACCGTCATCCGGTTCGGTCACTGCCTCTGCGGCAAGGCCGCGGCGGAGGGCAAATCCTTAATATCGCTTAACTGCATGAAAGACCCGTCGCACACGGTGCATTATCCGGGGATGAAACCTCACGGGCATATCATAATACCCATCAAATCGGAAGGTATCGTCCTTGGTATCATGACCTTTTACACGCCGCCCGACGTCCTGCCTTCCCCCTCCGACCTGCGCCTTTTGAAAGGGGTGGCCCGCCAGCTTGCGGTGGCCCTTAAAAACACCAAGCTTATAAATGAACTGGAGAGCCTCTCGATGAACATTACCCACGCGCTGTCTTCCGCCATCGACGCAAAAAGCCCCTGGACGAAAGGACATTCCGAGCGGGTGGCGGAGTACGCGGCGTCGATTGCGGAGAAGCTGGGTATGGAGCCGCGGTTTATAGAGCGGATACGTCTTGCCGGGCTGCTGCACGATATAGGCAAGATAGGCACTTACGACGCGCTCCTGGACAAGACGGAGAAGCTGACGCCGGAGGAACGCGAGCTTATAAAGCAGCATCCCGACAGGGGCTGCGAGATACTGGCGCCGATTAACGATATGGACGACATCCTCCCGGCTGTACGCCACCACCACGAACGCTGGGACGGCGGGGGTTATCCGGCGGGCCTTAAGGGAACGGAAATCCCTCTGATGGCGAGGGCGCTCTGCATCGCGGACTCCTTCGACACCATGACGGAAGACAGGCCGTACAGGCCGTCCATAGGCATTGACAACGCCATTCAGGAGCTGAAATACTGCGCGGGTAGCCAGTTCGACCCGGAACTGGTTGAGATATTCCTTGAGGTTTGCCGGACGAAGGGGATTCCTTCCGGAAAGAAAGATGAAGAAGTCGTCTGCTCGTGTCTTCTGCCCGAAGTTCCGCTCGAAATGAGCGAGGTTTACGCGGAGCAGGAAGTCGAAGATTAATCTGGTTATTTAACAGGCGTCTCCTGGTCGTCTCCGAGCGTCGCGATGTACGGCAGGTTCCTGTACTGGTCCTTGTAGTCCATTCCATAGCCGACAATATATATATTCGGGATTGGGAAGCCGACGTAATCCGGGCGGAAATCGTTTCTGCGCTTGTCGGCCTTGTCGAACAGGGTGCATACCCTTATGCTCTTCGGTTCGCGCGCCTTCAGGTTATTTACGACGTATGCCATAGTCAGGCCGCTGTTTATGATGTCTTCGACGATGAGGACGTTCTTCCCGGAAATGTTCTCGTTCAAGTCGGACGATATCCGGACCGCGCCCCTGCCCTTGGAGCGCGAGTGGAATGCCGAAAGGCCGATGTAGTCTATCGAGACGGGGATGTGGATCGCGCGAGCTAAGTCGGCCATGAAGATGAACGCGCCTTTCATAACCCCGACCAGCAGGAGTTCTTCTCCTCTATAGTCTTTTGAAATCTTCTCGCCCAGTTCAGAGACCCTCTTCTGGATTTCCGATTTAGAAAATACCGGCTTGCCGTAATTTGGCATATGTTCCTCCAAAAAACTAATGTTGAATAAATTATTACCGCATCCGGAATGAAACTTTCAAAATTCTTTTTGAATCCGGCCCTATGATAAATCTCCTGTCCTGCCTGTAACCCATCACCCAGGCTATCTCTCCCGCGCATTCCAGAAGAGGCACGCGCGCCCTCTCCATCCTGGGCACCTTCAAATCAATGAAAAACGTCTTCAGCCTTTTCCGCCCTTCCATTCCGGCGGGGTAGAAAAAGTCCCCCGGCCTGCGGCTCCTGATTACAAGCGGCCCGTCCATCTTACCAAGGTCGAAAAGCGCGGAATTTTTATCCACGGCACAGGCCCCGGACACTATTTCCGCCTCCGCGGTAAGCCCGGCTTCCGGTACATCCGCGCCTGATGCTTCGCCCTCTTCCGGCAAGGGCAGGGGGACGCTGAAAGAAATCCCCTCTTCCGGCAAGTATATCAAAAGTTTTTTATAGCTTCTCTCAAATCTCACGCCGCCGGGCAGGTCTGTTCCCCGGCCGGTCGGCCCTTCGTATATATCCCGCACGGCGTCTGTCACATGTCCGTATGAAAGGCCCAGCACGTCCCCCTTGACGTCCTCCACCGCGAGCCTGACGACGCGCCGCTTCAGCGCCTCGGGCAGCTTGTCGAAATCGTCCAGACGAAGCGTGATAAGTCCGGAGCCACTCTCCCCGCCCTTTTCCCGCCGCGCTACAATTGATTCCAGCATCTCCCGAGCGCGGCCCTCCAGGAACTCTTCGTCAGCCTGCAGGAGCTCCGCCGAGCGGGCCAGCGCCTCCAGGATGCGCGGGTTATACGTGCCGAGTACGGGCAGAAGCTCCAGCCGGATGCGGTTTCGCAGGTACACGTTTTTCAGGTTGGACGGGTCGGTGACGCTGGCGATTTTATTCTCGGAAAGGTAGTTCTCCAACTCCCGCCGCGAAGCGTATATAAGCGGCCTGACCACGCTTCGCCAGCCATCAACCGTCCGCACGGGTGGAATACCTGCCAGGCCCGACATGCCGGAGCCGCGGAGAAGCCGCATCAGGACGGTCTCCGCCTGGTCGTCGGCGGTATGGGCCACGGCGATTTTATCAGCAAAAAGCACGTCCGCCGCCCGCTCCAGGAAATCGTAACGCGCCGCCCGCGCCGCCGCCTGCCTGTTCACCGATTGTCCGGCCAACCGTTCTTTAAGACCCGCCTTTTCGGTGTAAAACGGCAGTCCGAGAGACTCGGCCATCCCCTTTACAAACTCCGCCTCGGCGGCGGACTCATCCCTGAAGCCGTGGTCCAGATGGGCGACGGCAAGCTTAATATGAAGCCCTTCCTTCAGCTCAAGGAGGCCGTGCAGCATTGCAACGGAGTCCGGGCCGCCGGAGACAGCGCAGGCCACGGTATCGCCCGCCGCGAACATCTTGTGCGAGGCTATGGCCCTTCTAATTTTTGTAATCAGGATATTTTCCGGCATATGAAAAACCCTCCCGGTCCGGGAGGGTTTTGGATTTTGGTGGCGGTGCAGGGATTTGAACCCCGGACACTGCGGATATGAGCCGCATGCTCTGACCACCTGAGCTACACCGCCATTAAAAAAGCGTCATAATGTAGCCTGAATCGCCCTGATTTGTCAACAGAAACTTCTATCCTTGGCAAATTTCGGGTTTTTACTCCCTGGCAACCGGGCCTTATGCCGCCTTCTTCACGGCGTGCTTTTTTACGTACTCCCCGGCTTTGCCGAGTTCCTTCTTGAAAAGGTCGTAGTCAACCTGCATCCCGTTCACATAGGCGCTCCAGCCCGCGCTGGCCTTTGCGTAATGCACCGTCTCCTCGATTTCCTCGTCCGTCGCCCCGAACATCTTCGCCATTTCTGTATGGTAAAGCGTGCAGTAGTGGCATTTGGAAACCGCGCTCAGCCCTAGCCCTATCAGTTCCCTGTATTTGTGCGGGATGGAGCTTTCTCCGAGCTGAATCTTCTTGAAAAGCGCCCACTCGTGTTCGATGGTGGATTCCGGAATTGACTTCATGAAGGTCGGCACCAAGCCTAAGGTTTCCTCTATATCCTTGTAAACATCCTCTTTTTTCATGGTACCCTCCAATAATAAGGATTCATTACTATTATATCATTATTTACCGCCCGCCTTGACTTGTGGAAGCTTTTAGCAAATAATAAAATAAGGGGGAAATGGGAGGGAAGAAAGGATGGGTCCCGTAGGATTGGAAAAACGGTCCGGTTTCAGAAGGAGTTCGCCGGGAAGCGTCATTACCGTGGCGCCGGTCCTGGACGACTCGAAAAACTTCTTCGGCCACGCTCAGAACATCAGCCGTTCCGGCATGCTCGTCCACACTCATATGCCGATAGGCGAGGGGGACGAGCTGGAACTGGAATTTACCCTGCCTGGGACGGAATCTATAATCAGGTGCCGTGCGAAGGTAAAATGGGCCAGCGGCTTTACGCGGGGCGAGACGAAGGTCAGCAGGGGAGGCCTGGAATTTTTAGACCTGGAACCCGTCTTTATGGACCGGATAGGCCGCTGGGCGAACGGGGAACCAATCGTGGAGTAATAAAAAAGCCTGCCGGTTCCGGCAGGCTTTTTTTGTTAATAGCGCTTCTTTAATCCTTTTCGAGCAGCGTGGAAAAAGTATTGTGGTGGTCTTCCTCGTCCGCGAGGATGTCTTCAAAAAGCTTCCTCGTCACCACATCCCCTTCTTTTGCCGCCTGGGCGATTACTTCCTTGTAGAACTTTATCGTGCCTTCTTCCGCTAGCTTGTCCAGGTTCAGGATGTCCTTCGTGGTATTGCCCACCTCGATGGGGTTCGGCTTCGTGGTGGGGACTCCGCCCAGGTAATCCAGCCGCTCCGCAATCTTCTCCGCGTGCTTCATCTCGGCGATGGAGACGCCCTTTACCACTCCGCCCACCGTTTCCGAGTTGATGCCCCGGACGGAAACGTGCTGCCACATGTACTGGATACTCACCTGGAGTTCCATCGCTATCGCTTGGTTCAGCATCTGCATTAGCTCTTTGCTCGCCATGTCGTCCTCCGGAAGGGGATGAAATTAAACATTGTTTTTAAAGAGATAACTCAACAGGGCGGTATTGTCAAGGTGAGGCGGTAATTTTTTGCAGGTCAAAACTATTTTTTCGGCGGGTTTCCGATGAACCTGTAAAGCGTGCTGCCCACGAACGCCCCGAATATCATCCCGGCGGCGGCCAAGGAGACGGCGATGAAGGAATTAAGGAAGAGCTTGTCCATGAAGGGGGATTTAATGGCCGCCGCTCCGTTGACGATCCCATATCCTATGTAGGACCCGGCGATGAGGCCGGTAAACGCGAAAATCGCCGCGGACGTCAGAAGCCAGCGCCGAAGCCGCGGGTCCAGCTTGTTTCTCTTTCCTATGTCGCAGGCTCTCTGCATATATTCCAGACCGCCGGGCTCCGCTCCGCCGGGCCTTCCCCTTCCCCGTTAAGCGTTTGCCTTCTTACTCGCCTGCGCCCGAAGCGCAGTCAAGGCGACCACAGCGGTCATGAACGCGAAGATGGCGACCGCCTGGGAGCTGGAGAGGTCGAAGCTACCCATCTGGATGAAACCGCGCTCCGTGTCGCCCCGGAAAAACTCGATAATAAACCGGATTACGCTGTAGGACATCACGTAAGTCCAGAAAAGCTGGCCTTCGACCTTTACCCTCTTGCGGAACCCCCACAGTACGCCGAACAGGATGAACATGCTGAAAGACTCGTATAGCTGGGTAGGCTGAAGGGGGATGCCGGGCAGGGCGAGCGTCCCGGGCGCGTTGAACGTGATGCCCCAGGGGAGGTCTGTCGGAAGGCCGTAGCAGCAGCCCGCCGAAAGGCATCCAAGGCGTCCTATCGCCTGTCCTAGCGCGATGGAGGGCGCAAGGGCGTCGCCTACCTTCCAGACGGGCATGTCGTGCTTCCTCAGGTACCATATACCCATGAAAACCGCGCCGATGAACCCGCCGTAAAACGCGAGTCCGCCCTTCCATATCTTGATGATTTCAAGCGGGTTCTGAAAGAAGTATTCGTGTTCCACGGCGACCTGGAAAAGGCGCGAGCCGACTATCGCCGCGATAAGTATGTAAAGGCCCAGGTCCATCATACGCTCCGGGTCGATGCCCTTTCGCCTCGCCTCTTTGGCCGCGAGGATAAGCCCCACGAGGAACGCGAGCGCTATCAGGACGCCGTAGGTGTGTACGGTGAAAGGACCTACATTAAAAAGCACGGGATGCATTATTTCTCCTTACTCTCTTTTTTATCGTTTTTCTTCTTTAATGCCTTCGCGTCGGATATGGACGTTAAAGCGAGCGTACGCAGCGCTTCGTCGGAATCGGGCAGCATGTTCACGGTCTCCCATTCCTTTATGGCGGCGTCCAGGTCCATCTCCTTGGAATATATGACTCCAAGCATATGATGCGCTTCGATGTTGCCGGGGTCCGCGTCCAGGACCTCTTTAAAGGCTTTCTTGGCCTCGTCGAATTTCCCGGCGTCGAATTGAAGCTTCCCCATTACCTCGAGGCACTCGAAATAAGACGGGTCCTCCTCAATCGCCAGCTTGAGGTAATCCATTGCGTAATCCGGATAGCCCAGGCTCTTGTAGCAGACGCCAAGGTTGTAATAAAGCTCCGGCGAGAACTCCGGCGCCTCCTGCTCCAGCCTCTTGAATACCCGGAGCGCCTCCAGGAACTTGTTCTGGGCCAGATACACGCTGGCAAGCGCGAAGGTGGATTCCGCGTCCTTCGGGTCCAGCTTTATGGCGTCTACCAGCACGGAAAGCGCGGCGTCGTACTGCTCGTTGTGGTAGTAGATATCCGCAAGCTCGTGGTACGCCGGGGCATATTTCGCGTCAAGCTCGATGCACTTCCTGAACCGCTGGACCGCAAGCAGCCAGTTGCCCGCATCGAGGGCGTCAAGGCCCTTGTTGTAGTACTTCTCGACCTGGCTAAGCTGTTTTTCCAATCATCCCTCCGCGGCTTCTCTTCAGGCCGTACAGCCGGATTTTTTCTTTACCAGGAACTCGTAGGCCAGGAAAAAAACTCCTACGGTAATGCCGGAATCGGCTATATTAAACGCCGGCCAATGGTAAAACTCGCCGGCATGCCAGTCTATGAAATCAATCACGTATCCGTAGGCTATACGGTCCGCCATGTTCCCCGCCGCCCCGCCCACGACCATTGCGAGCGCGATAAGCGTCAGCGTCTCATGGCCATCCGTCCTTTTAATGAAATATAAAAGGAGCGCCACCGCGGCCCCTGCGGTTATCAGCAGGAACGGGAGCCTCAGGGACTGCCTCGCGACCGCCATAAAGCCGAACGCGGCCCCGGTGTTATGGACTAAGGTGAAGTCGAAATAACCTTTTATAACCGGGACCGATTCCCAAAGCTGTAGCTGCCGCACGGCCAGGACCTTCGTCAGCCGGTCAAGGCAGAAGATACTACCTGCGATTATTAGTATTATCTTACTTTTGCGGGACAATGGCAATACCTATTCTAAAACACCCGCGCACCTGGCGCACAGGGTGGGGTGCGA
>JBARKJ010000059.1:0-5000 GCA_049801375.1 Nitrospirota bacterium | reverse complement strand
TCGCCTGACCCTTCGTCGCCAATACCTTCGTTATCGCAGCCGTCAAGGTCGTCTTACCGTGGTCAACGTGGCCTATCGTGCCGACGTTAACATGCGGCTTCTTCCTCTCAAATTTCTCTTTAGCCATTACTGTCCCCCTTGAAAAAAAAGGAAAACGCGAGGTGCAAACCTCCCCGCATCCGGTTAAGCTAAGACTTTCTGTCTTCGCTTTCGCTCTGGACAGGTAAGTCTCTTGCCGGAGGGGCGCTCCCCGCTAACAAGTTCCTGGAGCCGACGACCAGGATCGAACTGGTGACCTCATCCTTACCAAGGATGTGCTCTGCCAACTGAGCTACGTCGGCCTGCTTCTATGTTCAGGCGCTCCTTTTTAAAGCGCCATTTCCGCCTCAAGTAAACTTACCTGCCAACGAAGCTTCCCTGTAAAATTTGAGACCCGCCGGCCCAAATTTAAACTATCCGCCCGTGACGCCCCTATCTGCCCGTGCTGCCCAGCCAGTCCTGCTCGAACTCGGAAAGGCTCACCCCGGCGGCTTCTTTCATCGCGTCGGATACGCCCCTGCCCTCTCCCATGTCCTTTATCAGATTGGAGAGGCTGTACATCCCGAACCTGTCCACGTAGTACTGGACTGCGGAGAGCGATTCGGCATATGCGTTCCTCGCCTTCTCCGGGTCCATATTTATAAACGTCGCGTCCAGAGTTGAAAGCGGGACGGGCGTGAAACCATCCGCTTTCGGCTGCCTGGCCCAGCGTTCCTCATACTGAGCGGTGCCCTCGTCAAGCCAGGCCGGAACGTGGCCGCTTACTTCCCTGTGTATCACCGCATGGGTGAACTCGTGGTGAAGCACCGCGGCAAGGGCCGTCTTATCTATTTCCCTGCCTCCGACGGGTATCCTGATGTTGCCGTCGAAGATCCCGCCGGACCAGTCGGGCGCATTGGTTACGTCCACGAACTGCTGACGGGTGTAAAGGATTACGTTTATCGGCTCCTTCTGATAATAGCCAAGGTCGCCGCCGACGTTGGACGATGCCTTGTATAAAACATCAAGCACCAGGTCGCCCAGTTGCCTCTCTTCCTCGCCTTCGTATTTTACATTGAAGTAGTAGGTCTCCCTGTCCGTAAAGGAGCCTTCCACGCCAAGTTCTTTCCTTGCCCTCGCCAGGAGGTCTTTTATGCCTTTATCCCCCGGCTTTGCCTGAAGCGCCAACTCCCACTCGGATACCGCTTCCCTGAGACGCCCACGCTGATAATAGATCTCGCCCTTAAGCGTCCTCGACTGCGGTTCGGAAGGCTCCAGGAATATCGCCTCGTCCAGGTAATCGAGCGCGTCGTCCGCCTGTTTCAAGCGGTACGAGCAATACGCAAGCCCGAAGTACGTGGAAAACTGCTTCTTCGGCTCGTTCAGCCGCGCCTTCTTCAGGTCTTCCAAGGCACCGGAAAAATCCCCGCCGTCCTGCTTCTTCCATCCCCGTTCGCCGTATGCCTTGGCCAGCAGGGCCTTGTAGTCGTCGTCGAACAGGTCCTGGGAAGGGTCCTTCTCCAGTATATCTATCGCGGCCGTGAAGTTCCCGGCGTTAATCGCCTCTATCGCGCGCCCTTTGACCGTACCGGTCTGGGCGTGAATCACCGCGGGCTCTTCAGCCCTGCAATTCTCCATCGCCAGCGTAAGCGGCAAAAGCACGGCAAGGGCCGCAAGAAAGACTTTTAAAACTAACTGGAGCCTTGCCATCAAACTCCGTTTATGGAGCGGGCGACGGGGTTCGAACCCGCGACCCCCAGCTTGGAAGGCTGGCGCTCTACCAACTGAGCTACACCCGCAAAAAAAAGCAAATGGTGGGGAGGGGAGGGTTCGAACCTCCGTAGGTGCAAGACCGGCAGATTTACAGTCTGCTGCCATTAACCGCTCGGCCACCTCCCCGCGATGCCGCGGGACTACCAGGGCGACATTTTATACATTATAGCTTAAATTTTGTCAACCCTTTATTTTTAAAGGGTTTAAAAAAGCCGCCGCCCGCCCCTTCGGGTACTCTTAAAACTGGAGCTGGCGAGAGGAGTCGAACCTCCGACCAGCTGATAACAAATCAGCTGCTCTACCAACTGAGCTACGCCAGCACTGTCAGATTTTACGGAATCTGTTAATTTTACGGTAAAGTCAATAGGAAGTCAAGGATTAATTACGGCGGCGGGGGTCGTTTGAACGCAGACCGGGAACTCCTTGAGCGCTGGGTATCTCTGTCCCAAGTGTGGCATTCAAGTCCCAAGAAGCCCTTTCCATTCGGCCTCGGCGTGAATGAAAAATTATTTTAATTTTCAGCAGGTTACCCACCGCATATAATACGGCGGTACTATGGCAGCTTTCTTGCAGTTTTAGAAATAACAATAATGGAGCCGCAATGAGTCAACGGTTGACCGGTCTTTTTTTATTGGTTTTTTTCCTTCTCGCCGTCGCGATGAACGGCGTCGTCCTGACCAAAACCCTCCGTGTCTCCGACTCCGGAAAGTGCAGCACTTCCTTAATCGCCTTCGACGTATGCGGCCACGCCCATCCCGGCGTGTCCTTAGACGGGCCGGGCCACTTCGCCCCCATACCGGACTGCTCTTCCTTTATTCCATCATTTGATAACAGTTTTCCTCCATCCCCGGACAATACCTCCGCCGAGGTGAATCCGGGAGAAATAGATATCCCCCCGGAAGCCTGAACATCGGGGCCCTGCCCCGATATTCGCCATACCAAAATCCCACACTTATGCGTGACAGTTAATTCACGGACGCTCCTGATTATCGTATCAGGGATAAGGGTTTGGTGCGCGTGTTTTTCAGGTTTCTTAACGCTTTGATAATGGGGGTACGAAATGTTTGAGAAATTGGTTGGGACCGAGCAGGAAAAAGGGCTTACAACGGTTGAAGAAGAGAAAGGCAAAGGTCTTTCGAGGAGGGACATTCTCGTAAGCGGAGGGATGGCCGCGGCGGGAGCAGCCCTGGCAACGATCGGCGTGCTCGGCAATGCAAAGGATGCCGGCGCCTATGCGTCTCCGTCCATATACAAGTATAGAAAACTGGACCCTCGGGCGGTTGGCCAGGTCGCCTACGAAAACTACGCCAAGAGGTGGTGCTCATCGTCGGTGATCGCCGGGTTTGTCGAGGCCTTGAAAAAGGACAAGGAAGTCGGGGCCGACTGGAATAACTTCCCGATAGACGCATACCGCTGGGCGCACGGCGGGATGGCTGGCTGGGGCGCCTTGTGCGGGACGATGCCTGGCGCGGGCGTGATCATAGGGCTTGTGACCAGGGATACGGATACCGCGGAGGCGATGGTCAACGACCTCGCCTTCTACTACGCCTATACCGAACTTCCGTCATTTACGCCGGACAAGCCGTCCAAGACGCAGATACATCACATGACCGTAGCGGGCACGCCGATATGCCACATATCAATCGGCAAGTTCATGAGGGCCGAGGGTGTGGCTTTCCTTTCGGACGAAAGGGCGGAGAGGTGCGCCCGCCTCGCCGCGAACGTCGCCATGGAGGCCACGGGCATGCTGAACGACTGGGCTGACGGCAAGTACGTTCCAAAGCACAAGCCGCTGTATAACGTACTCGCAAACGGCATCACGTCCCAGAATAACTGCCAGGACTGCCACGGGCACGAAGTGCCGAGTCCGATGCAAGAATATCCGTCGCTGGATAAGTAAACAGTGCAGATAGGTATTAAAAATGGCCCCGGCGACGGGGCCATTTATTATGCTCTTAATAGCGCTTCCCATTTCGCGCCGCTACTCATCGTCAATTAAACTCAATCAATATATAAGTGACTTATCCGCCGTTTTTTTACTACGCATCATGGGGAGCCACTTTTGAGACGTGGGAGGCCCGTTATGATGCAAAAAAAAGGGGGTTTACGGATACATCGTTTTTTAAGAGGCTCTACGATTATTTTACTTTATTAAATAAAGAGTTACGCCGCCTGAGTGGCCAATTTCAGACGGCGCAAAATCTCCATTTCGATGCTAGCAAGTACCTGAAAGGTAACGGTTTTACTAAACGGATTTTCGCAGTTTCGCAACCCCGGCAGCATTAAATAAAGGGCTTTTTATTTGACCGCCTTTTGACCCCGTTGCCGGAGGACCTCGTAGAGCATAACTCCAGCCGCCACCGAGACATTCAGCGACGAGACCTTGCCAAGCATCGGGAGCGAAACCAGCATATCGCAGGAATTTCTCACCACCGGCCTTATCCCGGACTCTTCTCCGCCAAGGACCAGGGCCAAAGGCACGGTCAGGTCCGGCCTGTTATAAGATTCCTTCGCATCCCCGGCAAGCCCCATTATCCAGAAGCCCTTTTCTTTAAGGAATTCCAGGTAGTTAGCGAGGTTCGGCACTTTGGCCACAGGCATATGCTCAAGCGCCCCGGACGAGACCTTGGACACAGTCGTTGTCAAATGTGCCGCCCGGTGTTCCGGAATCACGACACCGTCCGCGCCCGCGCCTTCGGCAGTACGTATTATTGCCCCGAGATTGTGCGGGTCTTCGATGCCGTCCAGGATTACGAGCAGTGGGATTTTCCCTTTTTTTACAGCGGCTTCCGCCAGAACGTATGGGTCCGCGTACTCCTTGGGGGGCACCGTCGCAACCGAGCCCTGATGGCGTATTCCAAAAGCCATTTTGTCCAGCGCGGCCCTCGGGACTATCCGGATCTGGACGCCCTTTTTTTTGGCCAGGGCCAGCATCTGCTCTATCTGGCTGCCGCCTTTGTCCTTATCAATAAAGAGGATATCTATCGGGCGGTCCCCGGAATGAAGGAGTTCCAGTACCGGGTTAATCCCGGCAACTATGCCTTCCTCCGCCTGCGGGGAGACAAAAGATTCCGAGGAGAATTTCTGAGGTGCCGCATGAGTAAAATCCTCGGATTGAGGAGCCCTTCGTACCGGTCTTTCATAAGCCGGGGCGGGCTTGAACCTGTCGGAAGTCTCTCTTCTCTCGCGGGGCGCTGACGGCCTTGCCG
>JBARKJ010000058.1:0-9875 GCA_049801375.1 Nitrospirota bacterium | reverse complement strand
CTGGTCGCGGCCCTTGGGGAAATAGCGAAAGGAAAACACGCGGCGGCGAAATTCAACTGGGAGATGGTGAAGCCGCCTGTGGGAACGCCGCAGGGGCTCCCGCCCAGGGAGGCGTTCTTCGCGGCGCACGAGCTTGTTCCCCTTGGGGAATCGGCGGGTAGGCTGTCCTCCGAAATCGTGACCGTCTATCCGCCGGGCATACCGATGCTCGTCCCCGGAGAAGTGGTCACGGAAGACGTGGTGAATTACTTAAGCCGCGTATCCGATATGGGCGGTACGGTGGACGGACTTGCCGAAGACGGGCGCATAGGGGTAGTGAAATAATTACTTCCCTACTGTCGGCTCCAGCTTCCGGGCCATCTCAAGCGCGGCCGTAGCCTCCTGCTTCCTCCCAAGGTCCTTAAGCGCGACATACTTGTTGTAGTACGCGTTCGCGTATTTCGGTTCTAACTGTATCGCGCGCTCGAAGGATACCAGCGCCTCCTGGACCTTCCCCAGCCTGCCCAGCGCCGAACCCTTGTTGTTGTATGGCTTCGGGTTGTCCGGGTCAAGCTCGATAGACTTGTCGTATTCCTTTACGGCCTCCGCGTCCTTGCCCAACGCGGAAAGCGCGATGCCCTTGTTGTAATGCGCGGGCGCGAAGTACGGATACAGCTCGATCACCTTGTCGAACGCCTCCAGCGCCTTGGAATAGTCCCCCTTCCCGGAGAATGCTACGCCCTGATCCATGTAACGGTCGGCGTCGTCGGCACTGCCCGGCAGGGATATCGGGGTGTTTGAGCCTACCGCCGCGATTGCATACGGGGCAAAGAGTCCCGTGATCAACACCGCCGCAAAAATTACATAAAACTTTTTCATGCGCAACGCTCCTTTGTAAATAAAACTGGCGTTAATTTCGCATGAAAACGGCGGTCAAGTCAACACGTAATCAAACCGTTAAAAAGAATTAATTCGGATAAGCGGGACGGGACGCGGAACTGGAGGGATTACCTTTTAGCCTGCCTTAAGGCTTTTCTCGTCGCGGTCTTTTTCCCTGGCACCTTGTTCTTTTTCCAGGGGGGCGGGGCGGACGTGTAGTCGTCCATGTGCGCTTCCACCTGGTATTTCTGCACCGCCTTGTTATGCTGGGCAAGGTCGCGTGAGAAATAGTGCGTGCCGTCGTTTCTGGATACGAAATAGAGGTAGTCCACTTTAGCCGGGTAGAGCGCGGCTATGATGGACGGCTTGCCGGGGTTGGCGATCGGTCCGGGAGGCAGGCCCTTGTAGACGTAGGTATTGTATGGGTCCTTGAAGCGCAGGTTCCGGCGGGTCAGGTCCCCATTATACTTGCCGTTTCGCTCCAGGGCATATATAACGCACGGGTCGCACTGGAGCGGCATATTCAACTTCAGCCGGTTATGGAATACGGCCGAGATAAGGAGCCTCTCCGAGTCGAGGTTCGCCTCCCGCTCGATAAGCGAAGCGAGGGTTATTGCCTGAAGCTCCGACATCCCAAGCTCCGCCGCGCGCGCCTTCAGGTCCGGATTGAACACCTCATGGTACTTATAGACCATCTGCCTGAGGATGCCGTCCAAGGTTATCCCCTTCGGGAAGAAATAAGTCGCCGGGAACAGGAATCCCTCCAGACTGTCCCCTTCCAGCCCCAGGCTATGGACGAACTGGGGGTCCTTGGCTTTTTTTGTGAAGTCGTCTTTCGTCGTCAGTCCCGTAGCCGCGACCGCTTCCGCTATCTGGCCCATCTCGTACCCTTCGGGTATGACCACCTGGTATTCGATGATCTTCCCCTTCTGGAGCATAAGCAGGACGTCCAGCGGCTTCATCGAGGTGTCGAAGGAGTAGAACCCGGCGCGTATCTTCCTTGTCGCGCCGAGCAGCTTGCCCAGGATGATGAACGTCTGCCGGTCGGATATTATCCCGTTCTTCTTAAGCTCCTGCGCGACGCCTTTGAAGCTCGAGCCTTCCTGCACCAGCACCTCGTGGTATTCCTTTACGGACGACGCCGGCCGCATGAGAAAAAGCGTCACGTGCACCGCAAGCACGAACACTGCCGCAAGAATAAGCGATATAACCAGTTTAATGGAAATCGGTACCCGTAGCCTCATATCTCCCTCAGGAGAGAGTAGTTCACCTGTACTTTTGTCCTTGCCTTAAGCTGGGACAGCCAGGCCTGGAACCGCTCCTCCCGCATCTCCCTTGACAGCTCCTTCACGGCGGCGGCCTCCGCTTCCCCGGGCGTTGGCGGCCCGGCCTTCCGGATAGCCTCCGCCTTGAATATGTGGTAGCCGTAAGAGGTCTTTATTATACCACTTGTCTTCCCCGTTTTCAGCTTCCATATCGCGGATTCGAAAGCGGGCGGCATCGTGTCCTTTTTTACCCATCCGAGGTCCCCTCCTTGAGCCGCGTCAGGGGAAAGCGAACGTCTCGATGCAAGCTGTGCGAAATCCGCGCCGCGTTTAATCACCCGGAGCAGCTCTCTCGCCTCCGCGCGGGATTCCACGACTATCTGCCGGACTCGCACCTGTTTATCGTTCCAGAGCTTCTTTTTGTTTTCCTTAACGTAAGCCGCCGCCTGCTCCCTGGTCACAACCACCCTGGAGTATACCTGGGACGAGAGCAGTTTCTCCACGGTTATGTCCCGCTGGGCCCCTTTCCTGAATTCATCCGGGGTTATGCCTTCGTCCTTTAACGTGCCGCCGAAGGACGGGCCGTAGCCGGAACTGACTTTCCTGAGCCGCTCGTCTACCTCGGCCGGCGTCGCGGAGATTTTCAGGCGGCCGGCCTCGTGCAGGTACATCTCTTCCTGTATCATCTGCGAGAGCAGGTCTATTTTTGCATCTTCGGAAGGGGCGGAGCCGGAAATTTCATCGAACCTTAATAGCCTCAGCCTCTCCTTGAACTGCGGCAGGGTAATCGGAACGCCATCGACTGTTGCGAGGACGGGAGAAGCGGGGATGGTTTTCCCCGCCCTGGCGCACCCAACTGCGAGTACGGCCAGGGCGGTTAGGAATGCTTTTTTTATGCCCGTTTTCAATTTTACTGCTTCTGCGACGGCGCCTCCGGCTGCTCTGGCGGCTGCTGCGGCGCGACGCCCACGGCGGCAAGGTTCTGGGTGTTCATTGTTATCTTAGCCTTCGCGCGCAGGTCCTTGACATAGGACTCGAAAAGGTCTTCCTTCTTCTTCTCCGCCACCTGCTCCCGGAGCGCGTCTTTTATTTTGTTGTAATCGCTGTCCAGCGCCGGTTTTTTGTCCGTAACCTTCATGATATGGTAGCCGAACTGGCTCTGGACGATGCCGCTGATTTCGCCCGGATTCAGTTTAAAGGCGGCGTCTTTCAACGAGGGCGAGCCGAACTGCTCCCACTTCACCCAGCCCAGGTCCCCGCCGCTCACTTTCGTCTTCTCATCCAGCGAGTATTGTTTGGCAAGCGCCGCGAAGTTCGCGCCGGCCTTGAGCTTTTTCAGTACGTCCTGCGCCTCCTGCTGCGTGGCGACCAGGATGTGGCTTATCCTGACCGCTCCCAGATCCGCCTTGTGCTGGTCGAAATACGCCTTCACGTCCTGGTCGGTAACGGTCGCCTTGTCCAGAATCTCTTTCTTTACGAACTCCCCAAGGAGCAGGGTATCCTTAAGCCTGTGCAGCTTGGCCGCCATCTCCGGGTCCTTGTCCAGGCCCATGGTCTCCGCCTTCTGCACGATAAGCTGCTTGTCCTCGAGGTTCTCCAGGAACTTCTGTTTGTTCTTGGGGTCTTCGAGCGCCTTCACGGCATAAGGGCTAAGAGCCGCCGCCTCGTCCTGGTAGTCCGCGGCCGTTATGTCCTGGCCGTTCACTACCGCAAGCACGGGCGAGTTCCCGGCCTGCGTTGTCCCGCCTGCCTGCTCCCCTTTTTTAGCGCATGCGGCAAAAACGAACAACAAAGCGCAAACGGCGGCAATTGCCTTCAGTTTATTCGGCATCGCATCTCCAAAGTAAAAATTGTATAAGATATAAGAACTGTTACCTTTTTGTGAAAAGGTAACGCCAAAAATTTTTAAACCGTACCGCTTACTTCGCCGGCGCCGCGTTATCGCCTGCCGGGGGCTGAGCCTCGGAAAGCGCGGTATCGTTTATCCGTATGTCTGCCTGCTTCCGAAGCTGGGCCAGGGTATCGTCATAGACCTTCTTCTGCTTATCCTGCGTCAGTTTCTGCTCTATCTGCGGCGATACTTCTTCCAGCGTCTTTACGGACGACGGCTTCTTTCCCGTGATCTTGATTATATGCCAGCCGAACTTTGTCTTTACCGGCCCCGATACCTCTCCCTCTTTCAGCGCGAACGCCGCTTTTTCGAAATCCGGGTCCATAACGCCTTTGCCGAACCAGCCCAGGTCCCCGCCGCGCGATGCGCTTGGGCAGGTCGATTTATCCTTCGCCACCGCCTCGAAGGCCTCGCCCTTGTCCAGCCGCGCCTTTATCGCCTTGGCCTCGTCCTCTGTCTTCACCAGGATATGGCTTGCTTTTACCTGCTCGCCGGTCTTGTACTGCTCCTGGTTCTGGTCGTAGTATTTTTTTATCTCTTCGGGCGTTACCTTGACGTCCTCGAAAGCCTTCTTCCGGAGGTAAGTGGCGGCAAGCGCCTGCTTTGTAAACAGGTCTTCCTGCTTGTGCATCATATCCATCGCCTTCTTGAAGTCCGGGTCGTCCTTCACTCCGGCCTTCTCACCCGCCTGGGCGAACAGGTTCATCTCGATCAACTTCTCCACGACGGCCTTTTTGGCATCCGGGCCCGGCGCCGGCTGCCCCTGGGAGGACGCCTGCTGGAGTATCAGGTCGAGGGTGTCCGTGGTTATTTTTTCGCCGTTTATGGTAGCGACCGTATCGGCGGGCAGCGGCTTGGCCGCAGTTGCGGGCTGGGAAGCGCTTTGATCCCCGGCTGATTTGCTCGTCCCCGCGTCCGCGGCAAAAGCGGATGAACCGAAAGCCGCCAGGACCATCGCCATTACTAGAGCCAAAGCAAATTTCTTCATTTAACCTTTTTCTCCTTGTTATTCCCGTTAATTAATAAAGCAGGACTCCCGCCTCCCTGGAACCCTGCCCAAATACCTGGAATCCTTAGGTACCTTTTTGGTAAAAAGGTAACGCCAAAAACTTTTAAACTATCTGGACCACCCCCCCTTTCTGCCGAAAGAGAGTACCACTATATATAGCACGCTAAGCCAATGCTTTCAAGATGTTTTTTATCTGGGTAAACTGCGCCTCCCACCCTCCGGAGGGTTTCTTTATGAATATCGTGTACTGGGGCACGTACCGTGCCCGCCCTTTATTTTTACCTAGGTAATCTATTAATTTTTCAGAGGATATGTTCGTCCGGGAGGTGAAGGTTATCTTTATCTCGGACGCCATGAGCTGTATGCCAGCCGCGCAGAGCCTCCTGGCCAGGACCTTGACCTCCATGACTTCGAGGAGCTTCTTCACCGGCCCGGTAAGCTCTCCGTACCGGTCCTTCAACTCTTCTTTCAGGTCCGCCAGCTCTTCCCCGGATTTCGCGCCTGTCAGCCTCTTGTATATCCCCAGCCTGTGTGCGGTATCCGGGACATAGCTCTCCGGTATGAACGCCGAAACTTTCAAGTCGAGCGCCGGGTCGGTCTCTTCCGTAACCTCCTCGCCTTTCAGTTCCTTTACTGCCTGCTCCAGCATATGGGTATAGAGCTCGAAACCCACGGCGGTGATGTTCCCGGACTGCTCCGCACCCAGGATATTCCCCGCGCCCCGGATCTCCAGGTCGTGAAGCGCGAGTTTAAAGCCCGCGCCCAGTTCGGACAGCTCCGAGAGCACTCGCAGGCGCTTCTGGGCCGTCTCCGTAAGCGCGTCCTCGCCCGGTACCAGGAGGTATGCGTACGCCCGCTGGTTAGAGCGGCCCACCCTCCCGCGCAGCTGGTAGAGGTCGGCAAGGCCGAAGCGGTCCGCCCTGTCGATGATTATGGTATTGGCGGCGGGGATGTCCAGGCCGGATTCCACTATGGAGGTGGAAAGCAGGACGTTATGCTCGCCCTTGATGAACTTGCTCATCACCTCTTCAAGAGCGTCCTCGCGCATACGTCCGTGGGCGACGCCGATCTTCGCCTCCGGCACGATCTCCTTAAGGACGTTTCCGACGCCGAAGATGCTCTCGATGCGGTTATGCACGAAGAAAACCTGCCCGCCCCGAGACAGCTCCCGGCGTATCGCCTCCCGTATCACCGTCCTGTCGAACCTCGTGACGACTGTCTTGATGGACTGGCGGTCGGGCGGCGGAGTCTCTATGATGGATAAGTCTCGTATCCCTGTAATCGAGAGGTTCAGGGTGCGGGGTATCGGCGTCGCGGTCAAAGTCAGGACGTCCACCGATTTCCGGAGCTGTTTCAGCTTCTCCTTGTGGGCCACGCCGAAGCGGTGCTCCTCGTCCACCACCACCAGCCCAAGATCGTGAAATTCCACGTCTTTTTGCAGGAGGCGGTGCGTGCCGATGACGATATCCACCGTGCCTTCGGCTATGCCGTTTTTTATTTCTTTTATCTTTTCCTTCGGCGTGAAGCGGGACAATACCTCCACCCGTACCGGAAAAGCGGCCAGCCTCTGGCAGAATGTCTCGTGGTGCTGGCCGGCCAGGAGCGTGGTAGGCACGAGGACCGCCGCCTGCTTGCCGTCCAGGACCACCTTGAACGCCGCCCGGATAGCGACCTCCGTTTTGCCGTATCCCACGTCGCCGCAGACCAGCCTGTCCATCGGGTGCGGCTCCATGAGGTCGTTTTTAACGTCTTCTATCGCCCGCGCCTGGTCCGGCGTCTCCTCGTACTCGAACGACGCCTCCATCTCACGGTAGAGGTGGTCGTCGGCGCTGTAGGCGAAACCGGGGGCGACGGAGCGCGCGGCATAGAGGTTTAAAAGCTCCATGGCGATTTCCTGGACGGCCTTTTTCGCCCTCGCCTTCGCCCGCTCCCAGCCCGCCCCGCCGAGTTTTTCAAGAGCCGGGGCCGCGCCTTCGGAGCCTATATACTTCTGCACCTTCTGGAGCTCGTCCACCGGGACGTACAGCCTGTCCGCGCTTGAGTAAACCACTTCCAGGAAATCGCCCTCCACCCCCATCAGCGTCAGGCGCTTCAGCCCCATGTACCTGCCGATACCGTGGTCGATGTGGACGACGTAGTCGCCGGTCTTAAGCTCGGAGAGCGAGGTCAAAAACCTCTCGACCTTCGCCCTCGGGGCGGGCGCGCGCTTGGGCTTTTCGCCGAAAATCTCGGTGGACGTTATGAACGCAAGGCCTGATGCCCGAGGCCGGTCTACCGGCTCCATAAGAAAGCCGGACTCAAGGCTACCAGGAGATATCCTCACCTGACCCGCGTCAGACTCGGAATGGAGCGAGGGCGGACCCAACACCGCAGGTATGCCATATTCGGCGAATATCTCCCGGAGCCGCTCCGCCTGACCGGCCGTGACCGGCACGACATTCACCGCCCGGCCCCTTAAAAGACTTTTTAAATTCCGGCAGAAAATCGCAATCGGCGTCTTTGGCAGGTCTTCCGGCCAAGGGCTGGGAATGCTCTCCCTTAGCCTTAAGCTTTCGATAGAGCGGGTATGATATTCAAGCGGTATCACGTCCTCCCCGCGAGGCGCGAGCGGCAGGGCCTCCGCATATACGAACGGCAGACGCCCGGTCAACCCCGCCAACTCGTCCGCCGTGAGATAGATTTTTTCCGGGCGCGGGATGGGTCGTGACGCTTCGGCCTTGCCAGCCTCCTCAAAAGATAAAAAAACGCGTCCCTCGAACTCCCGCGCGTGAGAGAATACCCGCTCCGGCTCGTCTATGAACAGCACGGGCGGCTCCGGGAAGTAGTCGATAATGGTCGCATCATTCCCTGCCCCCCCCGCCCCTGCCATTCCGGCCTCCGTCTCCCTGGCAGGTATTGCCTCGATTTCTTCGAGTTCGGCGGTCGAACGCTGGGTGTCCGGGTCGAACTCCCGGACGGATTCCACGGTATCCCCGAAAAACTCCACCCTCACGGGCGCGCCGCTCCCCGGAGGGTAGAGGTCCATTATACCGCCCCGGACAGAGAATTCTCCCGGCTCGTAGACCATCGACACGCGTGAATATCCGAGCTTCACCAGCATTTCAAGAAGCGTCTCGCGCGGATAATCCCGGCCTTTGGTCAGATGGAGGATTTTTTGCGGGGACAAAAGCGAGGACGGCTGTGGAAGCCTCTGCATGATTGCCGCCGCCGGGGCGATTATCACACGCGCATTGCCGGAATTGACGTCCCTAAGCACGCGCAGCCTTTGGGCGACGCATTCAGGGTCCGGGTCCATGATGTCATAAGGCAGGACGTCCCAGGGCGGGAATAAAAAGGCGGCGGGGCCGTCCTGGGAGAGGTTATTGGCAAAGTAGCGGAAGTCTGACAGGAGGCTTTCGGCTTCTTTGACGGTAGCCGCAAGCGCGAGGATTGGCTTCCCCAGCCCCCGCGCCAGCTCCCAAAGAAAGAGGGCTTTGGATGCGCCCCAAAGCCCGCCCGCCGCCGCCTTCCCCCCAGCGGTCAGCGCGTCTTGCGCCTGCTTAAAAATCGGGGAATAATTATCCATCAGGTTATTTATTATAGTATCCAGAACTCGGGAAGATTAAAAACCTGTTACCTTTTTCGAAAAAGGTAACGCCAAAAACTTGTAAACTTGTCCGGTTTTCTTTGGTTACTTTTCTTTTTTCCAAAAGAAAAGTAACAAAGGATTTTACACGCTTATCATCCGGTTCGCGTGCCACATCTGGAAGAGGTTCATAAGTCCCGCCATGCCTATTATAATTATCAGGACGGCCAGGACAAGGAAAACAAACAGCACCGGGAATATCACCACCATGACAGAGCGCGCTGTAGAGAGCTTGTGGACCCGCTCCGTTACGATTACAGAGACGGGTATCGTCCAGAGCATTAAGATGGAGCCAAGGAAGGGCATTATGGTGGCCCATGTAGGCATGCATCCCACGCCCAGCGCGCCGTAATAGCTCCTGTAGCTCCCGGTCCCGCCCAAGATTTTCGCGATTATAAACAGTATGAACACGTGGACGAATGACATCAGGACGATGACTATCGGCCAGAATATTATCCACGGGGCGCCCAGGCCGAAACTGAGAAACGTTGCCCCGATGCCCCTGGCCAGCCCGCCGATTGCGACGAAAAGCATCCCGGCGTTGAATGCGTCCGGGTCTTCGGCCAGCTCGTCCGCCGCCGGACGGGACAGCTTTATAAGCTCAATCCCCTTTGCAAGATAACCCTTGAAGTCCATGTGTGCCCGGTGCGTATTTTTCCAGTATGCGCTCGATAATGCCTGTCGTCGATGCGCCCTCTATGTATGGTATAGAGTATACCTTGCCGCCGCCGGTCTCGACAATATCGCGCCCGACTATTTCCTCCACGGCCCAGTCCCCGCCCTTTACCAATACGTCCGGCATCAGTTCGGCTATCACCCGGCCCGGGTCCCCCTCCTCGAATACCGTGACGTAGTCCACCACGGCGAGCGAGGCAAGCATCTCGGCGCGCTCCGCCTGCGGCATGATGGGGCGCTTCTCGCCCTTTATCCTCCTTACGGACTCGTCGGAATTCACGGCGACAATCAAGATATCCCCGTAGCTCTTTGCCATCTGGAGGTAGCGGGAGTGCCCGGTGTGCAGGATGTCGAAGCACCCGTTTGTGAAGACTATCTTCTTGCCCGCGGCCTTCAAGTCCCGGACTATCACACGTAGTTCGTCGTGGTTTTTAACTTTTCGCATCATAGGTGGTTTTCCTTATTTTTTTTCAAAAAAGAAAGATTCTTTTCGATCCACCAGATCGAGAATATATAGGCGCTCTTCATCTTTCGGTCCATTAGAGAAAGCCT
>JBARKJ010000057.1:0-21581 GCA_049801375.1 Nitrospirota bacterium | reverse complement strand
GGCGCGGCAAGCATCAGGACGAATAGAATAACGGGCAATATTTTTTTCAAGATTTTTTCAACGCCTTATTCCGCCGGGACTGTCCCTGCGTTTCACTTTGTTCCCCGGCCAGGGTATCCTTCTCTTTGGTCTCTATTTTTATGGCGCGCGCCTCGGACTCGGCCGCTTTCGGGAGCCGGACTTCCAGCACGCCCTTATCGAAGCGCGCGGTTATTTTTTCCGTCTCCACGTTCTTCGGTAGGCTGAACTCGCGCGAGAACTTGCCGTAGGAGCGTTCCACCCTGTGGTAGCTGTTCTCCTCTTTTACTTCCCGCTCGAAGCGGCGCTCCCCCTTTACGGTCAGGACGTTTTCCCGGACTTCCACGTCCACGTCGCTCTCACTCATGCCGGGAAGCTCCGCCGATATGACGATGTCCTTGCCCGTCTCATAGATATCGACGGCAGGAGTCCAGGTGCCCCCGCCGATGGAACTGTCCGACCTTCTGACGCTTTCCTCGAAGAGCCTGTTCATCCTTTCCTGAAGCGAAACAAGGCTGCCAATCGGGTCCCATCTTATCAGTGTCATAAGAGGTTCCTCCTCCCTTTACATGAAAATTGCCTTCCGCGCCAAACCACCTTACGCCAGGATTGCATTAGCACTCTCGCCCAACGAGTGCTAAATATACCACCCGCCTTTTTAAAATTCAAGGGGTTTTTTTATATAAAAATTGACATACCCTCGCTATAATTTATAATTAGTTTATGGCAAGTTCTTCCACACTATGGTCAGACTTCGTCTACCGCTTCACACGTAACCCGCTGGCCCTGTCCGGTGCGGCGGTAATCCTGTTCCTCTTTATTATAGCCGTACTCGCGCCGCTCATTGCCCCGCACAACCCGGACCTTATAAATACCGCCCAAATCCTCGCCCCGCCTGCCTCTGGCCACCTCTTCGGCACGGACGACCTGGGGCGGGACGTCCTCTCCAGGATGGTTTACAGTGCCCGCATATCGCTTGCGGTCGGGTTTGTCGCGGTGGGCATAGCAACTGTCATCGGCATCATAATCGGCGCGGTAGCGGGGTATTACGGCGGCTGGGTGGACAGCACCCTTATGCGCTTCGTCGATATCATGCTCTGCTTCCCCACGATATTCCTCATCCTCGCGGTAATCGCGATCCTGGGGCCGTCCATCTGGAACATCATGATAATCATCGGCTTGACGAGCTGGATGGGGGTAAGTCGCCTTGTGCGCGCGGAGTTTTTGACGCTTAAGGAGCGCGATTTCGTCGTGGCGGCGAAAGCAGTCGGGGCGCGGGACACACGCATCATATTCCGGCACATCCTCCCGAACGCGATGGCCCCGGTGCTGGTTTCAGCGGTGCTCGGCGTCGGCGGGGCGATACTTATAGAGTCTTCTTTATCCTTCCTGGGCCTGGGCGTCCAGCCTCCGACGCCGTCCTGGGGCAACATGCTGACGGCGGGCAAGGACAACATCGAGATAGCCTGGTGGCTCTCGTTATTCCCCGGCATGGCGATACTTGTCACGGTGCTGGGCTACAACCTCCTTGGCGAAGGCCTCCAGGATGCGCTGAACCCGCGGCTGAAAGACTAAACCTCCCTTAAATTCCGCAGTTCCACCCAATTCTGCTATAGATTTAAAGTCTTTAATAGCTTATCCGTTAACCTTATTTAATTTGAATTACCATGGATAAATGACTACTATTTCAGTATGCATTTTATATTGGACTTTATCGCGCTCATCAAGAGGCATAAGCCCCTTTTCCTCACGATGGCCCTGGCTACCGTTCTATTTTTCTATGAACGGACCTCGTATCATTTTTTCCAGTTCCACCCCGAAACTTATCTCTGGATTCAGGGAGTAACCGAAGGTGTCAGCATCCTCATCTGTGTCCTGGCTTTCGCTATAACGTGGCACACCTTTTTCCTGTCTAAAAACCACCAGAACCTGTTCCTTGGCGTTGCCTTTCTCGCGGTAGGCATCCTGGACGCCATGCACGCCCTTTCCTATTACGGGATGCCGGATTTCATTACCCGGAACACCGTCAACAAGGCGAATTTCTTCTGGATATCAAGCCGCCTGATAGGGACGTTCGCATACCTGAGTGCGGCCTTCGTAAAGCCGGACTCGAAGGACCCGGACCTTCGGCCCCTGCCGCTCCTTGTGACCATGCTAACCTACGTCGGCCTGACTTTCATCGCCGTGATTTTCTTATCCGAGTACCTCCCGGCCATGTATGTGCCGGGGACGGGCCCGACGCCGTTGATGGTGCGGCTCGAATATCTGACCGTCGCCGCGCAGGCCGTGACGGCGGTCCTCTTCATCAGGATTTACGTCAAGACGAAGCAGGAGCATTATATTTATTTCATCGCCGCCCTTGTCATTTCGATATTTGCTGAGATTTTCTTCACGCTCCATGCCGGCGAATACGACACGTACAGCCTGCTAGGCCATATATACAAGGTTGCGATGTTCCTGCTCATATACCAGACGCTCTTCACGGACTCCATAAAGAAGCCGTACATGCGGCTCATCGAGACGGAGGGGGAACTGCGTGACTATGCGTTAAGGCTTGAGGAGAAGGTCGAGGAAAGGACGCGCGCGCTGGCCCTGAAGAACGCGGAACTTGAGCAGTTCAACCGCCTGAAGACGGACCTCCTGGCGATTTGCTCGCACGACATGAAATCTCCGATACAGGGGTCGCTCCTCACGCTCGAACTGCTGGAAATGGAGGCCGAAGGGCCTCTCACAGACGACCAGCGGCGCTCGCTCGACATGCTGAAGAAGAACGAGAACGAGATGCTCTCGCTGGTGACGAACCTCCTGGACCTTGCCAGACGCGAGGAGAATGCGCTCAGCTTAAAGACCGCGCCGGTGGAAGTGCGCGCGCTGGTCAAGGGCTGGCAGGTCAATCAGGCGCTTTTGTCGGAGAGAAGGAACATAGCCTTTTCGGTGAATTTCCCGTCCCGGTACGATGACCTGGTTTTCGACCTGGACGAGTTCAAGCTCCATCAGGTGCTGAACAATCTGATGTCCAACGCGCTGAAACACACGTCGGACGGCGGCAGGATAACGCTCGACGTGGACGACGCACCGGAAAAGGGCTGGCTGCTTTTCAGCCTATACAACTCCGGCGCGCCGATAGCGGAAGAGAAGCTGGACGTGATCTTCGAGAAATACGTCCAGGCGGACGAGAAAGACGCCGGGACCGGCCTGGGGCTTTCCATATGCAAGATGATAGTCGAGATGCACGGCGGCCGCATCTGGGCCGAGCAGGCCTACGACGGCAACCTGTTCCTGTTCACCCTTCCACCCGCCCCCATCAAAAAAGAAGAATCCTCCCTCGCGGCGTAAGGGCAGCTATTCATCGTTTAGCTGGCCCGATTCAGACCCTTTCTTAAGCTCATCTTGATATTTTTTTACACTATTAAGATTATCGAGTACTACATCTGCAATCGCTTTAACATCTTTATGATAATTATAATTGTCCAGCGCTAGGTGTTTACTTCTTTCGGCCGCGTATTGCTTTGGATCATAAAAATCGATTTTAAAATCTTTTTTCAATTCACCAATTAAATAATGACCCAATGAATATTGAAAGCCTTTTTTAAATAAAAAGCGCAATAACACAAGTTCGGAAATTAAAAGTAGGATTACATTTTTTACCGAAAATTTGGCGATATAAATTACTATTGGAGAGATTAATAAAATTGTCATAAAAGATACGTTGTACATGTGAATTATCAATTGTATTTCTTTTAGGGACTCCAAGTCGAAATAATATAATTTGCTATTCTGGTTTGGAAAAGTTTTCATCAGAAAATCTTTACGAGCTTTTTCGTTATCCCATTTTTTCATTAAGGGATAAATAAGTACTTTGATGTAAAAATCAATAAGAATAAAAATCACAGTGCTTGCCAAGAGCCAAATTATTATGGCAATAAAAATCCTGTTTGTGTCATTAAGATATTGAGAAAAAATACTTAGATAACTGCAAGAAACAAATAGACCGCCCAAAAAAGTATAAATTTCTTCTCTTCGAAAACCTGATGGCATTGAAAAATTTGGCAACATGTTTCACCGCCTTTTTATAACGGAATTTTCCTGCTCTTAATAGCTCTTCCTGTCTACTTCGCCAACTCATCATTTATGAACGCCAAGCAATATATAAGTGGCTTATTCGGCTAAATCTAATTACGCGTCAAAAACAGCCCCTTTTGCGGCATTTTGAGCCATATAGGGGGGTCCGGGAGGCGTTTTTAAGACACGCTTTTTAAGGGGCTGGATGAGCTTTTTATCCTTATTCTAAAAGGAGTTACGCCCCTAAAAAAGCCGCTTCGAAAATCCGGTCCCTGAATTTCTAACTACCTGAAACTTAAAGGTTTTTTTTGATGCATTTCCCGGATTTCCGCATACCGCAAGCGTGTAATAAGAAGATATTTATATTTACCCGGTTATACGCACCGGGAGCTCGCCCATGAAGACGATATCGCCCAGGAAGGCACGGTAGGCCGCGCTCTGCATCGGTTCGCCCGGGTCGTATGCGGCGACAAGGTAGGAGACGTCGGGGAAATTCTTGAGGATATAAGGACTTCCGAAGGAGACCACGGCGCACTTCTTGTTTTTGGCGGTCAACGCCCGCCCAAGCTCTAATAGCTCCGTCGAAAGGAGCGACGAGCCTTTCCCGGCGGACACCTTTGAAAAAATTGAGATTATTGTAAGGGCCGCGCCCTTCTGGAGCTTCACGGCCTCCGCCTTCATCACGCCGAGTTTCGGCTTCGTCACGAACAGATTTTTAACGTTTTTATGCTTTGCCATTGCGCTTCTGAGCGCCCGCCCGGCCTTTGCGTCCCCGTCGTCCTCCAGGACGATATGCGCGATAATTCCCTTTACTTCCCGGAGCTTCGGGAACGCGCCCGCCGCCTTGACCAATGTCAACGCGCGCGAGGCCAGCTCGTCCGCGGTGCTGGAATTTTCATCCAGCCGCTGGGCCACCAGCTTGTCGGATAGCTTCACGGCCTGGCAGTAGCGCGTCTTGGCTTTCGTCAGCCGCGCCGCGGACATAAACACTTCTTCCTTCGTTACCGCCTTCTCCTTCGCCAGTTCTTCCAGCATTGTCAAGAACTTAAACGGCTCGTCCGGATGAAGTAATATATCCGCCCCGGCCTTTATCGCAAGGCGCGCCGCCTCTTTCGGCGGGTAGTGGTGCGTAAGAGCGCCCATGTTCAGCGCGTCCGTCAGGACAAGGCCCTCGAAGCCGGCGCGGTTCCGAAGATACCTCCGGATTATTGTCTGGGACAGCGACGCGGGATATACGGGGTCTAAGGCCGTCGCCTTTAAATGGGCCGTCATGATCATCTCCGCACCCGCCATAACCGCGCGGCGGAACGGGAACATATCTTCTTCTTCGAGGCTCTCCCTGTCCTTGTCCAGCACGGGCAGGGAGGTATGCGAATCCACCTGGCTGTCTCCATGTCCGGGGAAATGCTTCCCGCAGGACATTACCGGGACAGGCGAACCCTGCAGCCCCTTGACGTAACGCTCACCAAGGCCTGCTACCACTTGCGGCTCGTCGGAGAACGCGCGGGTGCTTATTATTGGATTAAAGGGGTTAGAGTTCACGTCCAGCACCGGCGTGAGTATCGCCTGCACCCCTGCCGCGCGCGCCTCGTACGCCATCCCGTCCAGCATCTCGGCCAGGACCGCGAGCCCCTCCCCGGAGACTAAGTCCGTCGCCGCCGCGACGGCCATCTGGCACGGGAATACCGTCGCGCCCTTGAGCTGCTGGCCCGCGCCCTTTTCCATATCGGACATGATAAGGAGCGGGATTTTCGCCTTCGCCTGGAGTTTCGGCAGGGCCTGCCGGACCTCCCAGAAATCCCCGCCGAACAGGATGAATCCGCCGACCCCGGCGTCGATAAGCTTTATGACGTCCTTCAGGTACTCCTTGTCGCCGAGCCTTCCCCCATCCAGCCTGGGGATAACGCGCTGGAACAGCATCTTCTGGACAGTGAGGCCTTTCAGGTCGAAGCTCATTTATTCTTTACCTCTCGATGGGTCAGCAGCCATCAAACGGCTTTCACCATGCTTATCTTCCCCAGGATCGCCCCCCGCCGCGCCCCAGTCGCACCAGGGACATTGGAAGGCTTGCCGGATATCGTCTCGTTAGCCAGCACCGCGAACGCCAACGACTCGCGCGCCTGCGACGGTACGCCCGCGTTATCCGTAAATTCCACCGGGAGGCTCCCGAACCTCTCCCTGAGGAGCTTTACAAGGAACTTGTTCTTCGCCCCGCCGCCGGCAAGGAGTACCCGGTCTATGCCGTACTTCGGAAATACGAATTTTTCATACGCGAGAAAGATGCTTTCGGCGGTGAGAGCCGTAAGCGTGCAGATAATATCTTCCTCCTTCTCCCGCCGATACTTTTTCAGCAACTCTTCAGCCAGTATAACGCCGAACTGCTCCCGCCCTGTCGATTTGGGCGGTTTTTTATTAAAATAGGGTTCATGCAGTAAATCCCGGAGCATTCCAGTAATTACTTTCCCACTGGATGCCATTTTTCCGTCTTTATCATAAGTCAGCTTACCACCACTCATAATTTTTGCCGTCTCGTCTATCAAGGAGCAGCCGGGGCCGGTATCGAAACCTATCACATCTTCCAGGCGTTCCGGGACGACCGTCACATTGGATATGCCGCCGATGTTCTGGACGGCCACGGTCTTACCAGCCTTGCGAAAAAGCACCCAATCCGCATACGGGACCAGCGGCGCCCCCTGCCCCCCTGCGGCGATGTCCGCCGGACGGAAATCGGAAACGGTGATAACTCCGGTACGGGCGGCGATAACCGACCCGTCGCCGATCTGCAAAGTCGAACCCGGGCGGCCTGGGCCTCCTGGAATATGATAGACGGTCTGGCCGTGCGAGCCAATTAAATCAACCTTTGCAGGCGTTAACCCCGCCTCGCGGATGGCCTTCAGCGCGGCCTTGGCAAAGAACTCGCCCAGCTCAAAGTTTAATTTGCAAATATCCTCGGCCGTTCCGGTAAAAGCATTTGAAACTTTATCCCGGAGCGCTTTCGGGTACGGGGTGCGAGAAACCTTTAATAATTCAACCCTTGCGCTTTTGCCGGAGCCGGAAATCCGGGCAACGGCGGCGTCCACGCCGTCGTGCGAAGTGCCGGACATCAAACCTATAACTACTTTATATTTCAATTAAAAGTCGCGATCCTTTCTTGGAAGAAAGGTCGCCCCAAAGAACTTTTAGAGTGTAACTTCAACAACTTTTTTAAGCTTATCAAACTCGTCTGCGCCAAACGGCATCATTTTACGGAACGAAGGGTCCAGCGCTTCCGCCGGGCGGAAGTTCTGCAAAATTAGACTATGCCCTTGAATTTCCTGCTTAATCCGCCTGACAGAGCTTTCGTCGTGCAGGACGGGGACCACCGTAGTCCGAAAATAAACCTCAACATTTGCGGTCAGTAGCAAGTTTATGCTTTCTTTTATTGCACTTATGTCAATATCCCTGCCCGCCGCGCGAGAATATTCCTCAGGCGTCAGAGGCGCTTTAATGTCCATTGCGACCGCTGAGACGAGGTCATTTTTTAGCGCTTTTTCAAGGAGTTCCGGCTTGGAGCCGTTGGTGTCCAGCTTGACCGGGACCCCGCGGAGCCTGAACTGTTCGAGCATCTCAAAAAAACCTTTGGAAACGGTAGGTTCTCCGCCGGTCACGACGACGCCGTCTATGAAACCGGCGTTTGCCTCGATCTCCTCCATCACCCCATCTAGCGAAAAATCCTCGAAATCATCAGGACTTAAGATAAGTCCCGAATTGTGGCAGAACGGGCACCGGAAGTTGCAGGACGGCAGGAACACGACCGACGCCACCTTGCGCGGCCAGTCGATAAATGAAGCCTCGATAAAGCCTTTTATAGATGTACCGGCTGCCATTGAAGCGCATTATACATACTTTTATGCGTTTATCAAATATTTTTGATTCGACAGAGGCAGGATATTAAAAAATTTACCTGCATATCCCTATGCGCACGGCACCGTGCCCCCCTCATTTATGCTATATTCATTCCAAGGGGGGAGGCGCGCGGTTAATATGAGCATACGGACGGAGAGCTTCGACGACGCGAGGGCAGCCATCGCATTCCTGGAGGACCTCGCATACGCCAAGCGGGACTATATCTTCCGCGGGCACACCGACAGCCGCCACCTGCTGGAGACGTCGCTTTCGCGCTTCAAGATAATCCCGTACGACCAGTGGGGGACCCACATAGACGGCCTCATAAACGATTTCCGGGTCGGACTTGCGAAGATAGGCATCGTGCCCTTCGATTCCAGCGACCGCCACACCTGGCTAGAGTACGCCCGCCACCACGGCGTGCCCACACCCTGTCTTGATTTCACGTACTCGCCCTATATCGCGCTTTTTTTCGCGTTCAATAACGAGTTGGAAGGGATACGCTACTACAAGGAAATCGAGGGCAACGAGGTGGTCGTCTATGCGCTGAACGTGCGCGAGCTTGCGGGCGCCTGGGCGCGCTCTCTTGCTGATTCGAACGCGGAGACTGAGGAATATAAGCGAGCCGTGCGGGAGTTCCTGTACCCGCTCCGCACGCTGTTCAAGCACTCATTTCCCACCGGCATACTCCAGTTCATACCTTATCCCAGCAAGCTGAACAAACGGATGCAGAGGCAGCAGGGGGCACTGTTGTACGACACGCTGGACTACCGCAAGATGGGATATGACGGGTTCGAGGAGTTCATCGGGGGGATAAAAGAAGGTAACGGCGAGGCGGCGCTGATAAAGATGCGCATCTCAAAGCAATGCCTGCCGCGCATACTGGAACGCCTGGAGCTGATGGGAATCACCGGCGGGATGCTTTACCAGGACGCGGACGGCGTGGCCATGGACGTGATAAACAGCTACTACTATAACCCAAAGACAGGGTACTTAAGGGATATATTCTTTCCGAGATAACCTTAACAGTTGATTAATTAAGCACGTACTGCTCGTCCCAGAAGCCTTCGTCCTGGAGTTCTCTTACCGCCAACCCGAAAGCGTTAAGTCTGTCAGGGGTGTTCCCATATTTACCGCGCAAAAGCCTCCAAGGGGCCGGTTGACCTTTTTGAAGCCTCAATACCTTGCATTCCCTTTTTATTTCTTTTTTAATTTGCTGGGCGGTAACCATGTCTTAAGGATTTTTCTCCTTTATTAAAGTGCTCGTTGTTCCATTATATAGATTTGTTTATGAAACTCAAGCAGTTTAACCCTGTCTACGACAAAAACATAAACTCCTCCGGCTCCTTGTATCCTTCCAAAGTCAGGTAATCGCGTATCTGCTCTCTGGCTCCTTTTATGCCCACCGCGCATAGCACCGGCACGCCCTTTATAATATCGCCGGGCCAGACGACGGGTATGCCGCGATCAACGGTTGACCCGCCGCAGGCGCGGCCTCCGACTTTTTTCTTGTCGATGTCGATGAACTGAAGCACCCGGAACCCGTTCTTTATGAGGAGCTTCGCCCAGGTCTTGCCGTCCGGGCCGGAGCCCCAGACCTGCACGTCGCTGACCCCATTCAGCCGCCATCCTTTAAGGAAATGGGCCTTAACCTCGCGGAACTTTTCCGCCGAATACACGCCGCTTCTTCTGGATAGCCTGTCTTCTCCGTCGCGCCAGAAAAGGAGCGTGTCCTTGAGCTTCGCCATCCCCTTTCCGGCCTGCGCGAACCGGAGCCAGAGGTCGTAGTCTTCCGGCCAGCCCATGTCGCGGTATCCGCCTAGCGAGAGGAAGTCCTCGCGCCTGAACATCACCGAGGGATGGGCGAACGGGGACTCGACGAAAAAATCCCTGTTTATTTCTTCCGGGGAGACGACTGAGTTCAGCCACCGCTCGTAATGGAGCATGCCGCCTTTCAGGGCGCGCCGGGGGAACTTCCTGACCCGGGAACCCAGGAGGGCGCAGTCCGGATTATTCTCCATATGAGCAAGCTGCAACTCCAACCGGCGGGGTGAGCAGACGTCGTCCGCGTCCATTCGGGCAATATATGGCGCCGCTGAGACGTCTATACCTGCGTTCAACGCGCCGACTATCCCTGTCGGCGGTAACGGGATAATCTTAATTCGATTATCTCGAAGGCATTCCTTCCAGAACCTCATTATTCGCAACCATACGTCATCCGCTAATTTCTGTTTTACGCTCAACGATGAGCTTCTTCCAGGAACGCCTCCTTCGATTTTGACCTGTTTATCATTATAAGCGTTCTGTTCGAAGCGGCTCCAGCCGCCGCCGTCGTCCACGATGATCAGCTCGAACTCCTGTAGGGTCTGCATCAGCACGCTTTTGACCGCCGGGGCCAAGGTCTCGCCGGCGTTTCTTACAGGCATGACGACCGAGACCTTAGGGACCATATCAGAGGTCCTTTGCCCTGGGCGGCTCCAGGCCTGTTTGGGGCGGCACATGACCTGTTTGAGGCGGCTCCAGCCGCTTTTTCCTGATTAACTTAAGGCCGTAGAGCATGAAGATGAGCGTGAAGCCGATGGTGATCAGGTGAGTCGCGAAGCCGGTGGCGATGGCATCGCCCTTCGAGACGCCGAGCGCGACCAGGAGCAGGGTCCAGAAAGACTCCATCGTCCCGAAGCCGCCGGGGCTGTGGATCGGCAGGTTCGAGAAAAGGGAGAACGAAGTGGTGATGAACGTCATCTCGAGCAGAGTAAGCTTCAACCCGATGCCCCAGTATAAAACGTAGCTCGACCCGTAAAGCATAAACCATATGAGGAGCGTCGTCAGAAGCGACATGACTAGGGTCTTTTTTGAACGGATTATCTCCGCGCCCTTGAATACCTTCTTCACGTTCTGGACGAACAGGCTCGATGCCAGCGGCCCTTCCTTGAAGAAGGCGGGAAGGGCGGCATATATCTCGCGGGAGCGGCCCAGCAGGACAAATGATGCCGCGGTCATGAAGAAAAGGCCGCCCGCCCAGGGAAGAAGCTCCCTGAAGAACACGGGGACATGCGGGAGCGTACTGAACGATATGAAGAAAAGCGAAACCACCACAATAAAGTCCAGCGCCTTCGACAATACCAGCACCGCCGCGCCCAGCGGGTATTCCAGGTCATATTCCTTTTTCAAAAGGAACATGAGCGAGAATTCACCGGAGCGAAGCGGCAGGAAACCGACTGCGGCCGTCTGCACGGAGACGATGGAGAAAAGGCCGCCAAGAGGCGCTTTATCCCTGAGGAGCACTTTAAAACGCAGCGCGCGCGAAAAATGCCCCAGGATGAAAAAGGCGAATGAGCCGAGCAGGTAAAGCAGAGGGACCCGGATGATGGCGAAGAACACCTGCCGGACGTCTATCTGGCGCACCAGGTAAACGACGAGCACGACGGAGATGAGGACGAGGACGGCTTTCTTCAACATCAGTTTTCGTCCTTCGCGTCTATTTTAGCCTCTGGCTTAGCCTCTGGCTTTTCCTCGTATTTGATATATGACAGCGGAGAGTTCTCTCCCAGGAAGCAGCCCACCGGATCTCCTTTTATGATGAGGATGACAGTCTCGACATCATAGTACCGGCCATATTTCTGCCACCGGCCCTGAGGCGGCATCCATGAGAGCTGCCAGAGATGGTCGCTCTCCATGAAGCTCACTTTCGCCACCGGCGTCTTTGTCCAATCGTCGCCGCCGCCGTCCTTGGGGCGGGAGTCATACAAATAGAAGGCGTATTTATCGCTCTCGACGACGTACTTCTGCCTGCCCGGTTCCAGCGGCGGGAAAGCTTCCTCAAGGTCACGCGAGACCCGCTCTTTCATCAGCCTTTTTCGTTTATCCTGCATATCACCTCATAAACTAAATTTTTCATCGGCTTCATCACCGTGCGGATATTTTATTTCAATAGCCGGACAAAAGCAAAGGTATTTAAGCTAAAGAAATCTAATCCCTGGTAATAATACCAGATAGAAAAATTCATATCATAACTGGTAAAATCGTATACTTATCTTAAAAGAGGTCAGCGGAGGGGCCTGTTTAAAGTTCCCAAGGGGAAAAACGTCGTTTGCGTTTTCTGATATAAATTGAGCAAGTTGACATCTAATGTCCATTCAACACCCATGAAACCGCGCCCCTGGCTGATAATAGCTCTTCTTACCCTGGCGGTCTTTATAATCGACGCCCTGGCGCCTGCGTACCTGATAGTATGGCTGGGCTACATCCTGCCGCTTTTCCTTGCCACGAAATATTTTACGAAAAAACAGGTTTATCTGTTTACGGCGGCGCTTTCGGCTCTGGTGGTATTAGGCGGGCTGTTTCCGTCGTCCGAATTTTTCAGTATGGTCGTCATATTTAACCGTACAGCTGGAATTATCACGGGCTGGATGATTGCGTTTCTGCTCGTCCGCCAGCGGGAGAACCAGGAATCCCTGCGGGACTTCGACGAGAAGCTCCGCGCGCTTGTCGAGGAATCGCCGGTCGGCAACTTCCTGGTGCAGGACGGGCGGTTCGTATATGTAAATAACAGGCTGGCCCAGCTTTTCGGTTATTCGAAAGAGGAACTCTTCGCGTTAAATGATGTAAGCGAACTCGTACATCCTAAGGATATGGAAAAAGCCAAACAAATTTTCCTGGCCCTCGGCTCCGGCAACGTCAGCAGTTCCGATTTCGATATCCGGGGGGTGCGCAAGGACGGCACGACCGGGCATGTCGAGGTCCATTTACTCAATACCGGGTTCGGGGGCAGGCCGGCAACGATGGGCAGCGTGCTCGACATCTCTGAACGCAAAGAGATGGAAAGGAGGCGGAGGGATTTCATGGCCATGGTGACGCACGACTTGAAGTCGCCGCTTACTTCGTTACTCGGTTTCTCTGAGATAATACTGGGCAAGGGGGATCTGGACCGGGATACGCGGGAGATGGTGGAGCATATACGTAACGGCGGGAACAGGGTGCTCGATATGGTCACTTATTTCCTGACGGTTTCCAGGATGGAGGACGGGGACTTTAAACTCAGGCTTGCGCCTGAAGATCCGGCGGATATTCTTTCGGAACTAGGGAAAAGCTTCTCTTCCATCGCCCTGAAAAAAGGTATTTCGCTGAAGGTGGAGTTCGCCCCGATGGAAAGGGTCCTGATGGACCGCACGTACATGGAGCGGGCCATAACGAACCTCCTTCAGAACGCGTTCAATTACGCGGGCCGTGATGGGACCGTAAGCCTTTCCGCCTACAGCGGCGTCAGAAACCTGGAAGGCACGAGGAAAAACCGCGGGTTCCTGGCCATCTCCGTAAGCGATAGCGGCCCAGGCATAGCCCCGGATGAACTTGACAGGATATTCGAGAAATATTACCGGTCGGGCAGAATGCAGGAAAGCCGGGAGAGTGCGAAAGGCTCAGGGCTGGGGCTTGCGGTGGTAAAGGCCGTTGCGGAGGCGCACGGGGGCAGGGCGGCGGTAGAGAGTTCCCCCGGCAAAGGCTCTACCTTCAAGATATTCCTTCCGATGAAGGGTGAAGGATAGCGGACTGTAAAAAGCCCCGGCGGACATTTCCACCGGGGCATACGATAATAAAATGATTTCGGGCCTTGCCTTTATTATGCCCTTACCACGTTAGAAGCCTGCGGGCCTTTCGGTCCCTCGGTAATTTCGAACTCTACCTCCTGGCCTTCCTTGAGCGTTTTGTACCCGTCCATGTTGATAGCCGAGAAATGGACAAATACGTCCTTGCCTGAATCCTGCTCGATAAACCCATACCCCTTGCTGTCGTTGAACCATTTCACTTTCCCTATCACGTCCGTTCCTCCTTCTCTGACCCCGGGTCTTAAGGCTTAAGTGAGTCTCATCCCCAACCTAACGCCTCTACCCGACGTCCTTGCCCCCGGTTTCGCCCGGAGTCTTGCTAGTAAAACGCCGCACAACTGAATATGCGGCACCTCGAATGTTCTCTGATGCCCTCTCAAGCGCCATCCGGGGCCGTCCCGACCTCTTCCGGCCCACGTCCGGCCACACGTCCGTCCCACGTGAGTTGAGCTTATATGGTTAATTTATCAGGGGTTTTTAGGGCTGTCAATAGCCCCAAAGGATTAAATATTGGATGTAACTGATTGATTTTAAACGGTGAAAAAGAATTTTTTCAACATTTTTAAAAATTATTTCTGGAAGACTTCACGCTCTTTGCCGCCCTCTTTCTTTGGGCCGACAATGCCGTCGTCTTCCATCATCTCAATCATCCTGGCCGCCGTGGGATAGCCTATCCTCATCCGCCTCTGAAGCATCGAAGCCGATGCCTTGCCCGCGTCCATAACGAGCTGCACGGCCTGCAGATATTTCGCGTCCCTGGCGTCCTCATCGGACATTTCCCCGGAACCTTTTTTTGTATCGAAGGCCGGGGCTGTTATGGCGGAGAAGGCGTCGTATTTGGGCTTGGCCTGTTTTTTCAGGAAATCCACCACCCGCTTTATCTCATCTTCGGATACGTAGGAGCCGTGGACCCGGATTAATTTCGAAGTAGCCGGAGGAAGAAATAACATATCCCCCTTACCGAGCAGCGCCTCCGCGCCGTTGGCGTCCAGTATTGTGCGGGAGTCCGTCTTGGACGATACCTGAAAGGACATCCTGGCCGGGAAGTTCGCCTTGATGACGCCGGTCAGGACATCCACCGAGGGCCTCTGGGTGGCGAGCAGCAGATGTATTCCGGACGCCCGCGCCATCTGCGCCAGGCGGGCAATCGAGTCTTCGACTTCTTTGGCCGCCACCATCATCAGGTCCGCAAGCTCGTCTATTATTACGACTATATAGGGGATGGTCCCGTCCTCGTTTATCACCGCTTCCCGCCGTGGCTCATGCTCCTCGGTGTCCACGCCAAGACGCGGGTGCTTCTTCTCTTCGAGCGCCTTCTGGTTGAAGCCCTCGATATTGCGCACGCCCTTCTCGGCAAGCAGTTTGTAGCGCTCCTCCATCACGACCACCACACGCCGAAGCGACGCCGCCGCCCGCCGCGGCTCGGTTATAACCGGCTCTAACAGGTGCGGGATGCCGTCATAGACGGATAGCTCCAGGCGCTTCGGGTCCACCATCAGGAGACGGAGGTCGCGCGGCTTCGCGGACATGAGCAGGCTTATGGTCATGGTGTTTATGGCCACGGACTTGCCGGAGCCTGTCGCTCCCGCCACCAGCAGGTGGGGCATCTTGCTCAGGTCGGAGGCCATCGGGTTTCCGTATATGTCTTTGCCCAACGCCAGGTTCAGGGGCGACTTATTCTTTAGAAATTCCGGAGAGGCCATTATCTCCTTAACGAAGACCTCTTCCCGGACGTTATTCGGAATCTCGACGCCCACCGCCGCCTTGCCTGGCAGGGGCGCGACAATTCGCACGGATTCGGCACGCATGGCAAGGGCCAGGTCGTCCGAGAGGGTCGAGATCCGGTTCACCTTCACCCCCGGCGCCGGCTCGAACTCGTACATCGTAATTACCGGCCCGGGGTTCACCTGCACCACCTTCCCCTCCACGCCGAAGTCCGCGAGCTTCTTCTCCAGGATGGACGAGCTCATAATGAGCGAGTCCTTATCGGCGCGCTTCCTGCCTGCCGGCGGGTCGTTCAGGAGGCTTAGTGGCGGGAGGGCGTAGTCCCTGTCCGGGCCGGTAAACGGCAGGGCCTCCTGCATCCGCTCCGGTGCGGGGTTTATGGACCGGCGCGGCTCTTTAGGCTCCATTATTTCCGGCGGCGGCACGGGCTCGGCCCCTTCGAGCTTTTCCAGCGTCTCCCGTTTTATTTTTCTCTCCGCGCGCATGGCATAAACTGTCCGGACTTTATCCCTGGTAACGATTATCCAGGACTTTATTCCAATGATAATGGACATCAGGGAGACGGTCGTGGAGAGGACCAGCGCACATAGAAGGACTGTAACGGTAAGGATATACGAGCCCGCCCTGCCGAAGAAGTCCAGCATCCTGGACGTTGCGGCATCCCCTATCCATCCTCCCGCGCGGATGTTCCCGAAGTAAAGATAATCGTATCTGAGCCTGAGTAACGAAGAAAGGGAGACGATGACTAAGAGCCCGCCCAGGACTTTTATAATCCTGTAGCGGCGCTCCTTCTGCGTGAAGCGGTTAATGCCGTAGATTAAAGTATAGAACGGGATAAGGAATGCACCGCCGCCGAACAGCTGAAAAGAATAATCGGCAATGTGCGCGCCGAAGCGGCCGATAAGGTTGTGGACGGATTTCTGGCCTGCGTACGAGCCCCAGGAAGTGTCGAACCGGTTATAGGAGAAAAGGGACATGCCGATAATGAGCGCGGCGGCGATTCCCATGATGCCGAAAAGCTCGCCCCTTCTCGTGTCCTTCCCGGCCTTATTCGCGTTTCTCCCAGCCATACGCCTCCTCCACCGGCTGGTTAAAGATAATATAAACCGGCGAAATAATCAACAAACAAACCGCGATTTGACAAAATACGTCCCTGAGATATGATTTAAAAGGCAACGTAATTTATTTTGTTCCAGAAGAGGAGCGGAAGCATGGTAAACCGGGCAATCAAATGGCGTCGCAAGTTTGCGACTTCGTTCGGGATTACGGTTAAGTTAATAAAAAATCTATTTGGCCGCAGGCTCATCAAAACTTGTTTTGTAATCATACCCTTAGCCACGGCCAATTATGGGTCGGCCACCATTCAATCTGTCGCGCCCCACGATTTTTCCGGCGATTGCTTTGGATGTCATTTCACCGTGCCGCAGCCGGGCGACCCAAGGCCATACCAGTTTGTTGAGTCCGTGAGTGCCCTCTGCCTGAAATGCCATACGGAACTGAACGCCATATCCCATTACGTAAACGCCGCAAGCAAGTCCACATACGACCCGACCTTCCCAGTGGTGGACCCGACACTTTTAACGTGTGCGACTTGTCATGACCCGCATATGGCCTTCGTTAACGCAACCACGGGAGCAAAGACGTATCTGCTGCGGGCGGGGGTTTCAGGCAAGGCCTTTTGCGCGAAATGCCACGGGAAAATAGATCCGCTCGGCTACACCGACTGCCGCGCCGCCATGGATAAGGCGCACGGTTTTTCAAAATTCACCACCGTCGGCGTCTTTACTTACACCATAACCGACGACCATATACAAACGCTTAGTTGGCTCAGGAACCCGAACGTCGCGATAGACAGCCTGTCCGCCGAGTGCTTCGGCTGCCATGACGACCCGGCAAACCCGGAGCTGACCACTCCCGGCTCCATGGCTTTCAAATCTGGCACTAACATCGGACTTTCTCATGCCATCGGAATCAGTTACGCGGATGCCGTCTCAAACGATAAGGAAATCAGGCCGGCCGTGAATCCGCGCCTCATGCTTTTCGACGGCAAACTCGGCTGCTGCACCTGCCACGACCCGTATAATATAGCCGGCCCAAAAACCTACAGGATAGGCGACATAAACCACCAGACCGATCTTTGCGAAGCCTGCCACGCGATTTGAAATTTTCCGCCTTTATGACTAAGATCATAATCTTCCGTGATTATAATCACAGACACCAGTGCCCTTGTCGTTTATAGTTATTATATTAATTGCTACAGCAGGCATAAGGGGCGAGGGAGGTATTATTCCTTCTAATTGGCACACAAATCGGGAAAAAGGAGAAAAATCATGAAGAAATTGGCGGCATTTGCAGTATTTGCGGCTCTGACCGCGTCCACGGCGATGGCAAACGCGGCGTCTCTTGATCCTGCCGGGATGGCCGAGGTCGGCATCAAGGCCCCCACGACGAACGTTTCCGTTGCGGCTACCAATCAGGTGGTCTTTGACAGCGCGGGCAATTTCACCGCCGCCCAGGTTGAGACGGTCAACCCCAAGGTAATCCCGATAAGAGACGAGAACAAGGTCTGCCTCGACAGCTCCTGCAATACTATCCTGTAAAATTTCTTTGCATAAAAATAAAAAGAGCCGGGGAAATTTCCCCGGCTTTTTTTATCGAAAAAAAGTTTCTATCGCCACGTCCCTGTATTGCCCGTGGGACTCAAATCAAAGTAGATTATGGGTGCTCAAGGGATTCGGCGATGGGGACGAGGCGCTTTAAGTCGTCCTGGCTGACCTGGGAATGCCAGTGGCCTGTGGCGAGGGCGACGAGGTAAATGCTTAAAAACAGGGCCAGAATGCCAGCCGCGAGCTTCGGGCCGGAGAGGACCAAATTTTTCCTTCCCTTGTAGGCAAGGGCGTCCTCAGGGCAGACGGAAACGCAGCCCTGGCATGAGGTGCATTCAGGCGAGAGCACGCGCTCCTTTTTGTCCACCGGGAGAGACGCCGGGCACTCGCGCGCGCATTTCCCGCATCCGGTGCATTTTTCCTTATCGCGTTTTATCGCAAACGGCGACAAAAACGAGAGAAGCCCAAGGAGTGCGCCGTAAGGACATAAGTACCTGCACCAGAAACTCTTAAACAATACGGACAGTATCGCCAGAAGGACTATAACGTCCAGCGCGAGCGCGGAGACGTCCGTAAAGAACAGCAGCATCTTCACGTCGGCGACCTTCCAGTAATCGCCGTCAAGGAAGTTGTGCAGGTCGGGCAGGCCCATCCTGATTACTATTGCCAGAAAGAAAAAAAGGAAGATTATATATTTAAGCGAGCGGAGCGGGTAATCGAGCCAGGCCGGGAGCCGAAGCTCACGCTTGAAGAGCCGCCTCCAGGGCCTGCGAAGCCAATCGGAGATTAGTCCGATGGGGCATATCCAGCCGCAGAAACTTTTTTTGAATACTGCTGAAGTGGCGATCGCGCCGATCAAGATGAACATGGCCGCCGGATGCACCGGATGCACATGGCCCGTGACAAGCCAGTATTTAAGGTTCGTCAGCGCGCCGATGGGCAGGAAACCCTCCACGCCGTCCGGGTGCGGGATTTTTAAACCGGCCCCGCCTGTTTCGTAGAACTTTGCGAACTGCCAGAGCCTGACCCCAAGGTACAGGATAAAAGAAAAAAATCCCCACTGCACCGATTTCCTGTATGTACTAGGAGCTAACTTCATTACATGCATTTTACAGCATTAGGGCCATGGCGGTAAATGATTTATGTCAGGTTTATAAAATCCTCGTAAAAAAAGCCCCGGAAAGTTCCGGGGCTTTTTTTTTACGCCCTCTCTTCTATTGCCCGGACCGGGCAGGCCGGGACGCATGCGAGGCACAGGATGCACCTGTCCTCGTCGTAGACGAGCGTCCAGTCCTTATCGAACTCCAGAGCGCCGGTCGGGCATACAGCGGTGCAAGCCCCGCAGTCCACGCAGGAGTCTTTATTGACGCCAAGCCCCGTCGCCAGCGGGTCCACTATCACCTGCTGCTCTTTAAGCCACTTTATACCCGCTTCGATATTCTGCTCAAGGCCGAGCAACTCCAGAGACATCTTGCCTTCGTCCGGAGTAACCTTCGCCTGCAGGATGTTCGGCACGAGGTCGAACTCCTTGATCAGTTTATATGTTATCGGCTGGTCAAGCTGCCAGCGCTGGAACGTGAGAACCACCCTCTGATGAGCCATATTGTAATTCCTTTCTGTTACTTTCTCTTTGGAAAAAGAGAAAGTAACCAAAGAGAAACCGGACCAAAAGTTTTTGGGCCGCCTTTTTTCAAAAAGGCGGGACTTTATGCCTTTAAGAAAGCTGTGCGTCCGCCCTTGGCGGGACGATGTTAAGCGGCTTGAACGAGCAGTCGTTCACGAGCGGCCTGACCGGCTCGGTCAGCGTAAACTGTCCCTTCTCTACCCAGCCCTTAAGGATATTCGCTATCTCACGCGCCCGTTTGAGGGAACTGAGCGGCGCGGTCTGGATATCCTTGCCGTTCACGGTTATTTTCCCGCCACGAAGGTCCGCGTAGCTGAACCGCCCGAACGAGGGTTTAGCGCGGCTCTCGACGCTGTAATCTATCGCCGTGGCGAATATCTCGTCGTTGCCCGTGCAGACGAACCTTGCCATCTCCTCGTCCAGCACCGGTATGGGTATCCCCACGCCCACGAAAAGCGAGATGCCGTATTTATAGTAGTACGCCCCCCGGACGTACCGTGTGGACATGGACTTCATATCCCCGATAAGAGATAGCGTCCCCGCGGGCGCGAGAGGCTCGCCGTTCTCCCCCCTTGCCTGCTTCGGGTTGTGCTGGGTCCCTTCCCACGCCACGTACCCCTGGGCCCCGCCCAGGAATATCCTTGTGCCGATGCCGATGGTCCTGTACAGAGGGTCGTTCAGAAGCGGAGAGAGCTCGCCCGACGTGGAATACGTCGCGTTCCCCATGTTCGGGAGCAGTATGCCCATGTAAGTGTTGAGCGCGCGGTCGGATGAGTTCAGCGCTATGTTGTAGTTCTGGTACGCGTTCCTGGGGTTGAACAGGAAAGCCTGGTTCAGAGACTCAAGCGTTATCTCCGTCTCTATCTCGCGCCTGGGGTAGCAGTCCGTCCCGTACGATACCGCTCGGAGCGTAACGGTCTTCCCGGCTATTAAGTCTTCGATCAAGTGGCCGCCGCCGTAATCGAACCCGACTTTTTCGGACAGCTCGGTAGCGCCGACATAGGCGTCCACGGCGGCTAACCCCGCGAAGACCGGCACGTCGTTCAGCCATACCTTCTGCATCTTGATTGGCGGGTCCGAGTGGCCGAAATTCAGGAACGCGCCGGAAGAGCACATCGGGCCGAAAGTGCCGGTGGTGACGACGTCTACGTTATCCGCGACGTAACCTACGCCCTTTTCTTTCCCAAGCGCCACGACCTCCTCAGCCGTGACCACTACGGCCTGGCCCTTCCTGATTTTTTCGTTAATTTCTTCATAGGTCTTGGCCAAAAGAATACCTCCCTTTTAAACCGGTACCTTTTTAGTAAAAAGGTACCTCCAAAAACTTTTAAACTTTTTTATGTCCCGTTTTCTTTTGGTTCTTTTCTTTTCCCGTAAAAGAAAAGAACGGAGCCGCATCAAAATCATCTATTCCCTGGAGCCGCCTTTTGGCCCCCGGCTTTGCATTATACATAGCATCAAGACCACCCCTTTAAACAAAAAACCCCCGTCCGGAGGAGGGGGTATCGCTGGAAAAATAAATTTTCCGCCCCTTATCTCCCTCCGGTTTTCCCGGAGCTGGAATTGGCACCTTGACGTAAACGCCAGGTTGCCGGGCTTCAAAGGGCCAGTCCCTCCGCCAGCTCTGGATAAAGGTGAATATATTTATATCAAAAGGAGAGCGGAGTTGTCAACAATTCTTTTTTATATGCATGATAAATTTCTCGGTCATCTTTGCCGTGTTATCTTTTAGCGACTTTTACTCTTGACATTACAGCCATTCCGAGATAATTTAAGGGTTCGACGCCGGAGTGGTGAAACTGGTATACACGCTAGGTTCAGGACCTAGTGGGCGCAAGCCCATGGGGGTTCAAATCCCCCCTTCGGCACCATAAAACAAGGCCGCTACTGTTAAAAACAGGGGCGGCTTTTTTATTGCCGCTAATGCGCCTCGCCCCAGTTCGGACCCTGGCCGACATCCACCTTAAGCGGGGCCTTGAAATGCGCCGCGCCTTCCATCTCTTTTATCGCTAATTCCTTAACCCGCAGAGCCTCGTCCTCCGGGGCCTCGAACACTAA
>JBARKJ010000056.1:0-48785 GCA_049801375.1 Nitrospirota bacterium | reverse complement strand
GGCTTCGGGATGGACGCTAAAAGCCCCTCGGTATATGGGTGCAGCGGGTCGTAGAATATATCGTCCGTCCTGGCCTCCTCCACTATCCTGCCCGCGTACATCACGGCGACACGGTCCGCCATCTGCGCGATTATCCCGAGGTCGTGCGTGATTAGCATTATGGCCGTGCCGGTCTTTTTCCGGATGTCGTCAAGCAGCGCTAATATCTGCGCCTGTATCGTCACATCCAGCGCGGTAGTCGGCTCGTCGGCTATGACGAGGCTCGGCCCGCAGGAGATGGCCATCGCTATCATCACCCTCTGGCGCATCCCGCCGGAGAGCTGGTGGGGATAATTATAAAGCAGTTTTTTAGGCTCGGGCAGGCCCACCATATCGAAAAGCTCCGCCACCCGCTCAAACGCTTTTTCTTTCCGCATCCCCTTATGTACGATAAGCGCCTCCGCCACCTGGTCGCCCACGGTGAATACCGGGTTCAGCGAGGTCATCGGCTCCTGGAATACCATCCCTATCCTGCCGCCACGTATCTTTCTCATCTGCGGCTCGGGGAGGTCAAGCAGGTTCGCCCCTTCGAATATCACCTCGCCGCCGGCGACACGGCCGGGAGGGTCCGGGAGGATGCGCATGATGGAAAGGGCCGTGACGCTCTTGCCGCACCCGGACTCGCCGACCAGGCCCAGCACCTCGCCCTGGTCAACGTGAAAGCTCACGCCGTCCACGGCGAAGAAGCTGCCCTCGCGGGTATGGAACTCTGTTTTAAGTTTATTGACTTTCAGGAGGTCCGGCATGGGTTAATCTTCGCCAAGGTTGGTCAGGTCTTCTCCGCCTGCCTGCTCGCTCTCGACGAACTTCAGGTACATCTTCGCGTCCGTGCTCTGTGGGTTCACATCCAGCGCCTCGTTCCATTCCTTGACGGCAAGGTCTATGAACCCCTTCATGTAGTAGGTTATCCCGAGGTTGATCCGCGCCGGTATGTAGTGCGGGTTAATCTCCTTGGACTTCATGAACTCGCGGATGGCCTCGTTGTATAGACCCTTTTCGCGGTAGGCGATGCCTATTTTGGTGAGGATGTCCACGAACGCCGGACGCAGGCTTACCGCCTTTTTATATTCCTCGACCGCCTCCCCGAAAAGCCCCAGGTCATAATATATGTCCGCTATCTTCGAATGCTCGTTGGCGAGCTTGCCTTTTATGTACGGGTCCATCGAGTAGGGAGTCGCGTGGGCTATCTTCGCGGCCTTTCCGAATACCTCGTTTGCCTCGTTGTACTTGCCCATGTCGTTTAAGGTGACCGCCAGGTTCAGGGAGACTTCCGTATAGCCGGGGTTTACGGCAAGCGCCTTTTTGAACGCCTCCGCGGCCTTCGAGAGCTCGCCCTTGCCATGATATATCTGGCCCAGCTTGTTGAATACGTCCGCGTACGGCCTTATCGCCACTATCTGCTCGAAATAACTCTGGGCGAGGGCGTAGTCTTTGCCGTCGAACGACTCTCTGCCGCGCATGTACATTTCGTCTATGGATTCGGGGGATTCGGGGGTTTCGGCGCCCTCGGGGCTCTCAGGTTTTTCAGGGTTCTCAGGCATCTTCTGACTCCTTTTCCGGGTTGTGCCGGTCGGCTCCGGAGAGCTGGCGCGCGATTGCAAGGTTCTTTTCGCTTAAGGTTTTCTTGTTCGCGAAGACGTCCTTGAAAGAAGTGGAAACCACTTCATTATTTATAAGCCCAACCATAAATCCGCGCTGCCCCTTGACCAGCCGCTTTACCGCCGCCGCCCCGAGCCGCCTCCCAAGGAGCCTGTCGAAGACCGTAGGCTCGCCGCCGCGCTGGAGATGGCCGAGCACGGTAATCCTGGTCTCGAAACCGGCGAAGGATTTCATCTTAAGCTCCACGGCGTAGGCGGAGCCCGCCCCTTCTGCGACTATCACTATACTGTTCGTCCTGCCGCGCCTTTTGGCTTCCAGGAGACGCATCCCGATGGCGTCAAGGTCATAAGGGATCTCCGGGATTATCACCGCTTCCGCGGCGCATGCCAGTCCGGAAGTATAGGCCAGGTATCCGGAGCTTCTGCCCATGACTTCCAGGATAAACGCCCGGTCGTGCGACGACGCGGTATCACGGAGCATGTCCACGGCGTGGACGATGTTGTTAAGCGCGGTGTCCACGCCGATTGCCATGTCCGTGCCGTATATATCGTTGTCGATTGAGGCCGGTATGCCGGCGACCGGGACGCCCAGGTCGTGCAGGACCTGCGCGCCGTGCAGAGAGCCGTCCCCGCCGATTACGACGACGCCGTCGATAGCGTTTTTTGCGAGGTTTTCAAGAGAGGTCTTCTGTCCCCAGTCGCTCTTGAACTCGCCGCTCCTGGCGGAGCGCAGTATCGTCCCGCCGCGCTGGATAATCCCGTCCACCGAGTCGGAGTCCATCTCGATGAAATGGTTTTCAATCAGCCCCTGGTAACCCTGGATGAAGCCTATCACGCGCAGGCCCATATCCAGCCCGGTATGCACGACGCTCCTGATGGCGGCGTTCATCCCGGATGAATCACCCCCGGAAGTGAGTAAGGCTATGGTTTTCATATAGAGTTTATTTTACACCATCAGCCGAAGAAAATCTTGGCCGTCTCGTAGAGTCCCATGTCCAGGGTCTTGGTCTTGCCGACAGCTTCCTCCAGGGGCACGGCCTCAATGCTCGTCCCGTGGATTGCCACCATTAACCCGAACCTGCCCTCATGGACGAGTTCCACCGCCTTCACGCCGAAACGTGTCGCAAGCACCCGGTCATAGGCGGTGGGCGTTCCGCCCCTTTGCAGGTGTCCCAGTATGACGGCCCTCGTCTCGAACCCGGTCCTGGTCTCTATCTCCTTGGCGAGGATGTTGGCGATCCCGCCAAGCCGTACGTTCCCGAACGCGTCCTTGTCCGCCGTCTGAAGGACCACGGAACCTTCCACGCCGGGCGCATCGGAGAACACCGCACCCTCGGAGACCGCGACGATATTGAACTTCTTGCCCCGCGCGGCGCGCTTCTTCAGTACGTTGCAGACTTCGACGATATTGAAGGGCTCCTCCGGGACCAGTATCATGTCCGCGCCTCCGGCAATACCCGACGCGCAGGTTATCCAGCCGGCGTGGCGGCCCATCAGCTCCACCACCAGAGTCCTGTGGTGGGACTCCGCGGTGGTATGCAGCCTGTCGATGCACTCCGTGGCGATGGAGACGGCCGTGTCGTACCCGAACGTGACATCCGTCGCGGAGAGGTCGTTGTCTATGGTCTTGGGTACGCCGACGGTATTAAGCCCCATCTTCGACAGCTTGTTGCAGACGCCCAGGGTATCGTCGCCTCCGACGGCTATCAGCGCATGGAGGTCCATCTTCTTCATGTTCGCGGCGACAGTCTCGGCGCCGTTTTCCTTCTTGAACGGGTTAGTCCTGGAAGTGCCGAGTATCGTCCCTCCGAAGAGGTGGATGCCGGAAACCTGCTGGCGCGACAGGGGTTCGCACTCCATTTCCAGCAGTCCCTTCCAGCCGTCCCGGATGCCGATAACCTCGTAATCGAACTGCTCGGCCCTTCGGAACACAGCCCGGATAACCGCGTTAAGACCCGGACAGTCCCCGCCCCCCGTGAGGATGCCAATTCTGTGCTTCATGAAAACTTCTCCTTTCGTGTACCTATAAAATTGCGCAAAATTCTGGCTTTTCAAAAATTTTTATTAACTGAAAAATATTATCACAGGCATAAAACTCCTGTCAATGAAGGAAACGATACGAAAATCTTTTAAAATTATGGGGATTGACAAAGACGAGTCAACAAGTATAATCACAAGTCATGCCAAACCCAGCCCCATTATCCGGAAAGTTAGATGAAAACAGCCTGCCGGGGATACTTACCCACCTGCACAGGATTAAGGCATCCGGCACGCTCTCGCTTGCGAAGGACAGTATCATCAAGAACCTGTACATAAAAAACGGGGAGATAATATTCGCGTCCTCGAACTACGAGGGGGACCGCTTGGGCGAGGTACTCCTTAAGGCGGGCAAGATAAACGTAAAGGAGTTCGATGCGGCCACTAAGGTAATGTCCCATGCAAAAAAACGCCTGGGCGGAATCCTCGTCGAGCTTGGGTATTTAAAGCCCAAGGACCTCTTCTGGGGCGTTAAATACCAGGTGCAGGAGATAGTCGCGAGCATGTTCGACATGACGGAAGGGTGCTACGAGTTCATCCCTGGCGAGATACCGCCGGGCGAGGTGATAACGCTCCACATGTCCACGGCGAACCTTATAATGCAGGGTATCAAGGATATAAACGACTGGACGCGCATCTCGCGGGGAATCCCGCCGATGGAGACGGTGCTAAGGCCGACCTCGGACCCGCTGAAGCTATACCAGGACGTTGACTTATCAAGCGAGGAGAAGACAATCCTCTCGCTCTTTGACGGGAAGCGGACGATAAAGGACGCAATCAGCCAGTCTAAGGTAGGGGACTTCGAGGCCCTGAAGGCGGTATATGTCTTCTTTTCCATCGGGATGCTGGAGAAAGAAGGGGGAAAACCCCAAAATAAACCAAAAGCTATGGCGCGTCTCGAAGCGGAGTCCGCCATCGACGGGACCGCCATACAAAAGGCGTATTTCGATGCGAAAATCCAGAACCATTACGAGGTCCTGGGCCTGGACTCGGAGGCCGCCCAGGAGGAGATAGAGTCGGCATACCAGAGGCTTGCAAGGCTCTATCATCCGGACGGGCAGTTCACGCCGGGGATGGAGAAGCTGGCCGGGGAGCTTGGTGAGCTTTTCGCTAAGGTTTCGGAGGCTTACGCCATATTATCCAACGACTCGCGCCGGTGGGAGTACGATCTGTCGCTCGCCACGGTCATGACGGATGGGGCGCCTGTGTCGAAGAAGAAAAAGCCCAAGGATGCGGGCAGGGCGAAGGATGCGTTTACTAACGGCATCGAAAGCTTCAAGAAAAAAGACTTCGAGTCCGCGACCATACATTTCAAGGAGGCCGCGAGGCTCGATCCGTCGACTGCATCGTATTTCAGCTACCTGGCCCTTGCGCTCCTCCAGAGGCCGCGCAGGGAGGCGGAGGCCGAGGAGGCTATGCTGACGGCTGTAGAGCTTGAGCCGGGCGTCGCGGAACACCGCGCAAACCTTGGCCTTCTGTACCAGAAGGCGGGGATAAGGGACAAGGCGAAAGACGCTTTCGAGTCCGCGCTTAAGCTGGACCCGAAAAATCAAAAAGCGCTAAAAGGGCTGGGGCGAAAATAAGAAGGCGCGTTTTCATATTATCGGACAGAACCTTGGACGGTCGGGCAATTCATTCTCGTGCTTTGTAAGGGCGATGCCTCTTTTTTTAGCGAACTCGATAATCTTTTTTGCATGGCCAAGCGACTCGCTGGACATCTGCACTATGAATTTTCCAAACCTTTTGTTGGTTTTGCCAGCCGCTATAAAAACGTAATGCTCCGACATGCTGTCTTCAAGCTTGACGCATAAATCCACGATCTCTTCTAATGTAAGATTATTATTCGAAAGCCTGTTTATTTTCACTGTCACGTAGTCAAACGTCTTTTCATCTATCTCGACGGGGTGAAATAAGGCTGAGTTGGCCACGATAACTCTCCGTTGAAAGCTGGCGATTTCCTTATGGTTCGCCTCTTCAGAACTCAGCTGCGAAAATAAATCCTTGGTCTCAGGGTCGTTGCTGAAACGGTCCGCGATTTTCTGGTAAACGATGGATAGCGAGCCCTCCAATTCCACGACCTTCGACATAAGACTCTTTAAGTCCATTTCCATAAATACTCCTCCTTCAAACTAAGATTCAAAATGAACGCATTCCCTGGAGCCGCCAAACCACAAGTCTATTTCAGTATAGCATCTTTGGGACCGGACTCGAAGATTATCCGGCCTATCGGGTAGCCGAACATAAGCAGGAATTCACGGTCGCCCGTGAAACGGGGCACGATATTTGTCTGGTAATATTCTTCTTTCCAGAGGACGGCCTTGTCAGGCCCGAATAGTAATATCTTCGTGCGGCCCGCTCCCATATCGGAACGGAAGGCATGGCAGATGAAGCTCCGTCCATCGGGCGCAACATTTACCTCGACCCCGCCGGCCGCGTCCGGGAAAAGCTCCGTGAGATTTACCGCTATTACCTCCATGCCCGGGAACATGAGTCTCAGCTCGTCCGGCACTCCGCTCTTCTTCGGGTCGAAGGGCTTGAACATCAGCATGTACGCCTTTTTTAAGTCTTTAGAGAACTTCAGCTCGAAACCGTAACCCTTTCTCTCCACCGCCTTAAGCTCGCCGTCCTGGTCTATTAAATTTATAAAGGAAGGGCTCCCGCCCCGTACCCTGAAAAGGCCGCCCAGGTCCTCTTCTATGACGTGCAGGGGGAAATAGCTCCTGTCCCATTTTTCTTTTCCGCTTCCGTCGATGAGTACGATGGATGCGCCTTTCTTCTTACCCATCCCGCGGGGGGCTGCGAAATAGCTCCCGTTTGCCGCCATGAAGCCGTCCGACGTCTCCAGCCAGGAGTCCAGGTCTTCACGTGCGTCACGGTCCATCAGGAGCTTCCCGTCCCTGTCGTAAAGATAGAGCCGCTGGCCCGGCCTCGCCATGCCGTACGGCGCGGTCTCGTCGTCCACAAGCGCCCTGGAGCCGTCGCCGGAAAGCATGACGTCACTCAGGCCGTAATCGTCCTTTGGCCCGGCTATGAAGAGGAGTTTTCCGTCCTTGTCCTTATACCGAAGCTCGTACCACGCGCCCGATGCGAAATAGGCTACGGCGTAGCATTCCCCGGAGGAGGAAAGCCACACCCGCCGCCTTGTCACCGGGATATCCTTCGAGCCTGCGTCGCCTTCCCCTTCGATGCCGGCCGGCCCTTTATCCCCGCTATCCAGAGCCTTGAGCCGGGGACGGTCACCTCCTTTGTAGCCGTCAGGTCCTCTACCACCCTTGTCTTTCCACGCCGGTCTATGGCGATTACCTGCCCAGGCTCGGAGGTCCCTTCCTTCATCTGTACCGCGAGCAGTTCTTTATTGGAGTTGAACTGACTGACCTGGAGAAGCGCCGGAGAGAAATTCCGGTCGAAGCGCTGGAGTATAATGGGGGCGGCCGGTTCCGCGGACGCGGGGGACGCAAGGGCGATGAGAGCGGATAGGAAGAAAATAAATTTATGCATGCTTATTGATCTATGTTATCAGATAGCCCCCTCATTCCACAATACCCGAATTTTTTACCATGGATTGATGAAAAGAAGCTATAATTACGGCGAAAAGAGGTTTTTCAAATGAAAAAAATCGGCCTGACGGGCGGGATAGCGTCCGGGAAGAGCACGATAAGCCATGTCCTTATGGAGATGGGCGCCCGGATAATAGACGCGGACGCGCTTGCGAGAGAAGCGCTCGCGCAGGGTACGGCGGCATATTCCGAGACTGTAAGACTCTTCGGCAAAAGGATACTCTCGTCTAGCGGGCATATCGACAGAAAGGCTCTGGGCGATATAGTGTTCAAGGACCCGGAGAAGCGGGCCGCGCTCGAGGGCATCGTCCACCCGGAGGTATTTCGCCGGGAGGCGGAGATAACGGAGGGGATTTCCCGGAACGAGCCGGGCGCGGTCATAGTTTTCGACGCCGCGCTCCTTATAGAATCAGGGGCTTACCGCCGGATGGACGGGGTGATCGTGGTCTGGTGCAGCAGGCAGACGCAGATGGACAGGCTGGTAAAAAACTGCCACCTCTCGCCGGGGGAGGCTAGGCTGAGGATAGAGTCTCAGATGCCTCTTGACGAGAAAAAAAGGTATGCCTCCTGGGTAATCGATAACGACGGAGAGCTTCAGGCGGCAATCAGCCAGGCAAGGGGGATATATCCCCAACTGGCACAATAAGATTGACTTTTACTCTTGTTTTAAATAAACTTATACGACGTCGGGCTGCTCGTATAGTGGGCTAAGGGAGGAACATCTTTGGAGAGGGGCGAGAAGAAGGGCCACAATATCAGAAAAGCCGTTTTTCCAGCCGCGGGCCTTGGCACCCGGTTCCTCCCGGCCACGAAGGCGTCGCCAAAAGAGATGCTTCCCCTCGTTGACAAGCCGCTCATCCAGTACGGCGTGGAGGAGGCGGTGGCCTCCGGTATAGAGGAGGTAGTCATCATCACCGGGCGCGGAAAACGCGCCATCGAAGACCATTTCGATACATCCTTCGAGCTGGAATACGAGCTCAGGGAGAAGAACAAGCTTAAGCTCCTTGCGGAGGTGGAGAGGATATCCAACATGGTCCTTTTCTCCTATATCCGCCAAAAGAAGGCCCTGGGCCTTGGGCACGCGGTGCTCTGCGCGGAGCCTTCCGTGGACGACGAGCCGTTCGCGGTAATCCTCTCGGACGACATAATAGACTCGAAAGTGCCTGCCACAAAGCAGTTGATGGACGTATACGACAAGTACCGCTCCCCGGTTGTGGCGATATGCGAGGTGGCCCGGGAGTCCGTATCCAGCTACGGCATAATCGACGCCGTGGAGGTGGAGCCGGGAATTTATCAGGTCCGGGAGATGGTGGAGAAGCCCTCCGTTGAGAAGTCACCTTCCAACCTTGCCATAATAGGCCGGTATGTCCTTACCCCGGACATATTCGAGTATTTAAAGGGGACCAGGCCCGGCAAGGGAGGAGAGATACAACTCACCGACGGGCTTCGGGAACTGATGAGGGACCGGCCCGTTTACGCCTGCAAGTTCAAGGGCGTGCGATATGACGCCGGCGACAAGCTGGGCTTTTTAAAGGCGACCGTGGAATACGCCCTCAAGGACCCGGAGCTGGGCCGTGAATTCAGAGAATACGTGAAGGGATTAAAGTTGAGGCAGCCGGCGGATTGAACCGGGGGAGAAGGCTGAAATGGCCGTGAAAAAAGACGTTTTCTCAGCTAACATGGTGGGGGAGGAACTGAAGAACCTCCTCAGGCTTATCGAGGAGGAAGAGAGAAACGCGAACCTTGGCGAGACTTCGGGCCCGCTGCTTGACCTCTACGAGACGAAGGAAAGCGTGGTCGTGGAGGCGGACCTGCCTGGGATAGACCCGGCCGGGATTGCGCTTTGCATGTTCCACGGCTTCCTGACGATAGAGGGGATTAAGAGGGAGAGGCAGGACGAGAGCGAAAAGATGAACTATCTCTGCCTGGAGCGCTCTTTCGAGCCGTTCAAGAGAATAGTAAGGATTACAGTCCCTATAAACCCCAAAAAAGCGAGAGCGGTCTATGCCAGGGGCGTTTTGAAGATAACCTTTCCAAAGGTTGAAGAGAGGCGCGGGGAGCCGATAACGATTAAAATAGAGAGAAAATCAGGATAAAGGAGACCAGAGCATAGTGGCCGAACTAAACGAACAACCTCAGGAAGAACAGCAGCAGGTAGAGATACCGGACAGGCTCCCGCTACTGCCCATAAGGGATATAGTCATCTTCCCATACATGATACTGCCGCTTTTCGTCGGGCGGGACATGTCCATAAAGGCGATTGACGACGCCTTGTCCGGGAACAGGCTCATCCTGCTCGTTGCCCAGAAGGATCTGAACACCGAGAACCCGGACCCGAAGGACCTCTACCCGGTAGGTACGGTAGGGATGATAATGCGGATGCTGAAGCTGCCGGACGGGCGGGTGAAGGTGCTCGTCCAGGGAATGTCCAAAGCCCGCATCAAGGACTTCGTCCAGACGGAGCCATACTTCCTGGTGAACATCGAGAAGATAACGGAACCCAAGGACGAGAAGCTGACGCTCGAGGCCGAGGCCCTGATGAGAAACGTCAAGGAGCAGCTCGAGAAGATGATAACTCTGGGCAAGATGCTCCTTCCGGACATCATGGTCATAGTGGAGAATATCGACGACCCGGGCAAGCTTGCGGACCTCGTGGCCTCCAACCTGGGCCTGAAGGTAGACGTTGCCCAGGAGGTGCTGGAGATTCTGGACCCGAAGGAGCGCCTGATAAAGGTGAACGAGATAATCTCCAAGGAGCTGGAAGTCCTCACCATGCAGCAGAAGATACAGGCTTCCGCGCGCGGCGAGATAGACAAGAGCCAGCGGGAGTACTTCCTGCGCGAGCAGTTGAAGGCCATCCAGAAGGAACTTGGGGAGACAGACGAGCGGACCGAGGAGATAAACGACCTCAGAAAGAAAGTGGAAGAAGCGAAGATGCCGGAGAAGGTGCTTGCGGAGACGGAAAAGCAGCTGAAGCGCCTGGAGAGGATGCACCCGGACGCCGCCGAATCCGCCGTCATACGCTCGTACATAGAGACCCTGGCCGAGCTTCCCTGGTCAATAACCACTCAGGACAACCTGGACATCAAGGGCGCCAAGAAGATACTGGACGAAGACCACTACGACCTGGAGAAGGTCAAGGACAGAATCCTCGAATATCTCGCGGTACGGAAGCTCAAAGACAAACTTAAAGGGCCGATACTCTGCTTCGTCGGCCCGCCGGGCGTCGGCAAGACCTCGCTCGGAAAATCTATCGCCCGCGCACTGGGCCGCGAGTTCTTCAGGATGTCCCTGGGCGGCATAAGGGACGAGGCGGAGATACGGGGACACAGGCGCACTTACGTCGGCGCGCTACCCGGCAGGATAATCCAGGGGATAAGGCAGTGCAACACCAATAACCCCGTGTTCATGCTGGACGAGGTGGATAAGGTCGGCGCGGACTTCCGGGGAGACCCGTCTGCGGCGCTTCTCGAAGTGCTGGACCCGGAGCAGAACTTCGCGTTCGTGGACCACTACCTGGCCGTGCCGTTCGACTTAAGCAACGTCATGTTCATCACCACCGCGAACCTTGCCGACCCCATCATCCCAGCCCTGAAGGACAGGATGGAGGTCATCCACATCGCGGGCTACACCGAAGAAGAAAAGAAAGGCATCGCGTTAAAATATCTCATCCCGCGCCAGTTGGTTGAAAACGGGGTGACGGAGAAGGATATACTGATCTCGGACCAGGCCCTTACCCAGCTCATATCGCAGTACACCAGAGAATCGGGCCTCCGGAACCTGGAGCGCGAGATAGCGAACATCTGCAGGAAGGTCGCCCGGAAGATCGCCGAGGGCCGGAAAGGCCCCCTGCACATCACCCCAAGAGACCTGTATAAGTACGTAGGCCCGCCCCGTTACCTGCCGGAGGAAGAACGGGAAAAAGACGAGGTGGGCGTCGCGACAGGCCTTGCCTGGACGGAGAGCGGCGGCGAAATCCTGTTCATCGAGGCCACTACCATGAAAGGCAAGGGCAGCCTTACCCTTACCGGCCACCTGGGAGAGGTGATGAAGGAGTCCGCGCAGGCCGCGCTTTCATACGTCCGCTCGAAGGCTCCGGCACTGGGTATTAAAGAGGACGTCTTCGGGAAGACGGACATCCATATACACGTACCGGCGGGTGCCATACCTAAGGACGGGCCGTCCGCCGGAGTCACGATGGGTACCGCCATCACCTCCGCGCTGACTGGCAGGCCGGTAAGCAAGGACGTGGCTATGACCGGCGAGATTACTCTTCGCGGAAGGGTGCTCCCGATCGGAGGCCTGAAAGAGAAGACGCTCGCGGCGAGGCGCGCCGGGATAAAGACTGTTATCGTCCCGAAACGGAACGCGAAGGACATCGAGGACATCCCAAAGATCGTCCGGAAGAGCCTTGAGATAAGGTTTGTCGAGCATATGGACGAAGTGCTCGACATCGCTCTTTTAAAATGAAGCTCAGCCGCATCGGCGAATTTGGAGCGATTCGGAAAATAGCGGAAGGGGCAGCCAAAGGGGCCGGGCAAAACGGTTCGGGAGACTTTCTGACGACGGGCATCGGAGACGACGCCGCAGTCTTCAAGGTCAATGCGGGGCATGAGTGCCTTGTCTCCACTGACCTGCTGATTGAAGGGATACATTTCGACCTTTCATACACCGCACCAAGAGACCTGGGCTATAAGGCGCTCACGGCGAACTTAAGCGACATTGCAGCGATGGGCGGAGAGCCGCTTCTGTATTTCGTCTCCATAGCCGCGCCGGGAGAAATGGACTTCCGGGACTTTAAGCGGATATTCGCGGGGATGGAAGAGGCCGCTTTTGGCGCGAGGTTAGCTGGCGGGGATACCAGCAATACGCCGGGGCCGCTTTTTATAAGCGTCTCGGTGATAGGCCAGGTGGAAAAAGGCCGGGCGGTAAAACGCTCCGGCGCGAGGCCGGGAGACGGCATCTGGGTCACTGGCACCCTTGGCGATTCCGCGGCTGGGCTGGAAATACTGAAAGCAGGGGCCGGGACTATGATGCGGGGCCGGACGCATTGTCCGGGCGCAACAGGGTGGCATCCGTCCGTTGAAAAATACTTAGTATCCCGGCATCTGAGGCCGGAGGCGAGGGTTGGATCGGGCAGGCTTTTAGGTAAAAGTGGCATCGCCTCCTCAATGATAGATATAAGCGACGGGCTTTCTTCCGACCTCCGCCATATAACGGAGGCAAGCGGCGCCGGTGCTGTAATATTCGAAGAGAGGCTGCCGGTTTCAAAGGAACTGGCCGCATATGCGGGCAGGGAAAGGGCTGTCCAGCTAAGCCTTTCGGGAGGCGAGGACTACGAGCTTCTGTTCACCGTCAGGGGATTGAAAAGGGAACGCGAGCTTTTGGCGCTGGGAGAAAGGGCGGGGGTGACATTTACGAAAATCGGGGAGGTGCTGAAGGGAGACCGGGCGTACCTTGAGTTGAAAGACGGAACAAGGAAGGCGTTGAAGCCTGAGGGCTACGAGCATTTTGAATGACCGGGTCAAAAATTAAAAAACATATAAGAAATATCCTCCACGTGGACGAAACGCCGCACGATCTGGCAAGGTCTTTCGCCGCTGGCGTTTTCGTCGCCTTCACGCCTTTTCTGGGCATTCACTGGATAATTATCCTCACCCTCGCCTGGATCTTCCGGCTGAATAAAGTAGTCGCCCTTACCGGGACGTTCGTGAACAACCCCTGGACCATAGCGTTTGTATATATTATCCCAACATGGCTTACGGTATCCGCGATGCGCGCCCTTGGCGCCGATATACATCCCATGAACTACGAACTCATATCGACGCACTTTCTAAACCACACCGCGCAGCATACCGTCTGGGAAATGGCCTACTGGAAGGACTTCGCCAGGGAATTCAGGCCTTACCTGTTCGCATTCGCATTCGGGACCATCGCCGCGGGAGCAGTGGTCTCGGTAATCTCATATTTCTTCGCCTATTTCGGGATTAAATATTACCGCAGGGGCAAGGAGAAGCTGAAGCAGGAAAAAATGGAGGAGCAGGAAATTTAGATGGTAAGCATAATCATACCGGCGTATAACGAGGCCGGTTCGATAAAAGAGGTAGTGCGCAAAGTCCGCGAGACCCTTGACAAGACTGATTACACCTACGAAATAATCGTAGTAGACGACGGTTCCACGGATGGCACTTCCGCAAGCCTCATCGGCCAGGACGTGGCCATCCTGACCCACCCGGAGAACAAGGGCTACGGCGCATCGCTCAAGACCGGCATCCGGAGCGCGAAAGGCGACGTTATCGTCATTACGGACGCGGACGGGACATACCCGCCGGAGATGATACCAAGGCTCCTTGGCGGCATGGACGAAGGGTACGACATGGTAGTGGGCGCAAGGACGGGAAAGGACGTGAATATCCCCATATTGCGCCGCCCGGCAAAATTCTTCCTGAAGAAGCTTGCGGACTACCTCTCGGAGACGAAGATACCGGACTTGAACTCCGGCCTCAGGGCGTTCCGGAAGGAACTTGCGCTCAAATACTTCCACCTCCTGCCTTCCGGCTTCTCGTTCACCACCACCATAACGCTGGCCCTTATATCCGACGGGTACAACGTCAATTACATCCCCATTGATTACCGGGCCCGTTCCGGAGGGAAATCGAAGATACGCCCCATTAAGGACTTTTCGAACTTTATCATGCTGATAGTCCGGGTAATCTGCTATTTTAACCCGCTGAAGATATTCCTGCCCGCAAGCCTGCTGTTCCTTGCCGTCGGCGTATACCATGTCGCCCAGACGCTCATCCTGTACCACAGGATTACCGAGGCCGGACTATTGGCCGTCCTGCTGGGCTTCCAGATCGGCTTCATCGGCCTCATTACCGACGTCATGGTAAGGAGAGACCGGTGGATAAGGTAAAAGTCCTTTTAGTCAACCCCCCGCAGCTTAACCTGGTCACGAATAACATCCCGTCAATCGTGGACGAGGAGCGTGGATACAACCCTCCGCTGGGCATCCTGTATGTCGCGGCGTATGCGCGCGAAAACACTCGGCACGAAATCAGGGTGATCGACGCGGTGGTCGAGGAGTTGGACTATCCGGCGCTAAAGAGACGAATCGCCCTGGAATCGCCGGACGTAGTGGGGATTACCGCCACTACCTTCACCCTTGTCGACGCCTATGAGACGGCAAAGCTCGTCAAGGAGATAAACGGGGAGATTCGTGTGGTTATGGGGGGGCCGCATCCTTATATCTACCCCGACGAGACCATAAACCTGCCGGGGGTGGACTTCCTGGTGCTGGGCGAGGGGGAGAAGGCGTTCTCTGCGCTCATTGATAACCTGCGCGACCCTGCCGCGCTCAGGAAAATAAAAGGGCTGGTTTTCCGGGACAGGGGCGAGATAATCAATACCGGAAACCCGCCGCTCGTGGAGGACCTGGACAGCCTTCCGTTCCCGGCCAGGGACCTGACACCCTTCCAGAAGTATTATTCCCTTATCGCCAAGACCCAGCCCGTTACCACCATGATAACCAGCCGGGGCTGCCCCTTCCGGTGCCTTTTCTGCGACAGGCCGCACCTCGGCAAGCGTTTCCGTCCCCGTTCCGCCAGGAACGTGGTGGACGAGATGGAACAGTGCGCCGGACTTGGGATACATGAATTCCTGATTTACGACGACACGTTCACCGTTAAGAAAGAGCGGGTATTCGAAATCTGCCGCGAGATCAGGGAACGGGGCCTCAGGATCGGCTGGGATGTCCGGGCGAGGGTGGACACCATAACCCCGGAGATGCTGAAGGCGATGAAGGACTCGGGCTGTGAGCGCATCCATTACGGAGTGGAGGCGGGCACCCCGGAAGTGATAGAGACGCTTCGAAAGGGGATAACCATAGAACAGGTGCGCAGGGTATTCAAAGAGACTAAAGAGGCCGGGATAGCAATACTCGCGTATTTCATGATCGGCTCGCCGGGAGAGACCCGCGCCCAGATAGAAGAAAGCCTCCGCCTGGCGCAGGAGCTTTCGCCCGATTACCTGCACCTGGCGATTACCACTCCTTTCCCGGAGACGGACCTGTACCGCATGGGTTTCGACAGGGGGGTTCTGAAGGAGGATTACTGGCGGCAGTTCGCCAAATTGCCTCATACCGGCTTTTTGCCTAAGGTATGGGAGGAACACATGACCAGGGACGAGCTTATAGAACTGCTTCATAAAGGATATAAGGACTTCTACCTCAGGCCGGGGTATATCTGGAATAGCCTCAAGGGATTGAAATCGCTTTCGGACTTGAGGGCCAAGGCGCGGGCGGGTTTCAAACTTTTCAGGATTTGAGCAAAAACACTCAAATGACATGAGTGAAAATACTGATTGCAAGACGTTTAATCCGGCGCGGCCTCTCCGCGCTTTTTTAGCGTAAGTATTTGATTTTTCGTAAATTGTAAATTTATTAAAAAAAAATATAAACATGGAGCATTTCTTGAATTCAATTCCCCTGAGTTTTATTTTTTCTTTTTAATCGCGGTATTGAATGCCGATGGCCGTCGAGTGATTAAATCCTTAATAAACTGGCATAATTATTGCTTCCATATTTGTTGACGATTACCGTGATTTTAATTAAGTTTATTTGTTAAAGGTTTTTTTGAAAATAATGATTTAAAGGTTTTTTGCTTTAAAACTTAAACAGAAAAGGCGGTGGGTTTATGAAGAGGCTTTCGTTATTTTGCCTTGCAAGTTTGCTGGTCATTGCCTTCGGCATCTCGATCAGTCCAGGGAATGGTTGGGCGGCCTACGGAGATCATCTGTACGACATAACGGCGGGTAGCCTGAGTCAGCCCACGAAAATGGCTGTTGACCCGGCAAACGGCGATGTCTATGTCACCGATGCCGGGACTAAACAGATTAAACGATATAAAAAAGACGGGTCGTACGATGCGTCTATGAATCTGACCATCAGCGGTACGCCGGTAGGCATTGCCGTAAACGCCACCAAAATTTTTGTAGGCGACTCCACCAACAACTGTGTCTGGATATATAACAAGTCGGGTGCCTTCGCCGACCTCACCGGGACGGGTACGAGCCATAAGCTGGGCGGAGCCGGCGGCGCCAAAATAGCGATGCCGGTCGGCGTCACCGTAGCGCCGTCGGGCCATATATTCGTAGTGGACGGCGACAGCGACAAGGTCGATATTTATGACTCCACCGGCGCGCTGACTTCCACTTTCGGCACCTCCGGCAGCGTGACGAGCAGCGGCACCACCATATACCTCTACTACCCGGTTAGCGTCACGTTCGCCGAGCACACGGCATCGGGCACGAGCGTGACCCAGTATTTCTATGTAGGCGACCAGGGCAACTACAGGGTGCAGAAGCTCTATTACATATATAACAACGCCAATAACGCCATAACCACCGCACCCACCTTTTATCAGACTTTAGGCGGTCAGGGCGACGCTTTCGGAAAATTCCTCAGGGTGAGCGACACCGTCTTTGACTCTACCAACCCCGGTTCGCCCACAGTGGCCGTTTTCGATGACCTTCAGATGGTAGGCCAGCAGTTTGACGCCAACGGAAATACAAAGGATGCGGCCTTCAATTATTCCGGAAGCGCGGTCCAGAATTTTTTAAATCTCCCGACGGGCGCGGCTGTTGATCCGACGAACCAGAAACTTTATGTCGCAAATAACGAGTCCGGCAGTATTTCCGTTTTCAGCACTCAGCCGAACGTGCCCCTGCCGACGATCACGATAACCGCGCCCTCCGTCCCAACGACACCGTGCACCCAGTACTTCACGGTCGCCTTCAACGGGACGGCTTCCTCGGATGCGACGGTAAAGTTATACTATTTTAATACCGCGACTCCAACCAACAAGATACTTTTTTACGTGAACACATTTCCGACATCGAGCACTTATAACGGGACCGCGCTTCTGGACCTTGTCGGGACTTTCCCCAACTGGATGGTCGCCGGCACTTACGGGATATACGCCGAGGTAACCGATACGGTAAACGACCTTGGCACGGCCACCGCCGCCGGGACGGTCGGCATAACGACGGTTAGCGGGAAATACACCTGCTCCATGCAGGCCGCCTGGGACCCGACGAATCAGGGTAATATAGATACCGACGGTGACGGAGTATCCGATATCGACGAGATGAACGGCGCCAAGAACGGAGCCTACGGCTACGCCCCGACCAATCCGCTGGATAGGGATACAGACCATGACGGGCTGGATGACGGCGTCGAGATGGGGATAAGGACCCTGTCGCAGAACGTGACGATTCCCTTAAGCGGCGGCCTTCTTGCCCATCCGACAAATCCGAACAGTGCCGATACGGACGGCGGGGGGACGAGCGATGCCGTCGAGGTGGTCAAGGGCACTGACCCGACGTCGGGCAGTGACGACCTAGTGGTGGCGTCCTCGCCGCAGGACGGGGCGTCCGAGTACTTCCTTGGCGATCCGCAGCTTCAGGACTCCGTATTAACGCTTCAGAACTCGACAAACCACAATATAGTAGTCGACCTCGACTTCTACAACACGAACGGCACGCTGAACAAGACCGTGCCGGGCATAATAATAGCGCCTTTCCAGCTGGTCACGAAAAACCCCTATCAGGATTACGGGGTTAGCGAGGGCAGCGTGGAGATACGCTCGACAGACCCGGCTATAAGGGTAGACCTTGCAAGGACTCGTAAGTACTACGCCGATCCCCTGATTTATGATGACGGCGCGGGCATGAACATGTCTCTGCCAGCAGATGCAAGCACAACCCAGTATCTTGACGAGTACATAGATACCGCAGCCGCGGGCTACAGGTTCCTTGGCACTGTCTATGTGAAAAACTGGAGCGACTCCACCGCGAATGTTACCCTGAATTACTCCGACGGCGAAAATCCGTCCAATCCGATAGTGACTAAGACCTATGTTCTGGCGGGCCATGAGACGAGGGCAATCAGGCCGAGTTCCGATGTCACATACAACCAGGGCGCGCTGACCGCGACGTCAAACCAGCCGATAACCGTTCAGTTCTACATGGAGAGATGGAACGTAAACGATCCCTTAACCTACGACACAAGTTACGGCGAGAAAGCGATACCGACGCTGTCCACGCATTATTACACCTCCAGTTGGGTGGATTCTACGCTTTATTACGCCGACTCTGACAGCGCACACAACGGGGGATGGATAGCCCCGCAGTACGACTTCAACTACAGGTTTATAGACTGGTTCTACATACATAATTTCAGCAGCACCAACACCATCCACGTTACGGCAAACTTCTACGACATGCAAGGCAACCTGGTGTTGACCAAGGTTTACACTCTTGGCCCGAACGGACAGCAGAACATCAGGCCTATTAACGAGGGCGCGACCAATACATGGACGGCGGTGGCGTCTAACGGCGCCACGCCTCTCGTGGTGCAAGGCGCTGCGGAATTTTCTTCAGCCGATGGCCCATTTTACTGTGTAAATTGGCAGCAGAGGCTGAATGTCGCCGCATTTGCTTACAATGCCACGACGAACCAGTACAAGTACACGGGCACAAATATAGCTGATTTCGCGTACTTGATACCGCTGGAAACCACGGCAAAAGCCACGCATTACGTCTCATCGTATTATGATTGGCAGAGGGATGCGACCGCTTACCCCAATGATTTTATAGATTGGGTCTTTACCTACAATCCAAGCGATACCGCAACTGCCAACTTGACCGTAACGTATTACAATCCTGATGGGAGCGTAAACCTGGTCAAGACGGGTAAGACGATACCGCCGCATAGCACGACGGCCTTTAAGCCCTTTGGCACGGATGGGGCTGGCCATACTGGATCTATCAAGATAGAGTCAGATCAGCCATTTGTAGGGTTCTCCTACTACCAGCGCTGGAGATATAACGATTTCAATTCCTTCGATTTTGCCATAGGAAGGCCATTGTGGTAATGTTCGGAGATTAAAACATCGTTTTTTATAAAAAGGAGGCCGATAGGCCTCCTTTTTTTGTCTGGATTTTAGCCTGCAACTATGAGATTATATAAGCAAAACAGTACGTAGTTCAAGGAACAGGAGACAGATTTGGCAGGGGACACAAAGATATCAATAATCCTGCCTGCCTACAATGAGGAGGCCAACATTGAATCGGCCGTCAAAGATATATTTAATTACATGGATGGCAAAGGGTGGGATTTTGAAGTTATAGTTGTTGATGACGGAAGTAAAGACTTGACCTCCGAAATTGTAAATCGTCTTAGAATTGAATACAAAGAGTTGAACCTTATCGCCCATGAAAGAAACTTGGGCTATGGCAAGTCGATAATGGATGGTTTTAATGCAGCAAAAAATGACCTGCTGTTTTTCACGGATTCTGATCGTCAGTTCAAGATTGAGAGTATCGGGGACATGATAGAATTGACAGGCGAGGCAGATATAGTTGTCGGTTATAGGATAAACAGACAGGACCCGCTAATCCGGCTACTTTTGTCATGGGGTTTCAATATCATCGTTAGATTTCTCTTCGATATCAATGTGAGAGACATAGATTGCGCTTTTAAGATATTTCATAAAAGGATATTCGACAAAGTAAAGGTAGAAACGACACAATTCTTTTTCAATACTGAAGTGCTGGCGAAAGCAAAATATTTCGGATATTCGATTAAAGAGGTTGGTGTTCCGCATTTTCCTCGGCAGGCCGGGAGTTCGAGTGTCTCCCCCAAATATATACCGATAACAGTCCATGAGTTGCAGAGAATACGCAAAAGCATCAAGAATCTAACGAAGTGAAAATCATTCTTGTAAGGCCCGTCACAAAGAAAAATTTAGTCTTGAACGTCGTCCCCCCCATCGGACTGGGATACCTTGCCTCCTCGCTGCGAAAACACAACCATGAAGTAAAGATAATCGACTCCGTGAAAGATGTTCTTACACAAGACGAACTTGTGTCGCGCATATTGGCTGAAAAACCCCAGATTCTCGGCTTTCAGACTTTTTCGCATGATGCGGCCTCAGTTAAAAAAACGATATCGTTAATTAAGGAAAGAGACAACTCCATAATTATGTTGGCAGGCGGCCCCCACCCGTCGGGCGTTCTGGACGAAATCTTTATGGATATAGGAAACCTTGACTTTGCATTTGCGGGCGAGGCCGAAATAAGCCTGCCCATTTTTATTGACGCCATCCAGAACGGAAATTTGGACAGTCGGCTCAAGGAAATTCCGGGGCTTTTATGGCGGGACGGAGAGCGGGTTGTAATCAACGAGATAGAACTCAATCCTGATTTGGACAGCATACCGTTTCCCGCTTGGGACCTGATTAATCCTTCCACTTATCCAGAGGCACCTCAGGGCGTATTCTTCAAGCGTTTCCCCATAGCCCCCCTAATAGTGACCAGGGGTTGTCCGTATGACTGCACGTTTTGTGCCGGCAAGACCGTTTCGGGCCGCAGGCTGAGAAGCCGGAGCGTAGAGAATGTGCTGCAAGAGATACGGGTGCTGACGCAGGATTATGGGATCAAGGAGATTCATATACTTGACGACAACTTCACGCTAAGGCGGGAATTTGTGAAAGAGTTCTGCGGGCGTCTTTTGTCGGAAGGCTTTGACATAACCTGGAATTGTCCGAATGGCGTAAGACTGGATACGCTTGACGAGGATGTCGTGGGCATCATGAAAGAAAGCGGGTGTTATACCGTATCAGTGGGAATAGAGTCTGGCTCGCAGCGCATACTGGACAAGATGAGGAAGGGGCTTACTCTTGACAAGATAAAGCAACAGATAGGGCTCCTTAAGAAGTGCGGGATGACGGTTAACGGATTCTTTATAATAGGATACCCCGGTGAGACACGAGAGGAAATACTGGAGACGATAAGCTTCGCGAAAAGCCTGCCGCTGACCAGGGCCATTTTTTACAATTATCTCCCGTTACCGGGCACCGAGGCATATAAGCAGCTAAAGGAATCCGGAGGAATTGAAAGGCTAGACTGGGACAAGGTGTTCCAAGCCGAAGTCCCCTATTCTCCCCGTGGTATAACCAAAGAAGAGCTTAATGCGCTCCAACATAAGGCGCACCTTGAGTTTTACCTTAGGTGGGGCGTATTCGTTGACCTATTAAAAGAGATTAAATCCTTTAAACAGCTGAAATATATTATCAGGAGGGTTGCGGCATATCTGTCGTAAGCCATGAATATCGAAAAATATAAGCGAATGTACGAGCTTGAGGACACCTATTGGTGGTTTCTTGCCAAGCATTCTATAGTGAAATCCTTTATACATCTCTACTACGGGTCGAACACCAGAGATGCATACGTCCTCGACATTGGGTGCGGAACCGGAGCTTTCCTGGACGTGCTCGACGGAATGGGCTTCACGACGCATGGTTTGGATATTTCGGAAGAAGCGCTCCAATTTTGCGTATCCAGGGGAAAAAGCAGAATTGTGGCGGGTAATGTCGAAAAGGAGATGCCTTTCCGTAATAAAATGTTTGACGTTGTAACCGGACTCGACGTCATCGAGCATGTCGACGATTACCAAAGCGTCATTGCAGAGGCCTGCAGGGTCTTAAAGCCAGGCGGGATATTACTCATCACAATGCCCGCTTTCAAATTTTTGTGGAACCAGCACGACGAGGTTCATCACCATAAACGGCGATTCGTAAGGAAAGAGCTTAAAGCGGCGATAGATGCATCCGGGGAGTTCGATGTACTTAAGCTTTCGTATTACAACTTCTTCCTGTTTCCCTTCGTTTGTATATTCAGGATCTTAAAAAAAACATTCCACATGGCGCAGGGACAAAAAGATGACTTCGTCCGGGTGCCGCCCCTGATAAATAAGTCTTTGTTCAGGATATTTAGTATGGAATTTTTTTTTCTCAAACATATCAGCTTCCCGTTCGGTGTCTCCATTATAGCAATGTTGCAGAAGAGAGGCGGGTGAGATGGGTCAGAAATCCCGGGACTGTCTGCTACTCTCTTTTTTGACTTTGTCGGCCTTACTATACTACCTGTCTTATTACAACTGCAACATTATTTATCTCGACCAGGGATATTTGCTGCAGGCCGCGATGAGGGTCATGAACGGCGAAGTTCCGTTCAGGGATTTCCACAGCGATTACCCGCCCGGCAGTTATTATTTTCTTGCGCTCATCTTTAAAATATTCGGCGTCAAATACAACTATGCGTGGATGTCCTGGGTCTTCATACATACCGCTTCCGTGCTCCTCGCGTATTTTATTACCAGGAGGTTTGTCCCGCCCTTTCCCGCCTTTGCCGCGTCATTGTTTGTACTGGCCGTCCCGGGGCCCTGGCATAAATCCTTTTTTATATTCCTGCCGCTCCTGAACCTGTTCATGGTATTTAAGATACTGGAGAAAAAAAATTATAAATGGGTGATAGCCGAGGCTTTTATCGTGGTCGTGTCGTGTTTCATAAGGCAGGATGTCGGCCTGTATTGCTGCGTGGTTTTTCTGGCGGCACTGGGTTTGATGAAGGATAAAAGACTATTCCTTACGGCAGTCGCAGCCGGGATATTTTTCTCTCTCCCCATAATTTTCTATTATTACTCAAAAGGCGCCCTGCCGGACATGCTAAGTGAACTTGCCACCGGCGGAATCAAGGACACCAGCGCGATGAACATCCCGTTCCCGCCCGTCATACCGCGTTTCCCGACGGACCTCCTGGCGGTGCTGAAGAACGAACTCTACTACCTCCCATTTATAATCTATCCCCTGTGCGCGATATATCTCGTCCGCAAATGGAGCGCCCTCAAGGAGGAAGGGAAAAATATCCATTTTCTGCTGTTCATGCTTCTCGGCATGATGCTCTTGTCGCAGCTAATAAATCGATCCGATATGCCGCACCTCTGGCAGGTCCTGCCGCCCCTGTACCTGCTGTCCGTAATCCTGTTTAACGCGCTTAAGAGAATAACTGCTGCGACGCTCACGGCGCTCTTACTCGCCCTGGTGCTTTATACCGCCCTGCAGGACCCTACGAGCGGCTCGATTGCTCTCAGGGCGGGATGCGACACCGCGCTTGACTTGCCCACGGCAAGTATATATCTCCCCCGTCAGCAAGTGTCAGTCATACGGAAGGTCTTGCAATTTATAAAAACCAATTCGCGGGAAGGGTCGTATATTTTAGCCGTGCCGGACATACCCATGTTCTACTTTTTATCCGAAAGGAAAGACCCCATAAAGTTCCAGGTGCTTCTGATTGGAACGGCATCAAGCCCGGCCGACCAGGCGGACGTCATCAGGGATATTCAGGCAAAAGAGCCGCGGGTCTGCGTACTTGACACGGAAGAAGTGGATAATTTTATTCCCAAAAGGCGCTTCAGGAACTACTCCCTCCTGGTTTACTCCTATCTCATGAGTCACTACAAGGAAGTCGACAGCGCAGGCCCTTTTGCATTAATGGTAAAGATTTAAAACTTCATTTCACCAATTCATACCCCGTTTTGCCACTAAATGGAAAATACATTTTATTACCCCGGATTGCCTTTTGTTATTGAAAAAATATAACCATTTGATTTATAATAAAAAAGCTTGATGCAATAAAATGTGGAGGATAAATTGCTCAACAGGTTTCTGAGTTTTATGAAGATGATTTATGTCCACCGGTACATGATAAAGAGCTTTGCCTTTGCCGATTTAAAAAAACGCTACATAGGTTCTTTCGGAGGAGTATTCTGGTCGGTAATTCAACCTCTGGCGTTCATCCTGACTTACTACGTGGTGTTCTCTTATTTTTTCAAGTCCAAGGTCTCCGCGGAATACGGCACCGAAAGCTACGCCCTGTGGCTCATCGCCGGGCTTCTCCCCTGGTTCTTCTTCAGCGAGACCGTGAGCCGCTCCACCAGCGCAATCTTTGAGAACCAGGCGCTTGTCACCAAGACCCTGTTCCCGTCGGAGATTATTCCGATCTCCCTGCTGGTATCCGGGATTATAAACCACGTCATCGGCCTCGCTATCTTTTTCTGTTTTTCGATAGGGATTACAGGAGGCATCTCCGCCTTTTCGCCGCTGGTCCTGGTATACTTTGTCCTGCTGTCGGTCCTGGTGCTAGGTTTAAGCTGGGGACTTTCAAGCCTCAATGTCTTTATGCGCGACATCGGCCAATTCGTGACGATAGCCTTGAACCTCTGGTTTTTCTATACCCCGATATTTTATCCCTTCGGCATTATCCCCAAGAAACTGGATTTTATATTCAAGCTGAACCCCATGTACCATGCGGTCGAGGGTTACAGGGACGCACTGGTCGCATCCAAGATGCCGGACCCATACCACCTTCTTTATCTGTTCCTTTTCGCATCCGCCTCCTTCGTCGTCGGAGGCTTGATTTATAAGAGGCTTAAACCGGCGTTCGCTGACGTTTTATGAATAAACAGGGAAACGCGATATCGATCTCGGGCGTAAGCAAGTTATACAACATATACGACAGCCCAAGAGACCGGCTCAAGGAACTCCTGCCATTCACCAGGAAGAAGTACTGCAAGGATTTCTGGGCGCTGGACGGGGTGTCTTTTGATGTGGCGCACGGAGAGACCCTAGGCTTTATCGGCAGAAACGGCAGCGGAAAAAGCACCCTTCTCCAGATAATCTGCGGAATACTGAAGCCGACATCTGGAACCGCCGCGACCGAAGGCAGGATATCCGCCCTGCTGGAACTCGGGACAGGGTTCAACCAGGAGTTCACGGGCCGCGAAAACGTTTATTTGAACGGCGCGCTGATGGGCTTCACAAAAGAAGAGATGGACGCGCGCTACGACGATATAGCCGGATTCGCGGACATAGGCGATTTCATAAACCAGCCGGTCAAGATGTATTCCAGCGGGATGTACGTCCGTCTTGCCTTCGCCTGCGCCGTGAACGTCGACCCGGACATACTGATAGTAGACGAGGCCCTTTCGGTGGGCGACGTCTTTTTTCAGCAGAAATGCTTCAGGAAGATGGCCGAGTTCAAAGAGCGGGGCAAGACGATGCTTTTTGTGAGCCACGACCTGGAAGCCGTGCGGAAAAACTGTGACAGGGCCATATTCCTGGACAAGGGCAAACTCATAAAAATCGGCGAGAGCCGGGACGTCATAAACAATTATCTCGAAACCGTCCTGCTTGGGGACAAGGCGCCCGCAAAAGCTGGCGTTGCGGACGGCGCGGCGCCTGCCGCAAAAAGCAAAACCCCGCCGCCTGCGGATGACCGCTGCAAATTCAAGCGCGGCTACAACAAAAACGAGTTCAGGTATGGAAATTACAAGGCGGCGATTATCGATTTCAGCATCCTGGACAAGGACGGCGGCGAAGTGACCGCAGTCTCAAGCGGCGAAGTTATTTGTTTCAGGTTTGAAGTGGCATTCAAGGATCATGTGGAATTCCCGATCTACGGTTTCATAGTAAAGACGAAGGACGGGCTTACCGTGTATGGGTTAAATACATGGCACGGGGGAGTGCCCGTAAGCCCGAAGGCCCCCGGCGAAAGCGTAACCGTAGAGTTCAGCCTGGGCATGGATGTCGGGGCGGGAGATTATTTTCTAAGCGCGGGGGTCGCGGAACTCGCGGGCGAGGACGTGAATCCGGTAGACAGAAGATACGACCTCGCGTACCTGAACGTGATGCCCGTCGATAAGTCGTTCGGCGTGGCGAACCTGTTTTCCCGAGTTAATATCAAGAACGCTTTAATGAGCGAAAAATAACAGAGGCTGGAAATGGCCGAGGGCATTGCCTGGGAAGAGAAGGCGCGTTCATCGGGTCTTGCGATAAAGCAGGCCCTGGAGAAGTCGGGAAAAATTCTGGCGCTCTACCAGGGGGACAGGGCAGGCCTGGTCCTGCTGCACATGCTGAAAAATTATGGCGGCGGCAGGATAACCGTGCCCGTGGCGGGTGTCCAGTTCTTGCCTCTGCCGGGTGAGAGGCTTCGCTTCATGGACAAGCTGAGGCGCATGTGGTCCCTTGACATCGAGGTCGTCCGCTTTCCGGAAAAGCCGGGCGGCGGGCGCTATACGGGAGAAGAGATGACGGCGGAAATAGACAGCGTCCTGCTCCAAAACGGTGCGAGCGGCGCCATTTCATCCAGCACCGATTTCTTCGAGAAAGACGCCTGTCTGTGCGAAAGGCGGGGGTATACCGAATTCAGGCCGCTGTGCGGTTTTTCGGATGAGGATATTTCCGCGTATATAAAAAGGCATGGGCTGCCTGAATGTTCATTGGATTTTGACCCGGCCAAAGTCTCCGAACGGGATAAGGACTCGGACAACAGGCAGGTTGCGAACATACTGAGACAGCTTGGATATCTATGAGCAAGGGAATAAAAAGGCCCAAAAAGATATTCCTGATTTCCATCGACACCCTTCGCGCCGACCACCTGGGCTGTTACGGCTACGGAAAACAGACTTCTCCGAACCTCGACAGGCTGGCCGGGGAAGGCGTCTTGTACCCGTATGCCTTTTCGCCGTGTCCGTATACCGTTCCGACGCACACGTCCCAGCTCACGGGCAGATATCCGATAAATAACAGCGCCGGTTTTGCCCAGAAATCCGGGAAGGTGGACCAGGACGGGACTATATTTCTACAGGAAATAATGCGCGAGCAGGGCTATGCGACGGGCGCATTTGTAAGTTGTCTCGTATTGCGGGCAGACTGGGGGCTAAGCCGCGGATATGAGGTGTACGACGCCCTGATGACCTCGTCCGAGATCAACAGGCCGCATGAACTCATAAGGGACGGCAGGGAAACCAATAAAGCGGCGCTTAGGTGGATAAGGGAAAATAAGGACAGGGATTTATTTGTATGGCTTCATTACTTCGACGTGCATGGCCCGTATTCTACCCCCGGCTTTCCCGCCACGTTCAGGCCGGAGGGATACGGGGACTCGCCCGTCCTTCTGAATAAAGTGCGCGAAGGTCAACCGGGCGGGATCCCGGAATACCAGCTTTTAGACGCAAAAAAGAACAGCGCCGGAGAGATTATTGATTTCCAGAAAGACATGAGGCATTACCTGGCGGGTTACGATGGCGGGATAGTGTATGAGGATACGGTCATCGGAGAGTTCTTTGACGGCCTGAAGCGTGAGGGCATATACGAAGAGTCCGCGATAATAGTGACCGCCGACCATGGCGAAGCGATGGGCGAGAACGGCGTGTATTTTTTCCACGGATTGACGGTCACGCCGGAGCAGAGCCACGTCCCGCTTATCATCAAGCCTGCCGCAGGTTCCGATGCACCCGCATCGTCCGAATGGCCGGTCAGTTCGGTGGACATAATGCCGACCATACTCGATTGGATAGAATTTCCGCACCAAGATTTAGGTATTGACGGGGTCTCGCTGTTCACGCCGGAGCCGGACCGTTTTATTCTCTCGGAAAACGAATGGCAAAGGGCGGTAATCTGGCGGGATTATTACCTGGTGCGGGAGAAGGACGCCGTATTCGACGGATTTTGTTATTACTTCGACTCTCAAGGCCTGTGCCGCGGCACTAAACTTTTTGAATATAAAAAAAGCAAGACGCTCTCGGTCCCGCAGGACCGTGCAAGGGAATTGCTGAGCTATTCGGAAGCGCTCAGGAAAACGGTTGACCCAATAGAGCGGTGGATGAAGGATAAGGACAGGATTATAGAGGGAAAAAACAGGCTGATATTCGAAAAAGACCAGGCTATTGCCGGGAAGGATTCAGCCATCGCGGATAGAGACGAAGCAATTGCCCTGAGAGACAGCGAGATTTTTTCAAGGGACGATGCGATAAGGCTAAGGGACCGTGACCTCGCCGATTGCCGGGGACGTCTGGCCGAAATGGAGAAAGAGGTCGAAAGCGTGTATGAGTCCAAGTCCTGGAAGCTTACGTACCCCATCAGATGGTTCAGCGCGCGCCTGAAGGGTCTTAAATGAACATTGAAAAATCGTTAAAAAATAAATTAAGATATTTCCTGGTCCACGTGCCCAGAGTAAGCCTGGATATTATACGCACTCAAGGCGTTCGTCCATTGCTTGAGAAGATAGGACGGTATTTGCGTCAGACTCTCCATGCTGGAAAGCTCCCTGTTGAGCCTGGCCGGGAAAAACGGGCGGAGCGGCGGGTTGAGGAAAAAAACCGCAAGAGACGCCGGGTCAATGGAAAAACGAAGGAAGCGTACGTCGACTACTTGTTTGAGAAGTCCGCGCGCGGCCCTGAATATGTTCCGATATCTTATCCTGATTTACCGGAAACGGATATCAAACTTATAGCGTTTTACCTTCCGCAGTTTCACCCTATCCCGGAAAACGACGAATGGTGGGGGAAAGGCTTTACGGAATGGACCAATGTTACCAGGGCGCTCCCCCAGTTCGTCGGCCATTATCAGCCCAAGCTTCCGGGTGAACTCGGGTTTTATGACTTGAGGGTAAAGGAAGTACAAAGAAGGCAGGTCGAGCTGGCGAAGCAGTACGGGCTTCATGGTTTCTGTTTTTATTTCTACTGGTTTGCTGGAAAGACGCTCCTGGAGAAGCCTTTGGAGCAGTTTCTCTCAGACTCAGAAATGGATTTCCCGTTCTGCATCTGCTGGGCCAATGAAAACTGGACCCGCCGATGGGACGGCATGGACCAGGAGATACTTTACAGCCAAAAGCATTCGCCGGAAGACGATATAGCTTTTATAGAACATGTTTCAAAATATCTTAAGGACGAAAGGTATATCAGGATAAACTCCAAACCTCTATTGGTCGTCTACAGGCAGGGTTTGTTGCCCGAACCCGCAAAAACTGCCGAAAGGTGGAGGCAGTGGTGCCGCGAAAACGGGATAGGGGAGATTTATTTAGCCGTTGCGCATTCTTTCGACTGGATGGACCCGCGCGATATCGGGTTTGACGCAGCGATTGAATTTACGCCCAACACTTATCATCTGAAGGATATCACCTATCAGTTCGATATCATCAACGATAAATTTGAGGGCAAGATATTAGACTATAATGACGCTATAGAGGTATCAAAGGATTTTGTAAAACCGCCGTATCTTAAATTCAGATGCCTGTGCCCGGGTTGGGATAATGACGCAAGGATGCGGGGAAAAGGCGCTACGCTGGCTAATTCTACTCCTGAAGCCTATAAAGAATGGCTCAGGTATCTTTGCGATTACACCACAAAAAAATTTCCGCGCGACGAGAGGCATATATTCGTAAACGCCTGGAACGAATGGGCCGAGGGCGCTTATCTCGAACCGGACAGGAAATATGGTTATGCATATCTGGCCGCTACGGCGGAAGTCCTTTCCTCTTTTCCGACCGGCATAAACGCGTCGCACGGCAGGTGGAAGGTCCTGTTCGTATCTCACGACGCGTACAGGGCCGGCGCGCAGTCCGTGCTCCTGGACGTCATTTCGTGGCTCAAAAGGCATACGTACATCGACCCGAAGATACTTTGCCTGGAGGGAGGAGAATGGCTGAACAGGTTCAAGGCCCTGGGCGAAACGCTGGTGTTGAGCGACCTTAAAAAGAAAAGGATTCCAGAAGAATACCTGGCCCGGGAGATAGAGAAGTTCTGCGGCGGCCGCCCCGACCTGATATACGGTAACTCCGTGGCCGCGGGCCAGGCATATAGACTGCTCCACCACCTGGGCGCACCGGTAATAACTCACTTCCATGAGTTGGAAATGAGCATCGAGCGGTATGCTGCCGATTGGGTCGGCGACGTCTTGAAATATTCACTGCACTTTATTGCATGCTCTGAAGCGGTGAGGGAAAATCTCGTCAAGAACCATGGAATAGACCGGTCAAAAATTTCAATGGCTTACTCTAGCATCCAAATGGACAGCTCCGTCCGTATTCCAGGCGATAAATTAAAACATCATTTAAGAAAAAAACTTGAAATAAACGAGAGCAAATTTCTTGTGTTCGGATGCGGCCGCGGCATGGCCTTCCGCAAAGGGGCGGACCTGTTCATCAAGGTAGCCCGCGCCCTTCATGAAAAGGGTTTCGATAACTTCCACTTCTATTGGATAGGCGATTTTGAGGCGACGCAATGCGATGAAAAGTACGGAATCTGGGCCGGGCATATACATACGATGAAAAAAGAAGGCGCGGACAAATACGTAACCTTTCTGGGAATAAAGGACAACCCGAGAGAATATCTTCAGGCGGGCGATGTCTTCACCCTGACGTCCCGCGAGGACCCGTTCCCCCTGGTAGCCCTCGAGGCGGCCGAATGCGGTCTGCCGGTCATTTGTTTCGCCGATGCCGGCGGGATGCCGGAGTTTGTTGAAGAAGACGCCGGCTTTGTGGTCCCTTATGAGGATGTAGAGGCCATGGCTGACCGGATAGCGGACCTCATGAAAGACAATGACCTGCGGCAAAAGCTCGGCGCACGGGGCCGGGAAAAACTTTTGTCGCGCTTCACATTTGATCACGCCTTGCCGCAGGTGCTGTCCGCATGCCGCAAGGCGGCCGGGAAAAAACCCGCAGTCTCGGTTATAGTGCCAAATTACAATCATGCGCGATATCTGCCAGAGCGTCTGGATAGCATCTTCAACCAGACTTTCAAAGATTTTGAGGTCATACTTCTTGACGACGCATCCACGGACGACAGCATGGGGGTACTGGAGAAATACGCGGACCGTCCCGGCGTGAGCTTAATCAGGAATGAAAGCAACAGCGGTTCGCCTTTTAAACAATGGCTCAAAGGGATTGAGCTTGCAAGGGCGGATATTTTATGGATAGCCGAATCTGACGATGTGAGCGACCCGCGGTTTCTGGAGGCGCTGCTGCCCTCTTTTGGGAATCCGGAAGTAAGGCTGGCCTATACCGATTCGCATATAATAGATGAGGATGGCATAGCTGGCGGAGGTTATTCGGATAGCGAATACCTTGTCTCTTTGTCAGAGTCAAAATGGAAGCGGGGCTATGAGAATCCAGCAGCAAGGGAGATTAACGACGGTCTGGGCGTTAAAAACACGGTCCTTAACGTAAGTGCCGCTTTGTACAGGAAGTTTGAAGTCAATGATGTTTTTCGTAGTACGATACAGGACATGCGGATAGCCGGCGACTGGTACTTCGCGGTTAATGCTATCCGGGGCGGGCGGGTCCATTACGATGCCAGGAGGCTCAACTACCACAGGCGCCATTCACAGAGCGTTATAGGAAAGACCATTTCGGACAAGAAGGTAGAGGATTTTTTCAGGGAATTTTATATGGTCCAGAAGTTTATATATGAAAATTACGAACTGGATGAGAGTTTTGCAGAAAAATGGGAAAGCTATCTGCGCAAGCAGTGGAACGATTTTTATCCGGGCAGGCCATTTGAGGAGCTTGAAAAATACTATCCTATAAATAAGATGAAAGAAAAGATAAAACGCGGCAGCATCAAGGTATAAGGTAATCATTATGGATTGCTTAAACGGTTGCATAAACATAATATCATTAAAAAATAAGGATGAAATGTGAGAAGACTTTACGGGATAATTGAAAAGATGCTCGGCAAAGGAAGCGAGACGGGCGCGAGAGCTGCGGGGGCTATTGATTATTCCGGCCTATTGAGAGAGAAGTCGGCCAGGATAGAGGAGGGCCTGTTAAAGAAGCAGTCGTTGCATGAAATTTTCGGCGGCATCGATGACGATTTCTGGTACTGGCTTTTCACCGAAGGATACGACAATTACGAGATAGTCAGGCAGGTTTTGCCGGGGATGCCTGACGAAAAAATACAAAATAATTTTACCGGCAGGAGCGGACATCTCGCGCTATCACAGGCCTTTGCTTTTTATAGATTATTGAATGATATCCTGGCGCGCAATTCAAAAAATATAGGCAATTGTACGGCCGTTTTGGACTTCGGCTGTGGTTGGGGCCGGATCATAAGGTTCTTTCTTAAAGATATGGAAGCTTCCGGTTTATGGGGGGTCGATTGTTTAAGGGATATGATCGATATAAGCCTGACCCAGAACCTCAAAAGTAATTTTAAATTAATTGACCCCATGCCGCCAACTGATTTCGACGCGGACAGTTTTGACGTGATTTACCTGTATTCGGTTTTTTCTCACCTATCCGAGGAAGCCCACCTCGCCTGGTTGCGGGAATTCGCCCGCATATTGAAGGAGGGCGGCATTGTTGTCGCGACGACGCGCCCCAGGGCCTTCATCGAATACTGTGGCGAACTGGCCAAACTTGCTAAGCTGGAACCATGGCAAGAGGGTGCCGCGAAATCTTTTGCGGACCCCAGTAAAACTCTGGCGGAGTACGATAACGGTAATTTTGTCCATTGCCCGAACGGCGGGGGCGAAGGCGTGCTGAGCCCATTTTTTGGCGAGACGTGCATACCAAAACAATATGCGGAAAAGGCCTGGTCTGCAATTTTTTCAAAAATAGGTTTTATCAGTACAGAAGAGCATAAAAGTTTCGACCAGAACGTCATATTTGCAATAAAGTAATGCAGACGGTTGGCTTAAATAAGTCCCTCTTTAATTTATTACTTTTTAAATTAATGGATGGGGAAGGTATTAATTTCGGAGTAGGCGGCTTCTAAGGAGCCCAAAATGAGCATAATAAAAGAAATTTTAAAGAAGACCGGACAATCCTTTTTCCCGAACAGTGTTTTAATTCACGAGTCTCTCAAGAAGAAGTTCAGCTTTCAAATAGACACCGTGGATGCTTGTAATCTTAGATGCGTACATTGCCATCGTGGAGTAAATTATAAAAAAAATACATCGAAGAAGATGGGGCTTGACGTTTTAGAGAGGCTGCTGGATAAAATAACTTCGGAATGCGAATGTAAAGATATAGGGCTTTATAATTGGACGGAACCATTCCTAAATCCGGAACTCGACAAATGTGTAGCTGCAATAATGAGCAGAGGGATCGGATGCTTATTGTCGAGCAATCTGTCGTTAAATAAACCAGCAATGCTTGAAGCCGTCCTGTCTCAAAAGCCGACACTGGTAGTAAGCGTCTCAGGTTTTGAGCAGAAGACACACGAACTTTACCATAAAGGCAGCGATGTGAGCAGGGTAAAGGAGAGCTTGAAGTACATTGCAGGTTTTAGGGAAAAGCAGAACCTGGAGTTGCATGTAGAGGTGCATTGCCTTCAATTTGTAGACAACCAACAAGACCAAATGATGTGGGAACATTTTTGCAAAGAGCATGGTTTTATATTTGTAGCAAAGCCCGCCCATGGCTGCGAGGTATCTACGCCAGAAACTGCCGAGCGACTCATAGTAAAGCCTAGGTTTGAAGAAATGCCGGATGGGCAGGTTAAGGTTAAAAACAATCTATCAGACAAGCCTGTTCTAAATCCTTGTTTCCTGCACAATGCGATCCCTCTTAACTGTGATTGCGATGTCTATCTTTGCTGTATTTATGGGAATACCGCAAGGCGACGGATCGGAAACTTTTTTGACCTTCCCTTGAAAGAAATTCAGCGACTAAGGCTTTCCCATCGGGAGTGCGCTTACTGTAGGTGGCAAGGTTAATAAAACAAATCCAAAAAAAATAATGACTAATCGTCCCTATTTCAAGTGGTTACTTTTTAAATGGAGAAGAAAGGCATTCAATTCGGAAGAAAGTTTCTGGCATGATTAGCGTCGTCATACCGAACTACAACCGCGCGGACCTGCTGGGGGCCTGCCTTGCCTCGCTGCGCGCGCAGACATATAGGGATTTCGAGGTCATAGTAGTGGACAACGGCTCGGACGACGGCTCCTCCGAGATGGCGGCGAAAGATTTTCCGGAAGTCAGGCTAATCCGGCTGGAAGAGAACAAGGGTTTTTCAGCGGCTGTTAACCGCGGGATAAAGAAGTCCGTGGGTGAGCTTGTCGCGCTTTTAAATAACGACGCGGAGGCCGACCCTGCCTGGCTGTCCGAACTTTACAGTGCCTCTGCCGCTCACCCGGAGGCTGGCTTTTTCGCGTCGAAAATCCTTTTTTACGACCGGCATGACATTATCGATACCGTATGCGACTGCTTCTCCGTAGCCGGTTTTGGATATAAAAAAGGATGGGGGGAGATAGATAAGGGGCAGTACGACCATTTAAAATACGTCTTCGGCGCATGCGGCGGCGCGGCGGCATATAGAAGAACGATGCTCGACGCGGTAGCGCAGGGCGGTGAGTATTTCGACGAAGAATATTTTGCATTCGGAGAGGACCTGGATATAAGCTTCAGGGCCCAGTCCATGGGTTATAGATGCGTCGCCGTCCCGGGCGCAAGAGTCTACCACCGGATAAGGGCCACGGCCGGGAATTCAAGCCGGATGGCCATATTCCTGGGCTACAGGAACTTCATGCTCACGGTAATAAAAAATTTCCCTGCGCGGAGCATCGTGAAACATCTGCCGAGCCTGGTCGCCTTCTGGTGTCTTTCCATACTGGCGGATTTCGTGAAGACGAGGCGTTTCATTGTACTGAAGGCTTACTTGGCCGCGGTCAGGATGATGCCATCCATGAGCGTAAAAAGGAAAATGATAGCATCCAAGAGGAAAATAGGGATTGCACAGATCGACGCCATGCTCGATAGAGGATGGCTCGCTACCTGGCTTCGTTTAGGCATAAATACGGCCCGGGTGCGTAAAGTTCTGTCCGGACAAAGCCGCAGGCCTGTCATGGAGGATAAAGCATGAAAGCACTTATCCTTGCGGGGGGCCAGGGTACGAGGTTCTGGCCGCTCTCGCGCGAGCTTTACCCGAAACAGCTTCTGAAGCTTGGAGGCGGAAAGGACACGCTCCTTCAGCAGACCGTGCTACGGTTAAGCCCGCTGGTGAAGCCGAAGGACGTATGCGTGATAACCAGCGACAAGCTGAGGGTGGACGTGAAGTCTCAGCTGGGCGAGATTCCCGGAGGAGAGCCGGAGGTCATCCTGGAGCCGGTGCCCCGGAATACCGCCCCCGCGGTGGGTCTTGGCGCGGTCTACATGGAGCGCGCCTGCCCGGGCTGTGTGATGGCGGTTCTTCCGTCCGACCACTTGATAAAGGAAAAGGAGAAGTTCCACGCGGCGCTCAAGAAGGCGGAGAAGCTCGCGAAGGAAGGATACTTAGTCGTCTTCGGGATAAAACCCGGCCACCCCGAGACGGGCTACGGATATATAAAGACCGGCGCTCCCATAACCGGCGGTGCCTTCAAGGTGGAGCAGTTCGTGGAGAAGCCGGACTTAAAGACCGCGAAAGAATACCTGGACTCCTCGGGGTATCTCTGGAACAGCGGGATGTTCGTCTGGAAAGCGCAGACGATACTGGACGAAATAAAGCTCCACATGCCGCCGCTTTACAAGTCTCTAAAGAAGATATCGGGAGCGATAGGGACCGCGAAGGAGCAGAAGGTCATAGCGGCGGAGTTCGACAAACTCGCGCCGATTTCCATCGATTACGGCATTATGGAGCGATCCGGAAAGGTCGCAGTTGTGCCGGTCGATTTCACATGGTCGGACCTCGGGAGCTGGCGGGCGATAGAAGAGATATTCCCGAAGGACGAAGCCGGGAACGTCACCGTGGGTAACGCCATAAACATCGGCTGCAGGGACACCACGTTTTATGCGGAAGAGAGGCTTGTCGCGGGCATAGGTCTTCAGGGCTTGGTCGTGGTGGACACGCCGGACGCGACGCTCGTCTGCAAGAAGGAGGACGCGCAGAAGGTAAAGGACGTAGTGGCGCTCCTTAAAGAAAAGGGGTCAGACGAATATATCACCCACAAGACCGTGAGGAGGCCGTGGGGATTCTATACCGTTATGCAGACCGGGCCGATGTTCAAGATAAAGCAAATAGGGGTAAACCCCGGCGCGAAACTGAGCCATCAGATGCACCACCACAGGAGCGAGCACTGGATAGTGGTCGCGGGGACCGCGCTTGTTACGAACGGAGAAAAAAAATATAATGTGCACGTGAACGAGTCCACATTCATCCCGATGTCCACCAGACACCGGCTGGAGAACCCGGGCAAAGTCCCGCTCCAGATAATAGAGGTGCAGAACGGCGAATATCTGGAAGAAGACGATATAGTCCGTTTCGACGACGATTACGGGCGATGACAGTACCCATGGTGACCGGAAAAATCTCGGCGGTAGTCGTAACCTGGAACAGCGCGAGAGAAATCGGAGGATGCTTAAGCTCCCTCTCCTCCGACGCCGCCCTCTCGGAGATAATCGTCGTCGACAACGCCTCCCTCGACGCCACGAGGGAAATCGTAAGGGGTTATCCGCTGGCGAGGCTTATGGAGAACGCGGAGAACTCAGGTTTTGCGGCCGCGGCCAACCAGGGTATCGCCGAATCTGCGGGCGAATTCATTTTTCTGGTCAACCCGGACGTCTCCTTTAAAGACGGTTTCTTATCGACGCTCGCCGCAGGCCTTGAATCCGACCCCGCCGCCGGAGCCGCCGCTCCCAGACTCTTAAGGCCGGACGGCAAGACTATCGATTCCGCTGGGCTTGTAATGAGAAAAAACAGAAAGGCAATCGACTGCGGCCGTGACTTGCCGGACAGCGCCGAATTCTCCAGCCCTTGCCGGGTTTTCGGCGCGTGTGGAGCGGCCGCGCTTTACAGGCGCTCGATGCTGGAAGACACGAAAATCTCCGGCGAGTGCTTCGATGAGTCTTTTTTCGCCTATAAAGAAGACGTGGACCTGGCCTGGCGGGCAAACCTCATGGGATGGAAGACAATATACGTCCCGAAAGCGATTGCGTTTCACTCGCGGGGCTGGAAAGGCAAGCCGGGCGGCGGGTTATCCGGAAGGCGGTCCATGCCCAGGGAAATCCGCCGTCATTCCCACAAAAACCGTTACTTAAGCATCCTGAAAAACGACGACCCGGTAAATTTCGTCAAGGACCTGCCGTACATAATGCCTTACGAGTTTAAACTAATCTTATTTTCGCTATTTTTTGAGCCTTTTCTTCTTATGGCCTTTTGGGATATAATAAGACTTCTTCCGGAAACGCTTAGGAAAAGGCGGGAAATAATGTCGCGCAGAAAGACGTCCCCTTCCGGCATGAGGAGGCTTTTTGTCTGAGCTGTCTGTCAGCATAATAAGCCATGACGGCAAGGAGCGTATCCTCGCCTGTTTGAAGTCCGTCTTTGATACGGCGGACGGGCTCGATATGGAAGTGATAGTGGTGGAGAACGCGAGCAGCGATGGGAGTGCCGAAGCGATATCTGAAAAATTCCCGCAGGTGAAGCTTATCCGGAACATGATGCGGGAAGGCTTCTCGGCCAACCACAACAAGGCCTTGCGGCAGGCGAGGGGCAGTCTCGTCCTGCTGCTGAACGACGACACTCTTATCCACCCCGGCGCGCTTAAGACGATGGTCGATTTTATGCGGGCAAACCCCAGGGCGGGAGCTGCCGGGGCTATGCTTTTAAACCCGGACGGGACGGTGCAGTATGCCGGAAAATCCGCGCCGACCGTCCTTGCCGCGATAATAGTGTCCTTGGGGCTGCACAGGCTTTTCCCGGACAACCCCGTCACCTCCAGGTACTACGGAAGGAAATCCGGCAGTCTGGCCTCAGGCGCCGGGCCGGAGGAAGTGGAGAGCGTGAACGGAGCGGCGATGATCGTCCGGCATGGGGCGCTGGAAAAAGCGGGTTATCTGGACGAGGGCTTCTTCCTCTTCTGCGAGGACGTGGACCTCTCCATCCGGATACGGCAGGCGGGATATAAACTGTACTTCCTCCCGGACGCCAGGGTGACGCACATCCGGGGGGCGAGCACCGGGGGCAGGCGGATTGTCCTGATTTATCACTTGAGCCTGTTCAGGTTTTACAGGAAGCATTATTCCGGTAAAAAATTCTTTCTCATAAACTGGCTCGTATACCTGGGTATAGCTCTAAGGCTTATGGTCTACATGATTTACGGCTCCGTCAGGAAAAGAAATTCGGAGGCATGATGGAAAAAAAGGAAAACGTGTTCTGGCACCAGGCGGATATCACCCGCGAGGACAGGGAGCGCGTAAACGGGCATAAGGGGGCCACGATATGGCTTACAGGGCTTTCCGCCTCCGGCAAGTCCACCATAGCGGTACTGCTTGAGAAAAAGCTCTTCGAGCGCGGCTGCCATACGATAGTCCTCGACGGCGACAACATCCGCCACGGGTTGAACAAGAACCTGGGCTTTTGCAAGGAGGACCGCGAGGAGAACATCCGCCGTATAGCGGAGCTTGCGAAACTATTTACAAGCAAGGGCATAATAAATATCACCGCGTTTATCTCGCCATACCGCTCCGACCGGGACCGCGCACGCTCCATACAGAAGGACGGCGATTTCCTGGAGGTGTTCGTAGACTGCCCCATAGCGATATGCGAAGAGAGGGATCCCAAGGGCCTTTACAAGAAGGCGCGCGCGGGCGAGGTGAAAGGATTCACCGGCGTCGGCGACCCTTACGAAAAGCCCGAAGCCCCGGAGCTTGTCCTTGAGACAGGCAGCCTTACCCCGCACCAGTGCGTGGACAAGATAATAGCCTGCCTCGCCGAAAGGCATATCATCCACGCTCCGGATAGGGATTTCATTACCGTGGTCTCCGGCCTGCCCAGGACCGGCACCTCCATGATGATGAAAATGCTGGAAGCGGGCGGGATGGGTGTCGTGACCGACAACATCCGGCAGGCGGATATCAGCAACCCGGAAGGGTACTATGAGTTTGAAAAGGTCAAGGAGATAAAAGAAGACATAAGCTGGCTCGCAGGGGCGCAGGGCAAGGTATTCAAAATGGTGTCCATGCTGCTCTACGACCTCCCAAAGGATTTTCACTTCAAGGTCGTGTTTATGGAGAGAGATTTAGATGAAGTTCTAATCTCCCAGCGTAAGATGCTGGACATGATAGGGAAGACCGGCGGTGGGAAGGACGACGCCGAAACGAAAGCGAGGTACATGCGGCATATAGCGGGTATGAAGAAGTGGCTTGCCGAACAGCCGAACTTCGACGTCTTGTACATGGACTACGGCGAACTTATCGCTTTTCCGCATGAAAGCGCCAGAAAGCTTGCCCGGTTCTTCGGCAACAGCCTGAACGTGAGTAAAATGGCCTCTGTTATAAAGCCTGAGCTGTACAGGAACCGCGCGGATAAGCTTTTGGGCGCGGGTGTAAGCAAGGCGGAAGATTCCGAAGACGAGGTAAAAAAAAGGCTGAAGGACCTGGGTTATATATAAATTTTCAAAAAAAACGCGTCATCCGCCAGGGGAGTTTCTATCCCGCTATGGAGATTTATAAAAGGAAGGGACAATAAATGAAGGTCGGGATGGTAAGCCTCGGCTGCCCGAAGAACCAGGTGGACTCCGAGGTGATGGCGGGCCTCATAAAGCAGGCGGGACACACGGTCACTTCCGACGAACTCGAGGCGGAGGCGATAGTTGTCAATACGTGCGCCTTCATAAAAGACGCCTCCGAGGAGTCGATAGAGACCATACTGGAAATCGCCTCTTTAAAGGACCGCGGAAAGCTGAAATATTTAATCACCGCCGGATGCCTCGCCCAGCGTTATAAAGAAGGGCTCGTAAAGGAACTCCCGGAGGTGGACGCATACCTTGGGACGGGCGAGTTCGACAGGATAGCCGAGGTCCTCGAATCCCTTTCTAAAGGCAGAGGCGTGGACGAGAGATGCAGCCCGATACCCGTCCCCAAAATTATATACAGCCATGATACCCCCCGTATCCGCTTCACCCCGAAGCACTGGGGCTATTTAAAAATCGCCGACGGCTGCGATAACCGCTGTACCTACTGCATCATCCCGGCGCTTCGCGGAAATTTGCGTAGCCGCCCGATTAACTCCATCGTGGAGGAGGCGCGCATCCTATCCTCTCAAGGGGTAAAGGAGCTATGCCTCATAGCGCAGGATATTACTGCCTACGGTGCCGAAACAAAATCGAAGAGGTCTATAACCAGCCTGTTGAAGGAACTGGAGAAGGTCCGGGAGCTTTCATGGATAAGGCTTCTTTATGCGCATCCCGCGCACTTCACGGACGAGCTTATAGAGTTTTTGGCCGGGAGCGAGAAGGTGGTGAAGTACCTCGACATCCCCATCCAGCATGCTGATGACGACATACTCAAAAAAATGGGCAGGAAAGTGACCTCCGCCAAGGTAATGAAGCTGATAGGGCGCCTGCGGAAAGACATCCCGGGAGTGGCGCTTCGGACGTCGCTGATGGTGGGCTTCCCCGGAGAGACGAAGGAGAAATTTTTAAAACTCCTCAGGTTCGTCAAAGAGGTCGAGTTCGACCACATAGGCGTCTTCGGGTATTCCGACGAAGAGTCCGCGGCATCGGCGAAGTTTTCGGGCAAGGTCAGCGAGGAACTGACGCTGGAGCGGCGCGACCGTATCATGAAGGCGCAGAATAAAATCTCGCTCAAGAAAAATAAAGAGAAGGTGGGGAAGACCTATAAAGTGCTTGTGGACGGACCTTCCGCAGAGACGGATCTGCTCCTTGCGGGTAGGGCTTATTTCCAGGCCCCGGAGATCGACGGAGTGGTTTATATCAATGACGGCAGCCCCGCCATCGGGGAATTCGCGGACGTCCTTATAACCGAGGCCCATCCGTATGACCTGGTGGGCACGGCGGACACCGGCTGTGAAAAGGCCGCGCCTCGTAAAGAGAAGATTCCCCGGCCGCGCCCGGAATGATAAACGTAATTGCCTGATTCATCGAGCAGCAGTTATAAAAAAAGCCCCGCGCCATTAGATTTAATGGGCGAGGCTTTTTTTTATTTCTTTTTGCCCGTAAATTAGAATATCTTGTACGGGTTCACGAACAGCATGATGAGGACCACGACCAGGGCGTAAATGGCCAGGGACTCGATCATGGCGAGACCGATGATCATGGTGGTCATGATCTTGCCGGAGGCGCCGGGGTTCCTGGATATGCCCTCGACCGCGCCGTTGGCCGCGATGCCCTGGCCAATGCCGGTGCCGAGCGCCGCAAGGCCGATGCCGAGGCCGGAGCCGAGCGCCACGTAAGCGTATATGCTCTTGGTGTCGCCGGTTGCCGCCGCGTTCGCCGCGTCCGCAGCCATTGCCACGGGGGCCGAAAGGGCTACCGCGATAAGGCTGAACAGCATGAGTAAAAGTGTCTTTTTCATAATTTAAAATTCCTCCTTTCCCATTTGATGGATCCCTTTATCTTCAATGCGCCTCTTCCATGGCGCCGGAGATATACAGCATCGTAAGAAGGACGAACACGAAAGTCTGGACAAAGCTGGTGAATATGGCAAGCCCCAGCATGACCGCCGGAATGGCTAAAGGCACCAGCATGAAGAGTATCAGCACGACCAGGTCCTCGCCCTTGATATTCCCGAATAGACGAAGCGAGAGGGATACCGGGCGGGCTATGTGTCCGATTACCTCTATAAAGAACATCATCGGCGCGAGCCACAGGACAGGCCCCATGAAATGCTTTACGTAATGGAAACCGTGCTTCCTGAGGCCGACCACATGGGTGGAGGCGAAGACCACGATAGCGCAGGCGGCGGTAGTGTTAAGGTTGGCGGTAGGCGACTCGAAACCAGGAATGACGCCTATGAGGTTCGAAAGCAGTATGAAGAAGGCCGCCGTCCCGATGAGCGGGAAATAGTCCATCCCGTGCGGACCCATCGTGGTGACGGTGAAGTCGCGGATCCCGCCGACGAAGGCTTCTATCAAGTTCTGAAGTCCGCCCGGCACAGGTTTTAAGCCGCTCCTTACCGCCAAAGCCACAATGATGAGTATCGCCATTACAAGCCAGGTATAGACAATGAAACCGGGCACCTGCCACGAACCCAGGGTCAGCCCGTGTATGAAAAGTGGCGCTTCTTTCATCTTCACCTCGATATTATGGAATTTTAAGTACCGCAGAGAGTTATATATCAGGGGAGGTTATGCTGTCAAGATTTTTCAATATAAATTTTTTTTATAATAAACTAAGGAAAAATAAAGGGTTCGATGATTTTATTTACAATCATTTTTCAAGGTGTTATAATCGGCACACTCCGAAATCCGAAATGGGGACCAGATGAGCCTTGTTGGACGCCTGGAGGACCTGGCACTTTCAGATATCTTCCAGATTATAAGCCTTAGCAAGAAGACCGGGACCCTTATCCTGAAGAATAAGGCAAAGGGTTCCGCTGTAGTCGTTTTCAGGAACGGGCAGATAATCCAGGCGGCTACGGATAACCTCCGGGATACGCTTGGGAATATCCTTATATCAAAGGGGTCTGTCTCCGAAAACGACCTGACGCGCGCTCTCGAAGCCCAGAAGAGGGTTAAGGGCACGAAGCGCCTGGGCCAGATAATGGTCGAGATGGGAGCCATATCCCAGGACGTGCTCGAAGAGACCATCCGGGGCCAGATAGAGAATATGATCTATTCGCTCCTGGCCTGGGAAGAGGGCTTCTTCAATTTCGACCTGGGCGACGTTACTTCCTCGGACAAAATAGAGGTGGTGACCCAGGAGTTCCTTCTTAAAGCCGGCCTTAACCCGGAATATCTCCTGATGGAGAGCGCCCGGGTGATGGACGAGAAGAAGCGGGACAAGAAGACAAAGCCCGCACAGCCCACGCCTGTGCCTGAGGCCAAAAAAAAGGTATCGGAGTTCGCGCAGTTTTTACAGGAGCAGGGTGTCGCCCCGCAAACCGAACCGTCGCTGGAGGAGAAAGCGGCGGCGGACCGCGGTAAGGATTTAAACACGCTGAAGGCGATGTTCGAGGAGCTCAGGTTCCCTTCGGCGACGGCGGAGATAACGCTGCTGGTCCTTCGGTACGCGAGCGAGGTGGTGAACCGGGCCGTCCTGTTCATGGTGACCAGAGACGAGGTCAGGGGCCTTGGACAGTTCGGGATCGGGTATAAGGACGAGTCCCCGGACAAGCGCGTCAGGGAGATAAAGGTCCCGACGAAAGAGGCGTCCATCTTCTCTGAAGTCATACGCGACAAGCGGGTGAAGATAAGCGGTTTCTCTAACAGCGCCTGGGACATTTACCTGATAAAGGAACTGGGCGGCAGGGAACCGAAAGAATTTTTCCTGGTGCCGGTGATAAGCAACGGCAGGGTGGCCGCCATCCTTTACGGCGACAACCTCCCCGAAGACAAGGCCATACCGAATATCTCGGGTCTTGAGATATTTATGCATCAGGCGGGCCTGGCAATGGAAAAAGCGCTTCTCGAACGAAAGATTTCAGACCTCGAAAAACAGTTGGCAAGGGGAAGCAGATAAATCTATGGCCTATACAATTCTGATAGTTGAAGATTCCCGAGCCATGAGAGGTCTTATCCGGGCCACCGTCGAGCAGATGCCCGGTTTTTCAACCTTCGAAGCCGCGAGCGGCTTCGAAGCGCTTAAAGTCCTGCCCGCGCGCAAGTACGACCTGATAATTACCGACATAAACATGCCCGACATAAACGGCCTGGAACTGATCAGCTTCGTCAGGGGCCATCCGCAGTACAAGGGAATTCCCCTTATAATCGTCAGCACGGAGAGAAGCGACGAGGACAGGGAGCGCGGACTGAACCTCGGCGCATCGGGATATATCGTGAAGCCTTTCAAGGGAAACGAGCTGCAGGAGCTCGTACGGAAAGTCCTTGAATAAACACCCGGCGGGTGTTCTGGAGAGAGCTGTATGACAGGGAAAGACGAGAGGTCCAGGGGAGAGTTCCTGGCTGAGACGGAGGATATCCTCGAAGACCTCGGCCAGCATTTGACCCGCATGGACGGCATGACCCAGTCCGGGCGGATAGACCCGGACGTCGTGAATGCCATCTTCCGCGGCGTCCATTCCTTGAAGGGTCTCTCCGGCATGTTCGGCTTTGAAGGAGTCTCCCAACTCTCCCACAAGCTCGAATCGCTGCTCGACGCCCTCCGTCTGGGCAAACTCGAAATTTCCCATGAAGTGACATCCGTGATATTTGCCGCGCTGGACAGGCTGAAAGTCCTCTCCGAGGAAATAAGCCGCGGCGGCACCGAAAGCTCGGACTATGCCGACATATCCTCCATGATCGAGGACTCGCTGTCCAAGGGCCGCGGCCGGGACGCGAAAGACATAATCGACGAGATAGAGATAGACGCCTCTATAGTGAAGGTCTTGACCGAATACGAGGAGCACCGCCTCCGCGAGAACGTGAAGGCGAAGAACTCGATATATCTGGTTACCGCCCGGTTCGACATGTCGAGCTTCGACAAGGACCTGACCTCGCTTAACGACCGGCTGAAGGTGATGGGCGAGATAATCAGCACGCTTCCCTCCACAGGGACTGGCCCTGAGATGGCTATAGAGTTTAATATTGTGGTGGGGACGAAGGAACCGATGGAGAAGTTCGTCTCGGAGGTATCCGGGCCGGGCGTAGAGGTCTCGGTAATAAAATATAAGGCGGTCCAGAAGAAGGCGGAATTGGACACGCAGACCCTGCGGAGCTTCTCCAAGACCATACGCGTGGACATTGCCCGCCTTGACCGGATAATGAACATAGTAGGAGAGCTGGTGCTCTCCAAGAACGTGATCGCCCGGCTGAGCAAGGACCTGAGGGCCATCCAGGGATTTCAAGGTCTGGCGGTAGACCTTTCCAAAGCGTCGCGCCTTCTGGAGAGAAAGCTCACGGAGCTTCAGGAGGGGGTTATCGAAGTCCGGATGGTCCCCATCGGTCAGATATTCACAAGGCTGTCTCAGGCGGTAAGGAAATATGCAATGGACGCGGGCAAGGACATCGATATGGAGATGCTGGGCGAGGACACCGAGCTTGACAAGCTGGTGGTGGAAGAAATCTCGGACCCGCTCATGCACCTGATAAGGAACTCCATAGACCACGGCATAGAGCCGGCCCAGGAGCGGGCCAGGCGGGGAAAGCCTGCGCGCGGCAAGATACGCCTGAACGCCTATCCGAAAGGGAACAGAGTCGCCATATCTGTGGAGGACGACGGCGGCGGGCTGGACCCGGAGAGGCTCTGGCGCAAGGCGGTGGAAAAAGAGCTGGTGGACCCGTCCCTCACGCTGACCCGTCGGGAGATGCTGGACTTGATATTCCTGCCGGGGTTCTCCACGAAGGAGCAGGTAAGCGAGGTCTCGGGCCGCGGCGTGGGGATGGACGTGGTCAGGAGAAACGTCGCGAAGCTGTCCGGCACCATAGACATAGATACGGCGATAGGCAGGGGGACCAGCATCACCATTACCCTGCCCATCACGCTTGCGATAATAAAGGGGCTGATGGTGGAAGCGGGCGGCGAGAAGTTCGCCATGCCGCTGTCGGCCGTATCGGAGACGCTGATGCTTACGCCGGACAAGGTGGACAGCGTGGAGCGGCGCGAGGTCATCACGCTTCGCGGGGAGACCCTGCCGCTTTTGAAGCTGGATGAAATTTTCGGGCTGCCCAAAAAAGGCGGCCAGGAGTTTATGTATGTCGTCGTGGCGGGCCTGGCCGAGAGCAGGCTGGGTTTCGTGGTGGACAGGCTCCTGGGCCAGCAGGAAGTGGTCATAAAGAGCCTGGGAGAAAAACTGAAGGATATACATGGCATTGCAGGGGCGACGGAACTGGGGGATAACGAGGTGGTATTAATCCTGGACCTCGAGGCCCTGATCAGCGAATCGACAAGGAAAAGGCAGGCGGTATAGGAAACATGTACGAAGAGTTCTACGGACTTAAAACAAGGTGCTTTTCCAAGACTCCGGACCCGGCTTTTCTGTACATGAGCCGGTCGCACGCGGAGGCGCTTGCCCGACTCCAGTACGCCGTGGAGGAGCGGGAGTTCGCACTTCTGACCGGGGAAGTAGGCTCCGGCAAGACCACCCTTACCCGCGCCCTTATAGACTCCCTGGAAAGCTCCAACAGGCCGGTACTGATAACGAACCCGCGGCTCTCCCCGGCGCAGTTCCTCCGGGCGTTGGCAAAGAAGCTTGGGGCGGAGAAGCCGATGCACTACAAGGCGGACCTGGTCGAACAGATAAACGCCAGTCTGTACGAGTTCCATGAAAAAGGGATTTCTCCCGTGGTCATCATAGACGAGGCGCAGTTGATACCGGGAAAAGATACCTTCGAGGAAATAAGACTTCTGACCAACTACCAGCTGGACGACATGAACCTCCTGACGCTCATGCTGGTTGGCCAGACGGAGCTTAGGGACAGGCTTAAACGACCGGCATACAAGGCGCTAAGGCAGAGGATAGGCATCGCGTATCACCTCCCGCCCCTTACGAAAGAAGAGACGGAAGTTTACGTCAGGCACCGCCTTATGGTGGCGGGAAGGGATGAGAAACTTTTTAGCGATGGCGCAATCGAGCTGATGCACGCTCGTTCCGGAGGCGTGCCGAGGCTTATAAACACAATAGCCACGGGCGCGCTCCTTACCGGTTTCGGTGCCGGGGAGGCCTTTGTCGGCGCGGGCATCATCGAAGACGTTATAAAAGACCTGGGATTTTTAGACTAAGATGGATTTAATAGATATAAGAAAAAAGGCGAAAGAGGCCAAGGCGGCGAAGGAAGCGAAGGAAGCAGAGGCCAAAGTACCGCCCGTTCCGGAACCTGAAGTACCACGCGTTCCGGGACCTGCTCCTGCGAGAGAAAGTGCCGTGAAGAAGACCGAAAGGCGTCATGAGAAGGCAGCCATTCAGGCTGTTTCCGTTGCAGATGCCGTCAAGCCCGCTACCGCTCCTTCGCCAGTCGCGGAAGAGGCAGCGCCTGAAGAGATCCGTAAGGAAGCGGAAATTTCAGCCGCGCCCGCGGCGGAGGTTAAAACTGAATCCTCCGGAAAGATGGAGCTTCTGGCGTTCATGCTGGGAGACGAGGAGTACGCGCTCAAGATGGAGGAGGCGCGGGAGATAATAAGGTGGAGGAAGCCTACGAAGGTCCCTCGCTCGCCGGAATATATCATAGGCATCATTTCACTCAGGGGAATTATTCTGCCGGTGTTCGACGTAAAGAAACGCCTCGGTTTGGGCGAACTTAAGCCCACACGCTATACGAGGATAGTCGTTGTCTCAGACGGCGGGTCTCTCTCGGGGATGGTAGTGGACAGGATAACGGGCGTGACCGCCGTGCCGGAAAAGGGAATCGAATCCGCTCCGGCGGTGATAGACGGAAATGAGGCGGAGTACATAGAGGGCGTGGGTAGAGCGGAGGATAGGCTCCTTATACTCATAAGGGCGTCCAGGGCGCTGTCCGCTTAAGCAAGCAAGTAATAAGGGGATATAAAAGGCAATAAACGGGGCAACAGTTTTAAGTTTTTTAACGAGTTTTATGTCCAGAAGGAGGCGCAGGATGTTTAAAAGGGGGAGGGGAAGGCCTGTAGTATTGGCGATACTTCTCGCGGCGGTTATTGCAGCGGCGGGATGCGCGAGCCTGCAGGAAAGCAGCCCTATAATACCGGTAAGCGAGTATGAAAAGCTGATTGCTGGAAGGCTGGACGCGGATTACGTAGGTAATGATGCATGTCTTGCCAAGTGCCACGAGCACGACCAGTACAAGAAGTGGTTTGACGCATCCACGATGGGGGCGCAGCTGAGTCCCGGTTCCGGGCTTCCGCTGGTAAACTGCGAGTCCTGCCACGGCCCGGGCAGTCTGGCAATCGCCAATATAAAGGTCATAAACGGCAAGCCGACTTGCGATTTCTCTACATTCATAGATCTTGAAAACCTGCCGAAGCAGGCGCAATCTCTCATCTGTCTTAAATGCCATACAGCCAACGCCACGTTTAACCTGCAGTACTGGAATTCGAGCATCCACAACATCTCCGGCGTCTCCTGCTTCGACTGCCATAAAGTCCATCGGGGCGTGGACCTGAAGGTGCGTGCTAAGGACGTGGCGGCCCTTTGTTACAAGTGTCATCCGTATATAAAGGCCGAGTTCTCGCTCCCGAACCACCACCCGGTCAACGAAGGCAGGGTCACATGCCTGGACTGCCACGACCCCCACGGTTCAGCGTTTGAGAAGCAGCTGAAAGAGGGAGACATGAAACAACTCTGCGGCAACTGTCATGCTGAAAAAGCAGGGCCGTTCGCTTTCGAGCACGCAGACATAACGAATGATTGCCGGAACTGCCATGCGCCGCACGGCTCGGTGAACCTGAACATGCTGAAGGTCCGCATGCCGTACCTCTGCTACCAGTGCCACGACCACCACAGCCTGATAAATAACCCTGAAGAGATACAACGCAACAAATGCACCGACTGTCATACTGAGATACATGGTTCCGATACCCCGGATTTGGGTAACGGAGGCGCTTTCACACGTTAGGACCAAAAGGAGTGATTTTATGAAAAACATATTGATCGCCTTGCTGGTCCTTACTGCTGTCCTTCTGGGCGGCAAGGCATTTGCGGACGAAAAGGCGCCGGCGCCAGCTCTGACAGCGCCGGATGAAGCGCAAGGCACACAGGACGTGGAGGATCAGCAGGAGGAAGAAACGCCGGAGGCTCCCGAGGCGGAAGTGACGCATTACTCGCTGGCGCCGGAAACCGATACCTGGCTTGGCTACAGGTTCTTCGACCTGCAGGGCTCCAGGAAAGCCGCCGAATACGAATATCCTTCCAGCAGCGTCGTAGGCGGATTAAAAATGCTTTACGTCCCGCTCCCCAGCAGATGGGAAGCCGACCTGGACTGGATGAACCCGAACAGCTGGACGGCGGATGCATCTCTCGGGTACAGGGATATTTTAAAAATCAATTACACGGGGTGGGCGCTTTGGCGCAACTACAACCACTTCGGGCT
>JBARKJ010000055.1:0-19454 GCA_049801375.1 Nitrospirota bacterium | reverse complement strand
TGGTTTTTAACTTTTCGCATCATAGGTGGTTTTCCTTATTTTTTTTCAAAAAAGAAAGATTCTTTTCGATCCACCAGATCGAGAATATATAGGCGCTCTTCATCTTTCGGTCCATTAGAGAAAGCCTCAAGTGTTACAACTTGCGGACTAAAATCAAATTCAATGATGGTTCGCTTCTTATAAGCTCGCGTTGGGAATTGATCATATTTAATCCCTGCACATTCCCTTTTTTTAGATAAATCCGTCAGCAGGCTATTAAGTGTTGCAAATAATTTAATTTCATGCTGGCCACTGTATGATTTGTGCCCGATAATGACTGGCCCATTCAAAGGAATATTAACGATGACTTTAGAATCTGTGCCGCCTTGTTTGAAGATTATAGATTCCCTGCCTGCCTCACAAGAAATTTTATCTTCTCTAAATTTTTTAAGTTCATCATATAACGTTTCGATTCCTTCTATCGTAGCATAGTCTGTTGCCTGTATTATCTGCGGGAAACCATGAGCATTAGGAAGACAATTTACCTTTACATCCGCCAAAGCAACATTTCCCATAAGGGGCGTTAGAATAATTGCGGCGAGTATAATGACTTTAAAGTTCAATATTATCTCAAAGTCTCTAGATTCCGCTTTCGCGGGAATGACGGCTATTTCAAGACCCGAAAAAGAACCGGTCCAGCGGCAGGTCGGGGCCGCTTAAGTATTCATCACGGCATGCGCGGCAGAGGAAGAATACCATCTGGGTATGCACCTCCTGCTCCAGCTCTGTCTCGTCCTTGCCCTCTATGACCTTCAGCAGGTGGTCGAGCTCCTTCTCCAGGTCCTCGACCGTCTCAATCTCGCCGTCGGTGGTCGCATCCACGCGCACGTCCACCTTATAGCGCACCGAGCCGTTCGGGAAAGCAACTCCGCATCTGTAGCAGCGGCCCGGGCCGCCAAGTTCAGCGCACATGTTTCATTCCTTAACCCCTCGCCTTTCGGGAGAGGCGGGGCACTCAGTCATCTGGGTCGGTGGGGTGAGGGCTTCCAGCACCGCCGCGGCCAGCAGGGGGAACATTATCTCGTGGTGCCCGGTCAGGCTGTACCCCTTCCCCCCTTTCATCGTCGGGCGCCGCACGACGTTCGTATTAGGGCGGTAAGACTGTATGAAGTCCATGTTCACGGTGGTGATTTCCTTTAGCGGGCTTCCCAGGTTCCGGGCGAGTGTCACGGCCTTCAGGAACGCCTCCGGGAGGATTATGGCGGAGCCCAGGTTGATATACACGCCGCCCTCCATAGACGCCACCACGGAGCAGAATGCCCTGAAGTCGCGCAGACTGCCTTCGCCTGTTGCCGCGCCGTCGCACGACGGATGCATGTGGATGATATCCGTGCCGATAGCGACATGCACCATTGCCGGGACATTAAGCCGGTGCGCCGCCGCAAGCAGGCTCTTCTCCGGAAATTTGAAGCTTACACGTTCCCCTGTTGCCCCCGAAACGGTCTCTTTCGTGGGGGTGAATCCTTCCGCGATTGCCTTCCCGACCGATGCGCCGAGGCCAAGACCACGGCCGACTCCCTTGACGATAGCCGCGTTTATATAGCCACCCGTCTCACGGGCCATACCGAAAGTGCCTTCGCCTATTTCCGCGTCTACGTCCTCGGAAGTTTTGCCCTGGTACGCCATCTCGAAGTCATGCACGACGCAGGCCCCGTTCATGGCCAGTGCGGTGATGACCCCCTTCTCCATCAGGTCTATTATAACAGGCGTGAGGCCCACCTTTATGACGTGCGCCCCCATACCGAGGATTACCGTCTTCCCGCCGCGTTTTGCGTCGGCTATAGAACGCGCGACCGCCTTTAAATCCTTTGCCCCGAGTATCTCCGGGAGGCTGTCTAAAAACCCGGCGAAACTTATGCCGGGAGCCACGGCTTTCGCGGAACAAGACGCCTCCACCTTGCTCTTCCGGCTGGAGAGGCTGTATGTCTTCAGTCTTGTGAAATCGAGCGGCTTAAACTTCAACGCGCCTCCCGGCCGTTCCCGAAGAGGCGCTCGTCAACTAACTGGCAGATTACATGCCCCAGCGTGATATGGGTCTCCTGCACCCTGGGCGTGTCCGGCGTCGGCACCACGAACACCAGTTCCGCGACCGTGGCGAGCTTGCCGCCATTATTCTTCCCGCCGGTAAAGGCGATGGTCTTGATCCCCATGTCTCTGGCCGCCGATATGGCCTTGACTACGTTGGGCGAGTTGCCGGAGGTGGATATCCCGATCGCAACGTCTCCTTCCTGGCCCAGCGCCTTTAACTGCTTCACGAATATCTCGGAGTAATCGTAGTCGTTCGATATGCTGGTTAAAACCGCGATGTCGGTATTCAGCGCGAGTGCGGGGAGTCCGGGGCGTTCCAGCAGGAAGCGGTTCACGAACTCCCCCGCGATATGGGAAGCGTCCGTTGCGCTGCCCCCGTTCCCGAACAGGAGCACTTTGTTCCCGCGCGTAAAGCACGCCGCGACCTGCTCCACCGCTTCCTGTATGGCCTCGAAATTCTCGTTCGCGAACTTCAGCTTTACCTTTGCCGATTCCTCGAAAATCCGCAGGATGTCTTCTTTCATCGGAACCTCATTAGTATTATTGTGAAAATAAACGCCTTAGTCTACTCCCGGCATGACGTGTTTGTCAATGAAAACATAAGAATTTTCTTGCGTTACTAAGGACTTGCGCGTAAACTTTTAGCTGTAAATGAGACTCGACATATTCCTTAAGACAAGCCGGCTGATAAAGCGCAGAAGCGTCGCCAAGGAGCTTTGCGACCGGGGTATGGTAGAGGTCGGCGGTGCGCCTGCCAAGGCCGGGCGGGAGATCAAGGCCGGGGACGTGCTGACGATTGCCCTGCCAAGGAGAAAGCTTACCGTCTCCGTATTGGAAATCCCTTCCGGGAACGTCACCAAGGAGAAGGCGGCGGCGCTCTACAAGGTAACCGTGGACCTGCGCGTAGAGGAGGAGTTTTAGAGTGACAGAAGCCGTGAAAGAACGGGACCTTCGACCCGTCCTTGCGATAACCATGGGAGACCCGGCTGGCGTCGGCCCTGAGATAATACTGAAGGCCCTGAACGTGAAGGCGGTAGTAGACTGCTGCCGTCCGATTATCGTGGGCAGCATAAAAGCGCTGGAGGAGGCGAAGACGCCGCTCCCGATGGGTACGTGGAAGACGCTTCTGGCCGTGGACGAACCGCTTGGCGAGGCGCCCTCCGGCGTCGTGGAAGTGGTGGACGTAGACCTTAACCTTCCGGCGCTACCCCCCGGAAAGCCGACGGCTGAGGCCGGACATATTTCCGTGGCCTGTATAAAAAAGGCCGTTCAACTGGCGCTTGATAAAAAAGTCGGCGCCGTGGTCACCGCCCCCATAACAAAAGAAACCCTCAAGATGGCGGGATACCCGTACCCGGGGCATACGGAACTACTGGCGGAGCTTACCGGGGCGAAGGAATACTCCATGATGCTGACCGGCGGGGGCTTAAGGGTCGTCCTTGCGACGATACACGTGGCCTTAAGGGACGTGCCGGGCCTGGTCAGGAAAGAAGCGGTATACAGGGCCATCCGCCACGCGGACAGTGCGTGCCGGATGATGGGCATTTCTGAGCCGAAAGTGGCCGTCTGCGGACTGAACCCCCATGCCGGAGAGTCGGGGCTTTTCGGGGACGAGGAGATAACGGAAATCGGCCCCGCCTGCCGGGAGGCCAGGGACGCCGGCATAAAGGTATTCGGGCCGCTGCCAGCCGATACGCTCTTCCACCGCGCGCTGAACCACGAGTTCGACGCCGTCGTGGCAATGTATCACGACCAGGGGCTGGGGCCGCTCAAGATGCTTGCGTTCGGCCACGCGGTGAACGTGACCCTGGGCCTCCCGATTATCAGGACGTCGGTAGACCACGGCACGGCGTATGATATAGCGGGCAAGGGGATAGCCAATCCGGACAGCCTGGTCGAGGCGATAAAACTCGCGGCGCTTATGGCGGGGAAGAGGGGATAAGAGGAGGTTTTAGCTATGCCGGTAGAATGGACGCAGGACCTCGCGGTAGGTGTTAAAATTATCGACGAGCAGCACAAGGAGATATTCAGACGGGTTGACGCGCTTCTGGAGGCATGCAAGGCCGGGAAGGGGAAGGAAGCCGTAGGTGGGATGCTGACTTTCCTGGAAGACTACATCGTGGAGCATTTCACGGCTGAAGAGGCAATCCAGAGGCAGTATGCATATCCAAGCTATAAGACGCACAAGCAGGAGCACGAGCGTTTTATCCAGTCCGTCCAGGCGCTTAAAAAGAAGTTCGAGAAGGAGGGGCCGTCGTTGATGACTGTCCTCGAGACGAACACGGTTGTGGTGGACTGGCTGGTGAAGCATATCAAAAAAGTAGACATGGAACTGGGGGCGTACCTGAAGCTCTCCAAGATGAAAATTTGACGGAGGCTGCCATGACATACCACATATCGAAAAAAATTAATATATCCTACGAGGAAGCGCTCGCGAAGGTGGCCCTAGAGCTTAAGAAGGAAGGCTTCGGGATACTGACGGAGATAGACGTCAAAGAGACGCTTAAGAAGAAGCTGGACGTGGATTTCCAAAGGTACAAAATACTGGGCGCATGCAACCCGTCCTATGCGTACAAGGCGCTCACGCTGGAGGACAAGATAGGGACCATGCTCCCATGCAACGTTATCGTGCAGGAGCTGCCCGGCGGAGGGGTGGAGGTGTCAGCGGTAGACCCCATAGCCTCTATGATGGCCATCGATAACCCGGCCCTGGGCGACGTGGCGTCGGCGGTGCGGGAGAAACTGGCGAAGGTAATTGAAAATATATAAGGTTAGATGCCGATTATAAATAAGATCCCCCCGAAAAAATCACTCGGCCAGAACTTTTTAGTCGATGAGAACGTCATCTCCCGCATAGTAGGGTCGGCGGAGATAACGAAGGACGACACGGTAATCGAGATAGGTCCGGGCATGGGCGCGATGACGAAAGACCTTGCCGATGCGGCTGAGAAGGTAATCGCGATTGAGCTGGACGAGCGGCTTTTCCGGGAGCTTAAAACAGAGCTTAAGGATGCAGGGAACCTAGACCTTATCCTGGGCGATGCATTGACTTTCCCTTATGAATCGCTTCCGGGCAAGGTGAAGGTGGTAGCGAACCTCCCGTACTATATCTCCACGCCCATCATCACCCGCCTGATCTCCGCGCGTGAGAAGATCTCGGCAATGGTACTGATGCTTCAAAAAGAGGTAGCGCAGCGCATAACCGCACAGCCGGGCGGGAAGGATTACGGCTACCTGTCCGTGATGGTGCAGCTCTGGACGGAGGCCGTGAATTTATTTGGCGTACCCAAGGAGGCGTTTACGCCCGTTCCGAAAGTGGACTCGGCGGTCGTGCGCCTTAAGGTGCGTGAGGCGCCCGCGGTGAGGGTGTCGGACCTGGCATTCTTTGAAAAAGTGGTCAGCGCGGCCTTTTCCCAGCGCAGGAAGACCTTGCGAAATTCGCTTAAAAATAGCGGAGTTACCGAGCCTGCGAGGTTCGAGGCCGCGATGGAGCTTGCCTATAAATCCGGGATAGACCCGATGCGGCGCGCAGAGACCCTGTCGCTGTCCGAATTCGCCAGTTTAGCCGAAATTTTGTTTGAAAACCGAAGCTTATAATGCTATATTAAACTTAGTGTTATAGCAAGGCGGACGAAAGTCCGCTTTTTTTGATATTGGAGAAGCACCCGCCATGGCCGATTTACTCTCAAATCCAGCATCTTCCGCATCCGAAAGGCCGGCCCCCGGTCCGGACGCCCCGGTTTTATCTGTCATCCCGCTCGGAGGCGTGGGGGAGATAGGTCTTAACTCGACCATCCTGGAGTATGGCGACGATATCGTCCTCATAGACTGCGGGCTGATGTTCCCGGACGACGAGATGCTGGGCGTGGACATCGTCATACCGGACTTCTCGTACTTGATCGAGAACCGGCACAAGCTTAAGGCGATTGTCATCACGCACGGGCACGAGGACCACACCGGCGCGCTTCCGTATCTCCTGAAAGAAATCAACGTCCCGGTGTATGGGACTCTGCTCACGCTCGGCCTGATAAAAGAGAAGCTCATCGAGCACGGGCTCGACCAGAAAGTGGAACTGATACCGGTGAAGCCCAGGGACGTCGTGGATATCGGACCGTTCAAGTTCGAGTTCATCCGGGTGACGCACAGCATCGTGGACGGCGTGGGGTTGGGCATTACCACTCCGGTCGGAAGGGTCGTCCACACCGGGGATTTCAAGATAGACCCGACGCCGGTGGACAACCAGCTCATGGACCTGGGCCTCTTCTCCCAGTACGGCATGGACGGGGTCCTGCTCCTGATGTCTGACTCCACCAACGCCACCGTGGGCGGGTTCACGTTCTCCGAGAAAGAAGTCCGGCGCGCGTTCGAGGACATATTCGCCAAGACGAAGAAGCGCATAATCATCGCCTCGTTCGCTTCCAACATCCACCGCATCCAGCAGGCCGTGGACGTGGCGGAGATGTTCGGCAGGAAGATAATCTTAAACGGACGGAGCATGGTGGCGAACGCCCGCATCGCCGCTGACCTGGGATACCTGAAGATCCCGGACGGGATGTGGCGACGGCTTGAGGACCTGAAAGATTTAAAGGACGAGGAAGTGGTCATCATCACCACCGGCAGCCAGGGCGAGCCGATGAGCGCCATGAGCCGCATCGCCATGGACGAGCACAAGCAGATCAAAATAAAGCCGGGCGACACCGTTATCATTTCCGCGAAGATTATCCCCGGCAACGAAAAATCCATCAACAGGATAATCAACCACCTGTTCATGCGCGGCGCGGACGTGAAGTACGAGAAGACCTCCGAGATACACGTCTCCGGCCACGCCAGCAAGGAAGAGCTGAAGCTGATGCTCAACATGATTCGCCCGCGCTATTTCATCCCTGTGCACGGGGAGTACCGCCACCTGATATCCCACGCCAATTTAGGCAGGAAGGTGGGCATCCCGGAAGAGAATATCTTCATACTCAAAGACGGCGATATTATGGAATTCGACGGGGAGAGCGCGAGGAAGGCGGGGTTCATCGCGGCGGGCAGGGTATTCATAGACGGCAAGGGCATAGGCGACGTGGGCGATGAAGTCCTGCGCGACAGAATGCGCCTCGCGCACGACGGAGTCGTGATCTGCATAATCGGCCTGGAGAAGCTGACCGGCAAGGTGGTGACCGGCCCGGACATTATCTCGCGCGGGTTCATATTCGAGGATGCATCATCCGAGCTGATGCTGGAGGTCAAGGACGTGGTTGACGACCTGCTCCTTACCATGACTCCGGAGACAAAGGCGGAGATGCAGTTAGTCCAGAACGCGGTGCGCGGGGCGCTGAAGAAGTTCATAAAGAAGCGCATGAACCGCCTCCCGATGATATTGCCGATTGTGATGGAGATATAGCGGCTTAATATGAAATATAAAATTGGATTCATCACAATTTGTTTGCTAATTTTTTCTGTAGGAGCTTCCCATGCTCAAGACTTGAAAGTATCACCCGAGAACTTTATCCGAAGTCTTTACAAGGATTATCTAAAAGAATATCTATCAGATACTCTGCATAATAAATATTGGTTTGATGATGGAAAAAAGATGTCACAATATTTTGACCGCAAACTTACTTCATTGCTGCTACGTGACCCTGGATGTGCGAAAAAGACGCATGAGATATGCAATCTTGATTTTGACCCTATAATTGATGCACAAGATTTTGATGAGAAACTTCCAGTTAGTGTAGTAGTGACGAAAATGGATTCTAAATTCCCAGTTTGCGTCAAAGTCGTTTTTTCAAATATAAGTCCACGCACAATTATATTTGAGCTTAAACAGACAGAGCAAGGTTGGAGAATTAGCGACATCATTTATTCCGATGGCAGCTCATTGGTAAAGATGTTGTCACAGCCAATTGAGGATCAATAAATTTTATAAAGACATAGACTTGCTTTAACCATACTCAACCCTGTAGAATAATAGGTAAGTTAGGTAAGTAATGGAGGAATAGATGGAAGACGTTCTAAATATTGCGGGAATCACGTTTCGTTCCCGGCTCTGGATAGGCACGGGGAAGTACGCCTCTTTCGCCCAGACGAAGGAGGCCGTGGAGGCGTCCGGCGCGGACGTGGTGACGGTTGCTGTGCGGCGGACGAACATCACGGACAGAAACTCCGAGAACCTGCTCGACTATATCGACCCGAAGGTCTATAAAATCCTGCCGAACACCGCCGGATGCTATACCGCCGAGGACGCGATGCGCTACGCCCGGCTTGCGCGCGCGGCCGGGATTTCGGACATGGTTAAGCTCGAGGTCATCGGGGATGAGCGCACGCTTTTCCCGGACAACGAGGCGACGCTATATGCCACTAAAGAGCTGGTGAAGGAAGGCTTCATCGTCTTCCCGTACGTCGGCGACGACCCGGTGATGTGCAAAAAACTGGAGGACGCAGGCGCGGCGGCGGTGATGCCGCTTGCGGCGCCGATAGGCTCCGGCCTTGGCGTCAGGAACCCGTACAACATAAAGATAATCCTGGAAACCGTAAAGCTCCCGGTAATAGTGGACGCGGGGGTGGGTACGGCGTCGGATGCCGCGTTCGCGATGGAACTCGGCGTGGAGGCGGTGTTATTGAATACCGCGGTCGCCGGCGCAAAGTACCCGATAGTGATGGCAAGGGCGATGAAGCTCGCCGTGGAGGCGGGACGGCTGGCGTATAAAGCAGGGCGTATGCCCAAGAAACTTTACGCGACGGCCTCAAGCCCGATCGAAGGGATGATTTCGTAGTTTATGATGGAGTTCTGTTTTTATCTTATAACTGACAGGAAAAGCCTGCCGAAAGGCAGGACCATCGAGCAGGTACTGGAGACCGCGTTCACGGCGGGGGTTAAGGGCGTGCTGCTCCGGGAGAAGGACCTTCCGGACAGGGAGCTTCTTCTTCTTGCCAAACGGGTACGGGACCTGTCGCTTCGGCATGGGGTAAAAATGCTTATAAGCGCCCGCGCGGACATCGCTGCTGCTGTTGGGGCGGACGGAGTGCACCTGCCCTCGGAGGGGGTATCGCTGAAGTCGGCGCGTGAAATAATAGGGGTCGAGAGATATATTGGCGTCTCGACCCATTCGCTGGCGCAGGCTCTTCAGGCGGAGGACGAGGGGGCTGATTTCCTCACTTTCGGCCCGGTGTATCGGACTCCGTCGAAAGAGAAGTTCGGCGAGCCGAAGGGCCTGGGCGCATTGGAAGAGGTATGCAAAAAAGTGCGGATACCGGTATTCGCGATTGGCGGGATGAACCAGGGAAACGTGGCGGAAGCTCTTAGCCGGGGCGCGTTCGGGATAGCGGCTATCTCCGCGGTGATTGCCGCCGAGGACCCGGCGCTCGCGGTGAAAGGGATAATGGATATTATTAGATCTTACAGGATGGGAAGGTGCGTCTAATGCAGACAAGGATGCCAACAAGGATGGATGCCGCGAAAAGAGGAATTTTGACGGCGGAAGTTGAGGCGGCGGCGAAAGCGGAAGGGATATCCCCGGATTTCCTGATGCAGGGGGTGGCGGAAGGGACCATTGTGGTATGTCGGAATAACGTCCATTCCGGCATTGCCCCGCTTGCGGTCGGGAAGGGTACGCGGACTAAGATAAACGCCAATATCGGCACCTCCAAAGACAACTCGGATATAGATAACGAGCTGGCGAAACTCCGGGCCGCGGTATCCTTAGGCGCGGACGCGGTGATGGACCTCTCCACCGGCGGGCCGATAAAAGAGATACGCAAAAGGCTGATGGAAGTCAGCACCGTCGCGGTCGGCACCGTTCCAATCTACCAGGCGGCGGTCGAGGCGGCGGCGAATAAAGGCTCAGTGGTGGACATGACGGCGGACGACATGTTCCGTTCCATCGAAGAGCAGGCCGCGCAGGGCGTTGACTTCGTGACCGTACACTGCGGCGTGACACGGGAGTCCGTCGGGCGTATAAAGAAGGAAGGCAGAATCCTTGACGTGGTATCGCGCGGGGGTGCTTTCCTGGTCGAATGGATGGTGATTAACGGGAAAGAGAACCCGCTCTTCGAAGATTTTGGGCGACTGCTGGAGATTGCAAAGAAGTATGACGTCGTGCTGTCGCTTGGCGACGGGCTCCGGCCCGGCTGTATCGCCGACGCGACGGACAGGGGACAGATAACCGAGCTTGTGACGCTTGGCGAGCTTACCCAGGCGGCATGGGCGGAGGGTGTGCAGGTCATTATAGAGGGGCCGGGGCACGTGCCCCTGCACGAGGTGGAGACGAATATAAAAATCCAGAAGGCGCTCTGCAAGGGCGCGCCGTTCTATGTCCTGGGGCCGCTTGTAACGGACATAGCTCCCGGATATGACCACATAACCTCGGCTATCGGCGGCGCGGTCGCGGGCATGGCGGGCGCGGATTTCCTGTGCTACGTTACGCCGTCTGAACACCTGAGACTCCCGGATTTAGACGACGTGAAAGAAGGCGTCGTGGCGGCGAAGATCGCGGCGCACGCGGCGGACGTGGCGAAGGGACTTCCCGGCGCGATAGACAAGGATATTGCGATGGCGAAAGCGCGCAAGGCGCTCGACTGGGAGGGGCAGATCGCGCTTTCCGTGAACCCGGAGAAGGCGCGCGCATTCCATACCCCGGGCCAGGGCGAAGGCGCCGACACCTGCACGATGTGCGGGGAGTTCTGCTCTATTAAGCACGTGCAGGAGTACTTTAAGAAGTAATTCCTAACTGTAGGAGCCGACCCATGTGTCGGCCCTTTTGATAAAAAATGATGACAAAAATTGGTAGAAATGAAAAATGCCCCTGCGGAAGCAATAAAAAATATAAAAACTGCTGTGGGTTTATTAATCCAATAAACGAAGACATGGTTGGACATGTTTTTTATGATCATGAGGAACTAAAAAAATATGTATTAACAAAGGATATTTTAATTAATCAGTTAAAAAGAGAGGGTAAAAAAATCACCGACTCATTTGATAAAGTATGTTCTAATGATATTAAAGAGATAAGTGAATTATATTGTAATGCTTATGGAATAATTCATGAAGGAATAAATAATACGAAAGATAAGGAAAAATTAACGGCAGGTGTTTTATTATTGAATGCGCTCTCCACTCATTTTACAGCAATACAAGCACTAAGAAATGGTTTTTTATTACAACCTGGAATTTTAATAAGACATATAATTGAATCAGTTTCGACGGTTTTATATTTAATGCAGGATGAAAAAGGTCTTGAACAATTAGAAAATGGAAAACTTGATTCTACGAAAACAATAAATTGGGCAAAAAAAGTATTTCCGTTTTTTGGGAAAATATACGGTCTTTTTAGCAATAATTTTGCGCACATAGGAAAATTTCATACATATTTTAATCCGATATTAGAATATACAGAAAAGAGTGAGGGTCTCACCGCTAATATTGGTTTTCTAAAAAGTTCTCTATGGTTAATTTTTGTAACAGCTGAAGTAACTTTTTACTCTAATATCTCAGTTCATAGATATTGGAAGAAATTAGACGAAAGAGCTTACGCTTATCAACCTTCGAACGAAGGATTGAGATGGTTTAAACAATTTTTCAAGGACATTATTAAGGAATGAAAACTAAAATCGCCCTTTTTTTATTTTTAATATTATTACCTCTTCCCGCCTTCGCCATGACGGCGGACGAGCTTGCCGGGAAGTTGCAGAACAGTTACGACAAGACGCACGACTTAAGGGCGGATTTCAGGCAGGTGTCTGTCGTGAAATCCATGAATATGACGAAAGAGGCGTCCGGGACGCTCCTGATAAAGAAGCCGGGGATGCTGAGATATTCTTACGACAAACCCGAGAAGCAGGAGATAATCGTGAAGGGCGACGACCTCATCATGTATCTCCCGTCGCAAAACCAGGTGATAAAGAAGACGCTCTCCCGCGAACTGATGGACAAGACGCCTACCACGTTTCTGGGCGGACTCGGGAAAATCACGGATTCTTTCGACCCGAAAATCCCGGCGACAGGAGAGAAGGACAAGCATGGGCGCTACGTGTTGGAGCTTATCCCCAAGGGAGATAAAATGGGCGTGGAGGAAATTACTCTCGCGCTCGACCCGAAGACTTTCGATATGCGCGAGTTCTCTTTCAGGGAAACCTCCGGCAACGTGAACACTATCTCGCTGAGTGACGTAAAAATAAACAAGGGCGTGAAGGACAGTGCGTTCAATTTCAAAATACCCAAGGGGGCATCGCTGATATCGGAATAAGGAGGCATTGATGGCCGCGGAAAGTTCTTTCGACATAGTTTGCAAGATAGACATGCAGGAGATGGACAACGCCGTGAACCAGACGATGAAGGAGATCACGCAGCGGTTCGACTTCAAGGGCAGCAAAAGCGAGATCGTACTGGACAAGGTGAAGGGGACGCTGACGATTTCCACGGAGGACGATTTTCGCCTGACGAACGTCAACGACATCCTCCAGTCGAAGGTTATAAAACGCGGGATCTCGCTTAAGGCCCTTTCTTACGGCAAGGTGGAGCAGGCGATGGGCGGGACGGTGCGGCAGGTGGTCACGCTCCAGCAGGGGATACCGCAGGAGAAGGCGAAAGAGATAGTGAAGGTGATAAAGAACACGAAGATCAAGGTGAACGCGTCGATACAACAGGACCAGGTCCGCGTCGCCGGCAAGAACAGGGACGACCTGCAGGAGATCATAAGAATCCTCAAGGCCGAGGACCTGGATATCGACATGCAGTTCATAAACTACCGGTAGCTCGATGCCGCAAAGAAAAATCCTCATAGTTGACGACGACCCGGACATCCGGAGCGTCCTGATAGCCGCCCTGAGCCAGGAAGACAGGACCTTCATCACCGCGTCCAACGGGATAGAGGCGGTGGAGAAGGCGCTATCGGAGCTTCCAGACCTGATAATACTGGACATCATGATGCCCAAGATGGACGGATATCAGGTGTGCAGGCTGCTGAAGAACGAGCAGCTCACGTGGGAAATACCCGTCGTAATGCTCTCCGCGAAATACAAGGAAAAAGACCGGCTCTACGGCATTTCCGTCGGCGCGGACGACTATATCGTCAAGCCTTTCCAGGCGGAAGAGCTGATGGAGAAGGTAGCGCGCCTGCTGGCAAAGCATCCTAATGAGGACAAGGCGTGCCCTGTCATGCAGTCCGGCCTGGTAGACGAGGCGAGCCTCCTGTCACGCGTGAACACCCTCCTGGACAGGAAGCTACAGGAGATGACCTTCCTCCAGTACATGACGAAGGCGATAGTCGGCACGTTCGACGAGGACAAGATACTGCGTACGGTGCTTCAGGGGATAAAGACGGAGGTGGGCTACCGCCGGTGCGCCCTGTTCATGTTCGATGACGGCCAGTTAAAAGAGCGGCTTTCCCTGGGATATTCAGCCGCCGAGAGACCGGTCGCGGATATCGCCTTGGAATATCTCTATCAACGCAAGGAGGCCGCCGTGCTCCCGAGGCGGGGGGCGTCGTTCGTGCAGCAGTGCATTATCCCTATACCGTACCGGGACAAGCTGAAGGGGATTGTGCTTCTTGAGAGGGGGCCGGACGAGCCGCCTTTTTCGGAGGAGCGCATAAACCTTCTCTCCACGCTCGCTGGCCAGCTCGGCATGGCGCTGGAGAACGCAAGCATGTACCGCACAACGCTCCACCTCTCCATCACGGACGGGCTGACGGGGCTATACAACGCCCGCTACCTCTACGAGCGGCTCGATACCGAGATATCCCGCTCGAAACGTTACGGACACCCGCTCTCGCTCTTCATGCTGGACATTGATTTTTTCAAGAAATTCAACGACAGTTACGGGCACCTGAGCGGAGACGAGGCCCTGAGGATGGTCGCGCTGGTGCTCCGGGAAAACTCCCGCGAGACGGACACCGTCGCCCGTTACGGCGGGGAAGAGTTCTGCGTGATACTGCCGGAAACGGACGGCCAGAGCGCGGAAGTAATCGCCGAACGTGTCAGGAAGGCCATGGAGGCGCGCCCGGTGGCAATCGGCCCGAAAGAGGCGGGAGGGGCGGAGGGCGCAGGAGATGCGAGTGTGAACCTCACCGTCAGCATCGGGATTGCCCAAATGCCCTCCGGCCTGAACTTCGCCGAGGAACTGATACGCCTCGCGGACAAGGCGCTCTACCAGGCAAAGGACGCCGGCAGGAACACCGTCCGGACATACCGGTAATTCCCTTGTACTTCCAGGTGCTTCCCCGTATTTTCATGTCCATGCCAAAAAAATGAAGAGTTTTGTAACCTGTTATCCGCGCCTTCCGTCTTATATTTAAGTTCAGCTTAGTCCCCTGGCTGGGCAAGGCTGGCGGATGCCTCGTTTACAAGCTCTCCTGCTGGGCGAGGTGTCCGCCGGCAACTTCAAATATCCCCATCCCGGTGCTATAATATAAATAATATTAGTAACCAGGATGGAGGTATATGAAATGAATAAAGCGGTTGCATATACGATACTTTTTGCCGGCCTGCTGATAGCGGGCACGGTTTTCGCCTGGAGCGGCCAATCCGGCATGAAAGGGTCTTATGACACGAGCAGCATGTCTTCCAGCTCGCAGGTCAAGGCGGCCATAGTCTCAAAGTCCGGCGACACCATCAGGCTATATTCCTCTGACAACAAGGTCCTCTGCAAGGGGGATATGGTCCCGGTATTCAGGACCAGCACCGTGGCAGAACGGTTCCTTCCCGGCAAGACCAGCGCCAAGGACATGGAAAACATAATCGCCAAGTCGGACCTTGCCAACGCGAAGCTGATCGGCGAGATCAGGGTGAATAGCCTGGTCGGAACCAACTATGCGGAAGGCACGCTGATATTCGGGAGCGCGGCCCATGGCGACATAGCGTTAAAGCCCAGCGCCGAGTGCCTATCATCGCGGGGTTAATCTGCTGTTTGAATAAATGAAAGCCCGTCCATTTAATTTGGGCGGGCTTTTTTTTGAATTTCTTCTTGCCTGCCCCTCATTTTTCGATATATAATTCTTCTTTGGCAGTTAATCCCGGCCCGGCAGCCGCGCGGGTCATTTCTTTTATAAGGGGTCAAAATGGGCTTAAACGTAACGCAGAAGATAATCAAGGCGCATTTGCTGGAAGGGAAGATGAAGGCCGGCGCGCCGATTGCCATCCGCATCGACCAGACGCTCACGCAGGACGCCACGGGCACGATGGCATACCTGCAGTTCGAGGCGATGGGCGTTGACCGTGTGAAGACGGACCTCTCCGTATCCTACGTGGACCACAACATGCTCCAGACAGGTTACGAGAACCCGGACGACCACGCGTTCCTGCAGTCAATCGCAGCGCGCTATGGCCTGTACTTCTCACGCCCCGGCAACGGCATATGCCACCAGGTGCACCTTGAGCGTTTCGGAGTGCCGGGCACGACGCTCCTTGGCTCCGACTCGCACACCCCCACCGGCGGCGGCATAGGCCAGCTCGCGATGGGTGCGGGCGGCCTGGACGTTGCGCTCGCGATGGCTGGCCAGCCGTTCTTTTTAAAGATGCCGAAAGTCATAGGGGTGCGATTAAGCGGGGCGCTGCAACCATTCGTGTCCGCGAAGGACGTAATACTCGAAGTCCTGCGGATAAAGACCGTCAAGGGTGGCGTCGGCTGCGTGTTCGAATATTTCGGGCCGGGCGTGGAGACGCTGGACGTGCCCGCCCGCGCAACCATCACCAACATGGGCGCGGAGCTTGGCGCGACGACGTCGGTATTCCCCTCCGACAAGATAACAAAGGACTTCCTGAAGGCGCAGGGGCGGGCCGACTCATGGAAAAGGCTGGTTGCGGACAAGACCGCGAGTTACGACGAAATAATCGAGATAGATTTATCAGCCCTCGAACCGATGGTGGCGATGCCGCACATGCCGGACAAGGTGAAAAAAGTCTCCGAGGTCGCGGGTATGCAGGTCCAGCAGGTGGCAATAGGCTCCTGCACGAACAGCTCCTATAAAGACCTTATGACAGTTGCCGGGATGCTGGACGGCAGGACCGTAGCGCCCACCGTATCGCTCGGCATCTCGCCCGGGTCAAGACAGGTGCTGTCTATGATAACCGAGTCCGGCGGGCTTTCATCCATGATAAAGGCAGGCGCCCGGATACTCGAATCCGGGTGCGGTCCATGCATAGGCATGGGGTTTGCCCCCCCGACCGGCGGAGTTACCGTGCGCTCGTTCAACAGGAACTTCGAGGGCCGCTCCGGCACGAAGTCCGCAAGCGTCATCCTTGCGTCTCCCGAGACCTGCGCCGCCGCCGCGATAAGCGGGACAATCACCGACCCCCGCAAGCTGGATATCCCGCCGGTTAAGGTGAAGATGCCGAAGAGGTATAGCTCCGACGATGGCCTAATTATTAAGCCTTTATCGCCGGAAGAAGCCCAGACGGTATCCATCGTGCGCGGGCCGAATATCGCGCCGCTTGCGAGGGCGCCAAGGCCGGGCGCGGAGATTTCCGGGCGCGTTCTTCTGAAGACCGGCGACAACATCACCACGGACCATATAATGCCCGCAGGGGCGAAGGTCCTGCCACTTCGGTCGAACCTGCCTAAGATATCGGAGTTCGTGTTCGAGGCGGTGGACCCGGAATTCGCGAAGCGCGCCAGAGAGTGGGGCGGCGGGTTCGTAATAGGCGGGGAGAACTACGGACAGGGAAGCTCCCGCGAGCATGCCGCGCTTGCCCCGATGTACCTGGGCGTGAAGGCGGTTATAACCAAGTCATTCGCGCGCATCCACCTTGCGAACCTCATCAACTTCGGCATACTTCCGCTCACGTTCAAGGACCCGTCCGACTACGACAAAATCGAGCAGGGCGACGAGCTTGCGCTGGACATTTCCAACATAGACAAGCCGAGGCTGGAAGACAGGACGAAGGGCCTGAAAATAGCGGTGGTCCCTCAGTTGAGTTCCGAACGTGACCGCGAACTTATCCTCGCGGGCGGGGCGCTGAACCTGGCCAGCGGGAAGGGCTAAACCGCACTTTTCTTTCGCGAAAGAAAAGCGCCCAAAAGAAAGCTGGACTGGGCCGAGCCAAATTTAAAAGTTCTTTGGTGCTATCTTTCTTTCAAGAAAGGTAGCGAACTTAAGGGGGCTGGGGTGATAGCTCGTAAAAAGTTCCTTCTACTATTTCTCGTTTTTATCGCCATTCCGGCTCTCGCCCTGGCCGACTTTTCCGCCAGAGTCGTAAAAGTCAAGGATGGGGACACCGTAGTCGTCCTGTATGACAATCACATTCCCGTCAATCTGCGTCTCCAGAAGATAGACGCGCCGGAGCTGGGGCAGCGCTTCGGCAAAGAGGCGAAGAAGTACGCGTCGGATCTGCTTTACAACCAAACCGTAACGGTGAGAGAAGGCGGGGTGGACAAATATTACCGTCTCCTTGGAGAGCTGACCCTCCCGGACGGACGGGATTTCTCAGAGGAAATGCTCCGGGCGGGCTATGCCTGGCACTACAAGCAGTACGACCAATCCCAAAAGCTCGCCGACCTCGAGAACGAAGCGCACGACGCCCAGCGCGGCCTCTGGGTGGACCTGGACCCAACGCCCCCCTGGGAGTTCAGACGCACGGAAAATTCGGATAACGGCCCGGCGAAAATCCGCTCCCGCGAGCGCGGAACCCGCCGAAGCGCCAGGGGCGTCCTCAGAAATTAAAAGTAAGAACGTGGAATCCCCGGGGTTTTTTTGAAAGTAAAACGGGGCAAAATAGCTTGACAGAGCGGGGACGGCTGTGGTAAAAATGCAGGGTCGTACCAACATTCCCCGGTAGCTCAGTTGGTAGAGCAGGTGGCTGTTAACCACCTTGTCGCTGGTTCGAGTCCGGCCCGGGGAGCCAAACCGAACAGAGGCCGTTTTCTTCACTGGAAACGGCCTTTTTCTTTCGGTATTCCGCGTTCGTAACCGCAAGTATATTAAAGGGTTTTCGGTATTCTGGCGTTAGCTTTCCGTCTTTCCAATTCGAGTTCGAACAGACGAATTCAAGGATTTTCCTTTTTTCGACCATATTACGGGATTCATAAATAGAAACAGCATCTTGCAGAAGTTCTAGCAATCGAACTCCTTCATCCATGTAACTACGGTTTGCGCTTTGGTGCCTCTCCATCTTGTACAGAATATTATTCTGTTCCCTGCGCCACTCCTCTTGTTTGCGCTCAAAGAACTCGCTGGTTATTTGTCCGTCCAATTTGTCCAGATACATCGCGTCCAACCTGTCCTTCAGGCGCTGATATTGCCCCTGTAGCGAAGAGATAGCCTCGTCATGGAATTGCTTCTCATCCGCATGGCTCTGTTTCAGGGTCTTTACTACCAGTTGAAGGGAGTCATCGTCTAATTTAAGGACTTCCAGCGCCCCTATAAATTTACAGGGGGGGTGAGATTACTAACTCTTTGAAATCGCGACAAGTCGGTCTTTAAAAACTTTACAATTCCTTTACAGAAACCCCACAAAACTTTACAGAAACCATACTGGAATTATACTGGCATTATTTTGAAATCATTGGGGAATTTCACTAGGCGCAATACGATTTCATTAGATAAAATGAGTTGCCTTTCTTGGGAATAAACGAATTCACTGGCCTCTTGCGTGGATTTTTAAAGCGCGAGATTGACCGGCCATTTTAGGCCTGTTCCTGCCATTTGGTTTGAGATTTTGCACACCCCCATAACTCGCCAACCTCCTTATTTTGTTTTGCCTTTTGCCGATTAGCCTTAAAAAACCCGCGTCGCAATATTTAGCCATGTTGCGACATTATCGCGACATCTGTCGCGACACAAAATCCACTTAGCTAATGCCTTTGAAATCAATATCTTTTCGACAATAAGGAATCTCCGCTTGTCGTAAAATCCACTTGCAATGTCACCGGCACAGAGGTAGTGTGTGTCCGACTTAACGGCAGTATTGGCAAAGGGTTAGGAGATTTCAATGCCGCATGGAAGCTTCAAGAGTTGAGATAACCGAGGCAGCGGACCTCCTGGGCATAACAGTCAGGTCGGTCCAGAGGCTCATCAGCCTGCAAAAAATGCCAGCCGAGAAGGTCCCTCGTGGCACATCGGGCTGGAAGTACCTGATCCCTCTCTCCGCCCTCCCTCCCGAAGTTCAAGACAACTACCTTAAATGCAAATCAGACCAGCCCCGTTCCAACAATAGAAACGCTGCTGATAAAAGGCACCTGCCCGCCCGGACCGAGAAGTCGGCACTTGCTCGTGCCGACCTGCTTGCCGCCTGGCACAAGGACAAGGAAATCGCTATCGCATCAGGTAGCGTCGCAGACGCCTTGGGCTGCTTCCTACTATCATACAATACCGGCCATCTGCTACCTGAAATATTCAAGAGTTTGGGCACCATCTCGCGCGGTACTCTTTACCGGTGGGAGAAAGCATACAAGGACGGGGACAGCGACT
>JBARKJ010000054.1:0-6818 GCA_049801375.1 Nitrospirota bacterium | reverse complement strand
AAAAGATGGCCCGGTTTATAGAGGAGGGCGCGAAATCGGCAGGGGCCCAGACAGCCCTCAAGGCGGTCGTGGACGCCACCCTGGACGACCTTCAGAGTTCTGACGCCGTCGTCATCGGCTCCCCAACATATTACGGCCTTCCGGCCGCGGAAATAATAAAACTCCTCGATGAGTCAGTCAAACTGCACGGCAAGCTGGAAGGCAAGGTCGGCGCGGCCTTCTCCTCGTCCGCGAATATCGGCGGCGGCAACGAGACGGTCATCGTTGCGATAATCGAAGCAATGCTCGTGCACGGCATGATAGTGCAGGGCGCACCCAAGGGCGACCACTACGGCCCGGTCTCCATCGGCGCCCCAGACGAACGGGTGATGAAGCAGTGCCGGGCCCTAGGCGAGCGGGTCGCAAACCTTTCGAAGAAGCTTGCGGGATGAATTTTCATATTACTTGGGGGCCGGCCGTCGGGCCGGCCCTTTTTTATTTGGAAATTTTAGCCTGGCGAAGGATATTCGCAACGAGGTAGGCGGGCAGATATTCGTTGCCTCCGTGGAAAGGGACGGTTACTCGCCCGGATTTCGTAGGGTGCTTAAATTGACGATGGCCGCCTTTGCTATCAACCTGATACCAGCCGTCGTTTTCAAGCAATTTTATTATTTCGCGCGTTTTCACGTTTCAGAAAATATCATAATGCATTAAATATTGTCAACATAATAAATGCCGTAACTTATTGACAAATTTGATAAATTTTACAAATTTGACAAGTTATATTTATCAAAAAATTGCAAAATATATCAACTTCTTCTTTAAAAATGTGTATCAATGTGTATAATATAAAATATGCTATTTCCAATTTTTATATTCAAAGATAAAACCTCTGACTACGGCGTCATCGTGCCTGGCCTGTCCGGATGCTATTCCGCAGGAAGTACGCTGGACGAGGCGATAGAGAATTCCAGGGAAGCGATAGAGCTGCACCTTGAGGGGCTGGTGGAGGACGGGCAGGAAATCCCGGGACAGAGTAAAATAGATGATTATAAAAAACATCTGAAAAAAGGGGGGATTGCCGCGCTCGTTGAGGTCGATATCTCTCCATTTGAAGCGAAGCAGTCCGAGAGGGTTAATGTAACTTTCCCGAAGAGGCTTCTCAAAAAAATAGATAAGGCGAGCGAACAGTTGGGCATGACGCGCTCCGGACTTCTTCAGACCGCCGCCAAAAAATATTTGATTGAGACCGGTGCGCCGAAAGAGACAAAAAAGGCCGCACGGTCTGTTCGAGAAGATAAACCCGAATACATTAAGAGGGAAAAATGAACAAGGTGACGCTTGGCCCTTCCACGACGACATATCCCATGCCAGCTCTTTTAATCGGCGCGGACGTTGAAGGCAAGGCCAACTTCATGGTAGCCGCATGGAGCGGGATTGCGTGTTCGGAGCCGCCGATGATAACCGTCGCTTTCCAGCCGCAAAGGCAAACGCTGAGAGGCATCAGGGAGCACCGTGCCTTTTCCGTGAACGTACCGCCCGTGTCGCTCATGGAGGCGACGGACTACATCGGGATGTTCTCCGGCAAGAACGAGCCGGACAAGGCATCGACTGCCGGGTTCGAAGTTTTTTACGGGAAGCAGGGACACGCGCCCCTCATAGCCCAGTGCCCAATAAACCTTGAGTGCTCGGTGGTAATGACGCTGGAGCTTGGCAGCCATCACCTGATAATCGGCGAGATAAAGGAAGTCCACGCGGACAAGGATTGCCTGGACGAAAACGGGCGACCGGACCCCGCGAAGATCGACCCGCTCATCTTCACCGTCCCGGACAGGAATTATAGGCGTCTTGGCGAGGTCGTGGGGAAGGCGTTCAGCGCGGGTAAGGGACTAAAGAAGTAACGACGGGGGGCGCACCTGGGGCTGTCTACGCCGCCGGTGCAATGGGACGGAAAATAAAGGAGTTTCTTCTTGAAAAAAGTTCTGTTATTGTCGCTATTCCTTTTTATCGTAACCGGTCTTGTATCGTGCGCGGAGGTGCAGCCGATATCGAAATACGAACTGAACGAGACGAATATCGGCCTGTATACCATCATCGCGGATACTACATGGGAAGGCCGGATCAGGATAACCGGCGACGTTTACGTGAAGGAAGGGGCGACGCTCACCATAAAGCCGGGGACGGTGATAAGGTTCAACAAGATAGCGCCGAAGCTGGAGGAGGATGGCGGGCGGAACATGGTAAGCCTTGATTCTCCTTACTTCCCTGGCGCGGAGATAATCGTGCGCGGCAGGATCATCGCCGTCGGGACGAAGGACAAGCCTATAACCTTCACCTCCTCGGAACCCACTCCCAAGGCCGGGGCATGGGGCGCGGTAAACCTGCTTGGCGGCAGTGGCAATGTGTTCGAGTACTGCCGGATATCCTATGCCTCTGCCGGAATCCAGAACCGCGCCTCCGAGGCGAAAGTGACAAGGTGCATATTGCACGATAACGGGACCGCGTTGTCGTTCAAAAAGGCGGACTTCGACAGCCCGTGCGTAATGGACATCGAGGACAACACCATCATAGGCAATGAGACCGGCATTTCCGCCAAAGACGCAAAGGTGACAATCTCTCACAACGACATATCGGCCAACGATTTCTACGGCATATTGCTGTACGACGGCGTCGATGCGACGATTACATATAACGATATAAAGAAAAACGGCAAGGGCATCTATCTGGACAATGCCGGCCCGCTTAAGGTGACCTGGAATAACTTCAAAGACAACAAGCAGTATAATATCGCGATGGCCGACAGCACTTCCGGCGTGGACGCCTCCGATAACTGGTGGGGAACTACGGATACGTTAAAGATAGAAAAAAAATTTTTCGATAAAAGGATGGACAAGACCCTGGGGCTGATAAAATACGATCCGTTCCTCAAGGTCAAGGTAACCGGCACGGTGAAATGAAGAAACGTTCTCCCGCCGACTCTGCCGTGGTATTTTTTCCGCGTAGGCTGATGCCGGGTCTGTACTCGAACATCCCTTGAAAATAAGACATGCGCACAATTCTACATATCGACATGGACGCCTTCTTCGCGGCGGTAGAAGAACTCAGGCACCCCGAGCTTGAAGGCAGCCCGCTGGTAATCGGCGGGAACGGAGACCCGAATACCCGCGGAGTCGTATCCACCGCGAACTATGCCGCCAGGAAGTTCGGCGTCCACTCCGCAATGCCGCTGAAGGAGGCGTACCGCCGCTGTCCGAAATGTTTTTTCCTGCCTGTGGACTACGCCCTGTACTCCCGCGTCTCGAAAGAGATCATGGAGGTCTTAAGAGAGTTCAGCTGCACGATTGAGGAGGTCGGCATCGACGAGGCTTTCATGGATATTACGGACAGCCCGATGGGAACTCCCGAGGAGATAGGCAGAAAGCTGAAGGCGCGGATTAAGGAGAAGACGGGTCTCACGGCGTCGGTGGGTATTGCGCCGAACAAGCTGGTGGCGAAGATCGCGTCCGACCTGGAGAAGCCGGACGGCCTGACGATAATCCCGGAAGACAAGGTGCGGGAGACGATTGCCCCCTTGAAGGCCGACAAGATTTGGGGCATCGGCGAAGTGACGTATGCCAGGCTCCGCCAGATGGGGGTCGAAACCCTGGGCGACCTGGCGGAGGCGGACGGCGAGAGACTCGCCGCCGAGTTCGGAGAGCGCTGGGGGCACTGCCTTAAAGTCCGCGCGCGCGGCATTGACGACTCGGCGCTGGTCACGGACTGGGAGCCGAAATCGCTCTCGCGTGAGACGACGTTCGAGAAGGACACGGCCAGGATGCTGGAGCTGAAAAAAGAGTTCGAATGGATGGCCCGGGACCTCGAGTTCCGGCTGAAGAAGCGAAAATTTTTGGCAAGGACCGTGACCGTGAAACTCCGCTATTCCGACTTCACCACATTAACCCGCGCAAAGACGATGCAGCAGGCGACTTCTGAGCATGACCCCATCATGCTAGCTAGCCTGGGGCTTCTGCACAAGTTCCCGTGGGAGCGTCCGGTGCGGCTCGTGGGGCTTAAGGTATCGAATTTCATAGCAGAAGGTTCCGATGAGGCCGGGTGCGCCGAGGCCACGCTTTTTTAATGAAATCTTTTCGATTGAAAATCTTTTTTTACAGTATATTATATCGGGCATGGAGGCATAAAATCATGTTCAATAGCCGCGTTGCCCTGTTATCTTTCGTAACTGCCGCTGTCGTTTTTCTTAGCGCCTGCGCCGGGCCGAAGCAAGCGGAGGTTATCCCGGCGCCCAGAAAATATGCGCCCGCGAAAGTGGCTCTCGTACTCGGCGCCGGGGCCGCCAGAGGCTTTGCGCATATCGGCGTAATCAAGGTTCTTGAGGCAAACTCCATCCCCGTGAACATGGTTGTCGGGACCAGCGCCGGCAGCTTCGTAGGGAGCCTTTACGCCGCAGGTTATAACGGGTTCCAGCTCCAGAAGATAGCCCTGGACGTAGACAAATCGGATATAGCGGACCTGTGCATTCCCGACAACGGTTTTATAAAAGGGGACAAGCTGGAGGCGTTCGTGAACCGGATGGTAAAGAACGTCCCGCTGGAAAAGCTGAGGCTGCCGTTCTATGCTGTGGCAACGGACATCCAGAGCGGGCAGGAGGTCGTATTCGCAACCGGCAACACCGGCGCGGCGGTCCACGCTAGCTGTTCCATCCCCGGCGTCTTCCGCCCGACTTCTTTCGGCGGCAGGACGTACGTGGACGGAGGCGTGGTGAGCCCCATAGCAGTCGATGCGGCAAGGGCTCGCGGGGCGGACCTCATAATAGCGGTGGACATATCCTCCGACTTAGACCGCTCCAAACCTCAGGGGACGATAGACACGATACTCCAGGCGGTGAACATCATGTACTGGAAAATATCCATGTTACAACTGCCGAGGGCGGACGTGGTCATACGGCCGAAGGTGGGGAAAATAGGCTCCAGCGACTTCGACAAAAGAAACGAGGCCATCATGGAGGGTGAGAAGGCGGCCACCGAAGCCATGCCAAGGATAAAGGCGGCAATCGAAAAACTGCGGACCGAGGGCCGGCTGTAAATTAAGCTTGACACTCAAACGGTCTGGTAATAGCATATAAAGCGATTTGAATATTTCAGCAAAAGGGGGTAGGGAAGTGGAAAAGATTATACCTGTATTCAAGGCTATGGCGGATGAGACGAGGCTCAGGATTCTGAAGCTCCTCGCTTGCGGGGACGAGGTCTGCGTCTGCGACCTGACCGACGCGCTGGAGATGACGCAGCCGAACGTCTCTTTTCACCTGGGGATACTCAGGGAGGCGGGACTCATAAAGGACAGGCGCGAGGGGCGCTGGAGTTTCTATCAGCTCGATATGGGGGATATGTTAAACCGCGTACTGGTCCCGACGTCACTCGAAAGGGTGACCGGCAAGAAGCTTGACGGGGACAAGAAGCGTCTGGATACGGTGCGTAAATCCAAGGAAGCCGCGAAGACGATCAAGATAAAAGTCGAGAAGCCGAAAGCGAAGAGGGGCCGCAAGCCCAAGGTCGCCCAGACGAAGTCCTCAAGGGCGGCGAGGCTGGAAGTCCGCTGAACCGGGCAATTTTATAAAAAGTAGTTCTCCTAAAAATAAAATAGAGTTTTTTAAAATAAATGGGCGTTATTTTCCCGATGTGTTGCGGGGAGATGAACGCCCTTTCTTTTTCCCTTGACATCCGTGATGACGGTAAGTAACATATAAGCAGTTATTTGGTTAAAGGATGAGGCGTAACAGAGATGGAAGAGGGCATGATGGAGGATGAAATGGAGAAGACCGCCGCTCGTTTCAAAGCGCTTTCTGAGGAGACGCGGCTTCGGATATTGAAGTTGCTCGAAGAGGGGGAGCTATGCGTATGCGACATAGCGGCGGCCCTCGATATGACCCAGCCTAACATATCATTTCATCTGGCGATACTTAAAGAGGCTGGTTTTATTAAGGATTGGCGGGAGGGCCGGTGGATACATTACGAGCTTGACCTATCCTCCATGTTCAACAAAATCCTGCTTCCCACCGCCCTCGGCGGGGTAAACGGGAAGGTGACAGAAGGCGACGTGAAGCGGCTGGGAAAGTTCAGGCAGTCAAAGGCCCCAGGGAATTCCTGCGCTACATTAAATTAAGGAATCATTTATATGAATATCACCGGCAAACTCTCGTTTCTCGACAGATACCTGACCCTCTGGATATTCCTCGCCATGGCGGCAGGCGTGGGCTCGGGATACCTGCTCCCGGGCTGGGTAAATTTCATCACCCGTTTCCAGTCCGGCACGACCTCCATCCCGATAGCCGCGGGGCTGATACTGATGATGTACCCTCCGCTTGCCAAGGTCAGGTATGAGGAGATGGGCCGGGTCTTCCGCGACTGGAAGGTGCTGACGCTCTCTCTTTTGCAGAACTGGGTTATCGGCCCTGCCCTGATGTTCGCGCTCGCCGTCTTTTTTCTCAGGGACTATCCTTCGTACATGGCCGGGGTCATAATGATCGGCCTCGCCCGGTGCATCGCGATGGTCATAGTCTGGAACGACCTCGCCTGCGGGGACAGGGAATATGCCGCCGGGCTGGTCGCCTTCAACTCGATATTCCAGGTCCTTTTTTATTCCGCGTACGCCTACTTCTTCGTGACGCTCCTTCCGCCGATGCTGGGTCTTAAGGGTGCGGCGGTGGAAGTCGGCATGGGCCAGATAGCAAAGAGCGTCTTCATCTATCTGGGAGTCCCGTTCATCGCCGGAATGCTCACGCGGCTTATCCTCGTGCGCAAAAAGGGCAGGCAGTGGTACGAGAGTAAATTCATCCCGAAGAT
>JBARKJ010000053.1:0-52547 GCA_049801375.1 Nitrospirota bacterium | reverse complement strand
AGAAGGCCGATTTCCTGGCGATGCTGACCCACGACCTTAAGTCGCCACTAACCACGATAACGGGTTACTCCGACTTGCTGCTTGTCTCACGCGGGGAACTAGGGCCGGACAAGGCCAATATGGTCGAGATCATAGAGCAAAGCTCAGAGAAGATGCTGCGGATGATCGATGACTTCCTTGTCGTCTCAAGGCTGGAAGCCGGGCATATGCGGATTATACTGAAACCCGAAAATCTCTACAATCTACTGGAAAAAGTCGCGACGGATTTTATGCCTGCCCTGAAGAAAAAAAGCATACATTTTCAGACTGATTTTTCGGTAGTCCCGCTGACCTGCGTGGATTACAAATACATTGAGAGGTCGGTAGCCAATCTGCTCCTGAACGCGATACATTATACACCCAGGGGAGGGAAGGTCGTACTGAAAGCCGAAAGAGGCTTTAGCGGCGATATACTACACGTGCCTTACCTCGCTATTTCAGTTGCCGACACCGGGCCGGGGATACCGGAAGGGGAAAAGGACAGGGTGTTCGATAAATACTTTACCACATCCAAGGCCAGGGGAATAAAGGGCACCGGCTTAGGTCTCGCCATAGTGAAGGCCGTGGCCGAGGCGCACGGCGGCAGGGCTGCGGTCGAAAGCGAGCCCGGAAAAGGCAGTACGTTCCATATTTATCTGCCGCTTAATGACCAATGTTAAAAACTTGAAAACTGTCTTATTTCTTGCAGGTGCATTTGTCAGAGGGCTGATTGCAGCCTGAGCATACGCCGTTTTTGATTTCTTTGCCGCAGGTCTTGCAGGGCGAGCATCCACATGTCTGGCACATATGCGTTCTCCTTTTTTAATGTCGGTTAATATTTTATTGGTACTTATGATTATAGAATTTCTGCGCGGGAACTGTCAACTCGAGCGCGGCGGCTTTTGGCGGTTTATTTTGGTCTATTTAATCCTCTTCAATAACATAGCGCTTAAAACAAAGGCCGCCGTAAAGAATAAGGCGCCATAGAAGCAGGGCGCCAAAAAGGGATTCGATGTCGATACCGTGCAGCCAACAGGGCAGGGTGCTTTTTTAAGCCATGCAAGAAGTTCAACTGTAAAATTCGTCCAGGCGAACAAAGTGCCTATGAGCAGGATGATGAATTGGGCTGAAATTATCTTTCTCATGACTATTAATTATAGCACGGAAAGAAGCTCCCCTTACACTCCCCCTCCGCCCAACGCCTTGTATAGAGTCACCAGGTTCGTAAGCCTGGCTAAGTGCTCGCCGATCAGGTTCTGCTGGGCGGCATAAAGCGAGCGCTGGGAGTCGAGGACATTCAGGTAGCTGTCAACCCCCTTTTCGTAGCGGGCCTGGGCGAGGCGGTAGCTCTCGGCGGTGGCGTCGGTTAGCGACTGCTGGGCCGCAACCTGCTCGTCTATCGTCCCCCGTTCGGCGAGGGCGTCGGCCACCTCCCGGAAGGCGTTCTGGATCGCCTTCTCATAACCGGCGACCGCGATATCACGGTCAACCTCCGCAACCTTCAGGTTTGCCCGGTTGCTCCCGGCGTTGAAGATAGGCAGGGATATCTGCGGGGCAAATTTCCAGGCGAACGAACCCGGCTTGAATAGCCCGACAAGGTCGTCGCTGCTGAGGCCGACGGAGGATACCAGGGTAATCCGCGGGAAGAAGGCCGCCCTCGCCGCGCCGATGTTCGCGTTGTTCCCTTTGAGCAGGTCCTCGGCCTGAAGGATGTCTGGCCGGCCGAGCAGAACGTTGGACGGCAGACCGGGAGTAATATCCTTAAGCGCGGTGAGCGTCTCAGAGAGGGCCTGCGGGAGAAGCCCGGCCGGTACCGGCGCGCCGACCACAAGGTTAAGGGCGTTCTCGTCCTGGGCCACCAGGGTCGTATAACTGGCGATATCGACCAGTGCAGAATCGACGCTGGTCTCGGCCTGATGCAGGTCTAATGCGGACGCGACCCCGGCCTCGAAGCGCCTCTTGACGAGACTGTAGTAATCCTTCTGGTTCGCCAGGGTATCCTGGGCAAGCTTGAGCCGCTCCTGATCCGCGGCGAGACCCAGATATGTGGAGGCAACCTGGGATACCAGGCTTATCTGGACGCTCCGCCGGGCTTCTTCCGTGGCGAAGTACTGGTTCAGAGCCTGGTCCTTGAGGCTCCGTATCCGGCCGAAAAGGTCAAGCTCGTAGGAGCTGAGGCCTAGTCCGACGCTTAATTGCTGGTACGTTCCCGGCTTTCCGGTCCCTGAAAAATCCTTGGGCACCCGTTCAAAATCACCGTCAGCCTCAGCGTTGATATTTGGGAACAGATCCGACCTCTGTATCTGATACTCGGCCTGGGACTGCTCGATATTAAGGACGGCAATGCGCAGGTCGCGGTTGTTGTTCAGGGCCAGACCGATAACCTCGCGCAGACGCGGGTCAAGGAAAAATTCTTTCCAGGGAATGCCGGCCATCGCTTTTTCGGGAGCCTTGCCCGCCGACTCCTTATAGGACGGGCCGCTTGGCCATGCGTCGGGTACGGGAGACGCTGGGCGGCTGTATTTGGGGGCCATGGTCGCACAGCCGCTCAGCCAGAAGAATGCCGCAAGTGCAAGACAAGGGGCTGCCAGGTGCTTTAAGCTTCTCATATCAGTCCACCTCCGGGGCAGTAGCGGACAACTCGGGTTGAAGGGCTGGTTCCCGGCGGTGCTTCTTCACGAAAAGCCTGAAAACAATGACAAAGAAGAAAGGGATAAACATCATGTCAATGAAGGTAGCCGAAAGCAGCCCACCGGTTACTGCGGTGCCGATCGCGTTCTGCGCTGCTGCCCCCGCCCCGTGTGAAAGGGCAAGCGGCAGTGTGCCGAAGAAAAAGGCCAGGGAGGTCATTAGGACGGGGCGAAGCCGTATCCTGACCGCCGCCAGTGTGGCTTCCACCAGTTCATGGCCCTGGCGCAGCTGGTCCTTGATGAACTGTATTATCAGGATGGCATTTTTGGTCGAAAGCCCGACGGTTGTCAGAAGCCCGATCTGGAGGTAGATGTCGTTAGGGAGTCCCCGCAGCGTAACCGCCGTCACTGCCCCTACGAGGCCGAGCGGCAGCATCAGCAGGTTGACAAAGGGGATCGACCAGCTCTCGTACAGCGCCGCCACGCTGAGGAAGACCACTAGCAGCGAGATGGCATAAAGTGCAGGAGCTTGTTTACCCGCCTGTTTCTCCTCGTACGAGAGACCGGTCCACTCGTAGCCGATCCCCAGAGGAAGCTTCGCCGCCATCTCCTCCATGGCCTTCATCGCCTCGCCAGAGCTTTTTCCGGGCGCCGGCTGGCCCATGATTTCAGTAGACGGAATGCCATTGTATCGCTCAAGACGCGGGCTCCCGTAAATCCAGTGCGCGTCGGCGAATGCCGAGAACGGCACCATTCCCCCGGTCTTGTTTCTGACGAACCAGTAGTCCAGGTCTTCGGGCTTCATGCGGAACTGGGCATCCGCCTGGAGATACACTTTCTTTATCCTGCCCTGGTCGATGAAGTTGTTGACGAAGGAACTCCCCCAGGAGGAAGAGATGGAGTCGTTGACGTCCGCCAGCGACAGCCCCAGCGCGCCGAGCTTCTCGTTGTCTATGTCGAGTTTGAACTGCGGCGTGTCATCCTGGCCGTTTGGACGGACCGCCGTAAGGACCGGGTCCTTGGCGGCCATGGCAAGTAATTGGTTGCGGGCCTCCATGAGTTTTTCGTGCCCGACCCCGCCCCTGTCCTGGAGTTCGAAGTCGAAGCCCGTGGCGTTACCCAGCTCACGGACCGCGGGAGGCATGAAGGCAAAGGCGATAGCGTCCCGAAATTTCGAGAAAGCGGCCATCGCCTTCCCTACAACTGCCTTTGCACTCAGGTCGGGGCCCTTACGCTGGTCCCAGTCCTTCAGCTTCACGAAGGCGAGCCCCATGTTCTGCCCGCTGCCGGCGAAGCTGAAGCCCGTGACCGTAAAGAGGCAGTCTACAGCATCCTTCTGCTCCACGAGGTAGTGGTGTTCGAGCTGTTCTAGCACCTTAAGGGTGCGCTGCTGTGTGGCGCCGACGGGAAGCTGCACCATGCTGTAGAGAAAGCCCTGGTCCTCGTCCGGAAGAAAGGCCGTCGGCATCCTCAGGAATATAAAGGCCATGACCGCTACCAGCACAAGGTAGACGGCCGTGTAACGCACGGTCTTCCCGAGCATCTTCCCGACCCTGATCTGATAGCCCTGACTGAACCAGTTGAAAATACGGTTGAACCGACGGAAAAAGCCTGAAAACCAGCCGCTCTCCGCCGCGACGTGTCCTTTTCTTACGGGTTTAAGAATAGTCGCGCAAAGGGCGGGCGTTAGTATCATAGCTACAAGCACGGAGAGGATCATGGCCGAAACAATTGTCACGGAGAACTGGCGGTAGATGACCCCGGTGGAGCCGCCAAAGAACGCCATCGGGACGAAGACCGCCGAGAGGACAAGAGCGATACCGACGAGCGCGCCGGTGATCTGCCCCATGGATTTGCGCGTCGCTTCTTTCGGGGACAGCCCCTCCTCGGACATTATCCTTTCCACGTTCTCGACGACGACGATTGCATCGTCCACCAGGAGCCCGATTGCGAGCACCATGGCGAACATCGTCAGGGTGTTAATCGAGAAGCCGCAGGCGGCCAGGACCGCGAAGGTCCCCAGGAGGACGACCGGCACGGCTATTGTCGGGATAAGGGTCGCGCGGATGTTCTGGAGGAAGAGGAACATCACCAGGAACACGAGGATGATCGCCTCGATCAGCGTCTTCACGACCTCTTTGATGGATATCTTTACCACGGGAGTTGTATCGTACGGAAAAACAGCCTTAGTCCCCGGCGGGAAGTACCTGGAAAGCTCGGCGACCTTCGCCTTCACCGCCTCGGACGTTTTGATGGCGTTTGCCCCCGTCGCAAGCTTGATCGCGAGCCCTGCGGCAGGTTTGCCGTCGTAGCGGGCGATTGTTTCGTAGTTTTCGCTTCCGAGCTCCGCCCGCGCAACGTCCCCAAGTTTTATGGTCGAGCCGTCGGGGTTTGTCCTGAGAACGATGTTTTCAAAGTCCTGAGGGGTCTTAAGCAGGGTCTGCGCCGTAATGGTTGCATTAAGCTGCTGGCCGGCGGCGGCGGGCGCACCTCCCAGTTGGCCCGCGGATATCTGAGCGTTCTGTGCCTGTATCGCGGCACGGACGTCCGCCGGGGTGAGGTGGTAGTTGTTGAGCTTGTTCGGGTCGAGCCAGATGCGCATGGCGTACTGGGACCCGAACAGGTTCATGTCGCCGACGCCCTCGACACGGCTAAGCGGGTCCTGGATGTGTGAGGCGACGTAATCGGCGAGGTCGTATCTGTTCAGTCGCCCGTCCTCCGAGATGAAGCCCATCACCAGCAGGAAGTTTTTGGTCGCCTTCGTAACCTGAATTCCCTGCAACTGAACTTGCTGAGGCAGAAGCGGCATGGCGAGTTGCAGCTTGTTCTGGACCTGCACCTGGGCTATGTTCGGGTCGGCCCCGGCGTTAAAGGTGAGGGTAACTGTCGCGGCCCCAGTGTTGTCGCTGGTGGAGCTCATGTAGCGCAGGTTATCGATGCCGTTCATCTTCTGCTCGATAACCTGTGTCACGGAGTCCTCGACTGTCTTGGCCGACGCCCCGGGGTAAACGGCGTTGATGGCTATCTGCGGCGGCGCTACAGGCGGATACTGGGAGACCGGCAGGGTCTCTATTGCAAGGACACCCGCCAGCATTACCAGGATGGCTATCACCCAGGCGAAGATGGGGCGGTCGATGAAAAATCTTGACATGTGGGTCTCCTTAATTCTTCGCTATCGATGGTGAAGCGCCCGCAGCCGCCGTAATATCCGCGCTGGCAGGGACGGCTTTAACCACCGAGCCGGGCTTCGCCTTCTGGGTCCCTTCCACTATCACGCGGTCACCCGGCTTAAGACCGCTTTCCACAAGCCATTTGTCCCCCACGGTGCGGCTCACCTTCAGGACCCGGAGCTCCACCTTGTCGGAATCGCCTACCACTAGGGCCGTCGCATCCCCCGACTGGTCGCGGGTCACCCCCTGCTGGGGCACCAGGATAGCATTATCGGCGACACCTTCCTCCAGTATTGCCCGGACGTACATACCCGGCAACAGCACCTCCTTCGGATTGGGAAATACCGTACGCACCGTGACAGACCCGGTGCTCTGGTCCACGGTCACGTCGGAAAATTTAAGCGTCCCCGTAAGCGGATAAGGCGTGCCGTCTTCCAGGACGAGCTTTACTTTAGCCTGGTCTCCGTCCTTTTTCATACGCCCACGGGCAATGTTCTGCTTCAGCAGAAGGAGGTCCGCCGCCGACTGGGTGACGTCCACGTAAACCTTGTCAAGACTCTGTATAGTCGCCAGAGGCGCGGTCTGGCTCGCGGTAACGAGAGCCCCGTTCGTCACGGACGACATCCCGATACGGCCGGAAATCGGCGCGGTTATCTGTGTGTACGCGAGGTTTATCCGTGCCATCTCGAGCGCGGCCTTGGCTGACTCTATTTGCGCCTCCGCCTGCTTGAGCTGGGCCGAGACGTCGTCGAAGTCCTGTTTGCTCACCGCGTTAATCGCCACCAGTTGTCCGTAACGGTCTGCCTTGAGCCGGACCGGTACGATGTTCGCTTCAGCCATGCTGAGGGCGGCCTTCGCGCTTGCATAGGCGGCCTGGTACGTGGATGGGTCGATCTGGTAGAGGACCTCCCCTGCCTTCACGTCGGAACCCTCAGTGAAGAGGCGCTTCAGGATTATCCCCCCCACCTGCGGCCTCACCTCGGCTACGAGATACGCGGAGGTCCGCCCCGGAAGCTCCGTCGTCAGCGGCACCCGCTGAGGCTTCACAGTCACGACTCCGACCTCCGGAGTAGGCATCTGCTGACCGGGAAGTGCCGCCGCTTTTTTCTCGCAACCGCTGATTATCATCACGCCAGCCGCAATGACGGCGACTGTAGACAAGACGACTCTGTACCTGAAATTCATAAATACCTCATCCTTTGAAATAAGCGCCCACTATCCATATAATGAATATTCATTCGCCATCAACCATAAAAATTACGCTTGCGGAAGCTCTTTGTCGGGATAACGCCTCAGTGCATCCCAGCAAGCCTCGACGCAGCGCGATATAAGTTCATCGTCAAGTTCTATGAAATGAAGTATGTGGTCACGGCAGATGTCGAGCAAAGGCCCAAAGGCGAGCCCGAAGAGCACCGGGAGGGGCAGGTCCTTCACTATCCGCGCGCCCAGCGCTTCATCGAAAAGCTCCGTGATGACATCCCTGTTGTCTTTGCCGAAGAGCTTCTCCCGACGGTGGACAGCCCCGTACGGGGAGTTATGGAACTGCTCCAGGAACCTGAACTCCAGCGGTGCTCCTATGCAGTAGCGGACCAGCACCTTTCCTATGTGGAGGAAGCGGTCCCGTACCGGGTCGTCCTCAGAGTAGTCCTCCATCACCGCTTCGAAAAACCGTTTCTCCAGGTAGTGGTACACCTCGTTTATGAGGACGTCCTTGCTCTCGAAGTAGCGGTAGATGGTCCCTGCCGCCACCCCCGCACGCTCTGCCACGAGGGCCATGGGCGCTCCGTGGAATCCCTGCTCCGCCACCAAGTCGAGTGTCGCGCAGACGATGGCGCATCGTTTGTCAGTTTTCTCCATCAATCACCTCAGTAAATGAACGTTCATTCTTTTATCACGCCCATCTGCTATCTGTCAAGACATTTTCAAAATAAAGAGCGGTTTTGCCGAAAAAAAAGGGGTTACGCTTGAGTCAAGCGTAACCCCTTGGACGTTCCGAATGAATGTTCTATTCGCCTGAATACGTATCTATCATGCACCTGTGCATGTTTTTCGCGAGTGTTGACATGAAAATCACCCCCTGCTGGACTTCGGGGTCTTTCATGACCTTCAGCATACTCTTTACGCCCGGCTTTGGCGGGTTCACCGCGAACTCCTGGACCGTCATGGACAGGCATTTCGTCATGCTTATCAGGCTATCCTGAACATGCGGCGTGGATACCTCTTCGACGAACGCAGCGATAAGGGTCGTCAAGCGCTGGACCATCGTATCAGTAACAGCGTTGAACATGAAAGCCACCATGTCGGACGCCTCCGACAGGGTTTTGAGGTTCCCGGACTTCTGGAGCCTTTTCAGTTCCCTGATAGCGTCTACCATGCAAGGGTCGGCGGCTTCATTCGCGATGACCAGCAGTTCTCCCATCATTTCCGCATTGTGCTCTAGCATCTTGTCGTTGACCGAATTGGTCATAAAGGTGATGACGTCGGAGACAACCGACATGGGTGAGTCCTGCTTCACTGCAACATCCAGGGACTGGTCCTTCATCATGGAAATCGTCTGGACCGTCTCTATAAAGGAGTCGAGAGTGCCATCCTCATGCAGCCTTGTCAAGCTGTCTAAAAGGTGCGTCACCGCATCCATAGTCTTAGGCTCGGAGAGCTTTTCATTCAATGTGTTGGCAGCGTATTCCATTTATAATATACCCCTCGCGGAAAGCCAGTAAAGCCTGTTGTATCCCAGTTTCATCCAGTGGATCATTTTTGAGGGAGGCGCCGGGGTGGGCGGATTCTGGTAATCGAACCATATGTATGTCGCCTGGTCGAACGCCGTCTCGACGAAACATATGACCTTACCGTCGTATTCCGCGCCGGTGCTGTTTTCAAGTATTTCGGATGAAAGCCTGTCCGCAACGACGTGCGACTCAAAATGGGCAGTCGAGCCCGCCTTGCTTATCGGGAGGTCGGTCGTATCCCCGACTACATACACATCTTTATAGCCTTCATTGAGCAGGGTCTTTTTATCCGTTACAATCCACCCGTTTTGTCCGAGCCCGGAATCCGTAACGACCTTAGCGCCCTTGTGTGGCGGGACGGCTATGAGGAGGTCGTAGCTAAGTTCGCTTCCCTCCATGGAGCGCACGACCTTCTTTACCGGGTCTATCTCTTCCATATTGAAGAAAGTCTCGTATTTGATGCCCTTCTTCTCGAACTCCGGGACCGCCCACTCCGCCAGAGACTGGATGGAGTGCAGCCTGTTGATCGGGTAGGTATAGAAAAGCTCCACCTTGTCGAGCATGCCCTTCTGCTTGAAGTATTCATGGAGCATGAAGGTTATTTCGAGCGGGGCTACCGGACATTTGTGCGGGACACCTATGGTGATGGCAATCCTTCCGCCTTTGAAATCCAACAGGGCCTGGCGGAGTTTTTTTGCGCCTTCCATGTCGTAGAACCAGTGCGCCCCCTCTTTCAGCCCAGGTATCTCTTCGGGCACGATCTTCGACCCTGTGGCTATGACTAGATAATCGTATGGAAATTCCTTTCCGCTCGCGGTAAGCACGACCTTGTTATCCCTGTCGATCCTTACCGCCGGATCTATAAACAGGTTGATGTGCTGGTCAAGCAGGTCTTTCTGCTTTCTTACTATCTCGTCCTCGCGCATCTTGTCGAATACAACGTAGAGAAGCCCAGGCTGGTAAACGTGGTCCGGCCTGTCCGCAATCATGTTGATGATAACACTGCCATTGACGAGCTGCCGGTAAAGGTTCCTTGCGAGGGTGTTGGCGGTGATCGTACCCGCAGACCCTCCTCCGATTATTACAATTCTCTTAGACATTTTTATATTCCATTTCCTATTTGATTTTTTTCGCGATTATGCTCCAGTAGCCCCCTTTGTCGGTGGCCGCGACCATCTCCTGCCCTACTTTACTCAGCCATGCCGCGCCGTCGACGGTGGTCATTTTATCGGACGACAGGATTTCTACCACCGCCCCGACCTCCGCCGCCTTCATGGCCTTAATCAGTTCCATCGTCGGACCTGGACAGGCCGCACCGCGTGCGTCTATTGTACGGTCAATGTTCATTTCAGGCATCTCGTTTCCTCCTTAATCCCGGTTATCAGCGTTTTTTTATGAGCGCCTCGCATAAATGGCGCCGTCTGTGACATAAGTCACCGCATTATACATAAACGCGGTGATGCGTCTGTGCTTCAAGTCACACGCTATTTGTGACATTAGTCACAAAACAGGGGGATTGGAGATTACGGGGTATCGGTCAGGCGGATAAAGGTCCTTGACAGGCCAAGCCTGCCCTTTCTTTCGAAGTCTTTCAGCAGGCGGCTTATAACCTCTCTTGAAGTGCCGAGATCGCTGGCTATTTTTCTATGAGTGGCGCGCAAAACGCCGTCCTCGGATTTTTCTACTAGGTATTCCATAAGTCTTTCGTCTATATGTTCGAATGCGACTTCTTCGACCAAAGCTATTATGTTCACGAATTTGTTGGCCAGGACGCCGAAGACATATTCCCGCAGCACGCCGTGTTTCTCCGCAAGGTTGCGAAACAGCGGGGCCGGCAAGAGTATAGCGTCACATGCCGTCTGTGTTATCCCATTGGCGGGGGCGCACATTTTGGAGAGTATGCACAGCGCATTTATAATGCAGGTTTCGCCCGGTCCTACCTCGTAAAGAGTGATCTCCCGGCCATCTATCCCATCCTTGAAAACCCTGACTTCGCCAGACATGAAGAATGCGAACGATTGACTGAATTCGCCCTCCCTGCATATGTAACGGCCTTTCGGTATAATCCGGCGGCATGCGCTTTGGAGTATCTTATCGACAAGCGCATCGGGCATTTTGTTAAAGTCCGGGAATTTGTCCAGAAATTCGCTTTTTAATTCCTTTTTTTCCGTAGCCGCTACGTTCTTTTTAATCATGTTCTACATCCTGCCAGAGTTCTAAAAGCGCTAATATAAAAAAGCCTATCCCCGTCGCCAGAGATAGGCTTTATAATTCCAAGCTGCTTACAAACCCGATTATTCAGGGTAGTGCGTGCTTCTAGATAGGATTGCCTTTGCTCTCGCCTGGATTATTATACAAGAATGCTTTTATAAATCAACGAAAAATCATCGAGGGACCTCATACGCCCCCATGCACCACATGCCGCTCCGCGGGCGCGGGGAGTTGTCCTTATCCGTTATAAATACTGAAGACAGATTGGTTCCCGCGCCGATAGCCGGCGAGCCTACGCCGAGCGCCAGGTTGCTTGTCATATCCGTCGCGTTAACATACAAAGGATCCGATTGCGGCCCCTCGCTGTTCGCGTCATATCCCAGGGCACTCCAGTTCGACATGGAATAATAGTTGTTGTTGATTCTGAACGGCCTGGAATCTGTCGTGCAATAGTCGTTGTAATCAATATTTACGTTGTTTGTGTCTCTCCCGTTCAGCCACAACGCCAGGCCGGTATTCTTTACGATATTGTCTTCAAAATATATCCCGGACATCGAGTATCCGGAGCCACAGGTGTCGCTATAGAAAAGAGGTATGGGTCTCGAAGTGTAATATGAGTTGTTATAGAAATAAACATTGTTGATGTTGCCCGTCACCGGTTCATATCGGGTCGCATAATACATATGCGGATTATGAAAAACATTATTATATATATATGTGTTGTTTATCGAGCCGCCCCTGGCGTTGCTGATGGAAGCATATATGAACGCTGTACCGCCGTAATTGGTGAATTTTTTGTAATTGGCGAATATATTGTTGTATATCCTGGTGTTGTTTATCTGGCCGCTTGATACCTGACTGAGAAATATGAAATCGACGTGCGGCCCTAAGTTGTCATAATGATAAATATCGTGAAAATAATTATTGTATATGGAATTATCCGTTTCAGTGGTAACGCCCGTATCTCCTTTAACGACAATGCCCCACCTTATCTTATCGTGGAATTCGTTGTTGTATACCTGGTTATAAGATGCGCCGTTTATCAAATAAATTGCGGTGTCATAACAATCATAAAGTAGATTGTCATGGACCGTCCAATACGAGCCGCCGACGTAAATGCCCATGCCGGTTACCAAGAAGGGTGAGGAATTTCCGGTGCTATGTATCGTGCAGTGGCTCACATCTACGTGTGAAGATAAGTTCTGAGCGTTTATTAACCTCGTAGAACTGGATGGTGAACCGTTTCTCAAGTCAAAATTGTTTATGGAAATGTAATTATTAGCAGAAGCAAAATTAAAACAATGAGCCCTCTTGGATTGAGCGTCGATTATTGCCTGGCCGGTCCCCCAGGTACCTGCCGAGTTACCGTCGTAGGCTATCAAATTCCCGCTGGAGCCGGACCAGTTTACGTTAATCTGTCCTCGATACTGGATGCCGCCTTTAAAGTAAACTTTATCGCCGGGCGACAGCGCAACGTCGGCAGGGTTGCCGGCGGCTTTTGGGTCTCCGGGGCAATGAACCCAGGGCGCAGACGTGGATGTTCCCGTATTTGAATCGTCGCCGCCTGCAAAATCGACATAATAAGTTTCCGAGAACGCATAGGAAACACCCATGTTAAAAAAAATTAACATCGTCGCTAACAGCGTTAAATAACTTTTGTGCTTTTCCATAAGGTTCTCCCTTCTTTGTCCGCAAATTTACTGTTTCGACCGAAGGAGAAAGCTTGAGAAGTAGTAGCCCAGAGTCTTCGGGCTGAAGGGACGCTTGACTAAAGACTTGAGCAAATGCTGCCTGCCTTCAACAGGGCGACCGAGTCCAAGCAGAACACGCCCCATCCTTTGATGCAGGAATGCCTTGATATTTTTATCCAGCGACGGAAATTCTGACAGGATCATCGGATATGCGGATAATCTTGATTTCTCGTAATTCTCAACGTCATACAGACTGTTCCCCTCGTAAACACGGTATTTGACCACAGGCTCCTTGATATAGAGGAACTTGTATTTTTTCGCAAGCCTTAGCATATATATCCAATCTTCCAGCCATTTTATATTCTCCGGAAAAAATCCGATGCTTTCGATACAGGTTCTTTTTAATAATACGGTCGATGTCGAAATATAATTCGTCCGTATGAGATCATTAAAGACGAAACCGTTCTTATTTCTCTTTTCGGTGGCGTATATAGAGCCGAACGTTTCACCGGTCAGGTTGCCGGCAGCATCTATGATTAATGAATCGCCATGTACGACATCAACTCCGGGGTTTTGTTTGAGGGCTCTCACCTGAATATCCAATTTCTCAGAAAGCCAGATGTCATCCGAATCACAAAACCCTATGCAATCCCCTTTTGAGTTCTTAAGGCCCGTATTTCGCGCACAGGCTGCTCCCATATTTATCGGTTGCGAGAATATTTTTATCCTGCCGTCGTCTGCCGCCGCTCTTCTTATGGTTTTTAATGAATCATCCGTTGAAGCGTCATCAACGATTAATAACTCTAAATTACCAAAGGACTGGTTTTGGATGCCTCTGATCGACTCGACAATAAATTTCTCCTTGTTGTAGTTCGGCATAATGACGCTTACGAGAGGGTCACCCGATTGATCGAAGTCGGTCATTTTATCTTCTCCTGTTATTGGCCCGTCCGACGTGGCGCGAACAACCCAAAAAGCATTTGTTTTTCTTCATTTTTAATTCCGAAAAAATAAACAGCAAGACAGTACAGAGGCAGCGCCATCATTATGCCGAGGTAGGAAGTCTTAATCCCGGCCGGCAATAACCATGCAACCAACATGACTGCGCTCGCGGAGCCTAACGGTACAAGAAAGACCCTGGTCAAATCGACTTTAGTCTTTCTCCCGAACCGAAGATAAGATAATACCAGCACTACGTAAAACAGTTCCGCCAACAACGTCCCCACCGATGCGCCGACAAAACCGTACCGTGAGATAAAAATCCAATCTAAAATTACGTTTACAAGTATCTGCGCCAACCCATAGCCAAAATTTAGCCATTGTCTATTTATCGCTATCATGCTCGTGGCAAGAAACCCTCCAATGAACATGACCGCGTTTGCCCATACCAGCACTTTCAGGGCTTTTGAGGATTCAGAAAAAGCGCTCCCAAAAACTACATGTATTATTGTATCCGAGGCGAAAAAAACGCCTAACCCAAGGAACAGGCCGCTGTAGCTCAGTAATTTTAAAGAGCTGTTCATGTAACGGTCGAACGCGTCTCCCGTTTCATGGGCCAGTTTTGTAAGCACAGGATATAAAGCCATGCAGAAGGCGCCGGAAAACATTAGCGCAGTATCTACAAACCGGTAAGCCGCATTGTAAAGGCCCACGGCTTTAGTCGTATCCAATGCCTGAAGCATGAATATGTCCACCCTTGAATAGACCTGCGTGCTCATGACCAGTAGCGCTAACGGTATACTCTCTTTTAGAATCGTCTTTGCGGATTGCGAGTTTATTTTGATCGACAAACCAGGGAAATACTTTTTCAAGAGTACGTAAGAAAATATCAGGTCGAAAACAGCAACCGCAACATACGCGGCGGCAATTCCCAATATGCCTTTCCCGAGCCTTATCGCGATAAACCCGGTTGAAAGCAGCAGGACGGCCTTAAGTATTTCGCGTAATGCGTCGAATTCCATTCGCTCCGTCGCTTGAAAAATAATACTCGGCACTCCCGAAAAGGCTCCTAACGCAATTGAAATCGACAGGATGAGGACCAGCGACTGATTGGTGAGCTGATGAGTAAAAATAAAGAACGCGCCTATTATAATCAGCGCAAAAAATACTAGGCAGCACCTTAAGAACAGCACGTTGCTTAGATATTGGGATGCGTTTGACGGTGACCTTGCAAGCTCACGGATACCGTGTTGTGTCGTGCCCATGTCTAGAAAAACCGCGATAAGACCGGTCAAGGACAGGGCAAACGACAACTGGCCATAACCTCCAACCCCTAAATACCGCGCCGTTATAAACACGAAACAGAATGTTATGGCTTTCGCAATCAGCCTGCCTACGACAAGCGCGGTTGAATTTTTTAAGATTAAATGGACGGTTTTCCCCATAATTATATTAAAATTCCCGGTATTGAATATTTATGAATTGGATTGCGGAGCATAACGCGGGAGACAATAAACCCGGCCCGTTTTGACGGGAGCTACGGAGTTGGCCAACGCGGCAATCATGGCTATAAGCATGTACCAGAAGATAATGATCTGATCGAAGTAGGTTACCGAGATAAAGGATGCAATATGGGTCAGCAGAGCGCAGCCTATCGTCCATATTATAAATCGCTCATTAATTAAAACATTGGTTTTATTAATTGCCCTGCCGGTAGCCTTAAAACATTTGATTATAAGCCAGAGGAACAGAAGCAGAGACGTAAGCCCTCCCCTTATCCCTTCGGCTATAAACTGGTTCGTTATATCCGCGCTATTAGCATCAATATTATTAGGATTAAAATCGAGTCCCGCAGCCGGCATCCAGTTCGCTGTATAAGTAGTGCCCATCAGCCACCATTCGTTGAAATGATCAACGGCGGCGTCTATAAGCCTTGAACGGTACCACCCGGTGCCCATTCCAATCAAATCGCTCATACTGCCTATCACGTGCCACACCGGCGTATTCATGGTCATCTGCAGGCCTATTATCGTTAACAACAAGCCCCACAAAATAATCTTTATTCTAGACCTGAAAACCCAGCACAACAGACCTAACATGCCAGTCATGTATGCGATAATCGGCCCGCTCGAAGACGAACAGAAGACTATTACCGCGGTGGCCACGATAGCGTTCACGGCCAGCAGGCGCCTTCTATGACTGTAACCCCATAGTCCGACAAAGAGCGGCATGGCTGTTGCCGCAAAAGTTCCTGCAAGGATCGGATGCCTGAACGGCCCCTGGCAGCGAAGAGCGCCCTCCCGCATTTCCGTAAACTGCGGCACGCCGCCGAAAACCGAAAACATATTTTTACCGGTAATGTATTCCAGGACAAACAATACAGCCAGCGGGACGATGACAACTTCTAACAGCCTTACCGCCCGGACTATGTCATCCATCCCGAATATGAGGGCGCGAAGCAAAAAGTAGATTCCGATCGTGTCATAAGTTGCTCCAAGCTGATCTATGATTGACGAAGTGGACATCCCTCTATCGAGAACATATATGAGCGAGCTGACTATGGTCCATGCTATCAATACCTTGTCAATATAGTTGAGTCTGATATGAGCCAGTTCGTTCTTCCTGAAGATCCTGATCCAACCGAAAAGCAACATGATTCTAAATATTGAAAAATGCAACGGTCCTATGAGAAGGACCTGCCCGAGGGTCATATAGCAACCGCTCAATAATAACGGCATGAGCGCATATCTGCGCGGCAATATCAGCAGGAGAATACCCATGCATAATATAAATAAATAACCAGCCGTTGATATGGGGCTAAAGTCTTGATTCATGGTTGATACTTCTCAATTTGAAAATATGTTTATAATTTTGCTGTACTGTTCGCTCCTAAGTTTTTTGATAAATTCCTTCGAGACACCTCTTTTTTCTTTGGCGAAATATCTGGAGATAAAACCCGCAAACCTGTACCCCGCATATTTTCCGTACGGTTTTATCTTCGTCCTTGCAATGCATTTAAGGAGTTCAAAAATAAGGCTGCTGCCAAGGTCGTAATCCATTTTCCCCTGTCTGAAAGCACCCTCAAGGTGGCCCTCCGCGGCCAGCGTGCGTCTATGGTGCATTACTTTAATATCGGGAAAGGACTCAACTTCCCAGCCGTCGGCCCGAGCCATGACTTCTGAATACGAATCTTCACCCCCGTATCTTAATGCGATAAAACCGCCGGTTTCTTCATAACACTCCCGCCTGAAAAGCTGGATAGCATTGGGAACCGCGCCAATATCATTAAATGGCCGGCGGACAAACTCTTCTTTTTCCTTTTCATGTATGAAACCGCCGGCAATACCCAGGCGGATATTGACCGTGAATTTATGAAGTATTAACTCATAATAATCAACCCCAAAAGTTATGTCGGCATCAAGGTTGCCGATGAACTCGTATTCCGTGTCCGTCAAGAGTCCGTGCGCTTTATGTATTGCCCGCACCTTCGATCCGAAATTGCGTTCATTGTCCCCCTGGACTCTAAGTAATTCGATAAAACCGTATCGGCCTAAATATTTCTCGACTATATTATCGGTCTGGTCGGTTGACCCATCGCTGACAATCACCCATTTCTCAGGCAGGACCGTTTGCGATATGACTGCCTGTATCGTTTTTTCAATATATGCTTCCTCGTTCCTTGCGGGCGTTATTAATACGTATCTGCAATCAATCATGTTCGATGCCTCTTGACAGGTTGGCGGTCGGAAAATCGCTGCCGGCTCATCGCCGCGGGATAATCAAAAAATTGAAAGACCACTTTATTGAAGCCAGGGATCGCCTGATTTTATAACTCCCATCAGGCCTCTTTTGCCGTCTGAATGAGTATGATGCAGCCTCGCCCAGTAACCTGACCGCGTGATGGAGAAGACAGATAATCAGGAAGGCGGTCGCAGCCCGCCGAGTATGGTGCTTTTCCCAATACATGTAATCCGCCCGTTTCATTTCGATAAAGAATTTCAAGGGTGCGTTAGCCGAACTCGCGCCCCCGTAATGCACGGCCTCTGCTTCGGGATAGAAGACCACCTTCCACCCCTTCTCGTGGAACCTCTTGCACCAGTCCATGTCCTCTCCGTAGATAAAAAATCTTTCATCTAATGGTCCTACCTCCTGCAATGCTTTTCGCCTGACCGTCCAAAAGCATCCGTTTATCACGTCTACGGAGCGGGTATCGTCGTGCGGCCAGTAAGTCATCAGATGTCCGCCGAATAACTTCACTCCCGGGAAAACCGAATCGAGCGCCAGCGCTCTGGTGAAAGAGTTCCACAAGGTCGGAAACCCCATGCAGGACCGCTGAACCGCGCCGGTTGGACTAAGTATTTTGGGGCCGAGGACACCAATATCGGGATGCCCGTCCATATACGCAATCATTTTTTCAAAACAACCTGCTTTTACGACGACATCGGAGTTGATAAAAAAAAGATAGTCGCCAGTACTTGCTCTTATCCCTATATTGTTAGCCTTTGCAAATCCATAATTATCATCGTTGCGTATGAGATGGACCCCCGGAAATTCGGCTCGTACCGCATCTGGGGAGCCGTCAGACGAAGCGTTATCTACGACTATTATCTCCGTATCATACGGCAACGGACAACTGAGAATGGAGTTTAGGCACTCTTCAAGATATTTTTTTGCATTCCAGCTGACGATAATTATAGATATGAATGCCATGGTTTTTCTCTTTCTCTCAATGTCTACCTGACTGATATATCAGAGGCGACATTTAGCTGAGCCTGTTTAAGCACCAACCCAATTTCGCACTTAACGACTTGCTGGCGTGCTGTATGTAGGACAGCCAATCGTACGCGCCCGCCAGCTTTGCATGAAATAATTCATTATCGTCGCAGGAATTCACGGGTATGCGCTTGAGAAAAAGGTCATTCCCTTCCGGCGTCGCTACGCCGATCCTCGTGCTGACGCCGTTTTTATACCCGCATTTCCTCAGAGCTTTCAAAAGATAAGCGACAAATGACGAATAGCCTTCGGGAAATGCATAAGGATAAGAGAAAGATTCTACGGCGATCCCCAATTTGTCTTCTATCGTGTCCTTGGAACACTTCAGTTCAAACTCTATCTCCTTTATCCACATCGTTCTTAATTGAGCATGCGTCATGGTATGGGATCCGAAAATAATCCCTTCCTTGTGGAGCGCCTTTACCTCCTGCCAGGCCATGCGCTCTTTTCTCTCGACTGTTGCGGGCCTGTCTTTGATCATTGCGGCCGGAAGAAAAACGGTAGCGGAAAAACCATATTTGTCCAGGATAGGAAACGCATTTATATAGAAATCCCGGAGTCCGTCGTCGAAAGTGATGACAACTGGTTTGGTCGGCAAGCTTTCGTAAAGACCATGCTCCTTGCGCAAGTACTTGACCGCGAAATCCAGCGACACGGCCTGATATCCCTGGTTGCTCAAAAAAGTCATGTGTTGGTTGAAAACCTCCGGAGTCGTAGCAATCCGGTAATAGGGATGTATGTCATGCTCGTCGATATCGCGGGAAATGCTATGATACATGAGTATGGGTATGCGTAACGCCCGCGTCCTGGCCAGCGCCATCAGAGGCGCGGCAACTCGAAGGGTGAGGAAACGATCGGCGCGAACTGTATTCATCAGACCTGACCTTGTCCAGTCAACCTGTCGACGAGAGACAAGTAATCATGCTTTTTCACTTCCCAGCTATTCGCAACCGCATGGCGGTACCCGTTCTCCACCATTCGCTCCCTTATTGCAGGATTTTTCGCGAGGTGGAACATTGCGTCCGCCAGATTTTTCTCATCGCCGGATTTGAAAAATCTTATATTGGAATCGTTGAAGTAATATTTATCTATTCGCGTATCGGATGCGATTACGGGTACGCGAAGGGCCATAAACTCGAATATCTTCGTGCTAAACGCCTCGTTTCCGTAGGAATCAGCCCTTTTCGGCACAATACCCAGGTCTGCCTTTGCCATAACGCGGACCATTTCGCTGAACGGGAGACTCCCCTTCAGAAACACTTTTGATCCGAGATTAAGCTCCTGAATCAAAGTTTGCAGTTCAGACTGCGCGCTGCCCTCCCCGTAGATATGAAACTCCGCGTCCGGAAGCCTGTCCTTGACGTGGTAAAAGCCTTTCACGGCGATATCGAGTCCCTGATGCCTGTTGAGAGAACCAGGGTAGATCATGACGAATCGGCTGCTCTTCGGCTTTTCGTACGTAGTATTAAAAAGTGCTCCTTCAGGGTAGTTGATGAACGTGGTGCATTTTTCCTGTTTGACTGAGCGTGAAACCAGCCTTTTCTCCAATAAATGGTTCACGATGATTACGTGGTCGGCAAAACGCACGGAGGCCTTTTCTATGAATTTCAGCGTTCTGAATATAATAGATTCTTCGCCCACGTTGAACTTATTGGCGTAGAATTCAGGGACCATCTCATGGAGATCAAGAATAACTCTGGCGCCCAGGCACTTTGGGAACCAGGCCGCAAAAACCTCAAAATCTGGCATAGTATGGACGTGAATAACGTCATAACGGGACATGATGCTTTTCTTCATAAGGAATATGGATGACTTAACGAAGAATAACAGGTGCCTTAAGAGGTGAAGGAGCTTTCCGCGCTCGTTTACCACTCTCTTCTGAATCCTGAATATTTTAACACCGTTCAGGATGGCTTCGGCGGGTTGCCTCTCGCGACGCAGTGATATGACCTCTACGCTGTCTCCCCTCCCCGAAAGAGCTTCGGCGTACCTGCGCACACGGTTGTCGCTTTCATAGAACGTGTATGCGAGCATGCAGATTTTCATGAAACCCCCGGATTGAATATCTATTCTTTCAATCGATACGGTTCATCCCCATATTTTTTCGACCAGAACCGCGCGATGTCTCTCGGCAGGACATCCCAGTATTCGCCCTTGTACCGGTCCTTTACATATTCGAGAAACTCAGCGTAGCGCTCGGCTGGATATTGTTCGTCCCCGCATGTTCCCCGGTCGAACTTCATGTAGTCGGGATGCGTGTTTATGAGAGCGACTCCGCCATGCCTTGCCACCCAGTCCAGCTTCCTCTTCCAGATATCTATATTGTCCTTAAGCATTAGGACGAATAAGGTAAAGTCCTGAGCAAGGGTGTACGGCAGTTCGACGAATATTTTTTTTGTCTTTTCGCATTTAACAAAAAAAGGAAAGACCGTCCCGACCCCTTTTGCGTTCGGCTCGAACGGGTCGGTATCGAAAGTAGAGGCGTCGTATTCAATATCAAGGTCGTGGAACCAGTCCAGTTTATTAAACATCGCGGGGGCGCGGTATCCGACACTATTCCATTCTTTAAGATAATGGTTTATCTTTTTCGCCCTCTCCACGAAAGTGTTTCTTGTCAGATAATATTTCCCATCATGGTACAGACCATGTACTCCGACTTCGAAACCTCTTTCCACTAGAGATTCACGAAGCGAGGAAGAAACCTCATAGCGAAGCGGTACAAAATTAAATGACGACCTGAAGCCAAGTCTCTCTTCCAGTTTCATGAGGTCCGGACATCTCTTGTGTCCTTTCGAAGATTCGACGTCATGCGTGAGGACTAAAGCAAACTTCTTTCCAGACGGCCAGCCATGCCACCCGTCAGGGGCTTTGGAGGACTTCTCATCAATCGGCCATGTATTCGCGTATTTATTCGACTGAAACTGAACGACCTGCCGCCTGGCTAACAGTTGGATACGCCGCGGGAAAAGAGGCTTGAATATATAGTACAGGCTGTTCAGTGCTAAACGCGGTGCGCCGGTCACGAATTTTTAACCTCTCGGTAAATGGCTACGAGCCGTTTGGTTATCGTCTCCGCGCTGAAAAACTTTTCCGCCCTTTCCCTGAGTTTAGTACCGGATGATATGACGGCGTCATGGTGGTCGAGGAGATGCGTCATTGCATCCGCCAGTTCCTCCGCAGACCCCTCGTCGATGAAGATGCCAAGGTCGCCGAGATATTCGGGGAGAGCGGCTTTTCTCGTCGCGATTACCGGTGTAGCGTTAGCCATCGCGGAAGTCGCCGGATGTCTCCCGGAACCGCTGGTAAACGGGATGATGCATCCTACGCTTTTTTGATAAGCTTCGCAGAGCATCGGGCCCCACAGGAAATCACGCCATGAAATGAATTCCTCCAGTCCTTCGTCCGCAACTCTTTGTTTTCCATCTTCAAGGCCGTTGCACCCCTTGCCGGCATAGATGACGACGCTGGTCTTTCTTCCCTTGGATCTCACAATCTTTAATGCGTCGAGAAGGGTATCGAACCCCTTTCCCTTAAGCAGCTTATGGCCGCCGAAAAATATAAAGCCCTCTCTCTTGTAATATTTTATCGGCTCCAGGGACACGGCATAGGGCACTATTTCAATCTTTTCATCCCTGACGCCCAGACCTTTCAGTTCATCCCTGAAACCTTCAGAGAAAACAAGTACCTTATCGGCGAGATTATAAAACTTCGACAGGCCTTTATATCTCTCCTGGAGAGGGTCCAGCTCATGCACTGTAACCACTACCTTCTTCCCGAACATTTTTGCGCAGGCCAACAGCGCGGTGAACGATAATATCCCAAACGCGCGGAGCACCTGGTCGAAGTGGATGATATCCGCGTCCCTGCACCTGAAAAAGAAAGACATTCCACGCGCCATATCGAGGAAATAATTCAGCCTTGAATGCTTCACGAGGTTGTATTTAAGGAGCCCGTATTTTTTGTTAGGCTCAAGCGGCGCGTAGGGTAATTTGACAACCTTACATTTATCATTTAACAACTCATCACGGGCGATTCCGAATCTTTGCGCACTCGAGAAGCAATTGCAGTTAGATGTAATCAGCTTGACATTAAGTCCGTCATTTTTGTCCATTCCTCTGATCAAGCTCATGAAATGATGCGAGTACATGTCGCCTCTGTACCAGCAGCCAATAAAGGAAACGTTCATCTTCATGTCCATATTTTCTCCTTGGCAAATCGCACAACCTTCGCGGTAATCTTTCCAGAAGCAAATATCTTGATTAACACTTGGCGCGCTACTTCGCACGGCTCCTGGGCACTGCTCCGCATCCTGAACGATGCCGGGAACGTTTTGAAGAAGCTCGTGCGCGTATATCCCGGGGTAACCGCAAGCACGTCTATTCCGTACCCTCTTAATTCCTTACTCAACGAATCTGTAAGCCCCAGAAGTCCAAACTTTGAAGCGCAGTAAATTGACAAGTTCGCGAACCCTTCTTTTCCGGCGCCCGAAGCGACATTGACGATTATTCCGCTCCGCTGCGCCATCATTACCGAGGCGGAAGCCTTCGCGCAATAAAAAGCCCCTTTGAGGTTCGTATTCATTACCTTTTCCCAGTCTTCGGTGCTCGATTCCGTCAGAGGTTTATAGATTCCGACACCCGCGTTATTTACCAAAATGTCAAGCCGTCCATAACGGCCTAAAATATCCCGCACGAGGACATTTACCTGTTCTTCTACGGTTACGTCGGTTTCCCTGAACATGCATTTACCGCCCGCGCGCGCGATGGCGGATGCGGTTTCCCGCAGTTCACCGGCATTCCTTGCGCAAATCACGACTACAGACCCTTCGCGCGCGAGCATGCCGGCAATCTCTTTCCCAATCCCGCGGCTTCCGCCGGTTATAAGGGCAATTTTACCCGAGAGCCTCATATTACCCTATAGCATCATAATGGGAATGATATCTACCCCAGGTGGCGGTAGCAGAAATTTCCGATATAGGGAAGCGCGAAGGCCGGGGCCTTTTCGCAGGTCTTCCGCATAAACCGGTAGCTGAAAGTTTTCTCCCTGACGGCATCTTTTTCCGACGCATCCCGGGGAGAATAATGGAACTCCGGCATGTCGGCCACCGTCGTTCCCCATCTGTCCTTGAAATCCATCAGATCTGTATTAAACGAAGAGGTCCTGCCAAAGTCAAACGTGCTGAACCCCTCTGTGGCGGCCATTTTTATCGCTTCCCAGAAAAGGAGGTGGATCGGACTGATATTCAGATATGCCGCATCGTAGACCGCGAACTCCGCCGATACCCTTCCCTTGAACTTCAAAAGGAGGAGCGCCGCGATCGGATTTCCTTCCTTTTTTTTCCCTATGAGAAGAGATGCCCCGCCAAGCGGATAAAAAACTTTATAGAGCGACTCGATAAAGGCGTAAGGCTGCGGAGGCAGGGCAAGCCTTTTACGGCTCAGCACATAAAGCCGGTAGAAGTCCCGGAGGTCCGATTCGGTCTTTCCTTCCATCACTTCGATACCACTCTTCATCGCCCGCGTGATGCGCTGCCTTACGCATGAGCGGTGAAAGGTCTTAAGCAGCTCTTCGGGCGGCCTGTCGAGAGGCAGGTAGTGGTGTTTATAGCATTCCGCTGCACCCAAAGCGGTTTTACTGAAGAAGGACGATGATTTGAGGGTCCTTATCTCTATCGTGTCTATCTTCCGCTCGCGGGAGAGTCTCATGACGGCGCTTATAAGCGCAGCCAGGTCATCATCGGATGAAATGAGCGGGTCGAAGATTGTGGCAAATGGGATACTCACGAGCCGGTTGCCTGTAAGCCAGCTCCTGACCTCGAAAACCGGCAATCCCGCCTGAATTTTGCCGCCCCGGAAAATGACGAAATAGTGGGCTTCCAGATGGTGGAAACTCCTCTCTAAGACCTTTTTCCACCCGGAGTGGTGGCAGATCCACCCGAAGGGATGGTTCTCGACAAATGAGTCCCATCGCTCATCGACAAGAGGGTCGATTTCCGCGATGCCGTAATTCGATGAGGTACACATTTTCATTGGTAATTCCACTTGAACGTTCACCTATACTTCTGCCCGGAATCCTGCGATTTATAGCATCAGCACCCTATCCCATATGCTTGTATAAAAGATAACCAGCGAGCCTGAGAAAGGGAACGGGCATGTTTGCGAAAACTTTATTATGAAAGCCACGGAGCCTTGAAGTTTCTGTGACATAGGAGTCTAGTTTTAAGTCATACTTATAGTAATTAACGACCTGTTCCTGGCCGCCCCAGCCCCTCTTGAACTGTAATAGCCCGCTGTTTTCAGGTTCGGTCCTGCCGAAGCATAAACTCCTGAAGCCATTTTTTGCATAGTGCCTTATGGCTTCCCACATGACCAGGTTGTTTGCCCTTAAATGCAGGTGCTCCCTGTCGGAAGCCCCGTACTTATACATCGCCTTGTCGCCGAAATGAAAATAAACGTTGCCGGCTATGGTCTTGCCGTTGTAATCAGCAAGCACGGCCATGCCATATCCTTCTGAGACAGCGTGCTCATATATCTTTTCGAAGAACCGGTACGGCTGTGGAGGAAGGCCATGCAATTTTCTGGTCATGCAGTTTAACCGGTAGAACTTCCTTATGGAGTCCAACGACCCGCTTACGCTGACTTTGACGCCTTCCTTTTCCGCTTTTTTTATATTCCTCCGCGTACTCTCGCGGAAGGATGATAATAATGTCTTTTCGTCCCTGGCGATATCCAGCACGTGGCCGTAGTAAAAAGACGACGCCGGGACCGGCATGCCGACGCCGCTCCTCAGTTCGATGTATCGCCAGCCGGCGCTCTTCCCGAAGCGGACAATACGTGCAGTGACATCGCCGATTGTGCAGTCGCCCTGTATAATCGGCTCACAATAATCGGTAAAGGGCAGCGAGACCCCTCTCTTGCCCGTGATACGGCTGCTTATTTCCATGAATGGCACCAACGCGTTATACCCTTCGTCATTATAAAAAGCAAAGTAGACCGGTTTGTAGCCGTAAGACTCATTGAGGACTCTTGCCCAAGTCGATGAATGAAAGAATGATCCTTTGCCGGAAGCGATGACGAGGTCATCCCAGCCGGTACGGGACAACGGGTTTATAATCTCTAAACCGTCTGACATATAAACTGCCTTATGCCGTCCGCCACGCATTGCTGCTGAGACAACGTGAGTCCCGGATACATGGGAAGCGACAGCATTTCGTCTGCAACTTTCTCCGATATTGGAAAATCATTTTCTTTGAAACCTAAATGAGCGTACGCATCCTGGAGGTGGAGCGGCACGGGATAATGGAGCCCGGTGTCTATGCGGTTATCCGAGAGATGCCGCCTGAGCCCGTCCCTTTCCTCGATGCGGATGACGTAGAGATGAAAAACGCACTGTGCCCACTCCGGCTTATACGGGACTACGACACCGTCGATATTCTTAAGGAGTTCGCCGTACCTGCCGGCGGCCTGGCGGCGGCTCTCATTCCATGCCGGGAGATGTATCAGCTTGCGCCGCAGGATACCGCTCTGAATGGCGTCCAGACGGCCGTTATAGCCCTCGATATCGTGATAATATTTTTTGCTCTGGCCGTGGTCCCGGAGCATGCCGACCTGCCGGGCGATATCCTGATATCTTGTTGTCACCGCACCTCCCTCGCCGCAGGCGCCGAGATTTTTACCCGGATAAAAACTGAAGGCGGCGGCGTGCCCGATAGACCCCGCCTTCTTCCAGCAGCCCTCTTTCCGCGAAAAATATTGAGCGCCGTGCGCCTGACACGCGTCCTCGATTACTATCAGTTTGTGCTGCTCTGCAAGCTCCATTATCGGGTCCATATCGGCCATCTGACCGTAGAGATGGACGGGTATTACCGCCGAGACAATTCTTCCCGTATCAATGTTTACGGGACGGCCCGATGCCCTGTCCTTTTTGCACCTGGTTTCCAGGTAATCCCTGAGTCTAGATGTGTCCATGTTATATGTGCGTTCATCTATATCTACGAATGCTATTGTCGCGCCTGCCTGAGTGATGGCTTCGGTAGTCGCGATAAAGGTGTTGGGCACGGTGATTACCGCCTCTCCCCTTTTGACGCCAGCCGCTATCAAAGCGAACCTCAGCGCATCCGTCCCGCTGCCGACCCCAACGCAGTAGTCCGCGTCGCAGTGTAGTGCGAACTCCTTCTCGAACTCCTCCACCTCGTTCCCGCCGATGAACCTTCCCGTCCTTATCGCGTTACGGAAAACGTCCACCAGTTCTTCCTCAAGCTCCAGATGGGGAGTGACAAGGTCCAGAAATGGTATTTTTTCATTGCTATTCATGATTTATTTTCCTTATGTATCTGGCCGGATTACCGGCTACTATGGAATAAGGCGGGACGTCGCTGGTAACGATGCTGCCTGCTCCGACAATAGCGTTCTCTCCGATTACCAGATTGCCGAGTATCGTCGCGCCCGAACCTATAGATGCGCCTTTCTTTACAAGCGTAGGCTCCACCTTCCAATCGGCTTCGGTCTTTAACCCGCCCTCCCGGTTTGTCGCTCGTGGAAACTTGTCGTTGATGAAGGTTACGTTATGGCCTACGAAGACGCCGTCTTCAATGGTGACGCCTTCACAGATGAATGTATGGCTTGAAATCTTGCAGTTTCTCCCTACCCTCGCGTTTTTCTGGATCTCCACGAAGGCCCCTATCCTAGTATTGTCACCGATAAAACATCCATACAGATTGATAAACTCCGCAAGCTTTACGTTCTCTCCTATCTGGACGTCTTTTTCTATGGACAGGTACTTCATATATTCACCATGGCCCCGTTGTTTTTCAAGGATTGATCGCACGCCTCCAGTAGCTTCACGACTCTGAGGCCTGAATGTCCGTCGTTTATGGGGGTTTTGTCGCAGTTGATGCATTCGATAAAATATTCCGTCTCCACCTTGAGCGCCTCTACCTGATTTATCCTCGGCACTGAAATATCCCCCGACCGGTAGCTTACCAGCCTCTCGTATATCCCTTCTTTAGTCTCGACCTCGACCCCCTTGTCGTAAATTTTTATCTTCTCGTCCGCTGCCAGGTCGTTCCAGACCAGCATCCTTTTCTCTCCGCCGATGAGGACAGTCCTGAGCTTTACGGGCGACAGCCAGTTGACGTTGAAGTGCGCTATCATGTTGTTCGTAAAATAGACGGTAACATAGGCGGTATCTTCCCTCCCGTTGACATGAGCCTTGCCGGACGCTGATACGGCGGAAGGTTTCTCCTTGACCAGATAATCCATTATCGCGAAATCATGGGGCGCAAGGTCCCAGATGACGTTCACGTCATTCTGGAAGAGTCCCAGGTTGACCCTAGTCGAATCGTAATAATAAAGGGGCCCCAGTTTATTTTCATCCGTGATATCTTTGATCTTTCGCACGGCGTCCGTAAAGATGAACGTATGGTCCACCATTATCTTAAGGCCTTTTTGTTCAGCCAGATCTATCAGTTCGTCGGCCTGCGCCGCCGTGGCGGTGAACGGTTTTTCGACAAAGATATTTTTCCCGTTCTGAAGAGCCGTCTTGGCCAGCGCGTAATGCGTCGAGACCGGAGTGATTATCGCGGCCGCATCTATATTCTTTGAAGTCAGGATTTCAAGGTACTCCCGCGTTATGTCGATGCCTGGATACATCTTCCCGGCACGGCTAAGCGCTGCCTGGCTCTTGTCGCAGATAGAGACGACCCTGGCGCCCTCGACACCGTTGAAATTCCGGACGATGTTCGGGCCCCAGTATCCGTATCCTATCACGCCGATATTAACCATAGTCTCTCTCCAATCGGCTTAATCAAACGTATGGAACCCTAATATGCTCCCCCGGCAAACAATACCGCCAGCGGCGTCTTTAAAAGTATCTTTATATCCAGCCATACAGACCATTCTTTCAGGTACCGGATATCAAGCCGCACCATCTCGTCGAAGGTGGTCCTGCTCCGTCCGCCGACCTGCCATAAGCCCGTAATCCCGGGCTTTATCTCCATTACGCGCCGTTTGTGCCAGACATCGTATGCATCGAACTCATACGGGATAGGCGGCCTGGGCCCCACGAGCGACATCTCCCCTTTCAGGACGTTGTAGAGCTGGGGGAGTTCATCTATGCTGGCTTTCCTGAGAACCCGACCGAGCGGCGTGACTCTGGGGTCTATTTTTATTTTGTAAATTTTCCGTCCTTCCTCATCCTGTGCATGGCAGCCGTCCCGTTCGCGAATAAAATCCGTTACGAACTTTTTGTGCATGCACGGGTCATTATCGGCAAGCATTGTTCTGAATTTGATGAAAACGAATTTTTTCCCATACTGGCCTATCCTCTCCTGTCTGAAGAAGACTGGCCCTTTTGAAGAAATCTTGACGAGAAGAGAAATTATAAGGAAAAAAGGCGAGAGAACGGCCAGACCGATTACACTGCCAGCGACATCTATTAGACGTTTTAACAGATGCGCCGCCTGACGGGGATTTTGCTTTACCAGGTCCGGGTAGAGCATTAAATCCGATGCATCGTCCGATTTGTGCCTGCGTTCGTCGTCGGGGAAAACATGGATCGAAATGACAACACTATCCGACTTTTCTTTACCCAGGACTTTTTCCAGGTGCTGGCGTATCTTATGTTCGATGAATTCAGCGCGGGGCCGGTTGGTATCGGTAAAGATGATGCCCGCGACAGAGTCGGAATCATACCAGCCCTTGATGTCAACCTCTCTCGTGAAAGATTGAAGTGAATTTTTTATTTTCTGTGCTACCTGACGCCTTTCGGTTAATTGACGAAACTTCTCCAGGTCAAGGAGCATCAGACAAAATTGCCTGCGTGAGCGCTCCGTCCTTTTTCTCTCCAGGCAGAGCATATTCAAGAAATCGTTCTTGCCATGAAACATGGAAAGGTTCTCTCCTTTAATCAGGCTTCGCCCCCCTCAGTTACATATGCATATGGCATATGCAGGTGACCGAGAAGGCAATTTCTTGTTTATTATTGTGTTATTCGCGTACTGGTAGATTACGATACAGCTTCAGCAGGCTTCGATATCGTCGGCTGACATCCTTATACCCGCGCTTCGGCCGAGAATACCTATATTGATGACGAAGATGTCGACGTTCTCTTTCTTTACCAGAACCCCTTCAACATCGCGGAGAGGACCTCTCGTTACTTTGACCCTTGCCCCTAATTCAAGGCCCGGATAGATAAAGGGTTCCGCGCCGCTATCAATCATGGACTTTAAGGAGGTTATCTCTTCCGACGGCACCGGGACCGGTTTGTTTTTCTCCAGACATACAAAAGTAACGACCCCCTTTATTTTCAGTATCATTCGGTATTCATCCTGATGTGGCGCTGTACGGACAAAACAATATCCGGGGAAAAGGGCGAATCTGACCTGTTTTTTTCTATCCTTCCATTGACGTACTTTGGTCACGGAAGGCAGAAAGGCCTCTATCCCATTGAGACTCAGCTCGGCGAAGACGACAAATTCATGTCTTGACCTTACATGGATTGCATACCAATCTGGACTGGTAGCCATTATTGTTCCTGGTATTAAAGCGCTTGATCTTTTAGGTGTTGCAATCAGAAATAGTACTTGGAAAAATCAGAACTTCTTGGGGCGGTAAAAACTTGAGTCTCAGTCACACTATAACAAAAAAATTATTTTTTGGCAAGCATCGAATCTCATTGAATAAAGGGCCCAATTTAAGACTTTTTAAGGTTCTTGGTTTCGATGGCATCCGCAAGAGCGGCCTTTTGCCTTTCCAAACGCTTCGCGGCCCTCTCTATATGACAACCCCGCGATGGCCAGCGCGCCCAGGGAATCTATGAATCCTATTCCGGTCAGCGCGTATCCCAGGCTCGCGGCAAGCAGCACCGCCGAAAGCTGAAGGCAGGTGCGGGTGCACGCGGCATCGGCGAGTATCGCATCCGAAGCCAATGCCTTGCCTACCTTGACCTTATAGTGGATCAGGAGCCACATGGACGCGATGGAGGTAGCTCCGATAATAATGCCCCAGATAGTCGTTTCCGGCTTGTGCCCTTGATAAATGTTTGCGGCAGCAGTCAGCAAAAGCCCGGCGGCGAGCAGATAAAAGCTTGCGCCCGTGATCCTGAGCGCAGTCCGCTCGAACGTATCGTGCTCCGATCCGTGGGATTTCGCCTGTCTGCGAAGCATATGCCAGACGCCAACGGCGGAGATTACCTCCACGAAAGAATCGAGCCCGAACCCGAAAAGCGAAAAAGTTTGGTCTCTAAGGCCGAACCATATGGATACCAACCCTTCCGCAAGGTTGTAGAAGATGGTGATGAGTGTGAGGGCATTTGCTATGGCGATATATTTCTGTTTCATGCGGCCCCCTTAGTGGACTGGTTATGGGCGCCAAAGCGGCCCCGTAGTACGTCCTTGTAAATGAAATTGAATTGCAATATCAGTACCATATGAAGAACCGCACTGTCAAGAAAAAATCATCCACAAAAAAAGTAAATGGGGGTCACGGCAAATGCCATAACCCCCATTTTCATGACTAATGTTGTTTAAGAACTTTACGGTCTTATAGAAGCCGCTCCGACATGAGGCAACCCCGCCTTATTATACTCCTGGAAAAAGGCCCTGAAAGTACAGTTCATCCCGTGCTTGATGTGCGCACCAAGCCGTCCAACCGGATACACCCTCCTCTTTAACTTTACAGTAAGCCTTAAATCATTTTGCGCTGAATTCATGAATATCTCCTTTCATAGTAGTAACTATTATAACTAAACTTTCTCATGAAATTGCTTACTTGTCAAGGATAATGTGGCGACAACTTATCGAGGACGCTTTTAATCTATGTTATATTCCTATACATGGCAGGTGAATTTTGACGATACAATACATGACGCTCCTGATATGGTCCGGGTCTTTGCTCGCCGGGTTTTTCGGCGCGCTGACGGGACTGGGCGGCGAGGCTCCCCACCTCCACAAACAACGTTGCGGGCGTGCCAGCGGGCTTTTCGCTTATGTTCGTGGCGGGCGGACTTTCCGGCCCGTTAGGAATCGGCTCAGGCGCGGTCAAGGTCCTAGCTATGGACCGCGTGATGCGGCTTCCATTCAAGGTTTCCACTACTACAAGCAACTTCATGATCGGCGTAACAGCAGCCGCGAGCGCGGCAGAATTACAAGCTGTTCCGGGGGGAGCCTACAGACCTGCGGAGTCTGAAAGGAATCTTCCGGGACGCCCTTTTGCTAAGAAGCCGTGCCATAATCCAGTTTGGCATTCTGGTTCTGATTGCGACGCCGATAGCGCGTGTAGCTTTTTCGCTCGCCGCATTCCTTCGCGAAAAGGACTGGATGTATACCTTATTCACGCTGGTCGTGCTGCTGGTGCTAATGTACAGCCTGGTGGGCAGGCAATTTATTTAAAAAGGCCACTCACAATTGCGTGAGTGGCCTTTCAGTTTATTTGGCTGAAGATATTGGTGTGATTTGCTACAGACTTATAACAGCGTGGTCGGAAGTCATCTTTATCAGCGTTGTGCCTGGCTCCATCTTGGCGTTCTTAACGAAGTCCGACTCCTTTAAGTCTCTGGCCTTTGCGCACGGCGTGCAGGCATAAATCGGCACCTCGAAATCCTCCAGGAATGTCATGAGGTCGGCGGCGATGTCTCCGGTCGCCGAGCGGAGGTTGTCGGTAACGCCTTTCTTGGCGATGAATACGCCGTCGTCCAGCAGAAAGATCTTAACGTCCTTGCCGTTTTCCTTCGCCACTTTTGCCAAGTGCAGGGCCCTCGTGGATTTATTGGGGTTGTCCGTACCGTGCGAGAGCACTATAAGCAGTTTGTCGGTCATTTTTCATTTCCCCTTTTCTCTTTAAATTTGGTTCCAGGTTCTAACTGAGGTCGCTTTGTCACGGTCAGCAGATCAATGCTCGCCGCATGAACAGGTGGATTTCGCCGTGCCGGACAGTTCGCCTTTCAGGAAGTTCGCTATCGCGGTATCCGGGTCGGTCTGGTCGGTTATTACCGGCTGGATGCCCGCCTGCACGAGGCCGTTCAGCATCCCCTGCCCCATGCCCTGCGTAATCACGGCGTGGCAACCGGCGAAGGGGCTGACGTTATGCCCGTGCCCTGCGCTGTCACCGTGTCCGGGGCATGCGCCGCCCGAACTCCTGAGGCTTTTTCTTATTACTTCCTTGCCGTCGGTTTCATAGATTATGAAGTCCTTGCATTTCCCAAGATGACCGCAGATTGTTTTTCCGTCGGTGGTCGATACCGCAATGTTCATTTTTTCTCCTCGTTGTGCTGTCGGTTTTACATTTGAGGCTATCTCGACCCTGCCTCCCTCGATTTTTAAAGCCTTGCCGTGCACGAGCGCATCGGCTATTTTCCTGTGAGCCGAATCTATTATGCGGCTGAAAGTAGGGCGTGAAATATTCATCCTGACGGCGGCCTCCTCTTGGTAAAGCCCGTCGTGGTCGGCAAGTTTTACAGCTTCAAACTCATCTACCGACAGGACTGCTTCTTGAAGACCCGACAGCGGGACGCCTCGCGGCTTGAAGTATGTGACGCCGGGCTGTTCCCCGACCGTCCTGCAAGACTTGGGTCTCAAATCTCTACCCCCTACGACCAACAATTATGAACATATGCTCACAAATTGTCAAGCTGCGATTTTAGATATCCTGATAATTGTAGAAATTTTTTCATGGCATCGGGGTCGTGAAGGTCTCCTTCTTCCCCTAACGGCAGCAGAGGGAACTTGTCCATCAATATCTTTGCGAAGATGCCCGTTCCAATTTTTGCAGGGACGCCGTCCTCGCTGAATACTTCCACTCCCCTGGCCCCGCAACTGGGCGAGCGGCTCTTGAATACAAAGCCGGAGAGATTTTCCTTCTCAAGCTCAATAACCCTCTTTTTCGCCCATGCCGATAATTTTTCCGTAAAATCCAATTTCGTATTTATAGTCACCAGGCGGGGAGCGGCCGGGGCGCCTGTCAGCCGCATAGGTTCTCTGGGGGCCGGCATCCCGCATTCCACCTCCGGGCATACAGGAACAAATTCCGCGTAATTCCCCAGGTTCTCTATCAGGTAAGCGTCAAGCTTGTCGCCGCCGTCGTAGCGGACTTTTTCGCCCAGAAGGCAGGAGCTTATCCCTATCCTGATTTTTTTCATTTCAGCTTTTTCCACGAGTTCTGGTATCATATTAAATAATGAAGTTTATAGCATTTATTCTCTATATGTTAACAGTTTCTCTCTGGGTAGGCGGCATCGCCCTGTTCACCTTCGTCATCACTCCGCTTGTCTTCAAGGGCTTCAGCAGGGACCAGGCGGCGGCCATCGTGGATAAATTTTTTAACGCATATTTCCTTTACAACTTCTCACTTTCGATTTTCGCAATGCTCCTGTACCTCGTTTCGCGGCAGATATGGACCGGGAACGGTTTCAGGGCCTCTATAATCCTGCTCATATTCGCGGTGCTGATTAATTCCTATGTCACGTTCAGGCTCCATCCGGACATTTTAGCCGTAAAGAAGCAGGTGAGTTCGTTTGAGAGAGCGCCCAAGGATGACCCGATGCGCAGGAAGTTCGGCAGGCTCCATGCCGTAAGCGCGGTATTAAACCTGCTGGTGTTCGCCGACGGAGTGGCGCTCCTTGTAATTGAGAACTATTTCAGGGGACGGTAAGCTTCTCTTCCAGTTCCTCTATAAAACCTCTCTGCCCCGCGATTATCCGCTCCCTCGCCTCCGGGATTTTAAACCACCCGCCCCTGTCAACCTCCGGGATATCGATGAACTTCCCGCTCCTGGGGGGCCACTGCAAGGGGCAGGTGTTGCTGGCGAGCTTTTCCGGAGGGCAATCGCCCTCGAATGCCCAGGCATGAATGACCTTCCCGCTCGGCTGCCTGAGAGGGGCCAGTTTCAAAAAAAGTCCGTCTTCCGGAACGGGAAAACCGGTCTCTTCCTTAAACTCACGCTTCGCCGCATGAAGAGGTTCCTCCGATTCGGATATCTCCCCCTTCGGTATCGTCCACGCCCCCAGGTCTTTTTTGGCCCAGTACGGCCCGCCGGGATGCACCAGGAACAATTCCAGGATCCCGCCCGTCCGCCTGTACATCAGAAGTCCCGCGCTTTTCTTACCCATAGCTATTCCTGATTTTATCGTTAAATCGTGCTACAATTGAAGTAGGACATAAGAGAACAGGAGGCTCAAAATGACAGGCGTATTCGTTATGGGTTTTCTCTTTACCGTGGTAGGGTTCGTGTCGGTAGGAGCTTACGGACTGTATAAGCTCATTACCACCCCATAAAATGGAAATAAGATAAAAAAACAAAAAAGCACGGGAACTTATCCCGTGCTTTTTAATTTGTAGTCCCGGCATTTCAGACTTCAGCGAAAGCCTCCAGCGGCACTTCCTCGAACACCACCGAACCATCGCGCAGCTTCACGAGGATCTTACCGCCCTCCTTAAACCTTCCGCGCAGGAGTTCTTCGGAGAACGGGTCTTCGATATTTTTCTGGATAGCGCGCCTCAGCGGCCTGGCCCCGTATGATACCTGGAAGTTATTCTTTATAATCCACTCCTTGACTTCCTGGTCAACGTCGAGTTGGATATTCTGCTCCAGTATCATGCTGTTCATTTCGTCAATCAGCAGGTCAACGATCTTTAAGAGCTGCTCGTTATTCAACTGGTGGAAGACTATCATGTCGTCCACACGGTTCAGGAATTCGGGGTTGAAGAAATGCTTCAGTTCGCCCATCACCTTGTCGCTTATCGCCCTGCTGTCCATGCCCTGGTTGCTGTGGAAGCCCATGTTCACGTTCTTGTCTATGAGCCTCGCCCCGAGGTTCGAGGTCATGATGAGCACGGTGTTTTTGAAGTCCACCTTCCTACCGTAGCTGTCCGTGAGCAGGCCGTCGTCCAGGACCTGGAGCAGTATGTTGAAGAGGTCCGGATGGGCCTTCTCTATCTCGTCGAAAAGCACCACCGAGTACGGACGCCTTCGGACCTTTTCCGTCAGCTGGCCGCCCTCTTCGTATCCCACGTATCCGGGGGGTGCGCCGGTAAGCCTGGAAACGGTGAACTTCTCCATGAATTCGGACATGTCCACCCTGATAAGCGCGTCCTCGTTATCGAAAAGGAATTCCGCAAGCACCCTCGCAAGCTCCGTCTTTCCAACGCCGGTGGGGCCAAGGAATATAAAGGAGCCTATTGGTTTCTTCCGGCTCTTGATGCCCGCCCTGGAGCGGCGGATCGCCCTTGAAACCGCATGGATGGCCTCGTCCTGCCCGACAATCCGCTTGTGCAGGAACTCCTCCATCCGGAGAAGCTTCTCGGATTCCTTCTCTTCGAGCTTGAAGAGCGGGATCCCGGTAATCTTCGATATAATCCCGGCGATGTCTTCCTCGCCTATCAATGGCTGAATCTTTTCCTGGGAGTCTCTCCAGGTGCGCTGCGCCTCTTCGAACTGTTCTTTCAGGCGCTCCTCTTCACGGGTGAAATACTCCGCCTTCTCCGAATCCTGCAACCGGAGGAAGAGGCTCTTGTTCTTGGCCGCCTTCTTCATGTCGCGTTCTACCGCGCGAATCTCCGAGGGCAGGGTGTATTTCTGGAGTTTCGCCCTCGAGCCCGCCTCGTCGATTATGTCGATGGCCTTGTCAGGCAGGTACCGGTCGGTTATATAGCGGTCGGAGAGCTTTACGGAAGCCTCCACCGCCTCGTCGTTATATTTAACCTTGTGATGGGCCTCGTATTTCCCTTTCAGGCCCTGGAGTATCTTGACCGCCTCTTCCATCGTCGGCGGCATCACCTGGATAGGCTGGAACCGCCTTTCAAGCGCGCCGTCCTTCTCGATATGCTTGCGGAACTCATCGAGCGTGGTTGCGCCTATGCACTGTATCTCGCCCCTTGAAAGGGCGGGTTTTAACATGCTCGAAGCGTCCACCGAGCCTTCCGCCGCGCCCGCGCCGACAAGGGTATGAAGCTCGTCTATAAAGATTATGACGTTTTCCGCCTGGGAGATCTCCTTCATTACTACTTTCAGGCGTTCCTCGAACTGTCCCCTGTACTTGGTGCCCGCGATGAGCGAACCCAGGTCCAGCGCAACAAGCCTGCGGTTTGCAAGGTTTTCCGGCACCTCGTCGTTCACTATCCGCTGGGCCAGACCCTCGACGATAGCCGTTTTGCCTACCCCCGGCTCTCCTATTAAAACCGGGTTGTTCTTGGTCCGGCGGGAGAGTATCTGCATCACGCGCTCTATCTCGTTATCCCGGCCTATGACCGGGTCGAGCTTCCCGTCCTTGGCAAGCTGGGTAAGGTCGCGCCCGAACTCGTCCAGCGCCGGGGTGGGGCTTTTCTTGTCCCGCGCCGCCTGGCCAGGGCTCCTGCGTACGAAATTTATCGTAAGCTGGCGGGCCCCAAGCAGGTGCGCCCCCAGGTTCCGGATGATTTTGCCGCCTATCCCTTCTTCTTCCCTGATTATTCCAAGCAGGAGGTGTTCACTGCCGACGTAGTTGTGGCCCAGGAGCCTGGCCTCCTCTATCGCCAGTTCCAGAACCTTTTTCGCCCTGGGGGTGAAAGGTATCTCGCCGAAGGCAAGGTTCCCCATTCCGCCGGGGAGGTTGCGCTCAACCTCCATACGGACCTGCTCGGTATTCAGGCCCAGCTTCCGGAGCACGGCGATAGGTATCCCGTCCTCTTCCCGGAGGAGCCCAAGTAGCAGGTGCTCCGTCCCAAGGTAATCGTTCTGGTGCCTCTCCGCCTCTTCCCTGGCGAAAATGATCACCTTCCTGCCTCTATCTGTAAATTTTTCAAACATCTTGACTCCCACAATTATTCTATCGACTTACATTTTATATTAATTTCTTTGGATACAGATGTCAAGGTCTTTGAGCCGATTCGCCTGCGGCTTTGAATCACTCGACCCTCTTTGTAAACCTCCATCTATTTTCATGTTGACAATAAACCCCGCCCCGTCTAACCTTATGCTCTATTCATATTATAACTTATACTCTAAGATAACGCTCATTTAAAAAAAATGCAAATTAAGAATCATTTAAAGCAGTTGGAAGAGAAGCCCTGGGAGTTTATACGGAAGGCCGGGCGCATCCGGGAAAAAAATTTCGGCGGCCTGGTTGATGCATGCTCCATAATTAACGCCCGCTCCGGTAACTGCCCGGAAGACTGCGCCTTTTGCGCCCAGTCCGCACATCATGGGACCGAGGTCAACACATATCCCCTGCTTCCGGCGGATACCGTCACGGAGGCTGCAAACCGGGCCTTTGAAAAAGGAGTGCGGCGCTTCTGCATCGTGACATCCGGCCGGGGGATAAACTCGGATAAAGAGCTATCCAGCATAGCCCGGATGGTCGAAAGAGTCCGGGAAACGGGCTTTCTCCCCTGCGCCACGCTTGGGACCTTGTCGGCTCCCCAACTCCGGACATTAAAAGACGCTGGCTTAAACCGCTATCACCACAACCTTGAAACCTCGAAAAGTTTTTTCCCCAGGATATGCTCCACCCATACGTTCGAAGAGCGGGTCGAGACTCTTCTGGCCGCGAAGGAAGCGGGGCTTTCAACCTGTAGCGGCGGGATTTTTGGTCTCGGCGAAGGCTTAATTGACCGGGGTGAAATGGCCTCCGACCTGGCCCGTCTTGGCATAGATTCGGTCCCGGTCAATTTCCTTATGCCTATTCCGGGCACGCCTCTCGAAGATGCCGATTTCATGACGCCCTTTGAGGCGCTTAAATCCATCGCCCTGCTCAGGCACATCCTGCCGGAAAAGGAAATACGGGTGTGCGGCGGAAGGCTTGCATCGCTGCGCGACCTGCACCCGATGATTTTCATGGCTGGCGCAAACGGCATTTTGATGGGCGATTATCTCACGACGAGCGGCAGGGATTTCGCTGACGACCTCCGCATGATAGAAGACCTGGGGATGCGGCTTCATGGCTGAACTGTTCTCCGTCAGGATGCGCGCGGCCCGGGGCGGCAGGCACATATCGGGCGCGGAGAGGATCGCCCCGGTTGATGAAATCCAGGCGGTGACATCGGCGCTTATCAAGCGTGCGATGACGCACGAGAATGGTCCGCCGGAGGAGATAGTGGTCACGGTTACGTCCCTGGCTGGAAAAGAGATCTTCAGTTTTAAGCCCCTGCGGGTGATAAATAATCTCCCGGCCCAAACCCACTCCGTCGGGCCACAACCGGCTGCCACCCAAACGGCTGCAATTGGTACAGTGAATTCAGCCGTAAATATTTCCCATGATATTGCCGTGTCTGAACTCGTGAAGGCGGGCGTCTCAGAGATTGCCGCGAGGGGCGCGCTGGAACAGATTTCTTCCGGCGCTTCGCCTGCCGGAGAGAACATGCGCGGGGCGATGCTGATTGACGCGAGGACAGGAGAGAGACTGGAGCGGGACCGGGCGCGTGGAGTCCGGGCGCGGGCGGTGGATTGGGGTCAAAATGCGCTTCCTCAAGTTTTGCGGTCTGAAAAGGAATTAAACTGCGTAACACCCCATTTCCGGGAAGCCCTCGCGCTTGCGACGAAGGTAGCGAATGCGCCGGGCGCGGTAGCCGAGTTATGCATCTCCGACGACCCGCACTATGTAACCGGTTACGTCGCATCTCTGACCCGCGGATATTGCAGGATAAACTCTATAAAAGAGCCGAACAGCAAGTTCGGCGGACGTGCGTTTTTTGTGGATGCGGATAAACTTGATATGAAAAAATATCTCGATTACATGCGGGAGACGCCGGTGCTGGTCAGCGGGGCGCTGGAAATTGCAAATTAATGAGCGAATCCCATGGAGCGAATTAAAATGCAAAATTTCCAATACCCACGTTGCTTAAAGACCTTCGAAAGACTTTCCCTGACCCGAGCGGTAATCGACGGCCGGGAAGTTACGTTATTCTGTTCGAACGACTACCTCGGCCTGGCGATGCATCCGGCAGTAATATCCGCCGCGAAAGATGCCTCGGAAAATGGTTTCGGTGCGGGCTCCGCGCCTCTCATTTCCGGTCATAGCAGATATCACGAAAGTCTGCGCAAGGATATTGCTGATTTTAAATCTACCCCCTCATCGCTGCTTTTTGGCTCCGGTTATGTGGCCAACACTGGGATAATCCCTGCTCTCGCCAAAAAAGGCGATATAATTTTCAGCGACCGTTTAAACCACGCAAGCATCGTAGATGGGTGCAGGCTTTCCGGGGCGGAAGTAAGCATTTACGAACACAACGACCACGCCGGTTTGAGAGAACTGCTCGCTGAAAAAGCAGGTTATAAAAAACGGCTCATCGTCACCGAGAGTGTCTTCAGCATGGACGGTGATATCGCTCCCCTGCCGGAAATTGTCCGGCTCGCGGAAGAATATAAAGCCCTCTTGATGGTTGACGAGGCCCATTCCACCGGAGTTTTAGGAAGTACCGGACGCGGTATATTTGAACATTTCAAATTGCCCGCCGGGGCGGACGTTATCCAGATGGGCACGTTCGGAAAGGCGCTGGGCTCCTATGGCGCTTTCGCCGCCGGAAACGCCGAAATAATCGACCTGCTGATAAATAGCGCCCGCTCTTTTATTTTTTCCACCGCCCTCCCCTCTCCCGCATGCGCCACTACTTCTGCGGCCTTAAGAGTTTTGCAAAATGAGCCGGAGAGGCTCGCGCGTCTGCACGATAATGCATCCATGCTCCGGGAAGGATTAAAAAAATCGGGCTTTAAAGTGACCGGCGGCGGGACCCCGATAATCCCTGTAATCGTCGGCGGGGCTGACGAGGCTGTGAAATTATCCGGGGCGCTCCTGGACGCGGGTTTTTATGCGCCCGCAATCAGGCCGCCGACGGTTCCGGAGCGCGAATGCCGCATCCGATTCACTGTTTCCTCGGCGCATGAGCCTTCGGAAATCTTGGCGCTCCTTGGCGCGGTGGAGAGACTGTGATGCGGAAAGCCGTCATAGTGACCGGCGCGTCGAGAGGGTTGGGGCGCGAGGTTGCCCTCGCGTTCGGGCGCGCGGGCTGGTGCGTGGCAGTCAACTATTCAAGTTCACATGCAAAGGCCGAGGCAGTTGCGGAGGAGATAATATCGTCGGGCGGCGATGCGCTGGTTTTTCAGGCGGACGTAGGCAATGGGGCTCAGGCCCAGAATCTGGTGAATGCGGCAGAGGCCCGCTGGGGGCGGCTGGACGCCCTTATAAACAATGCGGGCGTTTCACGTGAAGCCCTGCTCCTGCGGCTTACGGGTGAGACTCTCGACGAAACTCTGCGGATAAACCTGAAGGGGCCGTTTAATATGATGCAAGCCGCCTCAAAAGTTATGATGCGCCGGAACTGCGGACATATAATTAATGTCGCCTCGATTGCGGGGATTATAGGGAAAGCGGGACACGCGGCTTATGCGGCTTCCAAGGCCGGGTTGATTGGGCTTACAAAGGCCGCAGCCATTGAACTCGCGCCGCACGGCGTACAGTCGAACTGCGTCCTGCCGGGCTACATGCTTACGGAGATGGGAGAAGCCGCACAGGAAAAAGCAAAATCGAATGCTCTCTCGGACAGCCTGCTGAAAATCTATTCAAACCCCGCAGAGGTCGCTTCTTTCATACTTGGCTTGACTAATCTCACATCCGTCAGCGGCCAGATTTTCAATTTGGACAGCCGGGTAATTTAGCGTTTCAAAATTTCTTCCGCCGCCAGCTTCCCGCTCACGAATGCGGCCGGCACTCCGCCCGGGTTCATAGTCCAATGCCCCGTGAGATATAAGCCTGGTATAGGCGTTTTCACGGATAGCTTATGCTGTTGGTCCGCCGCCATCGACCATCCGGAAGACGCCCCATGCAGGTTTCCGGTATAACGCTCGAACGTGTGAGGGGTGGCGAAAATTTTCAGTTCTACCTTTTCCCGAAGGCCGGGTATCGCCTCCTCCGCGAGGTCTATCAGATACTCGCCCACTTTTTCCTTAACAGCCTTGTAATGCTCGTTCTCCCTGTAGTTCACCCCGGCCTGGGCCCGGACAGGGCATGCGTCCATGAAAACGCACGACGCGGCCATGCCCAGGATTACCACACTCTTTCCCTCCGGCGCGAGAGAGCGGTCCAGAAGGGACGGCATCCCAATGCCCAGCGCTTTTCCTCCCAGCATCGGCAGAGATTTAATGTCGATGTTCTTCGGTATATACCAAATCGGCGTGCCGTCGAAACCTCTTTCGCGTAAATCGGAATCCACTCCCATATACACATAAAAGAACGGCTCAGACACCTTCCACTCTTTCAGGCCCGATACAAATTCCGCCGGTAGTTTTTCTTCTCCGATAAGGCTCAAAAAAGTCTTCGTCGCGTCGGACGCGGAAACTACAATACTCGCTGATATCTCTTCGCCGTTCGCTATAACGCCTGAAATTTTTTTATCCGTGAAAACGATCTTCTCCGCCTTGCACCGATACCTTATTTCCCCGCCCCTGGAGACGAACCGGTTCGCCAGCGCATCAGGGACCGCGCGGATGCCTCCGGCCGGATAATAGGCGTCTCCTTCCATGGCGACGCAATTAAACCACGCATAGTGCACGAACGATATGTCCGGGAAAATTCCCATCGTCTCCAGGGCAAGCCTAAGCCGGTCATCCCCGAAATATTCCGCGATAACGTCGGACGCTTTCTTCTTGTGATACTTCGCGATTTTTTTAAACTTGAACGGGAACGAAAGATTAAATAAAAGTTTCTCAAACGGGGCCATATTCGACGGCTGCCGTTTTACGAGCCGCCAGAGCTGTCTGAGGGTCTCTTCCGCCTCATTCCAGAATGCATCCAGTTTCTTTGATTCGTCCGGGAAGGCGCCTGAGAAAGATTTGATTATATTTTCCCTGCCGAAGGAAGGCTCGATTTTCCTGTCGTGGAACCATATCCGCGGCGGAGCCGGGAGCCGCTCGAACCGCACTTCCCCGTCCAGCCCGAACTCCCTCAGAATTGATTTTACTATCCCGCCTTCGCCCGCCTGGCTTATCCAGTGGACGGCGCCGTCGAATTTATACCCCTGCTTCCCGAACGTGCACGCGCAGCCGCCGGGATACTTGATCTGCTCGACGATTAAAACCGTCTTCCCGGAATCCAGCAGGTAATTCCCGGCTACGAGGCCTGCAACCCCAGCGCCTATTATTACAGCGTCATATTCCGCCATTTGTCCTCTTCCAGTCGCTTTCGAAGCTCCGCCTGATCCCGGCCTGCATCATGAAACCGTTCATGGCGGCGGCCGGTGAAAAACCCCTTACCCTGCGCAGAATCCTTCCGTACGTATAAGCGCTCTTCCTGAGCTTATAAAGCAGCGTCTCCCGTTGGCGCGGCGACAGAGAGGGGTGGTCGCATAGCGCATGCACTCCGTCCCATTTTCCCCAGCCTTGTCCGGGAATAATCCTGCCGCTCATCTCGTCCCAGAGCGGCGTGCCCGGGAGCGGCATGAGCAAAAATGGTATGGGCGGCACGTTCAGCCTGTCGCAGAACTCCAGCGTCCTGTCGAAACTCTGACTGTCGTCGGTGTCAAAACCCAGGACGAAGAACCCGAAGACCATTACGCCAAGCGATTGCACTTTCTTTACCGCCAGGGCGATTTTTTCGAGGTTCCCGCCTTCCGGCCGTCTAAGCTTCGCGTTAATTCCGAGCGCGTCCAACGTATCACCTTCCGCCGATTCCAGCCCGGTAAATACTGTCTCCAGGCCGCTTTTGGCGGCGAGTTTTACCATCTCTTCACCGTCCCGCTCAAGTACGGCGGAGACCGCCCCGGCGCCATGCCACCGCATGAATCTCTTGAGCCCGTTCATCTTCGAATATAGATTCAGGCGGTACGGGATATCGCCGAATATGTCGTCGTCCGCCATCAAAAAGAACCTGCCCATCCGGCGAATCTCGTTGACCACTTCCTCTACCGGCCTGTGCCTCACGATACCGCCGTAAAACCGGGACGTGCCGCAGAATTTGCACCTGTAAGGACAGCCGCGCGTGGTGATTATGCAGTCGAAGAAGTACCTGTTCTTCAGTAGCTCCCGCCTGGGCAAAGGGAAACCCTCAAGGCTGGGCCGCTCAGGCGAATGATGGATGTTATGGCCTTTGAAATAACCCTCGTCGTAAAGCGGCCCCCCTATATAAAAATTTTTCAGCGCACCCTTTTCCGCATCGTCCAGAATAATTTTCCAGGTCTCCTCCGCCTCGCCCACCGCCACCGCATCGGCATGCTCTTTCGCTTCGAACGGCATTGCGCTGACGTGATGGCCGCCAAGGACCACCTTGACCCCGCGCTTCCTGTACTCGCCGGCGACCCGGTACGCTTCCTGTGCCATCGGCGTCATGACGCTTATCCCGACGAGGTCCGGGAGCCTTCCGGCGTAATTCTCTTTCTGCTTGAAGAGGTTCACCAGTTCTATCTCGTGCCGGGGCTGGGACAGCGCGGCCAGGTGCGGCAGGACGTAAGGCATCGTCATCCCCATCGCGCCGGGGTCGCCGTCTTTTTTAGGAAATACTATAGAAATTTTCACAGCGCCGGGTTTGCTGAGCGTGCCGGGTGAATTTTTTTGTCCAGCATCTTCATCGCGTAGTTCATCCCCAGATAGAACATGAACTGCGGCCCGCCGTAAAGCCTCTTCCAGATCGATTTATGCGACAGCGTCTCGCGCCACAACCAAAATACGCCCTCGGACAGTTGTTCCGGAGTCATCAGCTTCGGCTGAAAGACCACATGCGTGCAATCGTAGCGGTCCCAGTTATGGTCGAATATCCGGCCTTCGTCAAGGAGCCTCTGCCGGTATCCCGTGCCGGGAAGAGGGGTGGAAATCAGAAAGAACGACGAATCGATTTTATTATCGTCAATAAACTTTTTCGTCCTCTCGAAAACGCCCACGTCGTCCCAGTCCAGTCCGAATATGAAGCTCGCCACCGTGCCGATGCCGTGATCTTTCAGTTTACGTATCGACTCTGCGTACTTCTCCGGCTTGTTAAAGCCCTTGCCGATCTTCTTCAGGTTTTCGCCAGAGAGCGACTCGAAGCCGATGGCAAGTCCCACGCAGTTGGATGCCTGCGCGAGCTTCAGAAGTTCCGGGTCGTCCGCGACGGAAATCGTCGAGTAGCTCTGCCAGGGGATTTTGTATTTCGCGAGCATCGTGAAAAGCTCTTTCGCGTATTTTCTGTTCGCCGTGATGTTGGAGTCCGCGAAAAATATCATCCCCTTCGGGTACGGCGTGGACATCCGTTTCAGGCCAGTGAGCGCGGGCCTGTCATAGAGGTACTGGATTTCCTTCTCCACTTCCGCCACCGGGCGCACGCGGTATTTGCCGCCGTAGAAATTCGTGACCGCGCAGAAATCGCAGTTGTGCGGGCACCCGCGCGAGGTCTCGACTATCGTGATCGGGAAATATTTATCATTGCGCAAAAGCTCCCATCTGGGCCTCGGAAGTCCCGTCAGCGAGTGCAGGTAATCCTTCTTATAAAATTTCTGGAGTCTCCCGTTTCTGAAATCCTCCACCGCCTTCGGCCAGAGGTCTTCCGCCTCGCCTATTATCACGGAGTCCGCGTGTTCTCCCGCCTCTTCCGGACACGCCGTCGGATGTATCCCGCCTATTACCGTCGCCACGCCGCGCTTCCTGAATTCCTCCGAAATCTCGTACGCGCGCGATGCCATCGGAGTCATGGACGAGATGGCGACCATGTCGGCGGGTTCGTCGAAGTTTATGTCCTCGACAATCTCGTCGATTATCTTTACTTCGCAGTCCTCAGGCGTCAGCGCGGCCACCATCGGCGCGCCCGCGGTCGGAAACGGAAACTTGAATTTTTTCCCGACCGCCGTGTGTCGGCCCTCGGGGGAAATAATTAATATCTTCATATATGCACCCTCTCGAATTCCTTCCCCGTCTTCTCCTCCATGTACTTCTCGAACGGCACGTAATTCTTCTGCACCCAGGGCGTGTGCGTTATCGTCTCCCACGCAATCTTTGCGAAGAACCTGTTGTTCTTCCGGAGGTACGGGTTCGGCGAAAAATATGCGTCCCAGAAGACGCGGAAGCGCGAATAGAACTTCTGTATCGACTTCGGATGTATCTCCGCGATTTTCTCAATCGAGAGCGTGCGCGTGTCCATCACCGGGTTCAGCATATCATACTTGGAGTAGTCCCAGACCTTTATTCTCCCCTGCTCCTTCGCCTTCTTCCAGTACTCCGTGCCGGGCAGAGGCGTCGTCAGGCAGATGGCGAAGTGGTCGGAATACGGCTTCGCGAAATCTATCGTCTGCTGGAGCGTTTCTTCCGTATCGTCGATGTCTCCGAACATGATGTTCGTGATGAGCAAAAGGCCATTCTTCTTGATGAGCTTCATCGCCTGGATGGAGACGTCCGCAGTCTGCTTCTTGCGGTAGTTCTTCAGCGCATTCTCGGACGGGGTCTCAACTCCCATGGATATCATATAAAGCCCAAGCTTCTTTAGCCGGGGAAGCAGGTCCGCGTCCCGGACAATATGCTCCGCGCGCGACTGAAACCAGAAATGCCACTGGTGCTTTTTCTTCTCCAGTTCCCTGATAAAATCCTCCACCCTTTCGCGCTTCCAGTTGAAGGAATCGTCGCCGAACATGAAGCTGAACTTATTGTGGTTTCTGTAAAGCAACTCCATCTCTTCCACGACACGCCTCGCTGACTTCGGCCTCCAGGTGCTGCGCCAGAGTTTCGCCTCCGTGCAGTACGTGCACACCCCTTCGCATCCGCGCGCGGTAGTCAGGACTATCGAATTATGCGTCGCCATGCCGAGCGACGGCATCAGATATTTGTTCATCGGGAAGTGGTGATACGCCGGGAGCGGAAGCGTATCCAGGTCCGGTATAAGCTCGCGCCGTTCTCCGATGTGGATGCCGCCGTCCTTCCTGAATGCCAGTCCAGGGATATTGCCGAAATCCTTTTCGCCCGACTCGACCGCCTTCAGGAACTCCATTAGCGTAAGCTCTCCCTCGCCAATCGCGATGTAGTCCATGCTCGGGCATTTCTGAAGAGTCTCCTCCGGCATAAGGCTCATATGGACTCCGCCGCCAATTGTAATGACGGACGGGTCGATGAGTTTCACCAGGTAAGCGGCGTTCATGGCGTCATATATATAAGAAGTGGAGATGGCCGTAATGCCGACGACTGCGGGCTTGAAGTCGCGCACCTCAGCTTCCAGCGCGGCCCAGGGCCGCTCCTGCACGGTGCAGTCGATAACGCGCACCTCGAAATCTTTTTCTATATACGCGGAAAGCGCGGTCAGGGACGGAGAGGGCATCCTGCCCCTGAAGAACTTGAATATTTCGTGCGGCGGATCGACTAATAAAACCTTCATTACACTCCTTTAAACCGTTCTTTTCTTTCGCGAGAAAGAAAAGAACCAAAAGAAAGCGGGACAGTTTAAAAGTTTTTGGTGCTACCTTTTTACTAAAAAGGTAGCGACTTTAAGCCGCTGTGCTCCCGCAATGCGGGCACTGCTTATAGAACCCTCCGGCGTTACAGTCGAGGCAGAAAAGAGTCCTGCACTCAGGGTTGCTGCACCGATATCCGGAATATAACCCGACCCTGGCTCCGCATACGTCGCACTTCTCCCGCTGGCCCGACGCCTTCACCGTTTTCAGCTTCCCCGACCGTTTCAGGAGATAGTTCTCGAACAGCATGAACCCGGGCTGTCTCCACGGCCTCTTTACAAGCTTGCGGAAGAGATACGTTGCAAACGATTTATATAATTTCCGGATGTAAGGGTTTGTGGAAAATAACGCCTGAAACAGGGTCTTGGGCCTTGCGTAAAATTTCCCGAACGCCAGCCCGTGAAGCCTTCCGACCTCTTTACGCGCCAGGTGTTTCGTGGACATAACGGGGTTATTCCAGTCGAACTTCCTGTAATCGTTTTCCTCGATCCTCCCCTGTTCCTTCGCCTCTTTATAAAATTGAGTACCGGGGAAGGGCGTCGCGATCGAGAGCGCAAAGAAGTCCGAATACTTCTTTGCCGACTTCACGAGGCTGTCGATGGTGTTCCTGTCGTCGTTCCAGTGCCCGAACATGAGGTTGGTCATGACCATGATACCGTTCTTTTTAAGCAGGCTGATAGCCTCTATCATGGTCTCTATTTCCTCGCGCTTGTCCCAGGTATCCACCATCTTCTGGTCGAACGACTCTATCCCAAGCAGTATTTCAAAGAGGCCTATCTTTTTGAGCCTCGGTATCAGTTCGCGGTCCCGGAGGATATGGTCCGGCCTCGCCTGCACCCAGAGGTTCGCCTGGAGGCCCTTCCTCTCCATCAGCTCGCAATATTCAACGTTGCGCTTCCTGTCCCAGAGAAAGTCGTTGTCGCCCAATAAAAAAGTCTTGATGCCGTAGTTTTTCTGGAGGAGTTCGATCTCCTCCACCATCTTCCAGGCCGATTTCCCACGCCAGCGGTTTCCCCACCTGAGGGTCTCCGTGCAGAAGGTGCATTTGTACCCGCAGCCCCGGGAAAATGCCGCTACTACGCATTTCGGCCCCAGCACGTCGATCGTATAAAGCGGGTTTCCCATCGGGACCCGGTGGTATGCGGGTATCGGGAGCGAGTCCAGGTCTTCGATGAAGGGGCGCGCCTGTGTCTTAATCACCTGAGAACCGTCGCGGAAGGCAAGCCCCTTTATGTTTGAGAAATTTTTTTCTCCGCCGCTTACGGCGCGGACAAACTCCGCCAGCGTCTCTTCTCCTTCGCCGACACAGCAGAAATCCACGTCCGTCCCAAGCGTCAGGACCTCTTCCGGCGCAAGGGTCGGATGAGTCCCGCCGATGATAACCTCCGTGCCCGGGCTTACCATCTTCACGAGTTTCGCCGCATTCAGGGAATCGTAGAGATAAGTCGTGCCGATGCAGCACAGCCCCACCACCTCCGGCTTAAAATCTGCGACCTCCCGCTCCAGGTCCCTCCATGGGTCGGGCATCACCGTGCAGTCCATAACCCGGGTATCGAACTCACGCTCCAGGTACGCGCCGAGCGCAAGGAGGGCGGGGTTCGGCACCCATCCCTTCATCAGGTCCCAGATCAAATGCGGCGGGTCGGCTAACAGTACCTTCATGTTTCCCCGTTGCAGAATTTTACCATCTCGTCCACGCGGGTCTTCAACGGCTCGGGGATTATATATATGAGTTCCCCTTTTTTATTCACCAGCACCTGTGTCGTCTCGCCGGTGGCAAGGAGCTTCCCGTCTTCCTTCCTGAGCGCCTCGTAAACGAACTCGAGCGCGGCCTTGGTCGGAACTTTTACGGCAGTACGAATAACGAGCAGGTCATCGAACTTCCCCATCGCCTTATAATCCACCTTCAGGCTTATCACCGGCGCGTAAAGCCCAAGCTCCGTGAACTGTCCGGGCATCAGGTCGAACTTCTTTGCAAGGCCGATGCGGCCGGCCTCGAACCAACCTACGTAATGGCCGTGCCAGGCCATCTCCCATGAATCGGCCTCGTAGAAACGGACGCGGATTTCGGTCTCGTGGAATTTCAATTGAACGCCTCTTTATTTATCCAGGCCGCCGCGCCCTCCGCCGCCGCAAGACCGGACGCCGCGACCGATTCTATGCCGCCTCCCGGATATGTCCAGTGCCCGGCGAAATACAGCCCCGGCAGGTGCGGGCGGGAAGAAGTCCTTGCATTACTCACGTCCTGTTCCCAGCCAAACGCCGCGCCGAGCGAGTTGCCGGTATATCTTTCCAGCGTTGGCGGCGTCGCCGGTTCTTTGAATATTATCGAATCCCTGAGCCCTGGGACCGCCCTCTCCGCAAGCGCAATCAGCCTCTCCGACTCACGGTATTTGCACTTCTTCCACGGCATCGAATATACATACTTCGCCTTCGACATCAACATTATGGACGCGTGGCCAGCCGGCGCCATTTCCGGGCTCAGACCGGAGTAATTTATTATTTCAAGCGAGGCGTTCGGCGAGGCTATATCATGCGCCACGTCGCCAAAAGTGGCCTCTATATCATTTCCGGGATAATACCCCATGCTGTCAGGGACAGGCGGCGCATCCTTCAAGCCCAGATAGACCATAAAAAAACTTATCGACGGTTTTTTACTCTCCGCATCTATACCGGCCATCCTGCAAGACTCAGCCGCGTCCGCCGCCGATATTACCGCATTCGCCCGGATTTCGCCGCCCTGAACCGCTACGCCGCACGCCCTCCCGCCATCCGTCAGGATTTTGGAAACCGGCGCCTTCACGTGCAGCTCTCCGCCATTTTCCCTGAGCGCCCCTACAAGCGCGCCCGTCAGGTTGCCTGCTCCGCCTTTTATCCTGTAGCCGCCGCCCACGGCATATGTCATGAACATTATGGTCATGGCGATTGCGGATACCTTCGACGGTGGAAGTCCCAGAAACGCGCACCTGTCGCACATCACCGCTCTCGCCTTCGGGTCTTTAATAAATTCATCGAGAAGCTCTTTATATGACCTTCCCCTGTATTTCCCGGCCGCACCTTTTATCGTAGAGCAGGTGTAAAGCATTTCAGGCGGCGTCGCCATCGCGGTCCGGTAGATTTCCTCCATTGCATCCAGCAGGCTTAATATGCCTTCTTTTTCCTTTGGCGCTATGCCGTAAAGAAGGTTTATCAGCTCCGGGATAGTACCCGGAACGTTCACTATATCTCCGGCGAAATTATCCACTCGCAGAGGGTCGAGCCGGAGCAGTTCCACCTGGTTTTCAATACCCAGCTTGTGAAATATCTTACGGAGCCAGCCGTCCTCTCCCCACCCGCTGACGGCGTCCAGACAGGAGTCGAACGTAAAGCCGCGCCGTCTGAAGGTGGTGCAATAGCCTCCCGGCACGTCGCCGGCCTCGAATACCGCGACGGAATGACCCTTCTTCGCCAGGAGCGCACCGGCCGTGAGGCCGCCTATACCCGCGCCGATTACGGCTATATCATAAAAAGGCTTCATGCTTTTTTAAGTATTATGCATGCGCACGCGCCGCCGTTGCCGATTGCCAGGTGCATCACGTTCTTCAGGTCTTTTTCCCTGCCCTTATCGGGTACGCAGTCCAGGGTAAACCACCCCTCCGGTTCCGTCTGGTTCAGGGTTGACGGAATAAACGAGTTCTCCATCGCCAGTACTGATGCCACAAGCCGGACGCCTCCCATGCCTTCGAAATCGCCGGTCATGGGCTTTATCGCGCTTATAGGGATGTTCCCGGCGGACTGGCCGAAGAAATTCTTTATCGCATTCACTTCCAGTTCGTCCAGGTCAGGCGTGGAGTTCGCGGAAGACGATATATAATCCACCGCCGTACCCGTAATGCCCGCTTTCATAAGCGCCGCGCCCATGGCTTTCGTCGTGGGAATGAAGTCTTTCCCGTAGGACGCTATGCCGGGCCGTCCGCCGAATATTGCCTCGCCCACAACCTCCGCGTAAACTCTCGCACCGCGCTTGACTGCTGATTCCAGCGACTCCAGCACCAGCACCCCGGCACCCTCGCCAAGGACCCTCCCGTTCCTCATTCTTCCGAACGGAAAACAGCCCTCTTCGCCGCCTTTTCTGCCAGGCGAGAGTATCCCGAGCGAATCGAACGCATGGTATATCACGTCGTTTAGTTCCTCGCCGCCGCCCGCGATTACGGCATCCGCAGCGCCTTTTCGGATAAGCCCCGCCGCGTATATCACCGCTTCCTCGGCGGATATGTCTTTCTGGCAGAACGTGCAGTTCGGGCCTTTCAGGTTCAGTTCTATCGACGTCAGGCTTGCCGCGGAATTCGGCACGGTCGTGGGGAAAAGCATTGGGTTCACTCCTGCCGGCCCGCGCATAAGCAGGCCCTCGAAGAACTCTTCCGTGCAGGAAGTGCCGCCGTACCCATTCCCTATTACAACGCCTATACGTTCCTGCGGCAGGATGCCCGCACTCAAGCCCGCGTCCTTCATCGCCTCGATGGATGCGACAAGGGCCATCTGGGAGAGCTTGTCCATGCGCCGGAGCTTCATGGGGTTTACGAACTTAGACGGCTCAAACCCCTTCACCTCCGCGCCGAGCTTTGAGCGGAACGGCCCTGTATCGAAGCCTGAAATCCGCCCGATGGCGCAGCGCCCGGTTTTTATGCCTTCCCAGAACGAAGGGACGTCCAGCCCCAGCGCGTTGACAGTGCCTATACCGGTTATCACGACCCTCATTCTGCAAACTCCCGGACTCGCCTGACCACGATTGTCGTATTGTTCCCGCCGAAGGCCAGCGAGTTCGATATCGCCGCCCGCACGTCCATTTTGCGCGCCTCGTTGGGCACACAGTCCAGGTCGCAATGCGGGTCATGGTTCTCAAAATTTATAGTCGGCGGGATTATCCCGGAAAAGACCGTCAGGACAGTCGATACCGCCTCAAGCCCTCCCGCGGAACCAAGGCAATGCCCTATCATGGATTTAATCGAGCTTACGGGGATGATACGCCCCCGCTCGCCGAACACCTTCTTTATCGCCGCCGCCTCCGCCGCGTCGTTGAACTTAGTCGCGGTCCCGTGCGCGTTGATATAATCGACGGCGTCCGTATCAATCCCCGCGTCCGCAAGCGCCGCGAGTATCGTCCTCGCCGCGCCGTCGCCGGAGGCAATCGGCGCGGTCATATGATATGCGTCTGCAGCTATGCCGTACCCGGCTATCTCGGCATAAATCCTGGCCCCGCGCGCTTTGGCCCGTCCCATCTCTTCCAGAACCAGTATCCCCGCGCCTTCGCCGAGCGATAGTCCTTTTCTCCCGGCGTCGAAGGGCCGGCATGGCCTGTCGTCCACCGCCCGAAGCGAATTAAACCCGGCATAAGTAAGCTCGCACATCGCGTCGCTTCCGCCCGTGATGACTATGTCCGCGTCTCCGTTTTTTATCCAGTCCGCGGCGTATCCGACCGAAGTGGACGAGGATGAGCATGCGGTGACCACCGTCGCCCGCGGTCCTTCGCAGTCAAATTCCTGCGCGATGTAGTCCGTGGTGACGCTGGGCGAGAACGGTATGAGCTGGGTCGGACGGGGCTTTCTTAATTTAAGGTAGAGGTCGCGCCGGTATTTTTCGCCGGAGAGCATTCCCCCCGCGCCGCCGCCCAGGCATACGCCGACACGCTCCGGGGCGATAATACCGCCGTCTAGGCCGCTGTCCTTTACCGCCTCCCTGGCGGCAATCAGCCCGAGATGGTCGCAGCGGGACATTCTTTTAAGCTGTCTTTGATTGAAATGGCAAGACGGGTCCAGGCCCTTGACCTGAGCCCCGATACCGGTGCGGTACAAGGAAGTGTCGAACAGGTCTACGGGGCCTATTCCGCAGCGCCCGGCGGTAAGCCCGTCCCAGAACTCTTTTAACGTCATTCCGAGTGCGCTTACCACACCCAGCCCGACTACGGCCGCTCTTCTTTCCCTGCCCATGCACCTGCTCATTATTAAAGGCGAAAAAAACTGATTTCAGGAGGGTTTGATTATATTATC
>JBARKJ010000052.1:0-8796 GCA_049801375.1 Nitrospirota bacterium | reverse complement strand
CCTCGATAGAGTCCACGTCCGGCTTGTCCATCTGTTCCAGGAACTGTCTTGCGTATGCGGAGAGCGACTCGACGTATCGCCTCTGGCCCTCGGCGTATATGGTGTCGAATGCGAGCGAGGATTTCCCACTGCCTGATAACCCCGTGATTACGACGAGTTTGTCCCTGGGTATCTCCAGGTCTATGTTTTTCAGGTTGTGCTCGCGCGCGCCCTTGATGATAAGCTTGTCCTGCATCTGCTTTAGAACCCCTCTACTCCCCTAACCCATTATAAAACAAGACAGTGAACTCATAATTTTAACACCGGAAGGTGCGTAGCGCAAGAAGATTCAGGCGGTGCCGGGGTGCGCGGCAGATGTTTTTAAGTGATATACTATAAGGGGTATGTTTATACGTTCAACGTTACGGAGGTGTGTTATGAAGTATTACGTGCGGTGGGAAGTCCACCATACCCTTGGGGAGAAGGACGTAGCCCACTTGAAAAAAGAGGTCATTGACCGTATCGAATATATCGAGAAATCGGGCAAGATGAAGGACGGCGGCCCGCTCCTTGGCATCAGGGGCGGCTATTTCATTTTCGATATAGAGAAACCGTCGGAGCTTCTTCACCTGCTCGGGACTGCCATCTGGGATAACTGCCACGTGGAGAGCTACCCGGTGATGTCGTATAAGGACCTGCGCGATTTCCTGAAGGAGGACCTGAAGAAGGCGGCGTAAAAGGCAACATTCAAAGTGAGGGGCGCATGATGGACACCGACGATTTACATGAAAAGATAATGCTTTTTGGAGAATTGGAGGAGTATTTTTCCACTGCCCATGCGAGTCCTGAGGATGAGATACGCAGAAAAAAGCTGCTGCAAAAGGTAGTCCAGGCGAAACAGAAAGCAGTCGCGGAATTTAACGAGCTTGAAGTAAAACAAACGTACGCATAAATGGATTTATGGACCTGAAGAAGGCAGCGTAAAAGATAATTTCATCCGGCATGGATATGGAAGCGCCCGCAAGACTATGCGGGCGCTTTTTATTGCGCATTCCTATTTTCTGTACTCTTAATAGCTTCTCTCGATTCCCGCGCCAACACATCGCCGGGTAACGCTAAATAATATATAAATGGACTTATGGGCGATTTTTATCGGGCGTCATTACATGGGTGTTTGAAGGGCGTTACGATGCTATTTAGGGGGGTCAGGGGCGGGTTTCTGAGACATGGTTTTTAAAGGGTGTTTTGGGCAATTTCATTTTATTTTACAAGATGTTATGGCTTGCAAATCGCTCAACTGAAAATCCCCTTTCGGTTTCCGCAACGTCTTGATAAGTAAAGACTTTTACCCGGCAATCAGGCCGGTTTTCCCCGCCCCGGCACCTTGAATAAAGAATATTTTATCGATAACTTAATTCACTACATCATTCAATAACTTAAGGTCACTTAATCGAGTGCAGCCCCAGCCTGTTCCCCTCGCTGTCCTGGAAATGCGCTATGAAGCCGTACGCGCCTATCGACGTCTTCGGCATGAGCGTCTTGCCGCCGCCCCCGTCCACCTTGTCCAGCGTCTCTTCGATATCCTCCACATTCATATATATCAAAATCCCTCTATGCGACGGGATATGGACATCGCCCTTGACAAGCGCGCCCGCCGCCCCGTAAAAGGCGGTATTCATCGGGAAAAACGCCATCCTCACCGTCCCGAAATCGCTTACGGGAAGCTCGACATTGAATACAGATTCATAAAAAAGCCTGGCCCTGTCCAGGTCGTGCACCGGGATCTCGAACCAATCCGCAATGTTAATTTCGCCAGCCATATTTCCATGCCTCCGGTATAAAGCGTCGCTTTATATAATTGTAATCTTTGAGGGCGATTACGGCAAGCCCTCAACGGAAAACGGGAGACGAAAACGGGGAAATAACGGGATATGAAAAACGGCCCCGGAGTCGGCAAAAATCAGCCATTTGCGGTACAATATGGGATGTGGAACTATTAACCGAGTACTGGGTTGAGATATGAAAAGATTAACGAAATACTGGGTCGCGCTGGTCCCGTTGGCGCTTACCGCGCTCTATGCCGGGCTTACCGTAACCTCCGAGCCGGAGGTCATGGGAATGCATAACGGCATATACGATTTCATGTACGACCGCTGGATATTAATCGGCCTGGCGGTAACGGTAATCGTGCTGCTTGCGGATGCAGCCGGCGACATAAGAAATACGTGGCATAGACGGCACTGATCGACCGCAGGTGCGTGGGAAATAAGGAAAATATCAGTCCAGTATTTTCTCGCCGTCGTCGGTAAAGGTGAAGTCCAGGAACCTGTGCGGGGGCGGACTGCTCTCTATGACTACGCACTTAAACGGCCTTTTTCGGTGATTGCCCGTTTTAGTGGCAACGTCCGCAACGCCTTCGATTTTATAGAACTTGCAGCCGTATGCGTTTTTCTCGACGCTGATTATTTTTATCCGCGTCCCGGAAAGCGCCTCCGGTTCCGCTGTGGCCCGGCCTTTTAAGTGGTTGATTATCCTGCCTTCGACGAACCTGACTATCTCTTGGTTGACGTGAATCTCATATAAGGAAACGGCCGCAATTAAAATGGCCGCCGAAGCTACGGATATTATAATGAATTTTCGCGTTTTCAATACTCATCCCTCGCTTAAGTTCCAGCACCACTTTCATACTGTACCATTTTCCCCTTGACAATTTCAAACAAATGTTTTAAATTGTTGTTTATGGATTTTATTTACAATAAATTACGGGAAAAGGCCGTGGAGAAGATACTCCTCGCGGCAGGCGAGATATTCGCGGAGAAGGGTTATAAGAACGTAACCGTGCGCGAAATATGCGCGCGGGCGGGAGTAAACGTAGCCGCCATCAACTACCACTTCGGCGACAAGGAAAGTCTCTATAAAGAAGTCGTGATGCGCTGGGAGGAGGAGGCGTTTTCAAAATATCCGCTGGAACCGGACGCGGCCAGGTCCGCCTCCCCCGAGGAGCGGCTGACGACTTTCGTGCGTTCGTTTCTGCTCAGGATGCTGGACGAGGGATCCCCATCCTGGTTCGGGAAGCTGGTGGCGCGGGAGTTTATAGAGCCGACGGCGGCTCTGGACATGCTGGTGGAGGACGCGATACGCCCTTCGTACCTTCTCCTTTCCTCGATTATCCGGGAGATTATGGGCAATGTTGCCTCGGAGGAGGATATCAGGCTGTGCTCGGCCTCTATCGTCGGCCAATGCCTGTATTTCCACAACTCCCGCCCCGTATTGAATAAACTCTACGGCTCCGATAACCCGAAGCCTGCGGATACAGAAAGAATAGCGGAGCATATCGCCCGCTTTTCCATTGCCGCAATGAGGGCATTGGCTTTTAAGAAGTGAAGGAGTACCTGATGCGAAAATGTGACATGGCGATAATCGGCGCGGGCATAAGCGGACTCTCCTTTGCCCATTACTGTGCAAAAAACGGCCTGGAGACCGTCGTCCTGGAGAAGGCGGAAAGGGTCGGCGGCTGCTTTCATTCGCACCGGTTCGGCGCGGACCCGAAGCCTGTCGACCGTACGGAAGACTTCTGGCTGGAGCTCGGCGCGCACACCTGCTACAACTCATATGCCTCACTCATAAACGTAATAGAAGAGGCCGGGATAATAAAAGAACTGATCCCGCGGGAAAAGGCGCCATTTAAAATGCTTTCCGGCGGAAAATTGAAGTCCATCCCCTCGATGCTCGATTTTATGGAGCTGCTGCTCTGTGCGCCGAGGATGCTAACCGCGAAAAAGTCGGGCGAGACGATGGAATCCTATTACTCGAAGATAGTCGGGAAAAAGAACTATTCGCGGGTTTTCGGCCCGGTGTTCGACGCGATAATATCCCAGGGCGCGAACGATTTCCCGGCGGACGCTCTGTTCAAGAAGCGCCCGCGCAGGAAAGACATATTAAAGAGCTTCACCCTCACTCGCGGCCTGTCCACAATAACAGACGCTATTGCGGGAGAGCCGGGAATTACCGTCCTGACAGGGCGCGAAGTTATCTCGGTTGCAGAAGACTCTGACGGCTACCTGGTCACGGCCGCGGGGGGGGAAGAAATAAGGTCAAAATATCTGACCCTGGCCGTCCCGCCCCCAGCCGCGGCCAGAGCGCTTCATGCGGGGTTCCCCGATTTATCAGCGCATCTTGCAAAAATCAAAGTAAAGTCGGTGGAGACGGTCGGCGTAATGCTCCGGAAGGAATCGTGCAAGGCTGAGCCGGTGGCCGGGATCATTCCGGCTGTCTCATCCGGCCCGACGGGCGCACCGGGCGAGGACTTCTTCTCCGGCGTTTCACGCGACGTCGTAAAAGACAGCCGTTACCGTGGCTTTGCCTTCCATTTCCGGCCCGGGCTCCTTAGCATGGGCCAGAAGCTAAACAAGATTGCCCGGATAATAAATGTAACGCCGGAGCAGATATTGCAGACGGCGGAAAAGCGGAATAACGTGATTCCGTCTCTGACGCTCGGGCATGATGAATGGGTCCGGGAAACGGACAGGCTCCTTGCCGGAAGGAGCCTGTTTATCACGGGCAATTATTTTGACGGAGTGGCGATAGAGGACTGCGTGACGCGCTCCGCATCGGAGTTCGCGCGTTTACGCCGCTCTTCGTAACTTCTCCACCTCTTCCACCGCCTCGGGTTTTGTTGCCGAAGGCCCGGTCGCGACCCCTTCGACATATACCATTTCGCCGCCCAGCCAGCCGGAAACGGCAAGCGCCGCGATACCCACTATGGACAGGATAAACGGCGTCACGGCGGTTGGCGCGCCTATAGTCCGCAGATAGAAGTTGACGACGAACAGGACCGTTATCGACAGGTTCAGCCCAAGGTGCCAATATCCCAGCGTCCTCGCCCGCGTTTCCGCCGGGATGGCAAGCAGGTCAATCAGGCCGAACACGGCGGCGCACAGGGCTCCGATAATGCCGATGCCCATGGCGTAATATGCCGCCGGAGTCCACGGCGCGCCTCCGCCGGCCCTCAGGACTATGTCGCAAACCAGAGAGAACACCCACATGCCGATCGGCAGCGTGACGAGCATAGTGTGAATTGGGTGTTTTGCGATTGTCGCCTTTGCGTACATCTCATAGCTCCTTTTGTAAATGTACCTTTAAAAGAGCCTCCTGTATATAATTTTAGCATTTATTCTTAATAAAGTGCGGAAGAGGCATAACTTTTCTTGTTTTCTTTTGGAAAATAAGGTAATATGGCTATCAAATTGCAATTAACATGAGACTGGGGTGGACATGAAAAGTTTTTCTTTCATAATCGTGTGCATGACGGCGGCGCTATTTTTCTCAACATCCGCCTTCAGTCAGGATGCCAAGACGCCAGGCAGTTCCGCTATATCCGGGAAGATATCCGTTATGTCCGGGAAGGTGACCCAGGTTTTAAAAGGCGGCGGATATACTTATGCGCTTGTCGAATACGTGGGCGGGAAGGTCTGGATGGCCATGCCGGAGACCAAACTGAAGGTCGGGGAGAATACTACTTTCTATTCCGGAATGGAGATGCAGAATTTCAAAAGCGAGTCGTTAAGCCGGACCTTCGACAGGATAATATTTACCCCGGGGCCGGTAATCCTTCCCGGCACGGATGGGAACAAGGCTAACGAGACGCCTGCAACTTCCGAAAAGATAAAGGTGGAGGAGGCCAAGGGCACCGAGGCGCATACGATAGCCGAGGTCTACCAGGACAAGGCGGCCCTTGCGGGGAAGACGGTTTCGGTGCGCGGCAAGGTGGTCAAGGTATCGAAGGACATTATGGATAAAAACTGGCTGCACATTGAGGACGGGACCGGCACGAGCGGCTCGAATAGTCTGATCGTATTAACGACTGACGACAAAGCCGCCGTCGGCGATGTCATTACCGCTACCGGCACCATCACCCCGGACAAGGACTTCGGGTACGGCTACAAGTATGACGTGATAATGGAGCAGGCGGAGATTAAGAAATAAAACCTTCGTTACTTTCTTTTAAAAAAAAGAAAGTAACCAAAGAAAACCGGGGCCAAAAGCCAGTTTAAAAGTTTTTGGTGTTACCTTTTTCCAAAAAGGTAACGGGGTTAGGCCGCCTTTTCCCCTTCGCCGGACAGGGGCAGCAATATCCTGAACGTGCACCCTCTCCCTTCGGGGCAGCTTACCTCCACTTTTCCGCCATGGGCGTCCGCGACGAGTTTCACGACGGAAAGCCCAAGGCCCGTGCCCCTGGTCCCTGCCGTCCTGGGCAAACGGAAATATTTGTCGAATACCTTCGAATGCATTTCGGCGGGGATGCCGGGCCCGGTATCGGAGACGGTTATGGCCGCAATTTCCCCGTCCAGCTTTTCCGCTTTCACCGTCACCTTACCGCCCTGGGGAGTGTAGGATAACGCGTTCTGCAGGATGTTGGAGACGGCCCGCTCCATAAGTTTTCTGTCGAAGGATATCTTCGGCAGGTTGTACGGCAGTTCCAGGGAAAATGTAAGGCCCCTCTTTTCAGCCTGCAAGGCGTATTCTTCGCATATCCCCTTAAGAAGATATTTCAGGTCAGAGGGCTCCTTCTCGATTACCGCCATGCCGGATTCCAGCCGGGAGTGGAAAAGGAAATCGTCCACCATCCTGGAAAGTCTTCTGCCGCCTCTCAGAATGGCGTCCGCCATCTCGCTCGTAGTAGAGTCCCGGCTTTTTTCCAGCAGGAGTTCCGAGTACCCCAGTATATTCGTCAGCGGAGACTTGAAGTCGTGTGTGACCATCGCGAGGAAATCCATTTTCTCCCGCTCCAGCCTTTTCCTCTCCGTCACGTCGAGTGCCGTCCCTATAACCGCGGGCCTGCCTTCATATTCGGTCTTCCACCTGATGCACTCAAGTATCACTTCTTTTCCGTCTTTTCTTTGTCTGCGGGCCTCGAAGCGGATATTCGGGATCTCGCCCGAAAGGAGTTTTTCGTTCAACTCTGTCTCCCTGTCGTAATCGTCGGGTAAGCAGACCCCTTCGAGCCAGACTTTTTTTAATTCTTCCATCGAATAACCGTAGATATCCGCTACCGCCTGGTTTATGTACTTCAGCTTCCCGTCCTGTATGATGTATGCCCCGCTAAGAGACTCCTCCACTAGAGAGCGCAGCATTTCTTCCGATTTATTGAGCCGCTCCGAGGACCGCGACCTCTCGATGCCAACCGTTATCTCGTCCGCGACGGATTCAAGGCTCTTAAGCGCACCCTCTGAAAGCCTCTTCTTCGCAAATATCCCCACCACGCCGACCGGCCTGCCCCGGAATATCAGCGGGTAACCCGCGAAGGCGACCATGCCCTCCTTCTTAGCCCATTCCTGGTCGTGTATCATCGGGTCTCCGATTACATTGTTCGTCAAGTGGGGCTTTCGTTCCCTCGCGATTAACGCGATCTTGTAAGGGTATTTCCAGAGATGGAGCCGCGAGTGAAAACCGTCCGTGTGCGTGTACATCCCGGCGCTTGCGTAAAGTTCCAGTACCTCGTCCTTTTCGTTTAATACCCATATCCGCGCGAAAGCCGCGTCAAGGTGGCGGACCATTGACTCGGCGCATCCCTGCAGGGCCTCACGGAGGTCTTTGCCTATAATAAGCGCCTTGCCCACGTCCGCGCCCAGGGCAATATGATTCCACAGTTCTTTGGACAGTTTCTCGATGCGCCTGTGACGTAAAAAAAGTAATACTGCCCCCAGGACCGCCGCCCCGGCGGCTGCGAAGATATATGCATCGAAAGCATCCATTAAAAACGCTCCTAATCGCCGTAGTATAGCATATTGCTCAGGTATGTGCATTGCTCATTTATCTACAAAGATTTATCGGCGGAAGGCCGGTTTGACGCATTCCCGAAGTCGGCTATACTCTTAAATTGCGATAGTATTCTCTTCGTCCGTCAGGGGGGAAATCCATGCGGATCGCCCAGGTTTCACCGCTCTACGAGAGCGTGCCGCCCAAACTTTACGGGGGGACCGAGCGCGTCGTATCGTATCTGACCGAAGAACTCGTAAGGCAGGGGCACGACGTTACCCTCTTCGCCAGCGGGGACTCCATTACCTCCGCCAGGCTAGTATCGCCGTGCAGGAAATCGCTCCGGCTGGATAAGTCCTGTCAGGACTATATCTCTCATCACGTGCTCATGCTGGAGCAGGCGCTAAAGATGCAGGATGAGTTCGACATCATCCATTTCCATATCGATTACATCCATTACCCGACCGTCCGCAGGACGTCCGTCCCGACAGTCACCACACTCCACGGAAGGCAGGACCTGCCGGACTTGAAGGCCCTCTACGAGGAGTTCGACGACGTGCCGGTAATATCCATCTCCGATTCTCAAAGGCGTCCGATACCGCACGTGAACTGGCAGGGCACGGTCTATCACGGCCTGTCCCCGTCACTTTATTCATTCAGCCGGGGCCCGGGGAGATATCTTGCGTTTTTGGGCAGGATATCGCCGGAGAAGCGGCTGGACAGGGCGATAGAGATCGCGAGACGCGCAGGCATGGAGCTTCGGATTGCGGCCAAGGTGGACAAGGCAGACCTGGCTTATTTCGACCGCGAGATAAAGCCTCGTCTGAACCACAGAGGCGTCGTTTTCCTTGGCGAGATAGGCGAGGACCAGAAGGAGCATTTCCTGGGTAACGCCCTGGCTCTTCTTTTCCCAATAGACTGGCCGGAGCCTTTCGGGCTTGTGATGATAGAGTCCTTCGCATGCGGGACGCCCGTAATCGCATACCCGCGGGGTTCGGTCCCGGAGGTTATAGACGACGGCGTTACCGGGTTCATCTGCGAGGATATAGACCAGGCGGT
>JBARKJ010000051.1:0-4154 GCA_049801375.1 Nitrospirota bacterium | reverse complement strand
TGCTGGACTTCACCCGCAGGGTGCGCCTCGACGCGGCGTTCATGCCAGTGCTGACGCCGTTTCCGGGTACGGAGATACGCAAGCGGCTGGCCGAAGAGGGTCGAATAACTTCGAATGATTGGTCGCTGTACGATATGGAGCATGTTGTTTTCCGCCCGAAGGGCATGACGCCGGAAGAGCTTCAGGAAGGGCACGACCGGGCGAACCGGGAATTTTATTCAACGTCGAATATATTTAAGCGAATCGGCAGGCTGCACCGGAGCCTCTGGATTTTCGCGCCGATGAACTGGGACCTGCGGAACGCATGGAGGAAAAAGACGTACCTATAATTATGGACGACAAAAAACCTAAACCGCATTACTACGAGCACAGGCAAAGGATAAAGGAGAAGTTCAAGAAGTCGGGCCTTGAGAACCTCCACGACTACGAGGCCCTTGAGCTGCTTCTGACCTATGCCATCCCGCGCCGGGACGTGAAGCCGCTGGCGAAGGCGCTGCTGGAGAAGTTCGGCAATTTTCAGGGAGTCATGGACGCGTCGGTGGAAGCGCTTATGGAGTTTCCGGGCCTGGGCGAACACTCGGCCATACTGCTGAAGGTGTCGAAGGAATGCTCCGATCTGTACTTGAAGCGCAAGGTCGTGAAGAAGTCCAAGGTATGCTGCGCGCCGGACCTTATAAACTACTGCCGCATGACGATGGCGGGCCTGAAAGACGAGCAGTTCAGAGTCGTGTTCCTAAACACCCAGAACGAGATAATAGAGATAGAGACTATACAGGAAGGGACGATAGACCAGTCCGTGGTGTACCCGCGCAAGGTCATGGAACGCGCGCTTTATCATAAGTCTGCGGCGCTTATCTTCGTGCACAACCATCCCGGCGGCAAGGTTCGTCCGTCTTATGCCGACAAGGAAATAACAACGTTGCTCGTTGCCGCCGCAAAGAGCATGGATATAGAAGTGCACGACCACCTGATAGTCGGCAAGGACGGGTATTTCAGTTTCCGGGACTCCGGCCTCATGTGATGCAGTCAGTCAAGACCAGGGCAATCGTAATCCACTCGCTCCCCTTCGGTGAATCCGACCTTATTGTCACGTTTTTCTCTCCGGATGCTGGTATAATCAAAGGGATTGCCAAGGGGGCCAGGAAGAGCAGGAGGCGTTTTCAGGGGAGCCTTGAACCTTTCGCGACCGTGGCGCTTGGGGCTTTTGTAAAGGAGTCCGGGGCGCTGGCGAGGGTGGATGCGGCGGACCTGCTTGACGCCCGGCTTTGGATAAGAGAGGATTTAAAAAAATTCGGCGTGGGCTGCGTAATGCTCGAACTGGTCTCGGTGTTCGAGGTCCCGGGGGCGCACTCGAGGGAGGCGTTCTCGCTCCTTGAGACCGCGTTGAACCTGCTTGAAAAATCCCGTGCCCCGTCCTCCCTGCTGGCGGCGTTCTTTGTAAAATACCTGAAACTCTCCGGCTTTGGACTGCCGTTTTCCTCTTGCGGCAAGTGCGGCGCGGACCTTGCGCTTACGGGGGCGACATACGCGGGCGGGTTCTCCATATACTGCCCCAGGTGCGTGCCGAAGGCGGAAGCGGCACTCGGGCGCGGGACCGTGGCGTTCATAAGGCGGGCGGAATCAGTCGAAGACGCGGCGTTGGGGAGGCTGAAACTGGGCCCTTACGAGGAGAGGGAGGCGCTGGATTTCCTGGGGAAGTTTACCGCCGCCTCCGCCGGGAAAAGATTGAAAACTCTTGACATAATCAATGAATTTTGATAAAAAACCTAATTCTACTTTAAAAGACGTTCATGGAGGCATAGTTGACTTTTCAAGAGCTTATACTGGCTCTGCATAAATACTGGACGGCGAGGGGCTGCACGATGATGCAGCCCTACGACATCGAGACCGGCGCGGGCACGTTCAATCCCTCCACGTTTCTCCGTGTCCTGGGCCCTGAGCCCTGGAATGCCGCCTATGTGGAGCCGTCCAGACGGCCGACTGACGGCAGGTACGGCGAAAACCCGAACCGCCTTCAGCATTATTACCAGTACCAGGTCATCTTGAAGCCGTCGCCCCTGGACGTGCAGGAACTATACCTGGACTCGCTTCGGGAGCTTGGGCTGGACCCGCTGAAGCACGATGTAAGGTTTGTCGAAGACGACTGGGAATCGCCGACGCTCGGCGCATGGGGACTGGGCTGGGAGGTCTGGCTGGACGGGATGGAGATAACCCAGTTCACGTACTTCCAGCAGGTGGGCGGAATAGATTTAAAACCCGTCTCAGCCGAGATCACATACGGGCTTGAGCGCATCGCGATGTACATCCAGCAGGTGGACAACGTCTACGACCTCGTCTGGTCTAAGGGCGTGAAGTACGGCGACGTGCACCACAGGAACGAAGTGGAGTTCTCGAAATACAATTTCGAGGAGGCGGACGTCTCCATGCAATTCAAGCTCTTCGAGATGTTCGAGGCGGAGTGTCAAAGATTAAACAAAATCGGCCTGGTATTACCGGCGTATGACTACTGCCTGAAATGCTCCCATGCGTTCAACATGCTGGACGCCAGGGGCGCGGTAAGCGTTACCGAGCGCACCGGATATATAGCCAGGGTGCGTAACCTGGCCCGCATGTGCGCGGAGAATTACGTGAAACTCCGGGAAGAGATGGGTTTCCCGATGCTGAAGAAGGCATGATGCCAAAAGAATTGATACTCGAAATAGGCACTGAAGAGATACCCGCCGGGTTCATCCCGAAGGCGCTTGCCGCCATGGAGGAACTGGCAGACAAGATGCTCTCCGATGCGCGTCTCACCCACGGGAAGATAAAGGCAATGGGCAACCCGCGCCGCCTCTTCCTGCACGTGGAGGGCCTGTCGGAGCGTCAGCCGGACGAAGTCCGCGTGGTGACGGGTCCGCCGAAACGCGCCGCGTTCGATGCGGCAGGAAAGCCCACGAAGGCCGCCGAAGGGTTTGCGAAAGGCCAGGGGGTGCCGGTCCAAGAGCTTAAGATAATCGATACGGATAAAGGGGAATACATCTCCGTAACGGTGGAAGAGAAGGGCGCGGAGGCCTCCGCCGTCCTGGCAGAGCTGCTGCCCAAGCTTATCCTTGCGATACCGTTTGCCAAGTCTATGCGCTGGGGAAACAGAGAGATAAAGTTCGCCCGCCCGATACACTGGATTTTAGCGCTCTTCGGCGGAGAGGTCGTCCACTTCGAACTGGACGGCGTAAAAAGCGGCGAGCTTACACGCGGGCACCGGTTTCTAAGTCCCGGGTCATTTCGCGTAAAGGATTTCGTTTCGTACATCCACCAGACCAGGGATAATTATACGATAGTGGACCCGGACGTGCGGCGCGAGATGGTGCGCCACCAGGTGGATCAGGCGGCGTCGTCGATAAATGCGAAAGCCCTGCCGGACGAGGGCCTGCTGGAAGAGATATCGTTTCTGGTAGAATATCCCGTTGCAGTGCTGGGGAGCTTCGACCGGGAGTTTCTGATGCTCCCCAAAGAGGTGCTGGTGAACTCCATGCGCGAGCACCAGCGGTACTTCGCCCTGACGGACTCCAAGGGTGTACTCATGCCGAACTTCATCACCATATCGAACACGAAGGCGGAAGACATGGAAGTCGTCCGGGCGGGCAACGAGAGGGTGCTCCGGGCGAGGCTTAGCGACGCAAAATATTTTTACGAGCACGACCTGACCAGGACGCTCGCCGACAGGGTGGAGGACCTGAAGAAGGTCACGTTCCAGATAAAGCTCGGGACGACATATGAGAAGGTGACGCGGGTGGTGAAACTCGCGGAGTACATCGCGGGCGAGCTATACAAGGACGAAAAAATCGTAAAGGACGCCTCAAGGGCCGCGTATCTCTGCAAGGCGGATTTAGTTACCGGAATGGTCTATGAGTTCCCGAACCTCCAGGGGACTATGGGTGGCGAGTACGCAGTCAAAACGGGCGAAAGTGAAGAGGTGGCAAAGGCCGTCACGGAGCATTATAGACCCCGTTTCTCAGGCGACCTGGTCCCGTCCACGCCCGCCGGGACCGCCGTCTCGATGGCCGATAAGATAGATACCATCGCGGGCATATTCTCAATCGGCAAGGCGCCCACCGGCTCCGAAGACCCATACGCCCTGAGGCGGAGTGCCCTGGGGATAATATCGATGATTTACA
>JBARKJ010000050.1:0-2163 GCA_049801375.1 Nitrospirota bacterium | reverse complement strand
CCACGGAGAACTCCATCTGCCGCCGTTCAAGGTCGATGCGCTCAAGTATTACTTCCACCTTGTCCCCGAGCCGGTACGTCCGCCCGGTATGTTCGCCCGTCAAGGCGTGTTCCTGCTCGATATAGCTGTAATAGTCGTCATGGAGCGCGGTCAGGCGCACAAGCCCTTCCACGAAATATTCCTCCAACTCCACGAAAAACCCGAACGCGGTCACGCCGGTAATATACCCCGTGAACTCTCCGCCGACCTTGTCCGTCATGAACTGGAGCTTCTTTATCGCCACCACCTCGCGCTCCGCTTCTTCGGACTCCCGCTCCATGAATGAGCAGTGCTGGCCAAGCGACGGGAGGCCGGAGGCGATTTCGGACTTGCGCTCCGCCGGGATGGATTTCTTCCTGATCAGCTCCTTTAACGCCCTGTGGACGCTTAAGTCCGGGTATCTCCTGATGGGCGAGGTGAAGTGGCAATAGCACCGGGCGGCGAGCCCGAAGTGGCCGACGTTTTCCGGGGTATATTTAGCGAGCTTCATCGAACGCAGAATCACCGTGTTCAAGAAGCGCTCCTCCGGACGTCCCGCCAGTTCCTCTAAAAGATGGGCCAGATGTTTGGGGCGGATATTCCCTCCCGTGGGCCACGGCAGCCCAAAACCTTTCACCAGGGAGCCCAGGACCTCTATCTTCTCCTCGTCCGGCTCCTCATGGACGCGGTACAGGAACGGCACGCCGTGCGCCTCCAGATGCGACGCCACGGTCTCGTTCGCGGCGAGCATGAACTCCTCTATAAGCTTATGCGCCATATTGCGCTCGGCCTTGACTATCGCAGTCGTCTTCCCGGTCAGGTCGATTATCACTTCCGGCTCCGGCAGGTCGAAATCTATGCTGCCGCGCTTCCTGCGCATCCTGTTCAGCCGCTCCATCAGCTCGCGCATCTGCATGAAGCCGTCCACCAGTTCCGCGTATTTCTCCTTAGTTTTCGGGTCGTCCTGCTCGATAATCAGGGCGACGTCCGTATAGGTCATACGAGCCCTGCTCTTTATAACGCTCTCGTAAACGTCGTAAGAGACGCGGTTTCCATCCTTGTCAAATACCATTTCAGCCGTCAGGGTCAGGCGTTCCACGTCCGGGTTCAGGCTGCATATCCCGTTACTCAGCTCCTCCGGGAGCATCGGCAGGACGCGGTCCGGGAAATATACGCTGGTGGCCCTGTCCCTCGCGTCGCCGTCCAGGGCCGAACCGGTCTTTACGTAATTCGCCACGTCCGCAATGGAAACGAAAAGCCTTATGAGCCCCTCGCCCGCAAGCTCCACGGATACCGCGTCGTCGAAATCACGCGCGCGTTCTCCGTCGATCGTAACAATCGGCTTTGTCCGCAGGTCAACCCGGCCCTTGCGCATCGCGGGCGTCACGTTCTGCGGGGAAGACTTCGCCTCGTCTATCGCCGCGCCAGAAAATTTAGTCGAAAGGCCGTGCTCTTCGATTACAACGTCCGTCTCTATCCCTGGCTCCCCCGGAAGCCCGAGGACCTTCACCACCTCCGCCTCCGGCGCCTTGTGCGGCTCCGGGTAATGCTTTATCTCGGCGACCACCATCTGGCCGTCTTTCGCGCCGCCCCTCTCTTTGGGCGGGATGTAGAAGTCGTGCGCGATGCGCGGGTTGGTGGATACGACCACGCCGAAGCCGCGCCCGGACTCGTATTTTCCAACCACCCGGTCCGTCGCGCGTTCCAGTATCCTTATTATGCGGCCTTCCCGCTTCCCCTCGCCTTTTTCGCGCTCGATGCGCGCCACGACCCTGTCCCCGTGCATCGCGCCCATCATCTCTATCGCCCGGACATATACGTCCCCGCCCCGGCCTGCCGACTTTCCGCCTTCGGTATCCGGCATCACGAAGCCGTAGCCGTCCGGGTGCACCGATAGCTTGCCGACGACCAGGTTCATTTTGTCCGGCAGGCCGTAGCGGTTGCCGCGAATCTTGATTATCTCGCCTTCCCTTATTAGTTCGCGGATGGCGTGCTTCACGTCCTGCCGGGCCTCCTTCGGCGCGCCGATGCTCCGCATAAGCTCCTTCATCAGGAGCGGACGGTAGGTCTTCTCGCGCATAAGGGCGAGGATTTTATTTTTCTGTTCCATATTTAAATTTTATCCTATGAATGCACAAGCACGAA
>JBARKJ010000049.1:0-7923 GCA_049801375.1 Nitrospirota bacterium | reverse complement strand
CGTGCCGAACTTTATCTTCTGGTTGCACCTGACGCAGGGGTTTGGGGTAAGGGCCTGCACGTAGCTGTCCAGGAAATAGTTGATTATCTCCTGTCTGAATATCTCCCTGAGGTCCAGGACCCTGTGTTCGATGCCGATTACCCTGCATACCTCTGCCGCGGAATCCACGGCGGGGCCAGAGTCGGACTCCTCGCCCCACAGGCGCATGGTCACGCCAATAACGTCCTCGCCGGCCCGCCTCAGAAGCGCCGCAGCAACCGAGCTGTCCACGCCGCCGCTCATGGCGACGGCAATCTTTCTTATCATGCGTTCAATGTCTCTTTCACTTTGCCCAGAACGGCACTGGCCTTCGCGTCCGACATCTCGCACCTGCCGTTAAACGAGAAGCCTTCCTCCACCTTGAGCGACGGAGTATCGACGTTCCCGTCCAGCCTGCCCGGCATCAGGAGGTGCGCCGCGCGGGCCGCCTTCACGTTGCCGGTAATCCTGCCCGACGAGATGAGCGTGCCGACGTTTACCTCTCCCATCACCTCGGCGGCCTCGCCGATTATCAGGGTGTCCTTGGTATATATCTCGCCCTCCAGCCTGCCGTCTATCCGGATAGTGCCCTCGAAATGGAGCGTCCCCTTGAAGTCCGTCCCCTTCCCGAGGAATGCGACCATCTCCTCCACTTCCGGATGTCCTTTAGCCTTTCTTAACATAGTGCCTCCTTTTATCCCCTTAAGAATTCCAGAAGCCTGTCCAGCTCGGCGTCGGAATAAAATTCGATGTTGATGGAGCCGCGCTTCCCCTTGCGCTTTATCTTCACCTTCGTGCCGAGCTTCTTTTTCAGTTCGTCCTCCAGCATCTCCATCTGCGCCGAGGGGGGGCTATTAGCCCCTTTTTTCTTAACTACGTGCCCTGGCGCTTTGAGCCGCTTCGCCGCGCCTTCCGCCTCGCGCACCGACAAGCCCCGCGAGATTATTTCCCGACGGAGCGCCATCTGCTTGGACGCCGCATCAAGCGACAATATCGCCTTTGCGTGCCCCATCGTAAGAGCGCCCTCGGCTAAGTCGCGTTTCACTTCCGGAGGAAGCGTCAGGAGCCTTAAAAAATTGGCTACTGTTGAGCGGTCCTTCCCCACCTTAGCGGACAGCTCCTCCTGCGTCAGCTTGAACTCGCCGACCAGCCGCTCATAGGCTTCTGCGGTCTCTATGGGGTTTAAGTCCTCCCGCTGTATATTCTCCACCAGCGCCATCTCCAGGACCTCGGCTGGTGATACGTCCTTCACTATTGCCGGAATTCTCGTAAGCCCGGCGAGGGCTGCCGCCCGGAACCTCCGCTCACCGGCGATAAGCTGATACCCGCCCTCGTCCCTCCTCCTTAGTATTACCGGCTGGATTACGCCGACGCTCTTTATGGATTCGGCCAGCGATGCGATGGCGTCGTCCTTAAAATTTTTCCGGGGCTGGTACTCGCTTGCGATTATCCGGTGAAGCTCCACTTCGGTCGCACCCCCTCCCGTACCTTTCAGGAGCATACCCGGCGAGCCGGCAGGGATGAGCGCGCCAAGTCCTTTGCCGAGAGAAGTCTTGGACATGGTTTTAGACATGGTTCAACACCTCCCTTGCCAGCGAGAGGTAGCTCTGCGCCCCTTTCGAGCGGATGTCGTACAGTATGATGGGCTTTCCGAAGCTTGGGGCCTCGGACAGGCTTACGTTTCTTGGGATCATGGTCTGGTACACCTTTTCATGGAAATGCTCCCGGACTTCGTTTTCCACCTGCCGGGAGAGGTTGTTTCGGGCGTCGTGCATAGTCAGGAGTATCCCCTCCACCTCTAAACCGGGGTTCAAATCCTCCCGCACGAGTTGGAGCGTCTTTATAAGCTGGGAAAGGCCCTCCAGGGCGTAATACTCGCACTGCACGGGGATAAGCACGGAGTCCGCCGCCGTGAGCGCGTTTACCGTGAGAAGGCCCAAGGCGGGCGGGCAGTCTATAATTATATAGTCGTAATCGGAGAGCACCGGCAACAGCGCGTCCTTCAGGACCGTCTCCCTTCCGTCCCTTCCGGCAAGCTCCACCTCCGAGCCGAACAGGTCCACGCTTGACGGCGCGAGCGAGAGGTACGGTAGCGGCGTAGGGATTATGATCTCGCTCAAGGGCAGGCTGTCCGCGAACAGGCCGTAGAGGCTTTTTTCTACAGCTTCTCTGTCCACGCCGACGCCGGACGTGGAATTGCCCTGCGGGTCCGTGTCCACCAGGAGCACCCTTTTCTCCGCCGCGGCCAGGGATGCGGACATGTTGACGGCGGTGGTGGTTTTTCCGACCCCGCCTTTCTGGTTTGCGACGGCGATTACCTTAGCTCTGCCCATACCACCTCTTAACTTATTGATTATTAAGCTTATTACCGACTTGCGGCCCCGTCTTCCGGCCGGTGGATTTGAGGCATTTTAGCGGTGAAACGGGCCAATGTCAAGGCTTTTGAGGAAGGGTATGTTCCACGTGGAACAAAACCCGCCCCTACTTTCTTTTCGGGTGAAAAGAAAGTAGCAAAGAAAAGCCGGACTTAACTTCCCGCTTTCTTTTGCTACTTTTTCTTTCACGTGAGATGACTTACCTGTCCAGAGCGATAGCGAAGACAGAAAGAAAAGTAGAGAACTGTTTTAGATTTTCTTCAGCAACAGCAGTTTTCGCTTAATATCCGAGAAAGGCAGGGTTATCTCTTCCTCGCGCTCAACGGTCCATCCGGGCTGCGGCTCGTACTCCGTACCCGGCCCCAGGGAAAGCGCGACCAGGCCGCCGTCTTTCAGCACCGGGAAGGCCAAGGGAAGAAGCTCGGCAGGGGCCTTGAACGCGCGGGAGAAGACAATATCGAAAGGCTTGGAGATTTTATCCGGCAGATCCTCCGCTCTGGCCTCCAGCGCCGTAACAGGGGAAAGGCTTAAAGTCCTGATTACCTGCCGCAGGAACACCGCCTTCTTATGTACCGGCTCCACGAGCGTCAGGTCCATGCCCGGCAGGACGACCTTCAGGGCCAGGCCGGGAAAACCCGCGCCACTACCGATGTCGCAGGCCAAGAAATTCTGTGGCAGCGCCGGCGATATGTGCTGGCTCGCGGCCGTCGCCCGGCTTGTCCGGCCCCGCCCGCCATCGACCGGCAGAATCAGAAGCAGCGCCAGCGAGTCCAGGAAGTGCTTTACGATGATCTCGTCCGGCTCCGTGATGGCGGTTAAGTTCACCTTCGAGCTCCACTTCAGTATCTCGCCAAGATATAGCTCGAACAGCCGGAGTTCCTCCTGGGAGAGAGGAAGGCCAAAGGACTCGCAAGCTTTTGAAAGCAACTTCAAATTCATGTCAATTTCAGCGGAAATATGGGATATGGGCCATTGTTCCACGTGGAACTATTGCCCTTCATTTATGCGCCGACCCTTCTCGAGCGCCACCAACACTATCGCCACCGCCGCCGGAGTAATCCCCGGTATGCGGCCCGCCTGGCCGACGCTCCTGGGCTCAACCTTGGCAAGCTTCTCCCGCACCTCGCGCGACAGCCCCGGAAGCGAATAGTCGAACCCGTGCGGGATCAGCTTCTCGTCGTATCGCTTCAGCCGCTCCACCTCGCCCGCCTGCCGCTTTATATATCCCTCGTATTTCACCAGAATCTCCACCTGCTCGGCGGCGGCCGGGACGATGGCCTCGTCGGGCGGGGCGAGAGCCTCGCCGGGCAGGATGGGTCCAGCACCGGGCGGATATTTTTGAAGGATATGCGAGTAGGAAATTTCCGGCCTTTTCAGCATCTCCTTAAGCGTCATGTTCTCGCCGTCCAGCTCGCCGCGGGTAATCGAAAGACGCGCAAACTCCCGCTCCACCTGCTCACGCTTTTTTAAAAATTTCCGATAAGTTTCATCAATCACCAACCCCAGAGAATACCCCTTGTCCATCAGCCGGAGGTCCGCATTGTCCTCCCTTAAAAGGAGCCGGTACTCCGCGCGTGACGTGAACATCCGAAACGGCTCGTCTATCCCCTTCGTCACCAGATCGTCAATCATTACACCGATATAAGCCTCGTCCCGGTCCAGGACGAGGGACTCGTCCCCCCGGACGTGCTTCACCGCGTTTATCCCGGCGATAAGCCCCTGGCCGGCAGCCTCCTCATACCCGGAAGTCCCGTTTATCTGCCCTGCGTGGAAAAGCCCCGGTATCCGCTTCGTCATAAGGCTCGGGAGCAGTTCGGTCGGCGGGACAAAGTCGTACTCGATAGCATATCCCGGCCGCATGAGCTCCGCCGACTCCAGGCCGGGAACCGTCCTGACCAAGGCGAGCTGAACATCGGCTGGCAGGCTTGTCGAGATGCCGTTCGCGTAATATTCAGAGGTGTTATATCCTTCCGGCTCCAGGAAAATCTGGTGGCGCTCCTTATCGGCGAACCGTACTACCTTGTCCTCGATGGACGGGCAATAACGCGGGCCGACGCCCTTTATGGTGCCGGAATAAAGCGGAGAACGATCTAAGCTTCCCAGGATAATTTCATGCGTCCGGGCATTTGTATAAGTGATATAGCAGGGCAGCTGGGCGTTCGTTATCCTGTCAGTGGAGAAAGAGAACGGCGGGGGTGGGTCGTCTCCCGGCTGGGGCTTAAGTATTTGAAAATCAATGGATTTTACATCTATACGCGGCGGCGTGCCGGTCTTTAGGCGCCCTACCTGGAACCCAAGCTCGGCAAGCGACTCGCTCAGTCCCGTGGAGGGGAACTCGCCTGCCCTGCCCGCCGGAAAATGGGTCTCGCCGATGTGTATTAGGCCGTTTAAGAACGTCCCGGTGGTAAGCACCACGGCGGACGCCAGGTACTCTATCCCAAGCTGGTCGACTATCCCGGCGGCGCGGCCATTCTCCACCAGTATCCTGACCGCCATCCCTTGCTTCAGGTCCAGGTTTTCCTGGGCCTCCACGGTCTCCCTCATCACCCGCCGATACCAGGCCTTATCGGCCTGCGCCCTGGTCGCCCGGACCGCGGGACCCTTGCTCATATTGAGACGCCGGAACTGGATGCCAGTTTTGTCGATGACCTTGGCCATCTCCCCGCCCAAGGCGTCGATTTCCTTGACGATGTGCCCTTTTGCCAGGCCGCCGATGGCCGGGTTGCAGGACATCTGGGCGACTGAGTCCAGGTTCATGGTAAGAAGCAGGGTGGACATACCCATCCTCGCCGCCGCAAGAGCGGCCTCACAGCCCGCATGCCCCGCGCCGACGACTATCACGTCATATTTTTTGGAATATTTATACATGAACACCTTTCTACTTTTCTTTTAGGGAAAAGAAAAGTAGCAAAAGAAAACCGGGCTGAAAACCAAAACTCTTGCTAAATCAGAAAAACCTGAGACACTATTTCCCTATGCAGAACTTGCTGAATATCAGGTTCAGCACGTCCTCCGGTGCTGTACGGCCGACCACCTCGCCTACCGCGTCCAGCGCCTCCCGAAGCTCCAGCGCAAGGAACTCCGGCGAAAGGTTTTTATCGCAACCGTCAACGAACCTGATCAGCGCCTCGTCCGCCACCTCCAGGGCCTGCTTGTGCCGGAGGTTAATCGCGGCCTCCGGGGCCCTTTCTCTGCCCGGACCTAAAATCAACTCCCGAATGCGGGAAGTCAAGGTCTCTAAACCCTGGCCAGTCTTGGCGGAAAGGCGAACTTCGCTACCTTTTTGAAAAAAGGTAGCGCCAAAAACTTTTAAGTTTATTTTTTGGGGCAAATCAGCCTTATTTATTACGACCATAATACGGTTTTTAGCTTCGTTTTCTTTGCTCCCTTTCTTTTCCGCAAAAGAAAGGGGGTCTTCGTTTTTCAGTTGTTCCGCTAAAATAAGGGGGTCTTGCTCCTCGATTTCCCTGCTTCCGTCCAGGACCAGGAGGATTAAATCCGCTTCCCCCATCGCAGCCATCGAACGTTTTATACCTTCTCTCTCCACCGGGCACTGGCTCTCGCGTATCCCCGCCGTGTCAATCACCCGGACCGGCACTCCGCCCAGGTTTATCAGCTCCTCCACGGTGTCGCGCGTAGTGCCCGGTATCTCTGTCACTATCGCGCGCTCGCTCTTAGTCAGCAGGTTTAAAAGGCTCGACTTCCCGACGTTCGGCGCGCCTACGATGGCGAGTTTCAGACCCTCCCTCAGAAGCCGGCCCTCGTCATATGTAGACAGAAGCGCGCCCAGCTTCTCCCGGACCAGGACTCCATTTTTCTTGAGGCCCTCAGCCGGGACGTAATCCACTTCCTCCTCCGGGAAGTCAATCGAAAGCTCCGTAAGCGCCAGGAGTTCCGCCAGCGAGGCGCGGACATCGTCGATTTTCTGCTTAAGGCCCCCGGACAGCTGCTTGACCGCCGCCTGAAGACTCAGCTCCGTGGAGGCCGATATGATGTCCATGACCGCTTCGGCCTGGGTAAGGTCAATCCTGCCGTTTAAAAAGGCCCGCCTCGTGAACTCGCCCGGCCCGGCCAGGCGTGCCCCGGCCCGGACCGCAAGCTCCAAAGCCTTCTTTACCGCCGCCGGGCCGCCGTGGCAGTTTATCTCGGCAACATCCTCCCGGGTATAGGTTTTCGGCCCCCTCATTAAGACTGCCAGAGCCTCGTCAACCTTCTCTCCCGTATCTGGATTTACCACATTGCCATAATATAAGCGGTGAGATTGAAATATATCCACCACTTCTTTATGTTTAGGCCTGAAAATCCGCCATAAAATCCCCACCGCATTGAGCCCGGATATACGGATTATTCCGATTCCGCCGAAACCTGGCGGGGTGGCAATGGCGCAGATGGTGTCTTTATCGTTTAGCATAATCACTCATCACGCGCATAATAACAGTGGAAGAAAACTTGCTCGCGCTTCTCAGCGCACAGAAGGCGCCTGCTCTCAAGAAGGGCGGCCTGCTGGTAATGCCGGAGCGGATTTTTGGATTTCTGGTGCGGGAGATGGAAATGCCTGGCGGTATTTTTAACCAGCGAGACGAACTCGTTCGTGCGCCTCTGTCGATGCAGCGGTACCGGTTCCTGCCGGTCAAAGATAAGCTTATTACCGCTTCCCCAGCCACCCCGCAGGCTTCCGGCAGGTTTATCCCGTCCACCAAACCACCTTCAGGATAAGGTTTACGTATCAGCCGAATATTTGTTTATATAGAGCTGCTGCGCCATCGAGAGCAGGTTGCTCACGGTGAAATACAGCACCAGGCCCGAGGGCAGATTAATAAACATAAATACCATGACGATGGGCATTAACATCATCATCATGTTCTGCTTGGGGTCCATTGACGTAGGGGTCATCTTCTGCATGACGAGCATGGAGACGCCCATCAGTAGCGGGAGAACGTAGTATGGGTCCTTTGCGGAGAGGTCGTGCAGCCAGAAAATAAACGGCGCGTGCCTAAGCTCGATCGAGTTGCCCAGCACTCTGTAAAGCGCTATGAACACCGGTATCTGGATCAGCATCGGCAGGCACCCGCCCATCGGGTTCACCTTGTGCTTCTTGTAGAGCTGCATCATCTCCTGGTTGAGCTTCTGGGGGTCCCCCTTGTATTTTTCCTTCAGCTCGGCGAACAGCGGCTGGAGCTTCTGCATGCGCTTCATGGACTTCTGGCTCTTGTGCGTAAGCGGCGCGAACAGGAGCTTTATTATCACCGTGAGGATGATAATCGCCCAGCCCCAGTTGCCTACTAACTTATAGAAATACTTCAGAGCGACAAAGAGAGGCTTCGCGATGACGGTGAACCAGCCGAAATCCACCGCCCTATCGAGCTCGTGGCCCGCGGCCTTCAGCCTGTCGTACTCCTTGGGCCCTATATAGAGAAAAAACTTTTCGGCAGGCCCGGGAGACTGCACGGCCACGGTGCCGGTGCCGGTAGATCCACTCCCCACGATTGCTTTAAACGGCCCGGACGGCACCACCGCAGCTATGAAATAT
>JBARKJ010000048.1:0-19562 GCA_049801375.1 Nitrospirota bacterium | reverse complement strand
GCCGTGGCTATGTATACCATTCGCCCGCCGTGTTTTTCGGCGAGAGAGAGGCCAAACCCGCTCTTGCCGGAGCGCGCGCCGCCTGTTATGAAAATGATTTTCCCCATCAGAACTCTATCCCTTTTCGCGCTTTTACTCCGCCCTTGGCGGGATGCTTTATCACTGTCATCTCAGTCGCGTAATCGGCCAGTTCGATTATCCTTTTCGGGCATCCCCTGCCGGTCAGCACCAGTTCCAGGTTTTCAGGTTTCTCGTTTATCAGCGAAACGACTTCTTCGGCATCCAGCCAGCCGTCCTTGACGCAGTTATTGATCTCGTCCAGCACGGCCAGGTCGTATTCGCCTGAAAGTACTTTTTCCTTGGCAATCGCAAACCCCGTGGAGATGGAATTCTTTAATTCTTCAAGGTCGCAGCCTTCCTTGCAGAAGAGTGGGTGGCGCTGGTCGGCAAACCGGATTATTTCGGCGCCTGGGATTTTAGACAGCATCTTTACCTCGCCGGATTCGTTCGCCCCTTTTAAAAACTGGACGACGAGGACCCTGAAGCCCTGGCCGAGCGCCCGAAAAACAAGGCCCATCGCGGCGGTGGTCTTTCCCTTGGAGGACCCGGTATAGACGTGCACGAAACCTTTTTTCAGCATGATATCAGCAATCGTGTCGACATTAAAAAACCCCCGCCTTTTTTTAAAGGGACGGGGGTGATTATCGACCTCTCACCCTCCCCCTCGGAAGGCATTCGAGCATTGACCAGGTATCCTGACTCGCGGGTCGTAACCACTCCCCGCCTTCCCATCCCGGCTTGGGGACAGTGGCGTTTGGGGCGGGCTCGCCGCTTACAGTTGCGGGGCAGTGACGGTTTTTCACCGTCTTCCCTGGAATTTCTATAAAAATGGAGCGGGCGACGGGGTTCGAACCCGCGACACCAAGCTTGGGAAGCTTGTACTCTACCAACTGAGCTACGCCCGCGTCTATAAAACTTATAACATTACGGCTTTAATTTTTCAAGATGATTTTGAATCAGTAGAGCGGAGCTGCTTTCCTCGGCCAGTGCCGCCAGACGAACCATGATATCCCCGCGATGATTACCACGCCGATTAACGCATCCAACTGGTGGAAATATTTCCCAAGGGTAATCCAGTTCTCGCCAAGCTTCTTCCCAAGCCAGGCAAGGCCCAGGCACCACGGGAAGGAGCCGATGAAGGTATATATCACGAACTTCGGGAAGTTCATCTTCGCGATGCCGGCGGGCAGGGATATGAAAGTCCGGATAACCGGCAGGAGCCGCGAGATGAATATCGCGCCGTCTCCGTATCTGTCGAACCATCGGTCGGCGGAGTCCAGCTCTTTAGGGGTTATAAGGACGTATTTGCCGTATTTCAGCAGAAAGGGCCTGCCGCCGTACACTCCGACCCAATACGCAAGGGCGGAGCCCAGGACGCAGCCCGCGGCCCCGGCAAGGGCCACCTCTAAAAGTCCAAACCGGCCAGTAAACACCAGGTAACCGGAGAATGGCATTATAATCTCGGACGGCAGCGGTATGCAGGCGGACTCTATGGCCATCATCAGCATTATCCCCAGGTAGCCCATGGCGGAAATGGCGCCGATAACAAAAACTGCCAGGTATTTTATGATACCCTCAGCCACTGTCCCTCCCGTCCGCCTTGAAGCCGTACGCGCCGATAAGAGGCACGAAAACGCATTTTATGGATTCCTTTACATCCGTCGCCCCGCCAGGCTTTTTATCCACCGTCGTGAGGGTCTGGAGGTATTTGTCGCCAATTGGTATCACCATCCGCCCGCCCTCTTTGAGCTGCTCTAAAAGCGGCTTCGGGATTTCCGGTGAGGCCGCGGTAACGATTATCTTGTCGAAAGGGGCCTCGTCACGCCAGCCGTAAGTGCCGTCGAAGGTGCGGACCGCGACGTTATGATAGCCCAGGAAATCCAATATCTTTCGCGCCCGCGTCGCCAGCGCCCCGATACGCTCTATCGAACATACCTTCCCCGCCAGTTCGGCCAGCACCGCCGCCTGATAGCCGGAGCCGGTGCCGATTTCAAGGATCTTGTCATCCTTCGTCGGGGAAAGCAGTTCCGTCATTACCGCAACCATGTACGGCTGGGATATGGTCTGCCCCTCGCCGATAGGCAGGGCGTAATCTCCATACGCGCTGTCCCAGAGCGCCTCGTCCACGAAGAGGTGGCGCGGGACCTTCAGCATGGCCTGGAGCACCCGCTGGTCACTTATATTCCGGGCGATGAGCTGGGTCTCCACCATCCTTTTGCGGAGCGCGTCGAAGTTCCGAATCATGTATCCTTATTCAACAAGTTACGGGAATGGGTTTAGTATAGCGGATAGTTGTTCCCATCCTTTTATCTTATCAAGGTACCCGTGGTCCGTCAGGTCGAGCATGAGCGGAGTCACGGATATATAGCCCTTCCTCACCGCCTCGTGGTCGGCGACAGGGTCCTTGATCCAGTTCTCCGTCTCGCCGCCTATCCAGTAATATTTCTTCCCCCTGGGGTCGATGCGCGCAAGGACGGAGCCGGTGTATATGCGCCTGCCCTGCCGGGTGATGCGCACGCCCTTTATCTCCTCCGGCATGAGGTTCGGGACATTGACATTCAAGAGCGTGTCCTTCTTCAGGCCGTCCCTTATCACCTGCGCCGCGAGCCGCGCCGCGTAGTCCGCCGCCGTATGAAAAAGGAAGTCCTCCCTGGCCACCATCGATATCGCGAACGACGGAATCCCCATTATCGCGGCCTCCAGCGCGGCGGATACCGTACCGGAATACGTCACGTCGTCGCCAAGGTTGGCCCCTTTGTTAATCCCCGATACCACGAGGTCCGGCCTTCCCGGCAGTATCCCGTGTACTGCGACATTCACGCAGTCCGTCGGCGTGCCGTTTACGGCAAAGACCTTATCCATCACCTCTTCTACCAATAGCGGCCTGTGGAGGGTCAACGAGTGCGATACCGCGCTCTGCTCCCTGTCCGGCGCAACTGTCCACACGTCGCCAAGATGCTTCAGCGCATTTGCGAGTATTTTTAATCCGGGCGAGTAAACGCCGTCGTCGTTAGTAGCTAATATAAGCACTATTTATGGTTTCTTGAACACGTAATAAATTTTAGTCTCGCCTATGCCCAGGTATTTATACGCTATCTCCGCCCCCAGGCGCTTTGCGGTTTCCTCGAACCAGTCGGGATAAAATCGCAGGCAGTCTACCGGGTAGCGGTGATACTGGAATCCGGGTATGACGGTATAAAGGTGCAGCATGCCGCCCTTTTTAAGAAGCTTCCAGAGGTCTTTTACATGCTTGTAAGGGTCGAGCAGGTGTTCAAGTATCGCCTGGGAAATAATGCATTCCATAAGGGGGATTTCCGGCGGGTCTTCCTCGAAGTTCCATTGGTAATCGACGTTATCGGAAAGCCCGACAGTGAAGATATTATCCCTTTTCAGACCGCATACTTCTTCATACCGGGGTTTTACTGCGTTATTCTCTCCGGCGAGCAGTATCGATTCCGGCCGGGGCAGGAATTTGATGGCCTTGACGACCACTCCGCTGATCATGCCTGACTCATTGGCCAGGCCCCGGACAGTCATGGACTCGTAATCGGAGCCATAATCGAAATCGCCATAATGTTCCTGAAAAAGGCCGCAGCACTGGTTCTCTATCTCGCGTTTTATTTGCGGCAAGCCCAGGTTAAGCACGCCGGTCTGTTCCTGCAGTGCAAGCAATATTTTTCGTTTGTTTAATATACGGATTAAAAAGGAATAATAACACTGCTTCATTTACGGAAATCCTTCCTAATAAAACATCTGCTCATTTCTAAAAAAACAGCCGCCTAGCAGGCGGCCATTCCTTTGGGAGTATTATGGGTAAAAAATTGGTCGGGGCGATCCGATTTGAACGGACGACCCCTTGCCCCCCAGACAAGTGCGCTACCAGGCTGCGCCACGCCCCGACTTAAACCATTATACTACTTTACCAGATTTATAAGCTCCTTTATTTCCGCCTTGAACTTCACCAGGGCGTCTTGAATGCCGTCTTCCGCCTCGAAAAACGGAAGGGACATTTGCGGCATATTCCTTTTTACTTTCTTCGGCGCGGGTTTTTGCGGCTGCGCTCTTACTTCGGCGGCGATGCCCAATTCCAATGGCTCCGGTTTTGCCGCCATTTGAACCGCCCCCGGCGCGTCTTTGCCCCCTTCGCCCCTATCTTTATCTGCTCCGGCCTCCCGTGCCCCCTTGCCCCCCTTGCATCTTTCGGCTATCTTTTTCCGGGCACCGGCTATCGTGTAGCCTTCTTCGTGGAGCATTCTCTTTATCGAGAGGACCAGGTCCAAGTCTTTCTGCTGGTAAACTCTCTGTCCGCCGCTGGACTTCCTTGGGGAGAGCACGGGAAACTCGTTTTCCCAGTACCGCAGTATGTACGGCTCGACCTGGGCCAGCCGGCTGACCTCCCCGATCTTATAGAAAAGTTTTCCTGTCTGAGCGGGCATAATCGCCCCTTAGGCTTCGGCTTTTTCTTCTTCCTTGCCCTTATCGACGAAATCCTTGAATATCATGCTGGGCTTAAAGGTGACGACCTTGCGCGGGGTAATCTCGATATTCTCGCCGGTCTTGGGGTTGCGCCCCTTGCGGGAGCCTTTTTCGCGGATGACGAAGTTGCCAAAACCCGCAATCTTCACGGTCTCGCCACCTTTTAAGGTATCCTTTATGGTGTCAAGGACCGTCTCCACGATGTCAGTTGCTTCCTTTTTGGAAAGACCGACCTTTTCATAAACTTCCGAGACTATGTCCGCTTTGGTCATCTTCAACCTCCGTCAATAGATTTGCCCCCCCGCCCGACTAGCGCAATATACATTAGGGTTTGGCCTATGTCAAGGATTTTTATCGGGAAAACGCTACGCCCCCTTCTCCTCGTGCGCCTTTTTGCTTTCCTCTATGACCTTCTGCGCCAGATGAGCGGGCACCTCCTCGTAATGGGAGAACGACATCGTGTACATCCCGCGTCCCGAAGTAAGGGAATTCAACGTCGGCGCGTAGTTAAGCATCTCCGCCATCGGCACCTGGGCTGTCACCTTCTGGTTGGAGCCGCTAGCCGTCATGCCCTGCACCTTTCCGCGCCTGGAGTTCAGGTCGCCTATGACGTTGCCCATAGTGTCTTCCGGGACGACGACCGTCACATCCATCAAAGGCTCGAGGAGAGTCGGCCTGCATTCCAGCACGCCTTTTTTAAAGCCCATAGAGCCGGCGATCTTGAACGCCATTTCGGAGGAGTCCACGTCGTGGTACGAGCCGTCGTAAAGCGTCACCTTCACGTCGACGACCTGATAGCCAGCTATGACACCCTCGTGCATCGCATCGACAATACCCTTCTCGACTGCGGGTATGTACTGCCTGGGTATCGCGCCGCCGACGATCTTGTCAACAAACTCGAAGCCCCCGCCGTGCGGCAGCGGCTCTATCTCAATCCAGGTGTCGCCGTACTGCCCGCGCCCGCCGGACTGCTTCTTGTACTTGCCCTGAATCCTGGTCCTGCCCTTGATGGTCTCCTTGTACGGCACTTTCGGGGTCTTCATTATAACTTCCGTGCCGAACTTCCTCTTCAGTCTCTCCAGTGTGATTTCAAGGTGCAACTGCCCCATTCCGGAGAGTATCATCTCTTTAGTCTGCTCGTCCCTTACGAACCTGAGCGTCGGGTCTTCTTCCAGCAGGCGGTGCAGTCCGTTAGCTATCTTGTCCTCTTCACCCTTGTTCTTCGCCTCGATGGCGAAAGCCATTACCGGCTCCTGGTAATGTATGGGTTCCACTATATACGGGTGGGCCTTGTCGCATAAGGTGTCGCCCGTGATGGTCTCTTTAAGTTTGGCTACGGCGGCAATTTCCCCGGCCTTTATCGCCTGCACCGGGACCTGCTTCTTACCCATCAGGTAGAACACCTGCCCTATGCGCTCTTCTTTTTCCTTGTTGGCGTTGAATACGGCGGAGTCGGAGCGAATCTGGCCGGAGATTACCCGGAAGAGGCTCAGTTTGCCCGCGAACGGGTCCGCTATAGTCTTGAAAACCACAGCCGCCAAGGGCCCGTCCTTGTCCGTCTTCAGGACTACGTCCTCTCCGGTCCGGGTATCTTTAACTTTAATGGGCGCCATTGCTGCTTTTTCCACCGGGTTCGGCAGGGCTGTTGTAATCATGTCCAAAAGCTGGGTCACCCCGATTCCTTTGGGCGCAGCGCCGTACAACACAGGGGTCACCTTCCTGGCAATGCAGCCTACTCTCAAGCCTGAGATAATTTCTTCATTTGAAAGTCCGCCGGTCTCCAGATATTTTTCTATGAGCGAATCGTCGCTCTCGGCGATTTTCTCGATCATCCTGGCACGTGCCTCATCGGCTTCCGCCTTCATCTCCGCCGGTATGTCGGCCTCTTTAGATTTGCCGTCGCCCTCCGTTATGTAAGCCTTCATCTTCAGGAGGTCTATTATCCCCTTGAAGGTGCTCTCGGAGCCGATGGGTATCTGCACCGGCGTGGCGTCCTTGCAGAAGCCTTTCCCGCAATCGTTCAGGACGGTCCTGAAATCGGCGCGTTCCTTGTCCATCTTGCTGACGAATATTATTCTGGCGAGGCCGAATTCGTTGCAGTATTCCCATACCTTCTCCGTCTCGGCCTTTATGCCCGATATCGGGGACATTATGACGACGGCGCCGTCTGCCGCGCGTACACAGGCCTTGGCGTCTTCAAGAAAATTTATGTATCCGGGGGTATCGATTAAGGTAATCTTGTTGCCGTCCCACTCGCAGAATGCGGCGGCGGAACTGATGGAGGACTGTCTGTTTATTTCTTCGGGCTCAAAATCCGTTACGGTGTTGCCTTCCTCTGCCCTGCCCATGCGGTCCGTGGCATGGGCGGCGAAGAGCATGGCTTCGGTGAGCATGGTCTTGCCCGCGCCGCCGTGGGAGACGATTACGACATTTCTCGTGTTTTCTACAGCGTAATCTTTCATGTGGCCTCCTGGTTAAATTTGGGCCTGCTATTTTTTTATGGCAACCTCTTCCTCTTTGTTAGTCTTCGATTATTTTTACGATTACGGGTTTCAGTACCTTCGATTTCTTAACTTTCCTATCGTAAAACCTTACAATCACCGCCGAAAGGACAAGCAAAGCCACTCCCCCCAGCGCCTGCCAGTTATCGATTGAAATGGCCCCGGAGATTTCCTGCCCGAACTTCCCTCCGAGATACGCCCCGAGGAAGAGGAATATAACCGGGAGCATGTAGGTCAAAAACGTCGCCCTGAGGAACAGGCCGGATTCTATTTTCAGTACAACCTGCTGGCCCGGCTCCGCGCCCAGCGGATTATCCGCTTCCATGACCCTGTCGTCCGATACCGCCTTGCAGGACCCTGAGGCATTGCACGACTCGCACGAACCGCTCCGGGTCATCATCACCTTCGCCGTCGTCCCGGAGGACTCCATTACAACGCCGATCTCTTCCATTAAACTTTTTCTTTTAGCAACCTGTATTCTATACTGTCCACCAGGGCCTCCCAGGAGGCCTCGATGACGTTCTCGGATACCCCGACCGTGCCCCACTTGCCGGTATCGTCCCCGGACTCGATTAAGACGCGCACTTTAGCTGTGGTGCCTTCACCGGCATTTAATACGCGTACCTTATAGTCTAACAGCCGGACGCCAGATAGTTCCGGAAAATGTTTCAGGACGGCCTTCCTGAGCGCATTGTCCAGGGCGTTCACGGGGCCGTTGCCCATCGCGGCAGTATATTCGTAATGACTATTGTCGAGGGTGGCGCCTACATGGACCTGTACCCTTATCGTAGCTTCGGAAAGGGTCTCACGGCGGTTCTCGTACCATTCGACGATTACACGGTAACCCTCAAGGTCGAATATCGGGGTGTACTTGCCGGTGGCCTTCTTGATGAGCAGTTCGAAAGACGCTTCCGCGCCCTCGTACTGGTAGCCCTCGCTTTCCATATCCTTAAGCGTCCGCAGGATGTGCTTCACTTCGGGCGTGTTATGGCTTAAATCTATCCCGTACTCGGACGCCTTCCGGACGATATTGCTCTGACCGGCCAAATCCGAGACGAGTATCCGCTGCACGTTGCCCACCGCCTCCGGCCTTATGTGCTCATATGTCGCGCCTTTCAGAACCGCGTTCACGTGCATCCCCGCCTTATGGGCGAAGGCGGAGTCTCCGACGTAGGGCTGGTGCTTGTAATGCCTTAAGTTTGCTATCTCGGCCACAAAGCGGGAAATCTCCCTTATCTTCGGGAGCCTGTCCGGCGGAAGCGTGTCGATATCCATCTTAAGCTTCAGCGCGGGGATAATCGAGCAGAGGTTGGCATTGCCGCAACGCTCGCCGTAGCCGTTTATCGTGCCCTGCACCTGCTCCGCGCCAAGGTTCACCGCCGCGAGCGAATTGGCGACGGCCAGGTCGGAGTCGTTATGGCAGTGGATGCCAAGGGGTATGGATACCTGCGCCTTGACTTCCGTGATTATCTTCTCGAGTTCCCATGTAAGGGTGCCGCCGTTCGTATCGCAAAGGATAAGACAGTCCGCCCCGGCCTCCTGTGCCGCTTTCAGCGTCTTGATTGCGTAGGCGGGATTGGACTTGTAGCCGTCGAAAAAATGCTCCGCGTCGTAAAATACCTCGGACACGTTAGCCTTCAGGAATGAGACTGAACTGCTGATCATATCGAGGTTTTCTTCGAGGGAGACCTTGAGGGCCTCCTTGACGTGAAGACCCCAACTTTTACCGAAGATGGTGACGGCGGGCGTGCCGGTTTCAACGAGAGCAAGGAGGTTCGGGTCGGCATCCGCTTCGGTCTTCGCGCGCCTCGTGCTACCGAAAGCGGCGGTTTTCGAAATGGCCAGCTTATGTCGTTTAATTTCCTTGAAATATGCCGCGTCGCGGGGATTGGAGCCGGGCCAGCCGCCTTCGATATAATGTACCCCCAGCTCATCGAGTTTCAAGGTCACCCGGACCATGTCTTCGAGCGAAAAAGCGACGTCTTCGGACTGCGCCCCATCCCTTAAAGTAGTATCGTATATCTTGACCATTAAGCCCCTCGAAAATTAGACGACTAGATTAAAGAATATATCATTAACCCATTAGAAATTCAAATTTTTTTTGGGGGCCTAAGAGAAATGACAGTTAAAGCAGCCGCCGGTAGAGCAGCTCAATCCGCTCTGACATGCGCTTTGTGGAGAACATGTTTGCCCGGTCACGGGCCGCGGCGCCCATCGTAAATCGCTCCTCCGGGCTAAGCAGTAACGAAACCAGCCTTCCGGCCAGCGCTTTGATGTCGGCCGGGGGAAAAAGCCAGCCGGTCTTCCCGTCCTGTACAAGTTCTGTCAGGCCCCCTACCGCCGATGCGACCACCGGCAGGCCGGCGGCCATGGCTTCCAGGGCGGCCATTCCAAACGCTTCTTCGAGCGAAGGCATCACGAACACGTCCCAGCGGTTAAATGGTATCTCCTCCTGCCACCCCAGAAATCGGACGCGCCCGTCCAGCCCGAGGCTGTGCGCCTCCCTACGGAGTACTTCCTCTTCTGGGCCTGATCCGGCAATCTCCAGCATGACGTCGGGTACTTCCGCCCGGACCATCGGTAATGCGCGTATCAGGTGCAAGGTGCCCTTAAGCTGCACAAGGCGTCCCGCAATTCCCAGCGTGTGACCGCCACAGGTCATCGCCGGGTGGGCCTTGCAAATGTCCACGCCCGGATATACAACCTCTGCGTCCACTCCGGCCCACTTGGCTACAGCGTCAGACGTCGCTACAACAACGTCTGCGCCGTAAACATTGCACTGAGCTGGCACTTCCCAGTCCTGCTCCAGTACTAGGCAGTGCAGGTGTGTAATTACGCGTGCGCCACCGACATAACGGCTTATCAGGCGGATCGCCCGGCCGCCGTCGTGCTGGTGGACTATATCAAACTTGTGTTTCCGGATGCCTTGCGTGAACCGCCACAGTCCGACCGGGTTGCGCACTCCTCCGGCCCAGTCGAGGACCCGCACCTCCACACCCTTCTTCTCCAGCATCTCCACCAGCGGGCCGTGCCCACGGCCAAACCATGCATGGAACTTGAACTCTTTTGGGTCAAGCCGTTCGGCCAAGGCCGCTACAATCCTGGCGACTCCGGTGCCTTCGACTTCCGAAGTCGAAAGCAGATGGAGTACGTGATACGGCGGCATTTTATAAACCTTTGAACATGCTGAGCATGCCTCTCAGCCGGCTTCTCAGCCGGATACGCCCACGCAGCCTGTCGATTGGATTGAAACCGAACCTGACCCGCAAACCGAAGCCGAGCAGCGATTCTCGCGGTTTGACCATGGTGCGGCGCAGCATGCAGGACCCCGTGGCCTGCACGTTCAGGCCCCAGTCGCACGTGAAGGCAAGCTGAAACGCCTTCTCTACCCGGCTGCGGACAGCAGCGTTGTAATAGCCAAATGGATACGCGAACGATAATGGAGCCGCACCCAGTATCGCGGCCAGGTCGCCCCCGCTCCCGGCGACCTCCAGTTCGAGTTCGCTTTCGGACAGGGTTGTAAGGTCCGCGTGCGTCCGGGTATGCGCCCCGAACTCTATCCCCTTCCCTGACCAATGCCTTATCTGGTCTGCGCCCATGCACCTGATGGCGGCGGAGCCGCTCCTTTGGTCCCAGGAGTTGCTCCCGCCGATTTCACCCGTGACCACGAAGACCGTAGCCGTGAAACCGCTATCACTCAGCACTGGCAAGGCATGCTCCACCAGGTCCGCATAGGCATCGTCAAAGGTCAGCATGACCGGTTTGGGCGGCAGGGGTTTCCCCTCGTTGCGCCATGCCAGCCAATCGCCCGTGCCGATGGTGTTGTAACCATTCCGCTTCAGCCATTCCATCTGTTTCTGGAATTTTGCCGGAGCTACGGTCAGTTCCGGATAAGTGCCCGCCTGGACTGGCCCCACACGGTGATACATCAGCACGGGGAGGACTTTCGAGCGGTCGCGTTCAGTTCGGTTAAGCCCGCCCCTATCCGGCAATTCACCCAAGACATGCGCGCGCCAGCCCCATGGCAGGAACAGTCCGGAGGCGAACCCGGAAAGAGACGCCAGCCCGAACAGCACGTGCCAGAACCTCAGGTGTACGACAGAACCGAGCAGTTGACGGAGTTCGCTCCTGAACAAGACCCAGCAGAAGTTCTTGACAAACAGCCGGACGCTCTGGTCCTCCGCCGAGATGTACCACAGCGCGCGCATCGTCCCCAAGCCATAACCGAACATCCGGGCAAGCGTCGAAACCAGGCCGGTGCGGTGTTTCTGGTAGACAATGCTGTCCGGCGTATAACGTACCTTGTAGCCCGCCCGAACTACGCTGAACAGCATATAGTCGTCGTCGCCGACCCCTTGCGTGGCATCGGGGAACCCGTCAAGCGCTACAAGCAGGCTGCGTCTGAACGCCATGTTCGCGCCCACCCCTACCACGGCACGGTAATAGAAGTCGCCGACCGCTTCGGGCGTCATCTCGACCGGCTTCGGCGAGCAAAAACCGCGCGCATAACTGTTGAACTGCCGCTGCACCCAATTGGCGTCCCTTCCGCTTATCGCCTGGCCCGTTGCCCCGCCGACCGTCGGGTCGGAAAACGCCCGTGCAATGGCGTCAAGCCAGCCGGGGTCGGCCCGGCAGTCGTCATCCAGGAAGGCAATGATCTCGCCAATCGCCACGTTGATGGCGCGGTTACGCGCCCTTTCAAGTCCGACGACAGGCTCGAGCTCGTATTTCGCGCCGAACTCCTCCGTCACCTTTTTAGTGGCGTCTCCGTCGGAGGCGTTGTCAATGACTATGATCTCCATCGCCTTGTCGCGAAGCGGCGCAAGCGACCGCAGGCAGTCAGCAAGCAGGTCGGGATGGTTCCGGGTGCATATCGCAACAGAAATAGTTGGAGTCATGGACTATAGTTCCATTAAACGGCGGACGTCGTTAATCGACAGGCCCTGTGCTTTAACCTGGCCCCAGTAGCGCGTCATGAACGCGAGGTCGAGCCACTGCCTGAATAGAAATTCCGCTCCTAGCGCTTCGCCGCCGATGCGGCATAAAAAACCGATGGCCGAGGCCAACACGGGTAGCCGCCACGCCAGCCGGTGTTTCAGCTTTTGGGCGCCCTTGCCGTATATTAAGGAAGCCAGGGCGGGCCACTTCGCCGCCGACTGCCGTTTTTCCAGCAGACGGTAGAGGTCAGCTTTCGCAAAAAGCGGCGCCCTTGTCATGTGCAACTGCGCCAGATCTTTCGTGCTGCGGTGGTATAACAAGGCGTCCGGCTCGTACACGAACTCGGCGCCGAGGTTTAATATACGAGTTGCAAGCTCGGCATCTTCCTCGATGTGGCGCAGGGCTACGTCGAAACCGCCGCTGGCGATGAATAACGTTTTCGGGAGCGAAGCGTTCAAGCCTGCCCACAGCTCCCTGGCGGTATCCTCTTCCATCCGCGCAAGCGAAGACTCAAGTTTCGCCTGCTCCCTGTCGGCGACGGCGCGCATGAACCGCTCGAGGTCCGTGCGGGGAGAGCCGGCATACTCATGACTAAGACGCCCAACGACGACGCGTTTGGAGTCCGGACTGGCATGACGCCTCAGGTGGGCCTGCAGCCAGCCCGGGGCAGGCAACGTGTCGTCGTCCAGAAAAACCAGTATGCCGCCTTCCGAGCGCTCCACGCCGAGGTTGCGCGCATGGGATTGCCCAAGGTTCACGGGGTGGAATATCCACTTCAACGGGAAGGGCGAACACCAGGCCTCAGACATCCGACGAGTTTCCGCGTGCTCGCCGTCGCAGACGACGACCACTTCGAAACTGCCTGTCTGCTGTTCCAAGGCGCGAAGCACCTCCGCCAGCAAATCCGGCCGTCCCACGGTAGGGATTACGACGCTTACAGAGACGTTCATACGATTCACCGCATGTGGCCCTTAGCCGTTACACCGGCCCGCAATCTTTCAAAAGGAGTCCAGCCGAATCCGACGCGCATCGCAAGGTCCAGCAGAGAATCTCCCGGCAGGACCATAGTGCGGCGAAGCAGATGCGGCGGCGTACCCAACCCGTTCACCCCTCCGTCATTAGTAAACGCGATGTCGAACGTCTTCTCGACCAGGCTGCGGACGGCATCGTTGTAATCCCCGAAGGGGTACGCGAACGACCGCGGAAACTCGCCCAGAACCAGAGCCAGGTCATGCCCGCTCCCTGTCACCTCATCCTCGAGTTCGGAGGCGGACAGCCTGGTGAGGTCCGGGTGCGTGCGGCTTTTAGCTCCGAACTCGATACCCTCTTCCGACCAGCGCTTTATCCCGGCGGCGCCCATAGACCCGATAGCGCTGGGGACTGCCATGCCTTCAGAGGCGCCATTGGCTCCGACATCGCCGGTGACCACGAATACCGTGGCCGTGTAATCTTTCTCCTTGAGCACCGGGAAGACATATTGCGCCAAGTCGGCATAGGCGTAGTCGAAGGTAATAAGGACCGGTCTCGCCGGCAGGGGCTTTCCCTCATTGACCCATGCTTGCCAGTCACCAGGGAGGATAGTTGCATATCCGTTCCGCTTGAGCCAGTCCATCTGTTTCCTGAACCGCTTCGGCTCCACGGTGAGTTCCGGACGCATCCCTTGCCGCGCAGGCCCGACGCGGTGGTAAGCAAGCACGGGTAGGACCTTCGCGTAATCGCGTTCGAACCCGTTCCATTTACCGACCGCCTTTGCCGCGCTGCGAAAATAGTTCAGCTGGCACCGTGCGTTGAAAATGCGGATACCCCATATAATGTTTGAACGCACGCCCTGCTCGGCCAGACGGAGCAGCGGCCCAAGCGGCAAGGGATAACGGACGCAGAGCTCGCGCGCCTTGCGCTTGAGCCAGGTCCCACTGGTAAAATTACTCAACTGCGAGTGCCTGCGCAATTCCGGGTGCGTCCGGCACAGCAAGTCATCGCTGACCCCGTAGAGCCGGGCATCCCGGAGTGCCAGGTCGTCGGTCGTTTTCACGCACACCTCGTGCGTTACGGCAGAAGGGCAAAAACGGAACCTCACGCCCGATTTCCACAGACGCAGTCCTAGTTCGACGTCAAAAGCGCGGTCTAAACGCTCGTCAAAGCCGCCGGCTTTAATCAGCACGTCCCGCCTCATCGAACTATTCGCCGATGCGGAAGCATCGTCAGGCCAGCTCACGCCTTCGCGCTTAAGACGGGCCATCCAGTCATCCGTAATCGAGCGCATCCACTTCGTTGCCAGTGTCTCCGGGCTCTCGGCCGCTACAAGCGCGGGACCGAAGACCACGCAATCCCCCTCCTCGTGCGCGGCGACGTGTTCGGCAATGAGGGTGCGGTCACAGAAGAGGTCGTCATCCAGGAGCAGCACCAGTTTGCCTTCCGCAGCCGCAATTCCGGCATTGAGTGCGGCGGCCTGCCCTCCATTCTCCTTCTCCACCACGCGCATACGCACGGCAGAGCCGATATCCATTAACGCCTTGGCGGTCCCGTCGGTGGAGCCGTCTATGACGACTATAACCTCGTACTCGTCCGCCGGGAAGGTCTGGTCGAGCACTGTCGGCAATGTCCGCATGAGGGTCGAACGCCGGTTGAAGGTCGGGATGATGACGCTCAGCCTCATTGCCCGCCTTCCTTTCTGAACACCGCGATCCCGTGGGGCAGATAGCCCCCGGACGGGAGGCCGTCGCCGGGATGAAACTCCCAATGCTCAAGGCGCACGGCCGGGCGCTCTGAAATCAGCTCCATTACCGCATCGGCTCCTTCGGGAAGCCAGCGCTGCCACCATGCGTCCCGAAGCACGGGCGCGATCCGGACGTCGGTGAAGACAAGCAGGCCTTCCGGACGTAGCGCGTTCAGAAGCTTATCCACGGAGTTCAATAAAGTCTTTCTGCCGTGTATGTATTCCAGGACGTCCATGGCAAAAACGATATCGTATTCCCCCTGGACCTCATCGTGCGAAATGTCGATTTCCCGGACGACCACGTTTTGGAAATCCCGGCAGCGGCGGGCGGCCAACTCGCGGGCCACCGGCGACATGTCGCAGGCGGTGACGGATGCGCAGGATTCGGCCAGGCGGGCCGTGAACACGCCGTAGTAGCAGCCAATTTCCAGGACGTTCGCCTGAGAGATGTCGGCCCGGAGACCGGCGATGGCCGACAGCACCAGTTGGTACCGCTCCTGCTCAATGCCCCACTCGTACTCCCATTGTGTATTCACGCGGGATTTGTCGGTCTCCCGCCTCCAATCGCCAAAACATTGCTCGCGTGCGACTTGAAATAGATAAACCGAATTCCTATATGCCCATCGAGCTCCCGGAACCATGCGGACAAGCCTCTTCAAGGCGCCATCTCCACAACCCTCGCCGCCGGAGGCTTGACCGGTGAAATAACGGTATATGAAGATTGCCGAATGCTTAAGCCGGGATAGCATGTCGCGCGCAAACCGCTTCTCATCCTCGTTCCCGCTGAAACCGAACAGCACCGCAAGGTACGCCAGCCCGCCGGCAGCCACTACGAGAGCTACCCAGGCACGGCTGTCGTGCGGTAAATACAGAACCGACAAGACGCCCAAAAGACAGGCCACGACGGGCAACGTCAGACCCCGCCAGACGTCCGCGGCAAGTTTCAATGGGTCGATTTCGCACGTCCGTGACGCGACTGCGAAAAGCGCCGCTGAACTTGCGGCAATAGGTATAAGCATCCCCCAGGCTGCGCCGACGGCTCCAAACTTATAAACCAGGCCGAGGCAGAGCGCGAGCACGCAAAGACCTTCGGCAATGGACGTGACGAGTATGGGCTTCATGGCCCCGCGTCCCCACAGCAAATAGACCGGCGTCAGCCGAATACCTTCCGCGAGCATGGTCACCACCATGATGCGCATAACGGCCACCGAACCCGGCGACGGGTTGCCTACCCACGCCCGCAGGATACCGGGGGCGGCAACGAACAGCAAAACGGCGAAGGGCAGGGTCAGGACAAGGACCCATCGGGACCCGACGCGCAAAATTTCCCTGCTCTTGCCGAGGTCATCCCTGCTCTCGCTGGCGGCGGGATACAACACCTCGGCGGCGCGGCAGCTCAACCCCGAAACCGCCACCGGAAATTTCTGCCCGATGTAAAAGGGGACGGCGGCGGCCGAGCCGCTGATGAACCCTATCAGCGCCGGGGCGGAGTTCCACGTAATGTTGACCATCACGTCCGTGAGCAAACTTGATGCCGCAAAAGATACGTGCCGTCTGAGCGCGCCCCATCGAAAGAAAAACGGCCTGAACCCGAACCTAGGGCTGAGGCGTGCCGCAAGCCACAGCGTCGCCGCGCTTCTGACGACCGTCACCGCGAGCTGGCAGGCGGCGACATAGACTACGCCGCCCCCGCACACGAGGACGACTATGGCCCCTCCACCCCAGGCGATAGAGTTGATGCTCGCAATGATGTTGAGCAGGTCGAACCGGCGCAGGCCGGAAATGACGGCATTACCGGATGCGCCCAGCCGGTCCGCGCAAAAGGTCGCGCCGACCAGCCAGAAGACCTGGATGGCGGCTTCATGCCGAACCGGCGGCAGGCCCAGCCTGCCGGCGGACAAGAGCCCCGCTCCGCCGAGGACGGCGCACCCCGCAATCCCGTACAGCAGATACACGTTCGCGGCGGACCGGACGAAATCGACGTTGCCTCCCTCGCCGCCAGCCGGGTCCGCCGCGACAACGCGGGTGATGCTCCAGTGCAGCCCGAAATCAACAGCCCCGATAACGCCAGACAAGGAGACCGCGACTATCCAGAGGCCGTAATCGTCCTGCCCGAGCGCTTTCAACATGAACGGCACGAGCAGGATGCCGGCGATGGCCGACACAGGCGCCGATAAATTGTTGGCCACGGCGTCGCGCATCAAGCGCAGCCGCTCTCTGACAAGCGGGGATTCCGATGCGGCCGGATCTGCTTTCATGCCGGTTCTCATCTACATTAGTAAGTCGCTAAACCCTTGCGTACATCATTTCAAGCAGCCTCACCATCTTTTATCTGACAGACGAGTCGCGAAATACAAAAGGACTCCTTTTATCCGCGCAAGCAGGATGCGGTAGCCGGGGGCAAGCGGGTTGCCGCTCGTGGCTTCGGGCCTGTATAGCGGCTTTATCCGAACGAGCTTGCCTTTTATATAGTCCCACGTCTCTCTCCTGTAGGCCGGTTGCTCAAAGAGCAGGAGCGTCAGGTAGGCGGCCGATGCCTCAACCGCGCGCAGTCCGCGCCTGCGAAGTTCTTCAATTGAATGCGGGAAGGCGTGACGCACCACGGAGCGCGGCGCGTAAACGAGACGGAAGCCGCGGTCGACCAGCTCGAAGAACGCTTTCAACTCTTCATGGCCGGAGATATGCGCGCCCGCGCCCAGTCTTTCGTCAAAACCTTGCCAGCCGTTGAATACAGACCTCCTGACCGAGATGTTGGCGCCCAGTCCGACGCCGCCCAAATTAGTCAGCCCGTACCAGCCTTCGACGGCACGGTCGAAGACCTTCCGTTCGGGTCCAAGGTCTACCATGCCGAACCATGCGTACGTGGGGAGCATTTCCCTGTCGGCATCGGGCGGCAGAACCCTCCCCGCGACCAGCGCTACCTTCGGGTCCGCGAATTCGGCGAGCAGCGGCTCAAGCCAGCCAGCCTCGGGTACCGAGTCGTCGTCAATGAACGCAAGTATGTCCGAAGCGGACTCGCGTGCCGCCCGGTTCCTGGCCCGGCTGATACCGGGACGCGTTTCCAGTATATACCTGGCGCCCCGGCGAGACGCAGTCTGCTCTGCATTTGCGTATCGTGGCGCGCTGTCGACGACCATTATCTCGGCACCCGGCGCAACCGCCGAAACAGCGGCCAGACATTCGTCCAGTGCGTCCGGACGGTCACGCGTGCACACCACTACCGAACATGTAAGGTCGGTTGATTTCCGTTGTCCATAGGTCTCTGGCGGCTGACGCTGCATTGAATTCTAAAGGGGTTTGACTAAATAGATCATATAAACATCTTTTAATAAGGAGGGTACCGGCGTTTCTTTTTCAGTTATTGTTCCTAAGAATTATCACGATACGTTATACGAAGTCAAGAAATTAATTTAATCCGGATGGTTATGCGTATAAGCAATAAGGAATTTCTATTGATTAAGTACTTGACTTTATCGCTTTATTAACCGTATATTAAGGCTGATAAAAATCCGGTTGATTTATGATAAAAAATAAAAGATTATAATCGTTTAAATTTATATAATCGACCGGATAAGAATCCGAAAGGTCTTATTAAATGAGAATTACGCGAGTTTCCGCAGCCGCTATTGAAAGTACCTGGTCAAGCACTTAACATATCTGATAAAAATGGTTCCCAAAAAAGAGATGGCATGTTGAAAATTCTGCTCGTCCACAACTCCTACCGGAACTCCTACCGGCAAAGCGGCGGCGAGGATGTCGTGGTAATGGCCGAGCGTGAGCTCTTGAAGTCCCACGGTCATGACGTAAAGTTCTTTGGAGTCTCGAACTGTGCAATCAGGGGAATATTGAAAAAGATAAGTACCGCGCGTCAATCCTCCTATTCAATCGGCTCGCGAGTGCGCATTGCGCAGGAAATCTCTTCATTCAAGCCCGATATTGTCCATGTGCATAACTTCTTCCCGCTTCTGACCCCGTCGATATACGATGCCTGCCGGGAAGCGGGCGTACCGGTGGTGCAGACCCTTCATAACTTTCGCATGATATGCCCGGGGGCGCTCCTGCTGCGAAAGGACATGATATGCGAGGAATGTCTCTGCGGCAATGTATACAGGGCAGCTTTTTACCGGTGTTACCGGCGCTCCTTCTTAGCTTCCCTGGCCGTCTGCAGGATGGTGGATTATCACCGCAGACATGATACATGGCGGGAAAAGGTAGATTGTTTCATCGCGCTCACCGATTTTGCCAGGGACAAATTTATTAAGGCCGGATTTCCCGCGGACAAGATAGTCGTGAAGCCCAACTTCATTAATTACGAGCCTCCCATTGGCAAGGGGGAAGGAGGCTACGCCCTCTTCGCCGGGCGGCTTTCGCACGAAAAGGGCGTCAAGATGCTGATCAAGGCGTGGAAGCGCCTTTCCGGTACGATTCCCCTCAAGATAGCGGGGGACGGGCCATTGGCGGGCTGGGTGGCGAAAGAGACGGAGAGTATGCCGTCGGTGGAATGGCTCGGCTACCGGCAAAGGCCGGAAGTGGTCGCCCTCATGCAGGATGCGTCGGTCCTGATTTTCCCTTCCATCGGGTACGAAGGGTTTGGCATGTCGATCATTGAGGCATATTCCGTCGGTCTGCCGGTTATCGCCGGGGACCTGGGCGCGATGTCATTGTTAGTAGCGCACGGAAGGACCGGGCTTCATTTTCGCCCAGGCGAGGCGCAGGACCTGGCCGCACAGATACAATGGGCGTTTTCGCATCCAACCGAACTTGCCGGGATGCGCCTTGAGGCTCACGCGGAATTCGAAATGAAGTACACCGCCAGAATAAACTACGGTCTATTGATGGATATTTACGAGAAGTCCATTGCGGCCAGGCGT
>JBARKJ010000047.1:0-63323 GCA_049801375.1 Nitrospirota bacterium | reverse complement strand
GGGGAAGGCTTTATGGATTATCAGGAAATATTATGCAGGAAGTAGTAAAGGATATCTGGTCGGAGGCACGGGAGCTTATATCGAAAGAGGTGAGTCGTCAGAACTTCGACACCTGGATACGCCCCGTGAGGCTTCAGTCCATAGACGGGTCCGGGGTGACTTTGAGCGTCCCAAACCGGTTCTTTAAAGAATGGCTGCACGAGCATTATTTCGAGCTTTTAACGCGGGTCTTGAAGGAAGTGTTGGAAAGGGACGAGATCGCCCTTTCTTTTCAGATATCCAAAGGGGGTATGGCGGTAGGCCACGGCCAGGAAGAACTTCCGCCGGCGCAGCCTACCCCGGCGCCCCAGGCCCCGGCTGTTGAAAACCAGAAGATAAGGGTCAAAAACAACGGCTTCAACCCCAAATACACCTTCTGCAGTTTCGTAGTCGGCAAGTCGAACGAGTTCGCGCATGCCGCGGCCAAGGCCGTTGCGGAAAACCCGGCCAGGGCGTATAACCCGCTTTTCGTTTACGGCGGCGTCGGACTGGGCAAGACCCACCTGCTCCAGGCCATCTGCGCGTACATAAAAGAGCACTCCCCAAAGACCAGGATAACCTTCTTGACTTCAGAGGAGTTCACGAACGAGCTTATCTCGTCCATCCATTACAACCGGATGACCGAGTTTCGGAACAAGTACAGGAATACCGACCTGCTCGTTATAGACGACATACAGTTCATCGCGGGCAAGGAACGCACCCAGGAGGAATTTTTCCATACGTTCAACACCCTGCACGAATACGGCAAGCAGATAGTGATGTCCTCCGACCGCTTCCCAAAGGAGATGCCGGACATGGAGGAGCGTCTCCGGTCGCGTTTTGAATGGGGGCTCATAGCGGACATCCAGCCGCCGGACATGGAGACTAAGGCGGCCATCGTGGCGAAGAAGGCGGAGCAGGAAGGCATAACCGTCCCGGAAGACGTGGCGATGTTTTTGGCCAACAACATAAAGTCCAACGTCCGGGAGCTGGAGGGCTCGCTTATACGTCTTGGGGCGTATGCATCGCTTACAGGCCGCCAGATAACCCTGGAGCTTGCCAGGACTGTGCTCAGGGACGTCATAACAGAAAAGGAGAGGGTAATCGGCCTGGACGAGATAATAAAGCTCGTGGCCGACCACTTCCAGATAAAGATATCCGAGATAAAGTCCAAGAAACGTACCCGGAACCTGGTGCACCCCCGGCAGGTGGCGATGTATTTATGCAGGACGGTCGCGGGCAGCTCTCTTCCGGAGGTCGGGAAGGCGTTCGGCGGGAAGGACCACACCACGGTCCTGCACGCATGCCGGCAGGTGGACGGGAAGCGTTCAAGCGACATCAAGTTCGACGCGGAGGTAGAGTCCCTCGCGAAGGCGGTAAAGGGATAAAGTCGGCATCTTTATAATTTCGAGAAAGGGGCTCCAATGAAATTCCAGATCAAGAAGGAAGAGTTCCTCAAGGGGTTGTCAAGGGTCCAGTCCGTGGCGGACAGGCGGAACACCATGCCCATCCTCTCTAACGCCCTGATAGAGACCGTGGACGGGGGCATTGCCATAACCGCGACTGACCTTGAGATTGGCCTTCGGGGCGTTTACCAGGCGGAGGTGACGGAGCCGGGCGGGGTGACGCTCTCCGCCAGGAAGCTCTTCGAGATCGTGAGGGAGCTGCCCGAGGAAGACGTATCGGTGGAAAGCGCCGAGAACAACTGGGCCACCATAAGGAGCGGGAAGGCGACTTTCAAGTTCACGGGACTGGCCAGGGAGGAATTCCCCACACTGCCTGAGATGGAGGGCGCGCAGTTTGTGCCGGTGGACTCTGTCCTGATGCACGAGCTTATCAGAAAGACCATCTTCGCCGCGGGCGACAACGACACGAGATACGTCCTGAACGGCATTTACATGGTACTGTCAAGCGTCGATAGCGGCTCCCAGATAGAGATGGTGGGCACGGACGGCCACCGCCTCGCCGTGCTGAAGCGGACAATCTCCACAAAGGCCGAGCCGGGCACGGCCATAATACCCAAGAAATCGGCAAACGAGCTGAAAAAACTCCTGGACGAGGGCGAGGGCGACCTGATGATGGCGCTCTCCAAGAACCACATCGTCTTCCGCATAGGCTCGCTTTATATGGTAACGCGCTTAATCGAGGGGAACTATCCCAACTACGAGCAGGTTATCCCCACCACGAACGACAAGACGGTCTTCGTGGAAAAGGTCCTTCTCTCCGCCGCGTTGAAGCGCGTGTCCCTTCTCTCCCGCGAACGGACGAACGCGGTGAAGTTCACCTTCTCAAACGAGAAGGCGGCCCTTTCCTCCCAGAACCCGGAGATGGGCGAGGCCAAAGAGGACATCCCGGTCGAGTACGGCGGCTCCGAGATAGAGGTCGGCTTTAACGCCAAGTACCTGCTGGACGCCCTCTCCGTGATGGACCAGGATAAGGTCAGCCTGCTCCTGAAGGACAACCTCTCGCCCTGCATCATCAGCCAGGCCGGGGGAGAGGCTTACAAGTGCGTCGTCATGCCGATGCGTGTATAAGAGGGACGAAATGAGGACAATATAGACCATTTGGGGTCGCAACTTAGGATTCGCTCGGGCATCTCTAAGGCTTATTCGCTATGCGGCAAAAACTCGGCTCTCGCCTCGGACAGTTTGCCGCATGGCCGTTCATTTCGCCAAGAGCTGCCAGTCGTTCATCCTGAGGTTGCTCCCCTCAAACGGTCTATCATCCCGCTTTCTTTTGGTACTTTTTCTTTCACGCGAAAGAAAAGTACGGTTTGATGTTTCTTAAGAATTTGACCTTGCGCAACATGCGCAACTATAAAAAGCTGGAGCTCGCGCTCACCCCGGGCCTGAACCTCTTTTACGGGGGAAACGCCCAGGGGAAGACGAACCTGCTTGAGGCCGCGTGCCTGCTGGCGTCGCTTCGGTCGTTTCGGGGCGTAAAACCTTTCGCGGCAGTCTCCTGGGATGCCCACGAAGGCCTGATCCAGGGAGAGGCGGCCGGGGGCGAAGCGGCACGCAATAGAACGCCTGGCGTATCGACCGGGCATTTCCGTATTCGCCGCCTGAAGCTTTCCATCGGGCAGGGTGAGCGGAAGGTGCTACTGGACGGGAAGCGCCCGGAGTCCGCGGCGGACTACCTCCTGAGCGTGCGGGTGATAAGTTTTTCGCCGGAGGATTTATTCCTCGTGAAGGAATATCCCTCCTCCAGGCGCCGGTTCCTGGACCGCTCCGTATTCCACCTGCGGCCCTCATACCTGGGGCTGGTCAATCAATGCCGGGCGGCGTCAAAGCAGCTGAACTCGGCGCTGAAGGGGGCCGGAGGAGCAAGGGGGCCGGAGGGGGTAAATAAAAGAGACCTTCCCCAGAAATTAAGTCCAAAAGTTTTTGGTGCTACCTTTTTTCAAAAAGGTAGCGAAGCGGGGGGTGTTTCTGGAACCAGCGATATCGGCCATATAAAGAGCTGGGAAGAGGCGGCCGCGCCTTTGTTCGCGGAAGTAACACTGCGGCGGCGGGAGCGGGCGGAGACGCTGGCCCCGCTGGCCGGGGAGATATTTGAAAAGACCCTGGGCGGAGGCCGCCTGGCACTCAAATACAGGTCGGCGGCGAAGGGGGCTGACGCGAGGGAATTGACGGAAGATTACCTTCGGCTTTTCGAAAAAAGGCGGCCGGAGGGGATGAAGCGGCGGCACAGCCTGGTCGGGCCTCATACGGACGACCTGGAAGTCCTGCTGGACGGACGTGAGATGAAGCTCACGGCTTCGCGGGGCCAGGGGAAGCTCGCGCTTTTGTCTCTGGTCCTTGCGGACGCGGTGCAGTATAAAGAGAGCGCGGGCGAGTACCCGGTGCTCCTTTTCGACGATGCGGGTTCGGAGCTGGACGAATCCAGGCTCGGCGCGTTACTTGAAATGGTATCGACGATGGGCCAGGCCCTGATTACGTCCACAGACGGCGGCCTTCTAGGAAACAGAGAGGGCGCGAAGTTCAAAGTAGAGACGGACCAGGACGGGGCAAGAGTAAGTCTGCGAATTTGATTTTTAAGGAGAGATAAATAAATGGCAAAGGCGCCGGTGGAAGAGCGTTACGAGGCGGAACAGATAAGGGTTCTGGAGGGGCTGGAGGCGGTAAGGAAGCGCCCGGCGATGTATATCGGCAGCACCTCGGTCCTGGGCCTGCATCACCTTGTTTATGAAGTTGTAGACAACTCCGTGGACGAGGCGCTGGGCGGCTACTGCGAGAACATAAGCGTCATCATCCATATCGACAACTCCGTCACCGTTGAGGACGACGGCCGGGGAATCCCTACCGGCATGCACCCCACGGAGAACAGACCCGCCGCGGAGGTCGCGCTTACCGTGCTCCATGCGGGCGGCAAGTTCGACGGCTCGTCCTATAAGGTATCCGGCGGCCTGCACGGCGTCGGCATATCCGTGGTCAACGCGCTGTCCGAGTGGCTGGAGCTTGAGATCTGGCGCGAGGGCAAGACCTGGGAGCAGCGCTACGAACGGGGCAACCCGGTGACGTCTCTGACGGTGACGGGCAATACGAAAAAGCGCGGGACGAAGGTGACGTTCAAGCCGGACGGCCAGATATTCGAGGAGACCACGGAGTTTTCCTACGAGACGCTCTCCCAGAGACTCCGGGAGATGGCCTTCTTAAACAAGGGCTTAAAAATATCCATAAAGGACGAGCGTTCGGACAAAGAGCACGTATTTCTCTACCAGGGCGGCATCGTGTCTTTCGTGGAGCACCTGAGCAAGAACAAGACGCCGCTCCACCCGAAGCCGATTTATATCACCAAGGAAAAGGACGCGCTGATAATGGAGGCCGCGCTTCAGTACAACGACGGCTACGTCGAGAACCTCTACTCGTTCGCGAACAACATCAACACGCACGAGGGCGGGACGCATCTGATAGGGTTCAAGTCCGCACTGACCCGCGCGGTGAACAACTACGCCACGGCGTCCGGCGCGGCCAAGAACCTCAAGGAGTCCATCTCAGGTGACGACATACGCGAGGGCCTCACGGCCGTCATCTCCGTAAAGCTCCCGAACCCGCAGTTCGAAGGCCAGACCAAGACCAAACTCGGAAACTCCGAGGTCAAGGGCCTGGTTGACGGCGCGGTATACGAAGCGCTCTCCACTTTCTTCGAGGAGAACCCCTCGGTCGCAAAACGCATCACGGAGAAGGCCATCATGGCCTCCCGCGCGAGGGACGCGGCCAGGCGCGCCAGGGAGCTGACAAGGCGCAAAGGGGCGCTGGACGGCGGCGGCCTGCCTGGAAAGCTGGCCGACTGCTCGGAGAAAGACCCTGCGAAAAGCGAGCTGTTCTTAGTGGAGGGCGAGTCCGCCGGCGGCTCCGCGAAACAGGGCAGAAACCGCGCCGACCAGGCGATACTGCCCTTGAAGGGCAAGATACTCAACGTCGAGAAGGCGCGCTTCGACAAGATGCTCACGTCCGAGGAGGTGAAGATATTGATCACCGCAATCGGCACGGGCATCGGCCCGGAGGACTTCAACCCGGACAAGTCGCGCTACCACCGCATAATAATCATGACCGACGCCGACGTGGACGGCGCGCATATCAGGACGCTTTTGCTCACGTTCTTCTTCCGGCAGATGCCCGCGTTAATCGAACGCGGATACCTCTACATCGCCCAGCCGCCGCTTTTCAAGGTGAAAAAGGGCAAAGCCGAGCGCTACATAAAGAACGAGGCGGAGCTTGAGGAATATCTTATCGATCAGGCGGTCGAGGACTTTTCCTTGAAAGGCGCAGGCGAGGCCGATATTACGGGCAAGCCGCTAGCTAACCTGATAAAGAAGCTCTCGCACTATGAGAAGATACTACAGAGGATAGAACGCAAAAAGAAAGAGCCGGAGATAATCCGGGCGCTTTCGAGGTATCCGGACTTCACGCGCCAGACTCTGAAGGACCCGGCGGCCTTGAAAGATATAATGGCGTCCGCGAAGCAGTACATGGATACGGCGTATCCGGGAGTGCTGGCTGGTCTGGTTGCAAAGCCCGTCGAAGGAGACGGCGAGGGCTACACTCTTGAGGCGGAGATACTGAAGGGCGGGCACACGCACAAGGTCTACGTGGACGAAGAACTCGTCGGCTCGACGGAGTTCAGGGAGCTTAAGACGCTGTCTCCGATAGCGCTGGGACTCGGCGACGCGCCGTATTACCTGGTCGAAAAGGGCGAGGAGAATACGTTCAAAAATACCGGCGAGATGGTGGAGTACGTCTTCGCCGCCGGGAAGAAGGGCCTTGGCATCCAGCGGTACAAAGGGCTTGGCGAGATGAACCCGGAACAGCTCTGGGAGACGACGATGATGCCGGAGAAGCGGCTTCTGCTTCAGGTGAAGGTGGACGACGCCTACACCGCCGACGAGATATTCTCGACCCTGATGGGCGAGGACGTGGAGCCGAGAAAGCTCTTCCTCCAGGGCCACGCGATGGAAGTGCGCAATCTGGATATATAAAGAGGTAAATATGACTCTTCATCCCCAATTCGTTATTGATGAAAAGGGCAGGAAAAAGAGCGTGCTCCTGCCTTATAAGGATTACAAAGAGCTCCTTGAACTCGCTCAGGATGTGATAGACGCCTCTTTAATTGACGAGGTGAGAAGCGAGCCGACGGTCCCCTGGGAAGAGGTGAAGAAAAAGGAGGATAAGAGGCGAGGCCTGAAAAGGTGAGCTATCAGATAAGGCTCACAAAAAAGGCGCAAAAGGAAATAGCATTATTAAACAACGTCGATTATGAACGCATTTCCACGGCAATCGGAACTCTTTCAACTCATCCCCGGCCAATAGGCTCCCGGAAATTAAGGGGGCATGAAAACGATTGGCGAATCAGGGTTGGACGCATCAGGATATTGTATTCGGTAGACGAGAATATAAAAGCAATAACTATATATCGAATAGCTGACAGAAAAGAAGCATATAGAGGAATTTAATGACCCCAATCGACGAAACAAAACCTTTAATCCCGACAATCAACATCGAAGAGGAGATGAAGACCTCCTACCTCGATTATGCCATGAGCGTAATCGTGGGGAGGGCGCTCCCGGACGTGCGTGACGGCTTGAAGCCCGTGCACCGGCGCGTGCTGTTCGCCATGCACGAACTGGGGCTCACCAGGGGCAAGCCGTACAAAAAATCCGCCCGCGTGGTCGGCGACGTGATAGGTAAATACCACCCGCACGGCGACGCCGCGGTCTATGACACCATCGTCCGCCTGGCGCAGGACTTCTCCATGCGCTATCCACTCGTTGACGGCCAGGGGAACTTCGGCTCGGTGGACGGGGACCCGCCCGCCGCGATGAGGTACACCGAGGTCCGGATGGAGCGCATCTCCGACGAGATGCTGGCCGACCTGGAAAAAGACACGGTGGACTTCACGCCGAACTACGACGAGTCGATGTTCGAACCGACCGTGCTCCCGGCGCGAATCCCGAACCTTTTGATTAACGGCTCCACGGGCATCGCCGTCGGCATGGCTACCAACATCCCGCCGCACAACTTAAGAGAAGTGGTGGACGGCGTCCTGATGCTCATCGACAACCCGAAGACCACGGTTTTCGATCTGATGAAGGTTATAAAGGGCCCGGATTTCCCGACAGCCGGCATTATCTACGGCAGGCGCGGCATCGAAGAGGCGTACATGCATGGCCGGGGCTCGATTCAGGTGCGCGCACGCGCCGAGATAGTCCCGATGGACAAGGGCGACCGGGAAATGATAGTAGTCAACGAACTGCCGTACCAGGTGAACAAGGCGCGCCTTATCGAAAAGATTGCAGAGCTGGTGCGCGACAAGAAGATCACCGGCATCTCGGACATCCGGGACGAGTCGGACAGGGACGGGATGAGGATAGTGCTTGAGCTTAAGCGCGGCGAGATCGCTTCGGTGATACTGAACCAGCTCTACAAGTACACGGCGATGCAGTCCACCTTCGGCGTCATCATGCTGGCGCTCGTGAACAACCAGCCGAGGGTTCTGGACCTCCGGCAGGTGCTGACGCTATTCATAGCGCACCGCAGGGATATCGTTACCCGGCGCACGAAGTTCGAGCTTCGTAAAGCGGAGGAGCGGGCGCATATCTTGGAGGGCCTCAAGATCGCGCTCGATAACCTTGACGCGGTGATAAAGCTTATCCGCGCGGCGTCCAGCCCGGAGGAGGCCAAGAACGGCCTCAAGGTTAAATTCGGCCTGTCGGATATACAGTCTCAAGCCATCCTGGACATGAAACTCCAGCGCCTCACCGGCCTTGAGCGGGACAAGATAATAAGCGAGTACAAGGAGATACTGAAGCTCATCGAATACCTGAAATCCGTGCTCGCCTCCGACAGGATGGTGATGGAGATAATCCGGGAAGAGACGCTCAAGGTAAAAGAGGCTTACGGCGACATCAGGAAGACGGAGATAGCGGACGAGTCCACGGAGCTTACCATAGAAGACCTGATAGCCGAGGAGGAGATGGTGATAACCATCTCGCACACCGGCTACATAAAGAGGAACCCGCTTACGCTGTACCGCAGCCAGCGCCGGGGCGGCAAGGGCAAGATCGGCATGGAGACGAAAGAAGAAGATTTTGTCGAGCGGCTGTTCACCGCCTCCACGCACGACTACCTCCTGTTCTTCACGGATAAGGGCCGGGTATACTGGCTGAAGGTCTATCAATTGCCGGAGGCCGGGCGCACCGCGCGCGGCAAGGCGATGGTGAACCTGATAAACAAGTCCTCAGACGAGCAGGTGACGACCGTCCTGCCGGTGAAAGAGTTCACGGACGACGCGTTCCTGATGATGGCGACAAGCAAGGGGACGGTGAAGAAGACCGCTCTCTCCGCGTACGGCAACCCGCGCTTGGCGGGGATTATCGCCATAAACTTAAAAGAGGACGACCACTTGATAGACGTCCGGCAGACGACGGGCAACGCGGAGATCCTGCTGGCGACTAAGCACGGCATGGCGATACGGTTCAACGAGTCGGACGTGCGCGACATGGGCCGCGGCGCGACCGGAGTGCGCGGGATAAAGCTTAAAGCTGAGGACGAAGTGGTGGGGATGGAGCTGATAGTGAACGGCGACGAGACCATCCTCTGCGCCACGGAGACCGGCTACGGCAAGCGCACCAAGGCGAAGGATTACCGCACCCAGACAAGGGGCGGCCTCGGGCTTATCAACATCAAGACCGGCGGCAGGAACGGGAACGTCATAGGCATCGCCGCGGTCGAGGATACAGACGACGTGATGATGATAACCTCGAACGGCAAGACCCTCCGTATGTCGGTTGCGGGCCTGTCCGTGATAGGCCGCAACACCAAGGGGGTCAAGTTCCTGGACGTGGGCGACGGAGACAAGGTTGTCAGCCTTGCCAAGTTAGCCGAGAAGGAAGAGAACGGCAACGGCGGCGAAGCGTCCCCGGAGGCGGAGGGTGAAGAAGGGGAGACGGCGGAATAAAACCAAGTCGATTTAAAGCCGCTCTAAGGGGATGTAAAACACCGGGTGAAAAAAGCACGAGGTGACGGGGTTGTATTTTTTCTATGTTGATGAATCTGGATCAAAAGACCCTCAAGCATCCAGCGAAGGTAAAGACGGCGCGGTAGTTAATAAAGACTGGCCGTATGTCCTATTTGCTATTTCCATATATAAGGGTCGCTGGCAGTTGTTTGAAAGAGAGATTTGCGATAGAAAAATGCGAATGATTCACAAGGTCAATGAATCAACTGGCGAATGGTTTGATTTGGCCGACGCTGAAATTCACTCCGTTGTTATTAGAAATCCTAAGCAAAGACAGGCCAATCGGTTTTTTAAACATTTACAAGATTCCGAAATTAATTATATTACGGAAGCTTTTTATAATTCAATACAATCCCATTATATGAATTGTTTCGCCGTTATTGTTGATAAAAAAGAGTTGTACTCTTCTTGTAGCCAAGAATATTTACACAAAAGAACCTATGAGTTGCTATTAGAGAGAATTGAGCAATTTCTTGAAAACTATCATCCAAAGCAAAAAGGCTTAATTATCATGGACGACAGTGGTAAAAAACTTAATCGTTCTTTGGCAATTAGACACAGTTATTTTTTGAAAAATGGCTCCAGTAGTGGTTTAAAATTTAAGCATATCGTTGAAATGCCGATGTTTGTAGAAAGTAGTCTATCTAATGGTGCGCAATTGGCAGACTTATGCGCCTATAATTGTTATCATGCAATTAAATATAATAAGCCTGATTATTCTTATTTTCAAAAAATGCTGCCATCTTTTTATAATAGTCCAAAAACTAATCCTGAAAAGTTTGACGGGATAAAAATCTTCACGGAAAAATCGATAAGAGTACAGGATGTGATAAAAGGGGCTCTTGAGATAAACAAAAAGACTATCGAGTTATTAAAACCCGATAGCCTTTGTTAGTTTTTGAAGTCTGGCTGGGCGAACCATATCGAGCCGACCAGCGGCACCAGACGTTCAAAGTGTAGTCAAAACGTTGTGTCGAGTCAAGTCAAAATATAAAAGTCAAGGAAAAATAAATTTATACAGGCATAAATTTAACTTATAAGGATATAGGAAAGCTTTCACTATATGTCTGATTTGTATGGCAGGATTTAAACGGCGGCGATGCGCCCCGGAGGCGGAAGAAGGGGAGGCTCAGGAATAACGGTACGGTTTTCTAATAAAAGCACCTCCTGATAAATTTTCCAAGCTGTCAATTTTTAATGGTCAAAAATATATAAGTGGCCCTATGGGTCATTTTTTACTGTGCATCAAAAACGGGCTGTTTTGGCCCTTTACGATGCGTTTTTGGGGGGTCAGGGGCGGTTTACGGATATATGCTTTTTAAATGGGCTGGAGGGGAGTTTCACTTTATTTCATAAGGAGTTGCGCCGCATAACCGCTCGTTTTCAGAGGCATTAAAAATCCGCTTTTTGCCGTTATAACTGATTGAAAAATAAAGACTTGCATCAGCGGCCCAGCCGCATTTTCCCGTTCCCGCCCGCATTTAATCAAAGATTACTTATTTGTAAACGAAAATGGACCTGCTCCCGGAGTAAAATAGTAGTTGTAAATTCCTAAATTCCTGATATAATTGCCACTTCTGTATAAATTTTGATAATTGTGGAAGGGAGATTTGGCGATGAAGGAAGCAATACACCCGAAATACGAGCCGGTGCAGATAAAATGCGCTTGCGGAAATGTAATCGAAACGCGTTCTACCAGGCAGGGCGTCTCCGTCGAAGTCTGTTCGAACTGCCACCCGTTCTTTACGGGCAAGCAGAAGCTTATGGACACCGAGGGACGGGTCGAGCGGTTCAACAAGAAATACAGGACGAACAAGGCTTAGGTACTCGTAACTTGCTTTAAACGATAGGAAACCCGCGGCACACGCTGGTTTCCTATTGTGCTTTTCAGGGGCGCAAACGGTTTTTGTCCGGCTTTCTTTTGGTATCTTTTCTTTCACCCGAAAGAAAAGTACGGTTTTAAAATCTGAGGTATTATGCAAGCACCAATTAATGTCGGCGGACAGGCGGTAATCGAGGGCGTCATGATGCGCGCGCCCAGGACGATGACGGTGGCGGTCCGGGCGCCGTCCGGCGAGATAATGCTGAAAAAAGACGCTCTTAAGCTTATGGCGGATAAGTGGAAGTTCCTGAAATGGCCGATCCTGCGGGGGACTATCGCGCTTTTCTCTTCGCTCGCGCTGGGCATGAAAGCGCTTAACTTCTCCGCCAACTGCGCGATGGAGGAATTGAAGGCGGGGGACGGGGGCGAAAAGGAGAAGGCGAAGAAAACGTCAAAGCCCATGAACGACCTGGCGGTCGGGGCGACGATGTTTTTGTCCCTCGGACTCGGGCTGGCCCTTTTCTTTTACCTGCCGCTCTACCTTACGCAGGCCATGAAGAACCTTCTACCCATAACCCAGGCGTCGTCTTTGATGTTCAACCTGGTGGACGGAGTGATACGCATTTCGATCTTCCTGTTGTACATATTCGCAATCTCCCGGATGAAGGACATAAAGCGTGTGTTCGAGTACCACGGCGCGGAGCACAAGGTGATTTACGCCTATGAGTCGGGCGAGCCGCTGACGGTTGATAACGCAAGGAAATACTCGACGCTGCACCCGCGCTGCGGGACGAGTTTCCTGCTCATCGTCATGGTGCTCTCCATCCTTGTATTTTCATTCGTGCCGAGGTCGGCGCCGTTTTACATGAAGGCGCTCTCGCGGTTCGTCCTCATACCGCTTATCGCCGGGCTTTCGTATGAGTTCATAAGGTTCTCGTCCAAGAAGAAGGACAATCCAATCATAAAGGCGGCAATCGCGCCGGGGCTGTGGCTTCAGAGGCTGACGACCAGGGAGCCCTCGGACGACCAGATAGAAGTCGCGGTCCGGGCTTTAACAGAGGCAGTGGACGAAGAGAATAGAGGTTTGGGGGCGAAAAATTGTTTGGCAAGCTGAGATCGGTAGTAGAAAAATATGAAAGGCTCCAGGGCCTCCTGTCCGACCCGAAGGTGTACGGGAACCAGCAGGATATGATGAAGTACTCCAAGGAGCAGGCGGAGATATCCGGCGTGGTGGAGAAGTACCGCGAGTACCAGGACGTCGATAAAGCCATCGCCGAGGCCGAGGAGATAATAAACGATAAAAAATCCGACCAGGATTTCAAGGAGCTTGCACAGGCCGAACTTGAAGACCTTAGGGAGAAGAAGGCTTTCCTTGAGCAGGACCTGAAACTGCTGCTTGTCCCCAAGGACCCAAACGACGAAAAGAACATCTTCCTGGAGATACGGGCGGGCACCGGCGGGGACGAGGCCGCGCTATTTGGGGCCGACTTATACCGGATGTACACGAAATACGCCGAGAAGCGGCACTGGAAGGTGGAGGTGATATCCTCCAGCCTGACCGGCGGCGGCGGCCTGAAAGAGGTAATCGCCATGATAAGCGGCAAGGCCGTTTACAGCAGGCTGAAGTACGAAAGCGGCGTGCACAGGGTCCAGAGGGTCCCGGATACGGAATCCTCTGGGAGGATCCATACCTCCGCCGCGACCGTCGCCATACTCCCGGAGGCGGAGGAGGCGGACGTGCATATCGACCAGAAAGACCTGCGCCTGGACGTCTTCTGCGCGTCGGGGCCGGGCGGCCAGTGCGTGAATACCACCTATTCGGCGGTCCGCATAACCCATCTGCCTACGGGGCTTGTAGTCTCCTGCCAGGACGAGCGGAGCCAGATGAAGAACAAGGCCAAAGCGATGAAGGTGCTCCAGGCGCGCCTCGCCGACAAGATACGCGAGGAGCAGGACGCCGAGCGCGCGGAAGACAGGAAATCGCAGGTGGGCACAGGCGACAGGAGCGAGCGCATCAGGACCTACAACTTCCCGCAGAACCGGCTGACCGACCACCGCATCGGGCTCACGCTCTACAAGCTGGATCAGGTCATGGAAGGCGACCTGGACGAGACCATCGACTCCCTTACCACTTATTATAACGCCGAGAGACTGAAAGAATCTTGGTAGAAAAACACACGGGCGGACGTAATGAAGTCGCGTCGCTCATAATGCAGGCAACCACCGCGCTTGGGCACTCGGGCGTGGACAACCCGAATTTAGAGGCCGAGGCGCTGATGGCCGAGGCGCTCAGGCTGCCTTCCCGTGCCGGGGTGCTAGCGAGGCTCCGGGAAGAACCGGACGATGCGGCGAAGATGAGGTTCATAAACCTTGTCGCACGCCGGGCGAGGCGCGAGCCGCCGCAGTATATCACGGGCCGGCAGGAATTCCTGGGCAGGGATTTTAAAGTAAACCAGGCGGTGCTCATACCGAGGCCGGAGACGGAGCTTTTGGCTCGGGCGGGGGCCGATTTTTTAAAAGAAACAGGTTCTCCACTCGCTGCGGACATCGGGACCGGGTCCGGGTGCATAGCCGTGACGCTCGCGCTGGAGGTCCCGGATTCATTCGTTTACGCCGTGGACTGCTCAAGCCGCGCCCTGGAGACGGCGAAGGAAAACGCGGAAAAATACGGGGCGGCCGGCCGTATGGAGTTTCTTGCGGGCGACCTGCTGGAGCCGCTCTCCGACAAGGGAGTTATAGGGAAATTGGACCTCGTGGTCTCGAACCCGCCCTATATCCCGACGGATGAAATCAGCTCGCTTCAGCCGGAAGTGCGGTTCGAGCCGGTAACGGCGCTGGACGGCGGCCCGGACGGCCTGTCCGCGATAAAGCGCCTGGTCCATGAGGCGCCTTTTTACCTGCGGCAGGGCGGGAAGCTGATGATGGAGATAGGGTACGGCCAGGCCGGGGCAGTCCGGGAGCTGGTCGAAAACGAACCGATGCTCTCGTTTGAGAAATTTATCCTTGATTTCGCGGGCATCGAGCGCATAATATCAGCGGTCAAAAGTTGAAAGGTCTGTACTTTTCTTTTCCGTTAGTTTAACCGTTTTTGGCTCCACCTTTTTTCGTAAAAAGGTGGAAAGGGTTTTAGAGGTTTTATGCAATCTATAGTAATTGAAGGCGGCAAGCGTTTAAGCGGCGAAGTTAAAATAAGCGGCGCGAAGAACTCCGCGCTCCCCATCCTCTGCGCGACCCTGCTTGCGCCGGGCGAGCACGTCATATCCAACGTGCCGGTCCTCCGGGACGTCTCCACGATGGGCAAGCTCCTTGAGAACCTCGGGGCGAAGGTCGAGTCCGAGGATGGCGTATACCATATAAACACCCAACACCTCACAAACCACGAGGCGCCGTATGAACTGGTGAAGACCATGCGGGCCTCCGTCCTCGTGCTTGGGCCGCTGGTGGCAAGACAGGGCAAGGCGAAGGTATCCCTGCCCGGCGGCTGCGCGATAGGCGCCCGCCCGATAAACCTGCACCTGGCCGGCCTCCGCGAGATGGGGGCGGAGGTGGAAATAGAGCACGGTTACGTGGTGGCCAGCGCGAAGCGCCTCAAAGGGGCCAGGATTTACCTGGATACCCCGACAGTGACCGGCACCGAAAACTTGATGATGGCCGCAACGCTCGCCCTTGGCAAGACGGTGCTGGAAAACGCGGCGTGCGAGCCGGAAATCACCGACCTGGCCGCCTGCCTTACGTCCATGGGCGCGAAGATAAGGGGCGCAGGTACGGACAGGATCGAGATTGAAGGGGTGGATGAGCTCTCACCCGCGAAATATTCCGTCATGCCGGACCGCATCGAGACCGGGACGTATCTCGCTGCCGGCGCGATAACCGGCGGAGAAGTGAAGCTGACCGGCTGTGCGCCCGCGCACTCGGCGGCATTGCTCACGAAGCTGAGAGAGTGCGGCTTCGAAATCGAGACCGGCGACGACTGGCTAAGGCTCAGGCATCACGGCAGGCCGCGCGCCGTAGACATAAAGACCCTGCCGTACCCGGGTTTTCCGACGGACATGCAGGCGCAGTTCATGGCGCTCATGTGCGTGGCTGACGGGCTTTCCGTGATAACCGAGACTGTGTTCGAGAACCGGTTCATGCACATCGCCGAGATTCGGAGGATGGGCGCGGACATAAAAGTGCAGGGGAACGCGGCGGTGGTGCAGGGGGTGAAGAGCCTGTTCGGGGCGCCGGTGATGGCGACGGACCTGCGGGCCAGCGCGTCGCTGGTAGTCGCGGCGCTTGCGGCGAAAGGCAGCTCGGAGATCGCGCGCGTGTATCACCTGGACCGCGGGTACGAGAACATGGAACAGAAGCTTCAGGGCATCGGCGCCCGCATCAAGAGGGTAGGGTAAACCGCTGAGGACTTTATGAACTTTTTGAAGTACGGGCAGTCCGGGTTCGAGAAGTTCTTCGGGAAGATCGAAGGCCGCGCGGGAGAAGTGCCCGCGTCAGTCGAGAAGACTGTCCGGAAGATTATCGATGACGTCAGGAAATCCGGCGACGGCGCGCTCATATCGTATACGGAGAAATTCGACGGGGTAAAGCTCACTCCAAAAAGAATCCGGGTAACGGAAAAAGAGATAGAGAAGGCGTACGAAGACGTGCCGGAGGAGGACATAGACGCGCTCCGGTTTGCGGCACGGCGTATTGCCGATTTCCACGAGCGGCAGAAGACGCAGTCGTGGTTCGTGCAGGAAGATTCCGGCGCGATGCTCGGCCAGCGGGTCCTGCCCCTTGAATGCGTCGGGATATACGTGCCAGGCGGGAAGGCCTCTTATCCTTCGTCCGTATTGATGAACGCGGTCCCGGCGAAGGTCGCGGGCGTGCCGAAGGTTGTCATGTGCGTACCCGCTCCGGGCGGGAAGCTGAACCCCGGCGTGCTTGTCGCGGCGGACCTCGCGGGGGTGGACGAGATATACAAGGTCGGCGGGGCGCAGGCGGTCGCGGCGATGGCATACGGGACGAATACCATCCCCAGGGTCGATAAGATAGTCGGCCCCGGAAACATATACGTCGCCACGGCGAAGAGGCTTGTCTTCGGCGCGGTCGATATAGACATGGTCGCCGGGCCGTCGGAGATATTGGTGGTCGCGGACAAGACCGCGAACCCCGCTTTCGTCGCGGCTGACATGCTTTCTCAGGCGGAACACGACGAAATGGCGTCGGCCGTGCTGGTGACGGATTCGCCGGAGCTGGCGGACGCCGTGAAGGTGGAACTGGATGCGCAGATTAAAGAGCTTCCGCGCCGGAAGGTGGCGGAGAAGTCGCTTGCCGATTTCGGAGCGATAATCCTTGTGCGGGATTTGAGTGATGCGGCTTTGATTGCCAACAGGATCGCGCCGGAGCACCTGGAGCTTTCCGTGGACAGGCCGATGGAGCTTCTGCCGAAGATAAAAAACGCGGGCGCGATATTCATGGGCCACTATACGCCGGAGGCCGTCGGAGATTATTGCGCGGGGCCGAACCACGTCCTTCCCACGGGCGGGACGGCAAGGTTTTTCTCGCCGCTTTCCACGGATGATTTCGTGAAGAAGTCGAGCATCCTGATGTATACGAAAGAGGCGCTGGAAGAACTGGCACCCGCCGTGCTCCGGATAGCGAAGATGGAAGGGCTGGACGCGCACGCGCGCATGGTTGAGAAACGGCTGAAATAAACCGTTACCTTTTGTAAAAAGGTAACGCCAAAAACTTTTAAACTGGTTTTTCGGCCCCGGTTTTCTTTTGGTCCTTTTCTTTTTTCCAAAAGAAAAGGACGGTTTAATTTTGAAAGGAGTTTCATTCTAATGGTCCTCCGCTTGGGAATCCCGAAAGGGAGCTTACAGGAGTCTACGCTTAAGATTTTCCGGAAGGCCGGGTACAATATCACCGTCGGGAGCCGCTCGTATTATCCCTCCATAGACGACCCGGAGATAGAGTGCATGATGGTGCGCGCCCAGGAAATGCCGCGCTATGTCCAGGACGGGGTGCTCGACGCGGGTCTTACAGGTTACGACTGGATAATGGAGCAGGGCGCGAAGGTGGTGGAGGTCGCGGAGCTGAACTACGCGAAGGAGGGGCTCCGTCCCGTGCGCTGGGTTATCGCGGTGCAGGAGGACTCGCCGATAAAGAAGATAAAGGACCTCGAAGGGAAGCGTATATCAACCGAGCTTCTGGGATACACCAAGAAGTTCCTGAAGAAGCACGGCGTCACCGCGGACGTGGAGTTTTCCTGGGGCGCGACGGAGGTAAAACCGGGCGCGGGACTTGCCGACGCGATAGTGGACTTAACTGAGACGGGAAATTCCCTCCGGGCGAACAAACTCCGCATAGTCGAGGTGATGCTTACCTCCACCACGCGCCTCATCGCAAATAAAGAGGCATGGAAAGACCCGGCTATAAAGAAGAAGCTCGAAAATATGAACATCCTCCTGCAGGGTGCGATTGCGGCGGAGGAAAAGGTGGGCCTTAAGATGAACTCGCCCTGCAACAAGCTCGATAAGGTGACTTCGGTCCTGCCCGCGATGCACTCGCCTACAATCAGCCACCACGCGGACCCGGACTGGGTAAGCCTGGAAGTAATCATAGACGAGAAGAAAGTGCGGGACTTAATCCCGGAGCTGAAGCGCGCGGGCGCGTCGGGCATCGTGGAATATCCGCTAAACAAGGTAATACCCTAAAGTAGCGAAGTTAAATGGACATCAAGTCTTTAGTCAGAAAAGAAGTCGCATCGCTTTCGGCGTATGAGCCGGAGGATTACTCCGGGGTGCGCATAAAGATAGACGCGATGGAGAACCCGTACCCGCTGCCCGACGAGCTGCGGGAGGGTCTACTACAAGCCCTGGCGGAAGTTTCCCTGAACCGTTACCCGGACCCGGAAGCGAGGCGGCTGAAAGCCGCGCTCGCCGGCTACCTTGGCGTTGGCGCTGAGAGCCTCGTCCTGGGGAACGGCTCTGACGAGCTTATCGCGATGATAACCCAGACATTCGGCGGCTCGCCCGGCTTAGTCGCCTATCCCGTCCCCACCTTCTCAATGTATGGCATCATCGCCCGCTCGATGGGGCAGGAAGTGATGGAGCTTCCCCTGACGGATGATTTTCAGATTGACTTCGACGGCTGGCTGAAGCTCTTTTCCGAGCGCCGGCCGAAGGTCATCTTCATCAGCTACCCGAACAACCCGACCGGTAATTTATTCGACCCCGACAAGATAAGGCGGCTGATAGAGGGCTGCTTTTCGATCGTCGTGGTGGACGAGGCATATTTCAGCTTTTCAAGCGAGAGTTTAATCGGTAAGATAAACGAGCTTCCGAACCTCGCGGTACTTCGCACACTCTCCAAGGTCGGCATGGCGGGCTTAAGGCTTGGCGTAATGGCGGCGGGCAAAGACATCGTGCGCGAGGTGAACAAAGTCCGCCTGCCGTACAACATCAACTCGCTCTCGCAGGCTGCGGCCCAGCACCTGCTCGTGAACCGCGCGGCGGTAGATTTGCAGGTATCAAAAATTATCGCCGAGCGGGAGCGGCTTTTCTCGGCGCTGAATGAAATCGACGGCGTCACGGCCTGGCCGTCGAAGACGAACTTCATACTCTTCCGCGTCGCGGGAGCGTCACGGATACATAAAGAATTAAAGGCGCGCGGAATACTTGTGCGCAATATGGACGTGCCGGGGCCGCTTAAGGACTGCCTGCGGGTGACAGTCGGGACGCCGGAAGAAAATGAAGAATTTATAAGTTCGTTAAAAGAAATTCGTTACCTTTTTGAAAAAAGGTAACACCAAAAACTTTTAAACTGTTTTATGTCTCGTTTTCTTTTGCAAGGAGGCTCTATGGCCCGCAGGGCAAGGGTGGAAAGAAACACGACGGAGACGCAGATAAAACTCTCCCTCTCTTTGGACGGAACGGGGAAGTACAAGGTCGATACGTCGGTCCCGTTCCTGGACCACATGCTCTCGCTCATGGCCCGGCACGGGCGCTTCGACCTGACCGTCCAGGCGAAGGGCGACACGCACGTGGACTACCACCATACGGTAGAGGACGTGGGGATAGTACTGGGCCAGGCGTTCAAGCAGGCGCTGGGCGACATGAAGGGCATCGGACGCTATGGACTGGCGAAAGTGCCGATGGACGAGACGCTCGCGGAGGCGGTGGTGGATATCTCCGGCAGGCCGGGGCTCGTGTATAACGTGAAGCTCCCGAAGGGCAAGGTCGGGGATTTCGACGTGGAGCTGGCGTACGATTTCTTCAAGGCTCTCACGGACCACGCGGCGATTACCCTGCACATAAACGTCCCATACGGGATGAACCTGCACCATATCATCGAAGGTATTTTTAAAGCGTTCGGCAGGGCGATGGATGCGGCCACGGCCCTGGACGCGAAGACGAAGGGAATACCGTCAACAAAGGGGAAAATCTAAAAACCGTTACTTTCTTTTCGGGTGAAAAGAAAGTAACACAAAGAAAAGCCGGACAAAAAGCCCCGCTTTCTTTTGGTTACTTTTCTTTCTCGCGAAAGAAAAGGAACAAAGGTTAAGGTACTTATATGATCGCTGTAATAGATTACGGGATGGGTAACCTCCGGAGCGTGCAGAAGGGGTTCGAGCGTGTCGGGCACGAGGCGGTGGTGACGTCCGACAAGGCAACGATCCTGGACGCGGACAAAGTAGTCCTGCCGGGCGTCGGCGCGTTCGCGGACTGCATGAGGAACCTGGACCAGCTTGGGCTGGTCGATACGGTGAAGAAGGTGATCGGCTCCGGCAGGCCGTTCATGGGGATATGTCTTGGACTTCAACTGCTGTTCGAGGAGGGCGAGGAGTTCGGGATCCACGAAGGCTTGGGGGTGCTGAAGGGCAGGGTGGTGCGGTTCCCGGCGGAAGTGCCCGGTAATACGGAGCAGTTATATAAAATCCCGCACATGGGCTGGAACAGGATAAAAATAAAACGGCTTCCCTCATACCTGAAGGATATCGTCGACGGCGGGTACTTCTATTTCGTCCATTCATATTATGTTGTGCCCCAGGACATGGGCATTGCTGCGACTACAACCGAATACGGAGTGGAGTTCGTCTCCAGCGTCTGGAAAGACAATATATTCGCCACGCAGTTCCACCCGGAAAAGAGCCAGGAACTGGGGCTTACGATACTGAAGGCATTCGGAGAGAGTAAATGATAGTGATACCGGCGATAGATTTAAAAGATGGCAAATGCGTCCGGCTCCTCCAGGGGCGAATGGAAGACGCGACGGTGTACTCTGAGGATCCGGCAGGTACGGCGTCGCATTTTGAGTCGCTGGGTGCGGAGTTGATACACGTCGTGGACCTGGACGGCGCGTTCGCGGGCGAATCCAAAAACCTTTCATCCATAAAGAAAGTTTTATCCGCCGTCAAAGTCCCGATAGAAGTCGGCGGCGGCATCCGCAACATGGAAACTATCGACTCTCTCCTTGGGCTTGGCGTGAGCCGGGTGGTGCTGGGCACGGCCGCGCTGGAAGTGCCGGAGCTTTTGGCGCTGGCATGCAAGAAATATCCGGGCAGGATAGTCGCCGGGATAGACGCCAAAGACGGCAAAGTGGCCGTGCGCGGCTGGGGAGAGGTGTCGAACGTGACGGTGGACGAGCTGGCCAAACGGATGGAAGACGCGGGCGTGCGGGCGATAATCTACACGGACATCAGCCGCGACGGGATGATGACCGGCCATAATATCGAGGCTACAAAGCGCCTGGCGGGGCAGGTATCGACGCCGGTTATCGCGTCCGGCGGCGTCAAGGATTTAAGCGACATAAAAGCGTTGATGGATATAGAGGCCCTCGGCGTGGAAGGCGTAATCACCGGCAAGGCGGTGTATTCCGGAAAGCTAAATCTAAAAGAAGCAATTCAAATGACGAAGGGCTAAACCGTTACTTTTCTTTCTGTCTTCGCTATCGCTCTGGACAGGTAAATCATCTCGGGCGAAAGAAAAGTAACACAAAAGAAAGCCGGACAGTTTAAAAGTTTTTGGTGCTACCTTTTTACCAAAAAGGTGGCAAAGGTTCAAGGGGTGTTGATGTTAGCCAGAAGAATAATTCCATGTTTGGACGTTAAAGGCGGGCGCGTAGTGAAGGGCGTGAGCTTCGTGAACCTGCGGGACGCGGGCGACCCGGTCGAGGTCGCGAAGGCGTACGACGAGCAAGGCGCGGACGAACTGACGTTCCTTGATATAACCGCCTCGCACGAGCAGCGCGGGATAATAATCGACGTGGTGCGAAGGACATCGGAGCAGGTGTTCATGCCGCTTACTGTCGGCGGCGGGATAAAGAACATAGAGGATATCAGGGAGCTGCTCAAGGCCGGCTGCGATAAAGTGTCCATCAACACCTCCGCGGTCTATGACCCCCGGTTCATCAAGGCCGCGGCGGAACGGTTCGGGAGCCAGTGCATAGTCGTGGCGATCGACGCGAAGAGGACCACGCTTGTGACGGACGCCGAGCGAGCGAAACAGATAGAGGAAATCAGCAAAAAATTACACTGGGCAAGCGACCCGGACTTTAAGACCCTGTTCTTCCAGGGAGTCAACAATGACGGCCTGCACTGGGAGGTCTTCACCCACGGGGGCAGGACGCCGCAATATATCGATGCGGTCGCATGGGCGGCGAAGATGGAGGAGCTTGGCGCGGGCGAGATACTTCTCACGTCGATGGACCAGGACGGGCAGAAGACGGGCTACGATATCGAACTGACGCGCGCGGTATCCGAGGCGGTCAACATCCCGGTAATCGCATCCGGCGGCGTTGGAAACCTTGAGCATATCTACGATGGCCTGACCGCCGGGCGCGCGGACGCGGCTCTCGCGGCCTCCATATTCCATTACAAGGAATATACTATCAAAGAGGCGAAAGAATATTTGCGAGATAAAGGCGTACCGGTGAGGCTGTAAAACCGCCACCTTTTTGTAAAAAGGTGCGCGCCAAAAACTTTTATGACGAAAACCGAACTGGAACAAAAGCTGAAGAGCTTAAAAGACGAGCTTGAGGACCTGGAAGACGCTATCGCCTTCAACCTGATGAACACCTCCGCGCATATTCCGGGCGGACACGTGCGCAAAGACGAAGAGCTGCTGGAAGAACTTAAAGGAAAAATTGCCGATATTGAAAAGAAGTTGAATTTATTGCCGGGAGGTTCCTGATGGAATTCCATTCCGTAAAAATAAACATCCCCGAGGACTGCAACGCAATCATCGGCCAGAGCCATTTCATCAAGACCGCCGAGGATTTATATGAGGTAATGGTGAACTCGGTGCCGGGGGCGAAGTTCGGAGTCGCGTTCTCCGAGGCCTCCGGGCCTTGCCTGATAAGGGTCGAGGGCACGGACGGCGATATGAAGGCCGCCGCGGTGGAAAATCTGAAGAACATCGCCTGCGGGCATTCGTTCTGCATCATGATGAGAGACTGCTTCCCGGTGAACGTCTTAAACGCCGTAAAGGACTGCCGTGAGGTCGCGAACATCTTCTGCGCGACGGCGAACCCGGTCGAGGTGATTGTCGCCCAGACGGAGCTTGGCAGGGGGATAATGGGCGTGGTAGACGGCTTCCCGCCGAAGGGCGTGGAAGGGCCGGAAGACGTGAAGAAGCGTAAAGATTTCTTAAGGATGATCGGATACAAATTGTGAGGCTTTTAGATGTTCGACGTAACGCAGCTCAAGTACGATAAAGACGGCCTCATCCCCGCGATCGTGCAGGACTATGAGGACGGCGCCGTCCTGATGATGGCGTTCATGAACAAGCTGTCGGTGGAGAAGACGCTGGAGACCGGGCTATGCCATTACTGGAGCAGGTCCCGGCAGAAGCTCTGGCTCAAGGGCGAGACCTCCGGCCATACCCAGACAGTGAAGGAGGCGTATTACGACTGCGACTGTGACTGCCTGCTCTTCAAGGTCGAACAGAAAACCGCCGCCTGCCATACCGGGAACAGGAGCTGCTTTTATACAAAGATAGAAGCGGACGGAATCAGGAACGTCGGAGAAAAAAAATTCAACGAGTCCGACGTCTATTCCGGAAGCGATATCATGGACAAGCTCTACGGCGTCATCAAGGACAGGAAATCAAACCCCGCCGAGGGCTCGTATGTCAGCGGCCTTTTCGCGAAGGGTAAAGACGCAATTTTAAAGAAGGTGGGCGAGGAGGCGGCGGAGGTGGTTATCGCTTCCAAGAACGGCTCTAAGGACGAGCTGGTCCATGAGGTTGCCGACCTGTGGTTCCATTCGCTTGTCGCGCTCGCGGAGGCGGGGGTCACCCCGTCGGATATTTATGCCGAGTTAAAGGGCAGGCGTAAGTAGTTAGCTGTGCCATATCAGATAAAGAGCCGCCGGTCCGCCAGGAAAAATTTAATGACTTTCCCCCGCATTTGACAACTTCCGGTTTAATGTTATTATTAAGTTAATATTATTTAATAGTAAGACGCCTACCCCATAGGAATCCGTTTTTAGAGCACGCGCACTTCCCCGAGAACTACCTTCATCAAAAAAGCAGTTTGAAAAAATCTTAGCGGACGAGATAGTTTATCCGAACACTCGAGGTGTGCCATGGCCCTGCGGGACGGCGGGGGTGCAGCGGTATTAAAGAGAAAGATGAGGGGTTTTTCCGAGGCGGACAGAACCAGTCATTGCGGAACCCTCCCATCAGACGCCAAAGCCGAAGCTGTCTCCGGGTTTGCCTTCCCACACTTTCGCGACAACTTTTTTTGGAGCCGTATCTGGCTATGACGTGCGCATAAGGCACGTGCGCGAAGTAGTTTCCTATAAGAAAAGAGGGGGACATGAGGGACATCCGGATACTGTTTGTCTTTACCGCCCTGGCGGCGATATTGCTGACGGGGAGACCTGCCATGGCCCAGGATTATATACTGGGCGAGGGCGACCTGCTTAAGATCACCGTATATCAGAACGATGACCTTACCACCGAGGCGAGGGTCAGCGGCAACGGGATGATAAGCGTGCCGCTGATCGGCAAGATGAAGGTTGCGGGGGAGACGCCTGGCGAAGTGGAGCAGAAGATAGTGCAGAAGCTTTCGCAAGGCTACATCATAGACCCGCACGTGACGGTCTTCGTGGAGGAATATAAAAGCAAAAGGGTGACTATCCTGGGAGAGGTGGCAAAGCCCGGGGTGTATGAGCTTACCGCCAACGCAAGCATACTGGAGATAATTTCCAAGGCGGGAGGGCTTACGGATAAGGCCGGGGAAACCGTCGTCATAAAAAGGAAAAAAACCGTCGCCCAGGATGCCGGCGCGCCAAAGGCTGTCCCAGCCGCCAACAATACGGCGGGAGCGGACGGGGCGGAGGCGGTCCAGACGGCCGAGCGGTCCGACCCCGCTAACACTTATATAAAGTTGAACCTGAAAGAGCTTATGGAAAAAGGAAACATGGCCGAAAACGCCTACGTTCAGGACGGGGACAACATCTTCGTTACCAAGAGCGGCTTCATATATGTAACCGGCGAGGTAAAGATGCCGGGCGCATATAAATACGAGGAAGGGACCACCGTGATTCAGGCGATAGCGCTGGCGCAAGGGCTCACGGATAAGGCCGCTCCGGGCAGGACTTCATTGATAAGGAGGATAGACGGCAAGGACGAGTCGATGAAGGTCGGCATGGGTTTCCCGGTCAAGCCGGACGACGTGATATCGGTGCCTGAGAGCTTCTTTTAACCAAAGAGGGAAGGGGACGATATGAAAGAAGAGCTGGGTATTAGAGACTACCTGATGATCCTGAGCAAGAGGAGGGTCTCAGCGATAGTCATCTTCACGCTTTTCGTACTGGTAGTGACCGCTGTAACTTTTACCATGACGCCGGTCTACAAGGCGACCGCGCAGGTTTATATCGAATCGCCTAACATGCAGTTCAACATCCAGCAGCAGCAGCAGGAGAACCAGATGGACACGGCGTCTTACCTCCAGACGCAGATGAACATACTGAAAAGCGATGCCATAGCCAGGACGGTCATCGCGAAGCTCCACCTGGACCAGGTGGAGTTTGGGAAGAAAGCGTCCTCCTCTCCGCTGTCCTTCCTGAAAAGCAGTGACGCGGCTGCGGCGCCCCCGACGATGGACAGCGCCGTGCCGGCATTCGAGAAGCGCCTCAACGTAGAGGTGGTAAAGAACAGCAACCTGGTCAACGTCAGCTATGAGACACAGGACCCGGAACTTGCCGCCGCGGTCGCCAACGAGACCGTGCAGGTCTTCATCGACCAGAACATCGAAATGCGGACCGCCCCGGCAAAGAGCTATATGACATGGCTGGACGGCGAACTCGATAAAATAAAAAACAAGATGAACGAGAGCTCGGATTCGCTGGAGAATTTCAAGCGATCCAGGAGTCTCATCGGCGGCGGGGACCGCAATTCCAATGTCACCCTGACGGCGTTGAACGACCTTAACGCAAGGGTGCTTGCCGCGACGGCGAAGAGATACGAGGCGGAGATAAAATACCAGCAGGTAATGAAGCTCTCTACCGTGCCGGGCGGGCTTATGAGCCTCCCCGACGTCATAAACAATAAGCTCGTACAGGACCTGAAGACGCAGGAGGAATCGATAAACAAGGACATGGCGGAGAAGTCCAAGAAATTCGGCGACAAACACCCGGTGATCATAGGCCTGAACAACGAAATGGCCCAGACAAAAAGGCAGATAAACAGCGAGGTCAAATTAATCGTCAACGGGATAAAGAACGATTACGAGGCGTCGCTGCGTGAGGAGAGTAGTCTCCAGGCCGCGTTCAGCCGCCAGAAGGCTGAGGCGATGAGCTACGACCAGCACGCCGCGGAGTACGAAGTTAAAAAGGAGGACATGGAAGGCGCGAAGGACATATACCAGCAGGTGCTCAAGAAGGCCCAGGAAACGACAGTCATGGGCACCATCAACGTGAGCAACGTACAGCTGTTCGACAAGGCCACGCCGCCCAAGAAACCCTCCAAGCCGAAGAAGGCCTTAAACGTGCTTCTGGGAATCGTCCTGGGACTCTTTACGGGCGTGGGCTTCGCACTTGTCAGTGAGCGTATGGACAACACCTACACCTCCCCGGAAGAGCTGGAAGAGCACCTGGGCGTGCCGATGCTGGGGATAGTGCCGAAATCATCCCAGCAGGACGACAAAAAGCCCGAGAACATAGTGGCGGTGACGGACCCGATATCGCCGATGGCGGAATCCTTCAGGACGATAAGGAGCAACATCCTGCTCTCCAGGAAGGACCGCTCTCCCCGCGTCATACAGGTATGCAGCGCGCTGCACGGCGAAGGTAAATCCACGGTCTCCATAAACCTCGCCTGTATAATGGCCGCCGCCGGCGAGAGGATACTCCTGATAGACGGCGATATGCGACGGCCCAGACTGCACAAGGTCTTCGAGGTCCCCAATTCGCGCGGCCTCTCCAGCGTCATCACGAAAAAGGCGGAGCTGGCCGACGTGCTGAAGAAGACGGGCGTGCCCAACCTGACCTTCATCCCTTCCGGCCCGCTTTACTCGAACCCCGGCGAGATGCTGGGCTCCACCGCCATGTTCAACCTGATCGCGGGCTTGAGAGAGCAGTTCGACAGGGTGCTCATCGACTGTCCGCCGTATCTGGGCATAGCGGATGCATCGCTCCTCACGCCGCTATCAGACGGGGTGGTCCTGGTTGTCAGGAGCGGGAGCACCATAAAGGACGCGGTCTGGAAGATAAAAAAGAATATGGACGTAATAAAGGCGGAGATACTCGGCGTGGTGTTAAACGATATGACCACCCGCTCCGTGGACTATTACTACCACTACAACTACACGAACTACATCAGCACCAAGAGGCCAAAAGCAAGTTAGTCTTACCGGCCCGGTCCCGGGCCAAAGAGTCATCAGGTCCGCAGTTTTAAAAACGGCGATAAATCACGGCGGGAGAGGTATGCCCGACCGACAGGGAGGGGTTACGGCCTTGAACATAGACTCGCACATGCACGTCAACTTTAAGGGACTGGACGCCGGCGGGATAGTCTCGTACCTTGACCGCGAGGGCTTAAGCAAGTGCTGGCTATTGACCTGGGAAGAGGTAAGCCCGAAAGCCCCCGTATACCTGCACCTCTCGGCGGAAGATGTGTTCGACGCGTACAGGAAATATCCTGAGAGGATATGCCCGATGTACGCGCCCGACCCTGCGGCTTCCGACGCGGCGGATAAGTTCATGGCCTGGGTGGACAAAGGCGTATGCGGCTGCGGAGAGCTGAAGACCTCGCTTCCCTGGGACTCGCCGAAACTGGACCGGCTGCTTGAGGCGGTCAACGCCCTGGGGATGCCGCTTGTTTTCCACATGGAGAGCGGGGGCCTGTGTTATACGCCGGCTGGCGATAACGGTTTTGAAAAGCTGGTGGCAAGGATGCTGAACACCACGCGCTTCCTGGGCTATCCCGGGAAGGTGATCAATTTTTTAGAGAACGTGTACGCGCCGCTCAGGGACAAGAACGAGAGGATGCGAGGCTTTTTCCCGGGATACATGACGGATTTCGCCGCCCTGGAGACCCGACTCTCGCAGTTCCCAAGGATCAAGTTCATAGGGCACGGGCCGCTCTTCTGGAAAGGCATATCCCTGGAAGGCGACGCAGATGGGGGCCTGCCGCGCGGCCGGGTGGTTGCCGGAGGGATATCGGTGCGGCTCATGGACGAGTACGACAACCTCCATGCCGATCTGTCGGGCGGTTCGGGCTACATGGCAATCGCGAGAGACCCGGCGTTCGCGCGGCAATTCCTGATAAGGCATTCCAACAAAATACTGTACGGGACCGACAACTTCTTCCTGGGCCTCAAGCGATTCTTAGAGTCGCTCAAGCTCCCGGAAGACTGCGCCCGTCGCATATACGGGGAGAACGCCTTGAGAATCGCGGGTGGAGGGGGTTCGAACTGATGGAACGCCTGAACAAATCGGAATTCGGCGCCTGGGACCAGTTCATCGCCGGCAAGAGATGCGCGACCATCTTCCACGCCGCCTGGTGGCACGAGGCCTGGGGCCAGGACCTGGAGATATATGCGCGAAGGGACAAAAACGGCGAGATTGAGGCCGGGCTTCCGATGTGCATTACCAGGACACCCGCCTTCCTGAAGGACCTGGGCGTAAGCCGCGTCACGAGGCCCCCGCTTACCATGATCAACGGGCCGGTTTTCTCGGACTGCGCCAAGCACACCCGGTGCTCGCAATATTCGCACGAGAAGAAGGAGTTTCTGGCGGCCATCAACTCCATGCCCAGCGTGGACATTTACGACTTCGGCATCTGGAGACACTATAACGACCTGATGCCTTTCCTGTGGAACGGGTTCGAGACCAATGTCATCTATACCTATGTAGTGCCCGCGAACGAGCCGGACATCTGGCGCGAGGACATGTCCGAGAAGACCAGGAGGGCGCTTAGGAGCGCGCACAGGGAGGCAGACGAAAGCGGCTGCCGCATCGAGGTCAACCCCCCGTTCGAGGAGGCGGACCGGCTCTTCAGGGAAACCCGGAGGATGAAGGGCTTCTCCATGGACGGCTATTCCGACAGGATAACCGGATGGTGGGACGAGGTAAGGGCGAGGGATGCGGGCAGGATGTACATGCTGAAAGACGGCAAGGGGAACCCCCTCTGCGCCACCCTCGTGGTATGGGACTCCCATACGATGTACTGCCTGATAAACGGGATGCTTGAGACGATAAGGAACGAGGGCCATTTAAACATGCTCCTTTTCGAGCGGATGATAATGGACGCGATGGATAAGGGGCTGGATTTCGATTTCCTGGGTTCGGACCTGCTTGGGGTCGAACGCTTCATACGGGGCTGGGGAGGGGAGCTCAGGCATTACTTCAGGGTCATAAAAGTACCCTCGCCCCTGGCATACACGGGGTGGAAGGCTTACTGGTACTTCAAGTCACACAGGAAGCGCGCCTGGCTGGACGCGGCCTGACACATACGGCACAGTTTTCAAGGAGGATTAAACCATGTGCGGAATCGTGGGATATATAGGCGAAAAAAACGCCGTACCCATTCTCCTGGAAGGTCTTAAAAAGCTGGAGTATCGGGGATATGACTCCGCCGGCATCGCCTTCCTTCAGGACGGCAGTCTCGGCGTCAGGCGCAGCGTCGGAAAGCTTAGGAACCTGGAGTCGGCCATAGCGGGAGAGGCCTGCAACTCCGGGATAGGCATCGGGCATACCCGCTGGGCGACTCACGGGAAACCCTGCGAGGCCAACGCGCATCCACACCGCTGCGGCAAGGTGGCGGTAGTCCATAACGGCATTATCGAAAATTACGCCCAGCTCAAAACCGAGCTGGTCGGGCGCGGGCATACGTTCAGCTCGGAGACGGACACCGAAGTCATTGCGCATCTCATAGATGATGGACTTACGGAGGGGCTGGACCTGGAATCCGCGGTGAGGCGGAGCTTAAGCGAACTGAAAGGCGCGTACGCGATAGGCGTGGTGGCGGAGGACCGCCCGGACGTATTAGTGGCCGCCCGCGCGGGCTGTCCGCTTGTGATAGGCCTGGGCGCCGGGGAATTTTTCATAGCCTCGGACCTCCCGCCGATACTTGGATACACGAAGCAAATCATATTCCTGGACGATTACGAGATGGCGGTCTTAAGCAAGGACGGGGTGAAGGTGACGGACCTCTACGGCTCCGCCAGAAAAAAAGAGATAAGCCAGGTAAAGTGGAGCCCTGCGATGGCGGAAAAAGGGGGCTACAAGCACTTCATGCTCAAGGAGATATACGAGCAGCCCCAGGCTATCCGAAATACCTTCCTGGGCAGGATAGACGCGGCCTCCGGCAGCGTCTCGTTCGAAGATTTAAACATCACGGACGAGACCTTGAAGACGGTAAAAAAGGCCGCGCTTATCGCCTGCGGCACCTCCTGGCATTCGTGCCTGATAGGGAAGTTCATGCTGGAAGAGCTGGCCAGGCTCCCGGTGGAGGTGGATATCGCGTCCGAGTTCAGGTACAGGAGCCCCATCGTGGGCCCGGACACCCTGTTCGTGGCGGTGACGCAGTCCGGCGAGACGGCTGATACGCTGGCCGCGATGCGCGAGGCCAAAAAACTCGGGGCCAGGACGATTTCCATATGCAACGTGGTCGGAAGCACCGCGAGCCGGGACGCGGACGGCGTGATATACACCCACGCGGGCCCCGAGATAGGCGTCGCATCCACCAAGGCCTTCACCGCCCAGCTCACCGCGCTCTTCCTGCTTGCGGTGCGCATGGGGACCCTTCGCGGCACGCTGGACAAGGAAAAGGCCGCCGCATTGCTTGGCGAGCTGACTGCCATACCGGAAAAGGTGGAGCGCACCCTTTCCGTGATGGAAGACGAGATGGGGAAGTTAGCTAAAACTTTTTACAAGAGCAGCGATTTCCTCTACCTCGGAAGGGGGTACGGCTATCCGACGGCCCTGGAGGGCGCGCTGAAGCTGAAGGAAATTTCCTATATACATGCCGAAGGCTATCCGGCGGGGGAGATGAAGCACGGGCCGATCGCGCTTATAGACGAGAATATGCCCGTGGTAGTCCTCGCGCCTTCGGACGACGTTTTCGAGAAAGTGGCTTCAAATATCGAGGAAGTCCGTTCGCGCGGCGGCCAGGTTATCGCCTTCGTGACGGACACGGACAGGAAGCTGGAGGGGAAGGCAAATTATTTGTACCGGGTGCCCGGCACCGTCCCATGTCTGACGCCTGTGTTGATGGCCGTGCCCCTCCAGCTCCTCGCCTATAAAATAGCGCTCCTGAGAGGGAGCGATGTGGACCAGCCGCGCAACCTGGCCAAGAGCGTAACGGTTGAATAGGATGCGTGTTATAGAAACTTAAGCCAAAAAGGAGGACGCCATGGAAACGTTTGTCGAAAGAAACGAAAGCAGGAAGTTGCAGAAGACCGATACCTTTGAAGCCCTCTTGGAGAAGATCGAAACCCGCCGGGCCACGGTTGGCGTGATAGGCCTGGGATACGTCGGGCTTCCCCTTGTGCAGGCGTTCACGGGGGCAGGGTTTCCCGTAATCGGGTTCGACAAGGACACCGAAAAAATAGAACACCTCTGTGCGGGCAGAAGCTACATAAAGCACATTACCGATACCTCGGTCGCCGAGATGGCCGGCTCCGGCAGGTTCTCCGCGACCGCCGATTTCGACAGGCTCAAGGAGGCCGACTGCATCCTCATATGCGTGCCCACCCCGCTGAACGAGTACCGCGAGCCGGACCTCTCTTACGTGTTGAACTCGACGACGGCGGCGGCAAGGACGCTAAGGGAGGGACAGCTGGTAGTGCTTGAATCCACTACCTATCCCGGCACGACGGACGAGGAGATGCGCGCCATCCTTGAGGAGACGGGACTTCAGGCGGGCAAGAATTTCTTCCTCGCTTTCTCGCCGGAGCGCGAGGACCCCAATAACGGCAGCTTCAATACGGCCAGCATACCCAAGGTAGTCGGCGGATATACCGGCAAATGCCTGAAACTCGCGAATACCCTTTACGGGGGCATCATCAAGAGGACCGTCCCGGTATCGTCCACCCGCGTGGCCGAGGCGACGAAACTGCTCGAGAACATCTTCAGGAGCGTAAATATCGCGCTGGTCAACGAGCTGAAGGTGCTGTTCGACAGGATGGACATAGACGTCTGGGAAGTCATCTCGGCAGCAAGCACCAAGCCCTTCGGCTACATGCCCTTTTATCCAGGCCCGGGGCTTGGCGGGCACTGCATACCCATCGACCCGTTCTACCTCACATGGAAGGCCCGCAAGTACGACTTCAATACCCGCTTCATCGAGCTGGCGGGCGAGATCATCACGTCCATGCCCTATTACGTGATAGACAAGACGGCGCAGGCGTTAAACCACCAGGGCAAGGCGCTTAAAGGGGCGAAGGTGCTGGTGCTGGGGGTCGCATACAAGAAGAACGTGGACGACATGCGGGAGTCCCCGTCCCTGAAGGTCATCAATCTCCTGATGGAGAAAGAGGCGAAGGTGGAATACTCGGACCCGTACGTCCCGAAGATACCGAAGCTGAGGAAATACAAACTGGACATGGCCTCGGTGCCGCTGACGGAGAAGAACCTGTCGAAATACGACGTGGCGATGATACTCACGGACCACAGCAGCTTCGATTACGAATTCATCTATGAACACTCGAACCTCATAATAGATACCCGTAACGCTATGGCGGGGATCAAAGACACCAAAAAGAAGATTTTCAAGGCATAGAGGAGGATCAAAATGAGAAAACCGACTGTCGCGGTAATAGGTGCGGGATACTGGGGCAAGAACATAATCAGGGCCCTGAACAAGCTGGACGCTCTCTCATGCGTCTGCGATTCGAGCGAAAAGGCGCTCGAAGTCCAGAGAGAGACATACGTGGGCCTGCGCACGGAGACGGATTACCAGGCGGTCCTGGATGACGGCAAAATAACCGCCGTAGCCATAGCGTCTCCCGCGGCGAAACACGCGGAGATGATACGGCAGGCCCTGGAATCGGGTAAGGACGTTTACGTGGAAAAGCCTCTCTGCCTTTCCGAATCCGAGGGCGCGTCCTTAGTGGCGTTGGCGGCCAGCCTGGGTAGGGTGTTGATGGTGGGGCATCTCCTGCATTACCACGACGCGGTGGTGAAGCTGAAAGAGATGGTGAGCCAGGGGGAGCTGGGAAAGATCCATTATATATATTCGAACCGGCTGAACCTGGGCAAGTTCAGGAGCGAGGAGAACGCGCTTTGGAGCTTCGCGCCGCACGACGTCTCCGTGATACTGGGGTTGAGTGCGGAGATGCCGCAGGATGTGTTCTGCGGCGGCGGGGCCTTCCTGCAGAACGGGGTCCACGACAGCACCTGCGCCGTCATGAGCTTCCCATCCGGGATGAGGGCTCACATATTCACAAGCTGGCTGAACCCGTTTAAAGAGCAGAAACTGGTGGTGGTGGGGAGCCGGAAGATGGCTGTTTTCGACGACACGCAGCCCCCGGAAAGGAAACTCCTGGTTTATCCGCACGTCATAAACTGGAAGGGGAACCTGCCCGTGCCGGAGAAAAAGGATGCGGAAGCCGTGGTCCTTCAGGGCTCGGAACCCCTTTTAAATGAAATGGCCCATTTCCTTGCGTGCGTGATGGAACGGAAGGCCCCCACGACCGACGGCGCGGAGGGACTAAGGGTCCTGAAGGTGCTCCAGGCATGTCAGAAGTCTCTTGATACGCAGACGAAGGTATCGCTTTCCGAAACAAAGGAAACCTTTTTCGTCCATCCGAGCGCGGTCGTAGACCAGCCCGCGGATATCGGCGAGGGGACGTCCATATGGCACTTCACGCACGTGATGAAGGACTGCAGGATTGGCCGCTTGTGCAATATCGGCCAGAACGTGGTCATCTCGCCGGGTGCGAAGGTCGGGGATAAGGTCAAAATACAGAACAACGTCTCGGTCTACACCGGCGTGGTGCTGGAGGACGGCGTCTTCTGCGGGCCGTCGATGGTGTTCACGAACGTGATGAACCCGAGAAGCTACGTATCCCGGCGGGACGAATATAAAGAGACGCTGGTAAAAGAAGGCGCGACATTAGGCGCCAACTGCACCGTAGTCTGCGGACATACCATAGGGCGCTTCGCATTCGTCGGAGCGGGCGCGGTGGTTACGAAGGACGTGCCGGACTACGCCCTGGTGGTCGGGAACCCGGGCAGGGTAATCGGATACATGTGCGAGTGCGGCGCCAGGCTGTCTTTTAACGGGGAGGAAGCGGATTGCCCGGCCTGCGGCGCGTCGTATGAAAAGAGAAACGGAAGCGTAGAGAGGAGGCAAAAAATTGAAAGTACCGTTGCTTGACCTAAAGGCGCAGTACAGCACGATTAAGGAAGACGTTATTGGCGCCATGATGGAGGTGCTGGAGGCCCAGCACTTCATCCTCGGGCCGAAGGTCGTGGAACTGGAGAAGCAGGTCGCTCAGTACTCGGAGGCCAAGTGGGGAATAGGCGTATCCTCCGGAAGCGACGCCCTCATAATATCCCTGATGGGTCTTGAGGTCGGGGCTGGTGATTACGTCATCACCACGCCGTATACCTTTTTCGCAACGGCCGGCGCGGCCGCAAGGGTCGGTGCCATCCCCGTATTCGCGGACATCGACCCGAAAACATATAATATCGACCCGGCACAAATCGCCAAAGCGGCCGCGAAGATACCCAGGGGCAAACTGAAGGCGATAATACCGGTGCACCTCTACGGCCAGTGCTGCGACATGGACGGCGTTATGGAAGTCGCGCGTGAATACGGCGCGGCGGTAATCGAGGACGCGGCCCAGGCGATAGGTTCGAAGGACCGCCACGGCCGCCCGGCCGGGAGCGTCGGGGATACCGGGTGCTTCTCGTTCTTCCCCAGCAAGAACCTGGGCTGCTTAGGCGACGGCGGGATGGTGGTGACAAGCCGCGACGAGCTGAAGGACAAGCTGACCGTCCTCCGCGCGCACGGAAGCCATCCGAAATATTTCCATAAGATAATAGGCGGCAATTTCCGCCTGGACGCCCTACAGGCGTCGGTGCTTTCGGTGAAGCTACCGCACCTGGACCTCTGGAGCGAGAAGAGGCAGGAAAACGCGGACCTGTACAACATGCTGTTTGCCGAGGCCGGGCTTCCGGTAGAGACGCCGTATATAGAAGAAGGGTGCAGGCATATATTCAATCAATACGTGATCCGGGCGAAGGACAGGGACCGCTTAATGAACTTCCTTAAGGAAAAAGGCGTCGGTACTGAAGTTTATTATCCCCTTCCGATGCACCTCCAGGAATGCTTCGGCTATCTGGGGTATAAGGAAGGCGATTTCCCCGAGAGCGAGAAGGCCGCGAGACAGACCCTCGCGCTCCCGGTATACCCGGAGCTAAGCTCGGCTGCGATAGCTTATGTCGTGGAACGGATAAAGGAATTTTACGCGTAAACCAAGGGAGGCAGCCATGAAAAAAATGTTTATCCCTTTTTCCGTACCCTTTATCGGTAAAGAAGAGATCGACTCCGTGGTCGATACCTTAAGGTCCGGCTGGCTAACTACCGGACCCAAGACAAGACAGTTCGAGGCGGACTTCGCCGCGTATATAGGCTGCAAGCACGCCATAGCCGTGAACTCCTGCACCGCGGCCTTGCATCTGGCGATGGATGCGGTAGGGGTGGGTAAGGGAGATAGCGTCCTGACAACTCCCATGACTTTCGCCGCGACCGCGGAAGTCATCGAATACATGGGGGCGACGCCCAGGTTTGTGGACATAGACCCGGGTACGCTGAACATGTCGCCTAAGCTGCTTGAGGAGACGCTTGAGTCCATGCCCGAGGAGGAGCGCAGGAAGGTAAAGGCGGTAATACCTGTGCATATGGCCGGACAGCCCTGCGACATGGACCCCATAACCGAGACTGCCAGGAGATACGGGCTGAAGGTCGTGGAGGACGCGGCGCATACCATGCCCGCCAGATACAAGGGGCGGATGGTGGGGACGATGAGCGGGATAACGTGCTTCTCCTTCTATCCCACCAAGTGCATCACCACGGGAGAAGGCGGGATGGTGACCACGGACGACGATGAATATGCGGACAGGATGCGGGTGATGAGCCTGCACGGGATCTCAAGGGGCGCGTGGAACCGCTACTCGAAGGAAGGCTCCTGGTATTACGAGGTCCTTGAGCCGGGCTTCAAGTATAACCTGCCGGACGTCCTTTCCGCTATCGGCATCGGGCAGCTCAGGCGTTCCGAGGAGCTTTTGGAGCTTCGGATGCGGCACGCCGAAATCTATAACCAGGCATTTAAGGATATGCCGGGGATAGAGCTGCCGGAGATCTCTCCGGACGTGGAACATTCATGGCATCTTTACATCATTAAGCTGAACCTCGAGATGCTCTGCATAGACAGGGGGCAATTTATAGAGGAGCTCCGGGAGCGCGGCGTGCTAGCGTCGGTCCACTTCATACCCCTGCACATCCATCCGTATTACCGGGAAAAATACGGCTATGAACCGTCCGATTTTCCGAGGGCGGATGAGCAATACCAAAGAATGCTCTCACTGCCGTTCTATCCTAAAATGAGTGACGAGGAGTTGGACTACGTCATAGAAACTGTCAGGGAGATCCTTGAAAGGAACTACGTGAAACAAATTGCCGAAACGGGCAGCGGCCTCGCCGCGTAACGGAGCAATATACGATGGGAATCCTAAAGAGGTTATTCGACATTGTGTTCTCATTGCTGGGACTTATCTTCCTCTCCCCGCTGTTGTGCATCGTGGCGATCGCGGTAAGGCTGCAGGACGGCGGGCCGGTATTTTTCAGGCAGGAGAGGATAGGGAAGGGTCTTCGTCCCTTCAAGATGTACAAATTCCGCTCGATGACCCCTGAAACGTCCGGGACGGGCCCTTCCATCACGATTGACGGCGACGAGAGGGTGACCAAAATCGGCAGGGTCTTAAGGAAGCTGAAGGTGGACGAACTGCCCCAGCTCATAAACGTCCTGAAGGGGGATATGAGCCTGGTCGGGCCGCGCCCGGAGGTGTGGAAATACGTAAACCATTTCATATCCGATTTCCGGGAGGTGCTGAAAGTGCGCCCCGGCATCACAGACTACGCCTCCATTATTTATCATGACGAGGAGGAAGTGCTGAAGAGGTCGGACGAGCCGGAGAAATATTATCTCAAGACGATACTCCCGGCGAAGATCGAGCTGAACAAACGCTACGTGCGGGAGATGAGTTTAATCCGCGACGTGGATATAATCATGCGGACGTTTGGCGCCCTTTTCTCCACCCGTTTATCAAAGTGCTGCGGGGCGTTCCGCACGACGGCCTGCGAGCTGTGCGGCACCACGGCCAAACGGTTCTACACAGTCAGGGAATTCATTATCACATACAGGGGCTTCTTCATCTTCTTCTTCCACGCCTCCGCCGTCGTAATCGCGAATCATATCGCATTTGCGCTCCTGTTCGACGGAGCGATGCCCCCGGGGCTCGCCCAGCTCGTGCCGTACTCGATACTGCTCGTCCTGGCGGTGCGCCTTCCGCTCTTCAAGGTCTTCGGCCTGTACAAGGGGCTCTGGAAATATACCGGCATCAGCGACGTCATCAGGATAGTCCTTTCAGTTACCGTCGGGACGCTGGTATACATGACGCTCGCGCACACCTGGTTCTTCCGGGACCCGGTCATTCCGCTCTCGGTCATCGCCATGGACTGGCTCCTGACGCTGGCGTTCATCAACAGCACGAGGCTCCTGCTGAGGGTCTACGAGGACTACGTCGTTTCCGGCAAGAAGGGGAAAAAGATACTTATAATCGGCGCGGGCAACGCCGGCGAAATGATCGTCCGGGACATGCGCAAGAACCTGCACCTGCTCAACCCGGTCGGCTTCGTGGACGACGACCGGCGCAAGAAGGGCCTGTCCATCCACGGCGTGCCCATACTCGGGACTACCAAAGACCTGTTCGCCATAATAAGCGAATACAGGCCGGAAGAGGTCCTTATCGCGATGCCGTCCGCTAAGCCCGAGGCCTTGATGGCCCTGATGAAAAGATTAGCTGAGTATAAGCTGCCGATAAAGACCCTGCCCTCCTTGAGCGACATCATAAGCGGGCACGTGAGCATTAACCAGATAAAGCCGCTGGAACTGGAAGATTTAATGGCCCGGCCTCCGGTGCAGGCGGACAAGGAGCTCTTGGGCGGTTTCATAAAGGGGAGGACGGTCATGGTCACCGGGGCCGGGGGTTCCATAGGCTCCGAGATATGCAGGCAGGCGCTGGCCCTTGGCGCGAAGGCGGTCATTGCGTACGAGCGGCACGAGAACAGCCTGTATAACTTGGAGATGGAAGTCCGGGGCAAGGACAAAAATGCGCCACTGTACCCGGTCATTGGCGACGTGAACGACAGGCACAGGCTGGAAGAAATCTTTTCCTGCTACGCGCCCGACACCGTTTTCCATGCTGCGGCTCACAAGCACGTCCCGATGATGGAGGTGAACCCGCGCGAGGCGATATACAATAACGTCCTCGGCACCCGCAAATGCGCGCTTATTGCCGGGGAGCACGGCGTGGAGCGCTTCGTCCTCATCTCCACCGACAAGGCGGTCAATCCAAGCTCCGTGATGGGCGCCTCGAAACGCGCCTGCGAGCTCGTTGTCCATGCGTTTAACGAAGACTCCTCCACCAAGTACATCACCGTCAGGTTCGGGAACGTCCTCGGCTCGTCGGGAAGCGTAGTGCCGCTGTTCCGGGAACAGATAAAGCGCGGGGGCCCCGTGACGGTCACACACCCGGACATCGTGCGATTTCTGATGCTGATACCGGAGGCCGTCCAGCTTGTGCTCCAGGCCGCATCCATAGGGGACGGCGGCGAGATATTCGTGCTGGACATGGGCGAGCCGATGAAGATCGCGGACCTTGCCAGGCACTTGATCGCCCTGTCAGGCTATGAACCCGATAAGGACATCAAACTGGAATATATCGGTCTCAGGCCGGGCGAAAAGCTCTACGAGGAGCTGTTCGATAAAAGCGAGGACGTCTCCCTGACCAGGGCCAGCAAGGTGTTCATGGCCATATCGAAGGACCTTCCGGACAGGGCCGCGATAACGAAGTTCGGGCACCTGCTTGAGCAGTGCGTGGTAAGGAAGGACACCGACGGGATGCTGAGACAGCTCTGCCGGCTGGTGAATACCTATACGTACAACGGGCAGGTGGGCGCGGATGAAATAAAGAAGGCCGCGTAGCAGGGAAATAAAAGACCGCACGGGTAGTAACGATATGCAGTCAATAAAAAACCCCGCCATTTACGGCGGGGTTTTTGCTGGAAGCCTTCCGGGTCATGGAGTCTTGGTTCGCAGCTGCAGGTTGTTTTCTACGCTCACGACGCCCTTCGTGCTGCGGGCGATCTCGCCGGCCCTCTTGATGGCCTCTTTCGTGTCCACGAACCCGCTCAACTGGACGACGCCCTTATAAGTGTTCACGTCAATCTGGTGCGCCTTCGTCATCGGGTCGCCGATAAGGTCCGCGTTGATCTTCGCGGTGATGGTCTTGTCGTCCAGATACACGCCGGACGACCTCGTTGTCTGGCTGCCCGCGCATGCCGCGAGCGCCGCCATGACCACCAGGGCCGCGGCAACCGCCAAGTACCTCTTTACCATAAAACCCTCCCTCCGTGATATCCCGCCGTAGCGGATAAAGGTGTGATTTCCTGGTCCTCTACTTTACGACAATGTTGTTTTTGACGTCCACCACGCCTTTCGTATTCCGGGCTATCTGCTCGGCCCTCTGAGACGCCTCCGGGGTGTCCACGAACCCGCTCAACTGGACGACGCCCTTATAGGTATTAACATCTATCTCACGCGCCTTCGTTATCGGGTCGCCGATCAAGTCCGCCTTTATCTTTGCGGATATGGTCTTGTCATCGACATACTGGCCGGTCGACCTCGACTGCGCGCTCTGAGAAGCGCAGCCGATATACGCCGCGAGGGTGAAAAGGAACACGGCCACCGTCAGGATATTCAGCTTCTTCACGGCTCCCTCCTTCTCTAAGGATTTTCGGAAAGCTTCCTTGCATAAAAAAAGTCTAACATATCAGGGTGGGCTGTCAAACCGGATGAAGCGCTTAAGTGGCTAATTTAGAAGGGTTTTTTTGTAGAAATGGTTATGGTGCAGTCTAATTCAACGCGGCTTTTCGGCGGACTTCAGCGCCCGCGCAAGGTCCTCTATCAAGTCATTTACGTCTTCGATGCCCACGGAGAGCCGGACGGTGCCTTCGGTGATACCGCGGGAGAGCTTCTCCGCGGCGGGCAGAGGCCCGTGACTCATGGTCCACGGATGCCCGGCCAGCGACTCCACTCCCCCGAGGCTTTCGGCCAATGAAAATACCCGTAGGCTGTCTAAAAAAACCTTGGCCGCCGGGAGGCCGCCCTTAAGACCCAACGTCACCATGCCCCCGAAACCCCGCATCTGGGATTTTGCGACCGCATGGCCCGGATGGCCCGGGAGCCCCGGATAATATACTTCCTGCGCCACTGGGTGCGCCGTAAGGAAGCGCGCGACGGCAAGCGCATTGGCCTCGTGCTGGCGCATCCGCACCGCGAGCGTCTTTAATCCCCTAAGTGCGAGCCAGCAGTCGAAAGGCCCCGGCACCGCCCCGGCCAGCCGGAGGTACAGCTGGACCTTCTGAAATATCTCCCGGTTTGAAGTTATTACAGCGCCGCCGATTAAGTCCGAATGCCCCCCGATGTACTTGGTCGTGGAATGCACCACCACGTCCGCGCCCAGCTCCAGCGGGTTCTGGAAGTAAGGCGTGGCAAACGTGTTGTCCACTGTCAAAGGGATGGAGAGGGATTTGCACTTAGCGGCAATCGCGCGTATATCCGAAATCCCAAGTAACGGGTTGGCCGGAGACTCCAGCCATACCATCTTTACCGTCCCGTCTATCTTCGAGATGAAAGAGCCCGTGTCGGACGAATCCGCATAGACCGCAGTTATCCCGTTCCTTGCAAGAAGCCTCTCTAATATCCCGTAGGTCCCGCCATAGAGGTCCTGGGAGACCAGCGCCCTATCGCCAGACTGTAGCACGGAGAGGGCCGCCATGGACGCCGCCTGGCCGGACGCGAAAGCTACGCAGGACGTTCCGCCTTCAAGTGAGGCCAGGCATGTCTCCAACGCAGTCCGCGTCGGGTTCGCCACCCGCGAATACTCGTATCCCCGGTTCTTCCCGAGTTCGGTATGGGTAAAGGTGGAGGTCTGGTAAATGGGTACTACCGTGGCCCCCGTGGCCTCGTCCGGCTCCTGTCCCGAGTGGATCGCCTTTGTCTCAAACCGCATAGAACCTCTAAACCGTTACTTTCTTTTCGGGAAAAGAAAGTAACACAAAGAAAAGCCAAAGTTGAAAAACAGTCCCGCTTTCTTTTGGTTACTTTTCTTTCCGCAAAGAAAAGTAACAGGTCTACTCGAACGAGCAGATATATTCCGTCACGCCCGCGTCCACGGCGATCTCGAAAAACGAGTTTCCGGGCACCTTGAAAAAGGTTTCCTCTTTATAAGCCGTCCAGGAGTCCTCGCCTTTTTGCTTCACGCGGCAGGAGCCAGCGATGATCTCCATCTTCTCCGGCGCGCCCGTGTTGAACTTGAACTCGCCCGGATAAATAAGCCCCAAGGTCTTCTTCGTCCCGTCCTTGAAAAGCACGGTGTGGCTGACTACCTTCCCGTCGAAATAAACGTTGGCCTTGCATATAACGCTAACGTCGTCGAACTGCATCGGCTGCTCCGGCATATCTCCCCCAGTACATTAAAAGTGAATTAATCCCGATAATTGCCCCTACTGTATAGCATGGAGCCGGCGTCCATGTCAAACGCGCTGTTTGCGGGGCATTAAATATGACTTAAATGTCACTTGATAAAATGGCCTGGTTATGGTAAATAATCCGGATATGAATAAGAGGTTCGTTTTTATAATCTTTCCGGTCTGTTTTTTTGCGGTCTTTCTGGGGACGAACCTTCCAAATTCCAGGGTCAGTCCTCACGCGAAACCGGAGCCGATATTAAAGAGCCTTGTAGAATCTTCGGCGGATTATTCCAGGGGCGCTTTAATAGATATCGGGCTTTGCAAAAACTATTTCGATTATGTCCCGGATAAGAAATATCCGTCTTTTAATCCGGAAGTTTCAAGGTTTAATCCTCGTATAGCGGTTTATTATATCGAAGCAAGGCCCCCTCCGGCGATTTCCTGAAAAAATTAATACGCATCCGCAAAAAAAAAGTTTAAGGAAGAACACGGAGGATCAACCAATGAGGTCGTTCAAAAGGGGTTTGCTTATTTTCATCGCGGCACTCTTTATATGCGCGGGTTTTTACGGGTGCGCGAAAAAACAGATCAAAACAGGCGGAGGCGAATTGAAATCTCAGCAGCCGCAAGCGGTCAACGAGACGCCGGCTGAAAACACGTCAAAAAGCGAGGCAAAGGAAGTGCCTCCCGGCCCGAAGGAGCAGCCTGAGCCGGTTGAAGCGGCGCGTCAGGAGAAGGCGCTTAAGGACGTGCACTTCGCTTACGACAGCTACGATATTACATCGGGGGAGGGCAATATACTGGAATCCGACGCCAAATGGATAAAATCCAATACGCCCGGGGTGGTCCTTATCGAGGGGAACTGCGACGAGCGGGGCACGGTGGAGTACAACCTGGCGTTAGGTGAACGAAGGGCCGACGCCGCGGAAAAATACCTCGTGTCGCTGGGCATCAAGGACTCCAGCCTAAAGACCATCAGCTACGGGAAAAGCAAGCCCGTGGATGCCGGACACACGGAAGAGGCCTGGGCGAAGAACAGGCGGGACCATTTCGTCGTGCAGTAAGGTTGGCTTCAAGCTTCGGGAACGGTAACGCGGCTACAGGGGACTTATTGACGGTCCGGGGAGGAATATTCCCCGGACCGCCTCATTCCGCCCACCAGCCTCCCGAACCACCGCCCGGAACTCTCCCGAATACAGGCACGGGACGCCTCCCGAACCACCGCCGGACTGCCCCGGACCGGCCACTGCTCACGCGGCCTTGCGAAGCGTTTTCCTCCCCTGCCTGCCCGGCCGTAAAAGCCCGTCCGCGTCCCTTTTTACCTCGTCCCAACAGTCCTCGCACGATTCGTGCAACCTGCCGAGCAGAGTGGTCGCCTGGTCGCGGCGCTCCGTGAGTTCGATTATACTCTGCCTGTCGCGCAGCCTGCCGGCCGTATTTTCATTCTCCGACTTCTCCCGAAGCTCGTCTATCGCCTGGTCGATCTGCCGGACCTGCGCCGTCACCCGCAGGATATAGTCCTCTCTGGACTTCATGACGCTGGAGTTCATTTTAGTATCCTCCCTTTTGGCCGCATCGCCGCCAATATGCCACATAATAATTATATCAAATAAGGCGCGGCGCCGCGTGCGCTTTCGCGGATGATATCCGCCCTTTAGTCGCTGTGCTATAATCTAAATATGGATACCGAAAAAATGGTGCGTTTTGCCGCCCTTGCAATCGTCGGTGCGGTTACGGGGTTAGTCCTGTTCCGGTTAATCTCCGCCATCACGGCACAAAAAGCCAAGCCGGAGCCGTACCTGCCGAAAAAGATGGGGAAGCTCATCCGTCTCCCGCTCCCGAACCCCAGGGGCGTAAATTAAAAAAGGTTAAAAAAGCTCCAAAGATACCTGCCGTTACCTTTTTTTAATTCCTTTTTAGTGTTGAACTATCCCCCTGCCTCTGATATAATATCCAGACTTTTGCAAGCATTTGAGAAATGTGCGATTTTCTGCCTTTGGAGGCCCCGCGGAGAGCATGGTCAAACACGACCCGGAAGGCGACGGCCTTCCTTCCGAGCTTGACGAGGAAGAAGACGAGGGTGGCCGGGCCGAAGAGGCTGTATTAAGCATGGGGGCTGCGGAGCCCGAAGGGGCGGACGAGCCGGGCGCTTCTGAAGGGCAAGAAAGGCACGCGAGGCCGGAAGGGACGGAGACGCCAGCCGACGCCGATGAGCGCTCTCGGGCGGGTCAACCCGCCGTCATGGTCGCGGACGTGGGCGGGGCCTCGCAAAGTGCAGCCGGGTTTGAGGCGGCGGAGTCTAAAGCCAATACCTTAAACCGCTGCATAGCCAGGTTCATCGACATACTGATCGCGCTTCTTCTGGCGAGGCTCCCGGGGTACATAGGTTTCTGTTCGGGGCTTCTGTATATCGGGATTGCCGACGGCGTGATGGGCGGCAGGAGCGTCGGGAAAAAGATTGCCGGCTTAAGGGTATATTCGAAAAAGACGGGTCAGCGGGCGGATTTCCGCGCCTCCATACTCAGGAACTCCACGATAGGCGTCTTTTACATCCTCTCGTTTATCCCGTTCGTCGGCTGGGCCGCCGGGATACTTGGCCTTGGTTTCGAGCTCCTGCTCATTATCGGCAACCCCGAGGGCATGAGGCTGGGCGACGAGATTGCGCTTACGGTAGTTAAGGACGAGGAATAAAATAACATAGAAAGTAACAGAGATTTCAGGAGATATAGATGTTCATAAATTCACTTCTCGGCATGTTCTCAAACGACCTGGGGATAGACCTGGGCACAGCCAGCACACTGGTCTATGCGAAGGGCAGGGGGATAGTCTGCAATGAACCCTCCGTCGTCGCGATAGATAAATCCACAAAGCGGGTGCTGGCCGTGGGGATGGAGGCGAAGCGGATGCTGGGCCGGACTCCCGGAGACATCGTCGCCATCCGCCCGATGAAGGACGGCGTCATAGCGGACTTCGACGCCACCGAGCAGATGCTCAGGTACTTCATCCAGAAGGTACATAACAGAAAAACATTCCTTCGGCCCAGGATAATAATCGGCGTGCCCTCCGGGATTACGCAGGTGGAGCAGAGGGCGGTCCGGGACAGCGCGGAGCAAGCCGGGGCCAGAGAGGTCTATCTTATCGAGGAGCCGATGGCGGCGGCAATCGGCGCGGGACTCCCTATTACCGAGCCTTCCGGCAACATGGTGGTTGACATAGGCGGCGGCACCACGGACGTCGCGGTCATATCGCTTGCGGGGATAGTCTATTCCAAGACGGTAAAGACCGGCGGCGACAAGATGGACGAAGCGATCATAAATTACATAAAGAGGAAGTACAACCTGCTCATCGGCGAGCGCACCGCGGAACACATAAAGATGACCATCGGCTCCGCGTACAAGACGGACGAGGAAGCGAAGACGATGGAGGTGCGCGGGCGCGACCTGGTCTCCGGCATCCCCAAGACGCTTATCATAGACGACGACGAGGTTCGCGAGGCCTTGATGGAGCAGGTCCTGACGATAGTGAACACCATAAAGGTCACTCTTGAGAATACGCCTCCCGAGCTTGCGGCGGACATAGTGGAGAAGGGGATAGTGCTGGCGGGCGGCGGCGCGCTCCTGAAGGGAATAGACGTACTGATCCGCGAGGAGACCTCGCTCCCGATAGTAATAGCCGAAGACCCGCTCTCTGCGGTCGTCATGGGCACCGGGAAAGCGCTGGACGAACTTAATCTTTTACGAAGGGTCTCCGTCAGGACGTAATCTCAAACCCTCCTTCGTTATAACGGCAGAATAAAAAGATGTTTCGCTACCTTGCCAGGAACAGAGGCATCCTGCTACTGTTCCTCATAATCCTTTCAAGCTTCCTGATTATTACCTCACAGGTAAGAAAGCCCCGTAATGGCTCTCTGCCTGAACGGGCCGTAACGACGCTCCTTTCTCCATTCGCCATGGGGACGCGGGCGGTAAGAAACAAGTTCTGCAGCGTCTGGGACGGCTACGCGGGCCTCATATATGCGAGGGACGAAAACCGTGAACTCAAGGATGCGAACAGGGGGTTCTATTTAGAGAACCTGCGCCTCAGGGAAGCCCTCGCCCGGAGTGCCCGGGTGGCGGAGCTTTCGTCCGTGGGGAAAGATTTCGGGTACCCGGCCGTCGTCGCGCACCTCATCGGGCGGGACGCGTCCTCGTGGTTCAAGACCGCCTGGATAGACGCGGGCGAGCAAGACGGCGTGGCCAGGAACATGCCCGCCGCCGTCCGTACCGGGGTCGTGGGACATATCTCCAAGGTCTCGGGCGGGACGTCGCGCCTCACGCTTCTTACCGACCCGGCGAGCGCCGTGTCCTGCATAACACAGCGCACCCGCGAGCCCGGCATACTTGTCGGGGACGGCACCGAACTATGCCGTTTCCAGTACGTGGGCAAACAGGCGGACGTGAGCGTGGGCGACCTGCTCATCACCTCGGGGCTGGACGGCATATTCCCGGAGGGGCTGCCCGTGGGGCGGGTGGCGCAGGTGTCTAAGCCGGGCCAGGGATACTTCGAGGAAATCATCGTGCGCCCGCTCGCGGACATAAGGCGCCTTGAGGAGGTTTCCATCGTCCGCTACCAGCCTAAGCCGCTGCCGGCGGAGGAGCAGTCGAAGCCGGATAAACAGGCCGTGAAAAAATGAAGCTGAACGTATCGGTCTATGTCACGTTTATAATAATCGCGGCCCTCCAGGCCGTGCTTGGAGACGCCCTTTCAGTCTGGGGCATAAAACCCAGCCTGATGCTGGTCGCGGTCTATGCCTTCTCCATCACGGAGGACGGCCCGTCGGGCATAATATACGGGGCCTTCGCGGGTTTCCTGGACGACTGCCTCTCCGGCGGCTACATCGGCCTGTTCGTCTCGGGCTACGCCCTCGTCGGGTACCTGGCCGGCCGGGCGGGCAAGAAGTGGTTCAACATCGGAGAGTCCGCGAACTTCGCAGGTATTTTCGTCCTCTCGCTCATCAATGGGGTTTATACCGCCGCCCTGGTCGAGACGGTCCGGGGCGGAAACGAGATTATATACATGTCCCTGAGGTACGGCCTTCCCCAGGCGCTCTACAATGCACTGGCCGGGGCGCTTCTATTGTGGCTTTTCAGGTCGCGCCTGTCTCGGAGAGTGCCCTGGCTCAAGACCATCAGGCAGTTGCAGGTCCGGATATAAATGAAGTTTAACGGAAACGGTTTTCACGGCGAGACAGAAGGCGCGGGCGACATAAAAAAGCGCCTGTGGCTTTTGAGCGTCTGCGTCCTGGTCTTTTTCGCGGTCATAGTCTTAAGGCTCTGGTACCTCCAGGTGATAAAGGGCTCGTACTACCGCGAGCTCTCCGAGAATAACCGCATCCGCATCATCAGCATCCGCCCGCCCAGGGGTATCATCTACGACAGGAACGGCATTCCGCTGGCCGCCAATACGCCCAGCTACACCATAACCTTCACCCCCGAAGACGCGAAGGGGATGCCTCAGGTGGCGGCGAAGCTGGCCTCCATCATCGGGACGACGCAGGAGGAGCTGGAGAATTTTATAAAGTCGGAGAAGTTCCGGAACCCCTACCAGCCCATACGCGTGCGGGAGGACGCCTCCTTCGCCGAAATATCGGAGGTCGAGGCCGCGAAGGACGACCTGCCCGGCGTGTCGGTGGAGGTGGAACTCAGGCGCTACTACCCGTACGGGGATTTCGCCGCGCACCTGATCGGCTATATCGGGAAGATAACGCCGGAGCAGCACGAGATGCCCGAGTATGCGGACCTTCCGCCGGATTTCCTCATCGGCCAGTACGGGATAGAAAAGGCCTTCGACAAGGTCATATGCGGCGTGCCCGGAAAGAAGGGCGTCGAGGTGGACGCGATGGGCCGCCAGAAAAGGATCATCTATACCGTGCCCCCGGTTGCCGGGGAGGACCTTGTCACCACGCTGGACTACAGGGCGCAGGCCGCGGCGGAAGAGGCGATGAAGGGCAAGGCCGGAGCGATTGTCGCCATCGACCCGCGAAACGGCGACGTGCTGGCGATGGTGTCGAAGCCCGGTTTCGACCCGAACATATTCCCGGTGGGGCTCACCAAAAAAGATTGGCAGTACCTGACCACGGACCCTGGAAAACCGCTCAACAACCGCGCGCTCCAGGGGCAGTTCCCGCCGGGTTCGACGTTCAAGCTGGCCATGGCCCTGGCCGGGCTGGAGACGGGCAAGGCGGATAACCTGGAGGTCAACTGCACGGGCGGCTGGAGCTTCGGGGGCAGGGTCTTCCACTGCTGGGACAAGCACGGACACGGCCGCATCCAGCTCCACAATGCGATCGTCGAGTCCTGCGACGTGTTCTTCTACAACCTGGGCAACATCATGGGCATAGACAACATCGCGAAGTACGCCAATTACCTGGGCCTGGGGATGCCCACCGGCATCGGCCTCAGGGAGGCGAAGGGCCTTATTCCGTCCACCGCATGGAAGGAGAAAGTCCGCCACTGCAAATGGTATCCCGGCGAGACCATATCCTGCTCGATAGGCCAGGGCTACGTCAGCGTCACCCCGATACAGCTCGCCCGGATGACGGCGACCATCACGAACGGCGGGACGCTATACCAGCCGCAGGTAGTAAGCCAGATAAGATACAGGGACGGGAGACTAAAGCAGTTCCCGAAAGTGGCTCTGTGGAAGGTCCCGGCCAAACAGCAGGACCTGGACATTATAGAAGACGGCATGAAGGGCGTCGTCTGGGACCCCAGGGGCACCGCTCACGGGGCGCAGTCGCCCAGGGTGGTTATCGGCGGCAAGACCGGCACGGCGCAGGTTATAGGCCTCGGCAAGGGTAAAGGCCTTGAATATAAGGACCACGCCTGGTTCGTGGGGGCGGCCCCGATGGACAACCCGAAAATAGCCATCTGCGTCCTGGTGGAGCACGGGGGACACGGCGGTTCGGTGTCGGCGCCGATGGCGAAGCAGGTAATCGAGGCGTACCTGCGCATAGACGACAAGACGATTGCCCGGAAGAACGGTTTTGGAAACCTCACTGGTACCATCCTTCAAAAGGCGGTAAAGAATTTCAGCAATATCACGGGGAGCCGCCTGAAGGCGTTCCGGACGATGACGGGCGCGGCGAAGACCAGGGAGCTCCTGGACAGCAAAAAAAATAAAAAATCTCCGGACAGGAAAAAGTCGTTACTTTCTTTTCGGGTGAAAAGAAAAGTAACCAAAGAAAAGCCGAACTAAAGTCCCGCTTTCTTTTGCTACTTTTCTTTCTGTCTTCGCTATCGCTCTGGACAGGTAAATCATTTCACGGGAAAGAAAAGTAGAAGGATATAATATGGCCGACAGGCACAAAAGGATAATTTCCAACTTCGACATAAATTTCCTGATTGCAGTCGCCCTGCTCATCGGCATCGGCCTGGCCGCGGTCTACTCCGCGACCTACAGCATGGGCGGCGGAAACCACACGCTATTCAAGAAGCAGCTCGTCTGGATAGTGTTCGGGCTGGTGACTATGGCCGGGCTTGCCTTCTTCGATTACCGCCGCCTGGAACGCTGGGGCTACGTCCTGTACGGGATTGCGGTAGCGCTCCTCGTGGCTACGCTCGCCGTCGGGCATACTGGCCTGGGCGCGCAGAGGTGGCTACCGCTGGGGCCGTTCGCCTTCCAGCCGTCCGAGGTGGCGAAGCTCTGCATAATAATCGCGCTGGCGAAGTATTTCGCGGAGGACAGGATAACCCGCGGGCACACTCTGCGCGAGCTTATCAAGCCGTTTGTGCTCGTGATAGTCCCGGTGGCCCTTGTGATAAAACAGCCGGACCTGGGCACCGGGCTCATGTTCCTTTTCATATTCTGCGCGGTGGTCATCGTCGCGGGGATAAGGATAAAGTCGTTCCTGTACCTGATGACGGCCGCGGCGCTCTCGGCTCCGCTCATGTGGGGCCTTCTGTGGAAGCACCTTAAGGATTACCAGAAGAAGCGTCTCACCATGTTCCTCTCGCCGGAGCTGGACCCGGCGGGCGCGGGCTATCATATCATTCAGTCGAAGATAGCCATCGGCTCAGGCAGTCTCACAGGCAAGGGATTTCTGCACGGGACGCAGAGTCAGCTCAGTTTCCTTCCCGAGCGGCACACGGATTTCATCTTCTCTGTAATCTCCGAGGAATGGGGGTTCATCGGCTCGATAGTCGTCCTGGCGGTATTTTTGTTCATCGTGCTCTGGGGGATAGAGACGGCGGGCAAGTCCAAGGACCGTTTCGGCTCGCTTCTCGCCGTTGGCTGCGTTGCGATGATTTTTTTCCATATCGTTATAAACATCGGGATGACCGTGGGCATAATGCCCGTCGTGGGCGTGCCGCTCCCGCTCGTCAGCTACGGCGGCACCTCGGCGCTCACGACGCTTATCGCCCTGGGACTGCTCGCCAGCGTGAACTTGCGGCGGTTTAAGCTATTTTATTAAACCTTCTACTTTTCTTTCACGGGAAAGAAAAGTAGCAAAAGAAAGCGGAGACTTTTAGTCCAGCTTTTCTTTGCTACTTTCTTTTCTCGAAAAGAAAGTTGGGACTTAAATGTTCAAAGATAAAATCCTGAGAATCCTGCCCCTTGTCACCAAGCCCTCGCGCTACATCGGCGCGGAGGTCAATGCCGTCGTGAAGGACCCGGATTCCGTCTCGCTTACATGGGCGCTGTGTTTCCCGGACGCATACGAAGTCGGCATGTCCCACCTGGGCCTGAAGGTGCTCTACGAGGTACTGAACGCGCGTCCGGACATCTGGGCCCAGCGGGTGTTCGCGCCGTGGACGGACATGGAGGAGAAACTCAGGGAGCATAACCTGCCGCTCTACGCCCTTGAAGGTTTCACGCCGCTTGGCGAAATGGACATTATTGCCTTCACGCTACAGTACGAGCTGTCCTACACCAATATCCTGAACATGCTGGACCTGGCGGGGCTTCCGGTATACGCAAAAGACCGTAATGAGTCGCACCCGCTTGTGATTGCGGGCGGGCCCTGCGCCTTAAACCCGGAGCCGCTGGCCGACTTCGTAGACGTATTCGACATCGGGGATTCCGAGGAGGCGGTGCTCGAGATATCCGATATCGTGCTGGACTTCAAAAGGCGAGGCGTGAAGGATAAAAAAGCCCTGCTCGCCGCGCTCTCCAAAGTCGAAGGCATCTACGTCCCGGCGCATTTCGAGGTTGCGAAAGACGAAAGCGGCAGGATAAAGAATATATGCAACGTAGCCGGCGGCCCGGACAGGGTCAGAAGGCGCCATTTAAAAGACCTGGACAAGGCGGAGTTTCCCGTGCGCCCGCCGGTGCCGTACATGGCCGCCGTGCATAACCGCGTCACGCTGGAAATATCGCGCGGGTGCCCGCGCGGATGCCGGTTCTGCCAGGCCGGGTATATCTACAGGCCGGTGCGCGAGAGGGGTCTCCCGCGCCTTATGGAACTTGCGGAGTCCGCCCTTTCATCCACCGGCTGCGACGAGCTGTCCCTTTCCTCGCTATCTGCCGGGGACTACAGCTCTCTTCTCCCGTTGATGAAGAACCTCATGGACGTATACAGCCAGAGAAAGGTGTCGATATCGCTTCCCTCGTTACGGGTGGGCACGCTCACGCCCGAGATGTGCAACGAGATAAAACGGGTCAGGAAGACGGGGTTCACCATCGCGCCCGAGGCGGGCACCCAGAGACTCCGGGACGTGATAAACAAGAATATCTCGGAGGACGCGCTGGTCGAGACCGCGGCGACGGTATTCTCATCCGGCTGGGACCTGATAAAGCTCTACTTCATGGTCGGCCTGCCGCTGGAGACAGACGACGACCTGCGCGGCATAATTGACCTGTCCCGCAAGGTATTGAATGCGGGGAAAGGGGGCGGCAGCAGGCGAAAGGGCGTGAACGTCGGCGTATCCGTTTTCGTGCCCAAGGCCCATACCCCCTTCGAGCGGCTGGGGCAGATACCGATATCCGAGATGCGCCGAAGGAAGGACATTTTAAAGAGCGCGCTAGGCAGGAAACCGTTCGCGATGAAGACCGGGTTCGCGGAGATAAGCGCGCTTGAATCCGCATTCGCCAGGGGCGGGCGGGAGACAGGCCAGGCGCTTTATAACGCATGGAAGGCCGGGGCGCGTTTCGACGGCTGGACCGAAAACTTCAACTGGCAGACCTGGCTGGATGCGTTCAGGGACGCCGGTATGGATGTAGAGGACGAGGCGGCTCGCGAGTTCGCGCCGGACGAGATACTGCCGTGGGGCCACATAGACTGCGGCGTGACCGACAAATTTTTTAAGGGTGAACTTGAAAAAGCCCTGCGTGCAGAGACCAGCCGGGACTGCCTGGACAAGTGCACGGCGTGCGGCCTGGAGTGCGCTCAGCCGAAGGGGAAACCTTCCGCACTCCCTGATTCCGCGTCCGCAGCCTCTTCCCCGCCGCTCTCAGCTTCGGGGACGGAGTGTGAGAAACAGCCAATGACCAAACAGCCAATGGCTGCGCCGGTTGGCCGCCCGTCCGCGAGGATACGAATCATATATACTAAGCTCATGCCGCTTGCCATGCTCTCGCATACGGAGATGATGACGCTTTTCTTCCGGGCAATCTCGCGCGCGGGGCTGCCCGTGGCTTTCTCGGAAGGGTTTAACCCGCACCCGAAGCTCTCGTTTGGTCCCGCGCTCGGTGTCGGGATAGAGTCGGAGGCGGAAATCCTTGACATAGAGCTTTCTTATGCTATAGACTTATTATTGGCCATAAAGGCCCTGAACATGGCCCTGCCGTCAGGCGTGAGGGTTTCAGAAGCCCGTTATCTCTCGCCGAAAGAGGCCCCCGCGGGGGTCGGTCTTACCTCTTACGAATACGAAATGGAAGTGCCCGGGCGATTGGACCCTGATGATGCAATTTCCGGGTTCCTTGCAAAAGAAAGCGCGGTGATTACCCGCATCTCCGACAAGGGGGCCGGGGGGGCAGGAGGACGGGGCGGGGACGGCGGCCGGGTGACCAGGGAAATAGATATACGCCCGATGGTGCGCTGCCTGGAGGCGGCTCAGGACGGACGGACGGTTATTTTTACGTTGACGGCAGTCGATGGCAAGGGCGCAAAGCCGTTTGAGGCGGCCCAGGCGATATTCAGTTTATCGCCGCCGGAATCGAAGACGGTGCGGATAAAGCGGCTCAGGATTTTTTAAATAAACAACCTTTACTTTCTTTTCGGGTGAAAAGAAAGTAAGAAAGAAAAGTAGAAAGAACTACATGCCAACTGAGATAATAGTAAGCGCGAGCCACCAGGAGACACGGGTGGCTCTGTTAGAGAACAAGCTGGTCACGGAGATATTCATCGAGCGGGCGAAGGACCGGGGCAACACCGGCAACGTCTACAAGGGCCGCGTCGTGAAGGTCCTGCCTGGTATGCAGGCCGCGTTCGTGGACATCGGCCTTGAGAAATCCGCCTTCCTGTACGTCGCGGACGTCTATAACTCCGTGGAAGAGTACGCCCATATGATGGCGGAAGACATAACGGCGGAAGAAGAGGAGATAGAGATAGAGGACGAGACCAGGCCGAGGCGCAGGCGGCCTTCGTCCATGACCATAGAGGAGCTTCTCCAGGAAGGGCAGGAGATAATCGTGCAGGTGGCCAAGGAGCCAATCGGCACGAAGGGCGCGCGTGTGACGAGCTATGTCACCCTGCCCGGGCGGTACGCCGTCTATATGCCCACCGTGGACCACATCGGCATCTCCCGCCGGATAGAGAGCGAGGCGGAGAGAAAACGCCTGAAGGACATAGTGATGTCGCTTAAGAAGCCCGGCGCGGGCTATATCGTCCGCACGGTCTCGGAAGGGCAGGACGAGGCGGAGCTTAAGCGGGACATGGACTTCCTGGAGCTTCTCTGGCAGAGGATACTCAAAAAGAACGAAAAGCTCTCCGCGCCGTCCGTGCTCCATTACGACCTGGACTTAGTCTTCCGCACCATACGCGACCTGTTCACCCTGGACGTCGAGAAGCTGGTGATAGACAGCGCAACCGAATACCAGCGCGTGAAGGAGTTCGCGGACGCCTACCTCCCCCAACTGAGCGAAAAGGTGGAGCTGTACGACAAGGAGGAGCCGATATTCGACGCCTACGACGTGGAGATAGAGATATCGCGCGCGCTTGGCCGCAAGGTCTGGCTTAAATCCGGCGGCTATATCGTCATCGACCAGTCCGAGGCCCTGACGGCAATCGACGTGAACACCGGACGCTACGTCGGGAAGCGCAACCTGGAAGACACCATACTCAAGACCAACCTCGAATCCGTAAGAGAGATCGCGTATCAGTTAAGGCTCAGGAACATCGGCGGCATCATCATCCTCGACCTGATCGACATGGAGAAGGAGGAGAACCGCCGCAAGGTCTATACGTCGCTCCAGGAGTACCTCTCCCACGACAAGGCCAAGACGAACATCTACCACCTCTCGGATCTGGGGCTAATCGAGATGACCCGCAAAAGGACGCGCGAGAGCCTGGGCCGAAGCCTGTGCGACCCGTGCCCGTACTGCGAGGGCCGGGGTTTCATCAAGAGCAGCGTCACCGTCTGCTACGAGATATTCCGCGAGATACGCCGCATCGCCCACTCCTCGAAAGAGAAGAAGATAATGGTCTCCGTGAACCCGGAGGTCGCGGACCTGCTCTACGACGAGGAGCGCCAGGGGGTCGAGGACCTGGAGCTGGAGTTCAAGAAGAAGCTCATCATCAAGGCCGACACGACGCTCCACCAGGAGCAGTACGATATAGTGATGGTGTAAGCGGAAGGCCGCGAGCATAAATGGATAATCAAGAACGAGACTATACAGTTTATCTTGAAGAGAGAAAATCCTTAATAGAGGCTAATAAAAATACCGCGCAACAATTTGATAAAGCAGTTTTAACCTTAGCGGCAGGTGCATTGGCTTTATCGCTCACTTTTATAGAAAAAATTGCACCAGCTCCAGTTAAATGGACACTTTGGTTTTTAGCTTTTTCATGGATAGCGTTTGTTATAAGTATTTTATCGACATTGATTTCATTTTTGACAAGTCAAACAGCATGCACCAGACAAATTGAAATAATAGAAAATGAAGATGAGACCACCAGCAATAGTGAAGGTTCCCAAAATAAATATGCTCTTTATACAAAGCGACTTAATATATCATCTATCATTTTTTTTATAATAGGTGTAGCATTACTTGTAACTTTTAGCCTGTCTAATTTGTTTCTTTACAAACAGGAGGGAGCCATGGCAGAGAAAAAGAATATAAATGAAGGCTATGTTCCTCAGAAACAACCTATCACGCCCGGACCCAAAAAGACAGGTGATAAAGGATTTATTCCGCCGCCCGCACCTAAAAAACCGTCGGAAAAGAAATAAAAATAAATTCATATGGAAAATAATATTAGCCCCGGATTTTCTCCGGGTTTTTTTTGTGGTTAGATAATCCGCAAGTTCTTTTCATATTTAATAATTTATGATAATAATTAAATATGGCCGAGCCTGAAAAAATCCCCGAAGAAGCAAAGGCGCTGTTTGCGCGCCTCAAGGAGACGGCGGGCAGTTCCGGACTTCTGCGGGTGATGATTTACGGGAACCCGGACCCGGACGCCCTGGCGTCGTCGATGGCGCTGAAGAGCGTACTGGAGGAGGCGACCGCCGGGAAGCTGGCGGTGGTACTCAATTACACCGGCGCCGTCGGGCGGCCCGAAAACGCGTCTATGATCCGCCAGCTGAAGATCCCGGTCACCCCGATATCCGAGGCGGAGGCAAAGGACGCGGACAGGATTGCGATAGTGGACGGCCAGCCGCAGTTCTTCCAGGACTTCACCCTCCCGCGCTGCGACATCGTAATCGACCATCACCCCATGCTCCTGGACCGCACCGTCCCGTTCGAGGACATCCGGCCCGAGTACCTCTCCACCTCCTCTATAATGACGGAGTACATGCGGGCCGCCGGGACCCGCCTTACGCGGGGCATCGCCAGCGCACTCTTATACGGCATCAAGACCGACTCCCGGAACTTCATGGCCGACTTGTCAACCGGCGACATTGAGGCGCTCAGGTGGCTTCGTAAGAAATCCGACCGGGACATCGTGAAGCGCATCGAGTTCTCCCAGTTCTCGCGGGACGCCCTGGATTATTTCTCAATCGCGCTGGTGCGGCGGCGGTTCGTGCAGGGCGTGATGTTCGCGCACTTAGGCCCGGTGCCCAGCTACGACGTATGCGTGCAGATAGCGGACTTCCTGATAAGGGTGGAACACGTCGAATGGGCGCTCGTCACGGGCATCGTGGCCACGGAGCTGGTGGTGGTTTTCAGAAACGACGGTGTGAAGAAGGACGCGGGCTATTTAGCTCGGACGGCCTTCGGAAAAGTGGGAAGCGCGGGCGGGCACAAGTCTATGGGCAGAGCCAGCATCCCGCAGAAGAACCTGCCTAACGGCCTGCTCGTCACGGATAATAAAGGAATAGAGAAATTCGTCCTGACGCAGTTAAGCAAGGTGGACCCGGTCTTCGCGCCTGTGCTGAAGACGATATAATTCTCTACTTTCTTTTCGGGTGAAAAGCGGCTAAAGCGCCGCGCATTTGTCCATCTTCGGAGCCTTCGCCTCCGTAAGGTGGAAGTAGCAAAGAAAAGCCGGACTTTCAGTTTTACCTGAGAGAGCGCAGGGAATTCTGGTAATTATATATCTCTGTTATATTCTCCGCCATCGGGTCTTTATAGACATCCGGGTCGTCCACATTCCGAAGGACATAAAATTTCCACGGCTCACCTGGCGGCGTTGGACCTTCGAAAGATACCAGGCCCCGCACCTTCAGCGCGTTCTGGTCCATGCCTAAAAACTTCACGGTGGAGAAGTCGTACGCGACGGTCCTGCCGGGCGTCACGGCCCTGTAGACGCGATAGACGTTCTCGCCCAGGAAGTACGGGTCTAAATATTTTATATCCGCCCCGAGCCAGCCGTTGACATCCCTTAGATACCAGTCGTATGTCATCAGAGGCGCGTGGATTATGACGGCGTCGTCCCGGTATTTCTCCACGTCGTGCAGGTACCAGAGCGGGAAGGCGCCGTTGTCCCCCCATGTGAAAAGGACACCGCGCTCCCCAGTGCTTTTCAGGCTGTCCTGCGCGTAATCGTACGCGAAGAAATGCCGGGAGTTATCCTCAACGAAGAAGTTCCGCGCCAGCAGCAGGACGATAAACCCCGCGAAAACGGCGGCGATTAACGCCTTCCAGATTTTAGATGCGTCCCACAGCTCAACCGCCTCCGCATATATCAGCGGTACGGCCATGACGAATACCGGGATGAAATATTTCGCCGCCAGGCCGAACTTATTGTCTTCCTCGCTACCCAGCGTCTGCATGGAAATCCCGGCCAGATAAACGAGCAGGAAGACGAGGAGCGGCAGGTATAGCCGCCACTCCCGCCTGAGCATGCGAAAGATTAAAAGAAGCGCGGCCGGCGCTCCGATAATGATGCGCGGGTCCATGATGTTAATTTTTTTCACGAGGGCTAAAATGTTGTTAAACGGTATCCCGGCCCGGAAGTACTCGCCCCACTTCACCGTCCAGGCGAAGCGGCCGTAATTGTCCGGATGGCCCAGGTCCATCAACGGGCCCGCGGTTGCCCGGATTGGCAGATACAGATAAACACAGAGGCCCAGCATGATGAAAAAGAGGGAGAGGGTCGAAAGCTTAAGACGCTGGCGGAGATCCGGCCCTTGTAAAACGGCCCACGAGATTATCAGCGCCGGTGCGTAAAGGATGAGGGACTGGTGGTTCACGACGCCCAGGCCGAAAACCAGCCCGGAGGCCGCGAAGTAACGTTCCGGAGATAGTTTTTTACGCGCCGCCAGCACCCATGTCAATGCCAGCAGGGTCACGAAGAGGCTGTTAAGCGCCAGGGGCTTGGTTACTACCGCCTGAGACCAGTACGCCTTCATGAACGCGGGCAGGAGCGCGGCCAGCGCCGCAAGTACGGGGCGGCGGGAAATTTCAATCAGTAAAAAATAAAGAGCGAGAAGCGAGAACGACGAGAAAAACGCCGAGAGCAGGTTTGCCCTGTATGCCACGTTTCCGAACGGGAGAAACGAAAAGAGTTTCCCCACGATGCAGAAGAGCGGATAGCCCGGCTGGTGCGATATGCCGAGACACCACGACGCGGATATGAGCTCGCCGCTGTCCCAGAACGTGACGGTGGGGGCGACGGTAATCAGATATACGAGGAAGGAGCCGAAAAAAGGAAGGGCCCACGAGTAGGGGGCCCAGTCCGGTTTCGCGCATTTCATAGTGGGGTATGCCTTCAGGCTTTCATCATTCCCACGACCCACACGGCATAGCAGACGACCACGGCCGAGCCCCAGATAAGTGCCTTCTTGTTGTCGAACCGTCCCTGCTTCTGAAACGCGCCGAAAATGAAGCCGATCGTGCAGCCTATCCAGCCCAAAAAGCCAAGGACCACTACCGCGGCCCACGGATTATCCATTTCAATACCCTCCTGGCCGGTGACCGGCCTCAATATCCGCCCGAAAGCTCGAACGCATCCTTGAGCACGCTGACCTTCAGACCCTCGCCGGGCAGGGAAAATATGCTTACCACGTCGAACCGGCAGGGTGACTTATAACTTCTCGTGCGCGTGAGGTACATCAAGGCGGCTTTGGTCAACTGCCGCTGCTTCCTTGCGTCCACCGCCAGCTCCGGCTCTCCGAACGTCTTGTCCCGGCGGGACTTCACTTCAACGAAGACGATAGTATCCCCGTCGCTCGCGACAATGTCCAGCTCGCCCATCTTCGTCCGGTAGTTCCGCTCCAGGATTTTGTAGCCAAGCGTCTTCAGGTGCTTCTCCGCCGCGTCCTCCCCGCTTGCCCCGAACTCCTTAGCGTCCATAGTCCCTCACTCGCACATTATCCTAAATATCGCGGTAAGTTGTCAAGGAATTTAGGGGCAGATGAGCTTCTTCCAGGAATGCCTCCTCCGCCCTGGTGAACAAATAAGGGGGAGGGAGTGTTCTCGAAGAAAAATTATCGTTGAACGTAAAATAGAACTGCTGCCGATGAAGCGCTATTGTGAATAATAATTTTTCGGAGAGAATGCTCCCCTCCCCCAGTAGAATTATAACAGCGGCCTCACCTGCCTCGCAATCAGCGCTATCGCCTTCTCCAGAAGTTTTTTATTGTCTCCCATGTACTGCCACGTGCTCCGGCCGGACGGGTGCGGGAGCGCGATTACCAGCGTCTCGAAACTGTGATAGCGGCGCGGGATTGCCCTGCCCACGACATCCGTGAGCATCGCCTGGCCGAGCAGGCGCTCTATCGCGAGTTTCCCGATTGCCAGGACCACCGCCGGTTCCACTATCCGCAGTTCACGGACGAGATACGCCGCGCAGTTATGTATTTCGATATCTCTTGGCGTCTCGCGGCGGCCGTTTTTGTCCGGGCCGGGATAGCACTTGGTTACGGCGGTCATGTACGCGTTCGCGCGGAAGTTTTCTTCGGAGACACCGGCACGTGCGAGCCACGTGAATAATGTCCGCCCCGCCGTGCCCGCGAAAGGCTTTCCTTCCCGGCACTCTATAAGCCCCGGCGACTGCCCGACGCTCATGACTTTAGCGCCGAATTTCCCGGAAACGATAGGGTACGCGGGCGGCGGTATGTTGCACATCGTGCATGGGCGCATCAGCGAGATGAGGCGGGAGAATTCGTCATCGCGGTCATTCATAAGGTAGTCGCTATTTTATAAACGTCCCCTTCTCGAACTCCTCGAATGCGAGCCTCAGTTCTTCCCGCGTGTTCATCACGATGGGGCCGTACCATGCGACGGGCTCGCCGATGGGCTTGCCGGATATCAGAAGGAAACGGACCGGGCTCTCTTGCGTGGTAATCGCCACCTCGTCCCCGTCTCCGTAGAGGACAAGGTCCGTCGCGGCGCACGCGCACTTCCGCTTGAAGTCGAAATAGTTCGCCCCGACCACCTCGTGCGCGTAGGCGATGCGTTCCGGGTCGAAATATCCCTCTCCCTCAACGATATATGCGAAGACCTTGTATCCGGGCTTGAAGGCGCGTGTAAAGGTCGTTTTCGCCGGCACGCAAACATCCAGGTATTCCGGGTCCACGACGACGTCCGTAACCGGCCCGGACACGTCCCCGATATGTCCGCAGATTATCTTTACCCGCACGCTGTCTATGAGTACCTCCGGGATGTCTTTGGCTGAAATCCCGCGGTATCTGGGCGCCATCATCTTATGCTTTGCGGGCAGGTTCGCCCATAGCTGGAACCCCCACATGACGCCCGCCGCGTCTCCCTTCGGCATCTCCTGATGTATGATGCCGCTCCCCGCCGTCATCCACTGCACGTCGCCGGGGTCTATAATCCCGCTGTTCCCCATGCTGTCCCCGTGCTCCACCCGGCCGTTATACATATATGTAATGGTCTCGATGCCCCGGTGCGGATGCCATGGGAACCCCGGCAGGTACTCCTCGGGAGTGGCCGAATGGAAATCGTCCAGCAGGAGGAACGGGTCGAGCTGCGGCACCTCGTTATTCCCGAACGCCCGCCGCAGATGCACCCCCGCACCCTCTATAGTCGGCCTGCTCGCCCATACCTGTTTTATTTTTCGGATTTTCATAGCGTATCCCCTGTCAGCCTGTCTAACCTTTGAACATCCTTATTTAAATTTAACAGGTTTTTTGGGAATACGCTTAAGGCTGGTATGCTGCACATCGCGGAGGCCGGAATGAGTGAGATGAGGCCTCGCAATCAATTCGCAGATGTTAAACTTTTAAAATAATAAGGAATGTGTCCTTAATTTCCTCTTACTATTTTTATTTTTTTAATTATGTATCTAATTAGAAAACCATAAACTATAAGCAAAATTGAATAGACTAATGGATAATAGAGGAACATCCTCCTTTTTTCTATCACTCTCATTATATACTCATCGCTCATTAGATGATGGGCGAGATTAATAGAGTAAATGCTCCCAACTAATCCAATTATAATTAACAGAGGCCATAAATAATTAAATAATGAATAAAGCCGTTTAAACTTCATTTCTTTCTTTGTTAAATAAAGAATTGATATTTGAAGTATTACCACTATAGAATGAAATACTATTTCTCCCGGATCATCATTCCTTTTCATAGCAATTAAATATATTGCCGACATAATAACTAAAATATAGACTCCCAAAATAATAGAGCTAAATATTCTTATAATCTTTATGTAAAAGGCAGAAGATAATTTTCCCATTTGGGGGTCCTTTTATGAAAACTCTATGCTATTCCTGTTTAATTAACCAAACCGTCATCGGTACACATTTATTCATAAATATCTGAAATAATCAATAAATTTTAGCCGGTATCGATTACAGCACAGCACATCTCCACGCTCGGCACAATGCATTTTAGGGGGTCAAAGGCGGGTTTTCGAGACATATTTTTTGACTCAAAACGACAAATTTATGGCATCGCGCACTTCCTCCATAGTCGCCGCCGCGACCTTGCGAGCGGTCTCGGCACCGGCCTTAAGCATCTCACGCGTCTCTTCCTCGCGGCCTGCCAGCAGCGCCCTTTTCTCCCGGAATGGTGCAAGGTAAGTGCTTAATATTTCAGCCAAATAGCTCTTGTGCTTCACGCAGCCGAGCAGGCCTTTGCGGCAGTCCTCGTCGGCGAAAGGCGCGTCATTTGGCCCGAACGCCTTGTGGTAGTCCTGGACGGAGCAGATATCCGGGTCGCCCGGGTCCGTCGCGTGGATTTTCTTAGGGTCTGTAATGAGTTGCATCACTTTCGGCCTCATCGTTTCCGGCGTCTCGTCCAGAAAAATGGCGTTATTCAATGACTTGGACATCTTCCGTCCGTCCGTCCCGGGAAGCTTCGGGGTCTGAGTCAGGAGCGCCTTCGGCTCTGGAAAAACCTGTTTATACCGATGGTTAAAGGCCCGCGCGATCTCTCTGGCAAGCTCGATGTGCGGGACCTGGTCAACCCCGACCGGCACCGCGCCCGCCTTGTATAGCGTTATATCCGCCGCCTGAAGCACCGGGTATCCCATCAGGCCGTAGTTCACGCCGTGTAAGTGCATGTCTTCAATCATGTTTTTTAGCGTCGGGTCCCGCTCCAGCCAGGGCATGGGGGTAATCATCCCAAGAAGGAGATAAAGCTCCGCATGCTCCTTCACATCGGACTGGACGAAGACCGTCGAGCGGCTAAAATCGATACCCAGCGCCCGCCAATCCAAGGCCATTTCCATAATGTTTTTAGGAAGTTCGGAGGTATCGGCGTAGGCGGTGGTCAGGGCGTGCCAGTCTGCGGCCATGAAAAAACATTCATACTCTTCCTGCAACGAGAGCCAGTTCCCGAGCGCGCCGACAAGGTGCCCGATATGCAGCCTGCCGGTGGGCCGCATCCCGGAGAGGAGCCTCATAAAGTAAAATCTCCCGCCTCCAAGTGCTCTTTTATGCGGTGCAGGAACTCGTTCGCGGTCAAGCCGTCCACCACGCGGTGGTCGTAGGAGAGCGCTATGTACATCATGGGCCGTATGGCGATGGCGTCCTCGCCGTCTTCCGCCGTAACCACCACGGCGCGCTTCACCAGCTCTCCCATCCGGAGTATCCCAACCTGAGGCTGGCTGATTATCGGCGTCCCGAACAGATTTCCATGCCTGCCGGGATTTGTCACGGTGAACGTACCACCTGCCATTTCGTCAGGCGTTATTTTTTTATCCCGCACTTTTACGGAAAGCTCGTGGAGCGCCTTCGCCAACTCCAGCAGGGACATATCCTCCGAGCCCTTTATCACCGGAACCATCAGGCCCCGCTCGGAGTCCACGGCCACGCCAAGATTTATACTCCGCTTCGTAAGGACGGAATATCCCTGAACCACTGAATTCATCAACGGAAATTCCTTCAAGGTCCTGATCGCCACCGCCATGACGAAAGGCGTGTAAGTCAGGCTTATTCCCACTTCTGTTTTGACTTTATCTTTATTGCGTTGTCTTATCCCCACTATATGCTCAAAATCAGCTTCGGCTATAGTTGTGACATGGGCAGACGTCCTTTTACTGTAAACCATGTGGTCGGCGATTAATAGTCTGAGGCGCGAAAACGGAAGTTCCGTGTCCCCTTCTTCTACTTCATAAGAAGGCGGTCTGTATATTCCAAATCCTGCCTGCATTTCAGGCGGGGCTGCCGACTCCAGAAGCTCTTCCTGCACTATCCGGGGCGAAGGCGCCGGTTGACCGGCTTCGGACTTAAGCTTTTCCCCTTCTCGCCTCTCTTTCTCCGGCCTTCCCCCCGCAGGCACCGTCCCTTCCGGCCCGGCTTTTTTTTCCGCGAGTGCACGCATAACGTCCGTCTTGGTCACCCGCCCGCCTTCGCCGGTGCCCGCTACAGTTTTTAAATCTATTCTGTGCTCCACAGCTAAGCGCATGACCGCCGGCGAGTAAAACCCGGACTTATCTGTCACCGCCTCAGAGCTGGCTTCCGGCTCCTCCGCCTCACGCTTTATCTCCGGCGGCGGCGTGACTTCCTCCTCGGGTCGGGTCTCGCGTTTCGCCTCGGCCGCGGGTATTCCTTCGGGACGCGCGGGATGCTCCGCCGGGCCGTCTCTTTTTATAGCCATCTCAGGCGGTTTGCCCTCTACAGTTGTCTTTGCCTCCGAGGTCTCTTGCGGAGGCGCAGTCTCGACCTTCGCGGTCTCAACCTTTTTTTCTATTTCCGCACCAGGGACGCC